>NZ_MEFG01000013.1 GCF_001724715.1 Sphingomonas sp. SCN 67-18
TCGCCGCCGCGCCGCACCTTGCGGGACAGGCGGTCAAGCTCCAGGTCCGCGCAGCGCAGCACCGCGTCCGGCGCGGCGGCGGCCGCCCCGCCCCGGCGGATCGCCAGATGCAGCCGCGCCAGCAGTTCCGCAAAGGCGAAGGGCTTGACCAGATAATCGTCCGACCCCGCCGTCAGCCCGCTCACCCTGTCGTCCACGGACCCCAGCGCTGAGAGCAGGATGACCGGGGTGGCGACATCGGCGGCCCGCAGCGCCTTCAGCACCGCCATGCCGTCCATGCCCGGCATCATCCGGTCCAATATGATCGCGTCGTAAGCGCTGTCGGTGGCGAGGAACAAACCGTCCCGGCCATTGTCCGCCCGGTCGACCACGAAGCCCGCTTCCGCCAGCCCCCGGGCGATATAGTCCGCCGTCTTGGCATCGTCCTCGACCACCAATATCCGTCCACCCATGGATTGCAGCCTCGCTGACGTCCCGACATGACCGATTGTTAACCCGCTTTCCACGCGGCGGACAGCGCCCTGCGCCTATTCCCGCCGGATGATGCCGCCAACCCCACGCCGCCGCCTGCTGCCCCACACCATCCGGGGGCGGGTTGCGCTCGGCCTCGCGCTGCTCGCCGCGGCGCTTGCCCTGCTGCTGGCCTATGCCGGCTTTTTCGACCGCAACGAATTGAGGCTGTTCCCCACCGTCGGCACGGAACGGGCGCAGGTGGGCGTGCTCTACGTGTCCGGCGACATGGGCCTGCGGTTCGGCATGGGGCCTTATGTGGCCAACGCCATCGCGCGGAGCGGCATTCCCGTGGTCGGGCTTAGCTCGTCCACCGCCTTCGCCACCCACCGCAGCCGCGGCGAGCTGGAGGCGATTGTCGACAGGGCGGTCCGCGCGACTCTGGCCCGCACCGGCAAGCAGCGCCTGATCCTCGTCGGCCAGTCCTTTGGCGCGGACATATTGCAGACCGGGCTGGCGACCCTGCCGCAGCCGCTGCGCGCGCGGATCGCGGCGGTCGTGCTGGTGGTGCCGGGGCGGACCGTCTTCTTCCGCGCGGACCCGACCAGCATCGCCTATCGCGGCACGCCGGACAGCAATGGGCCGGATACGGTGCGGACGATCGACTGGGCGCCGCTCACCTGCATCCAGGGCGCGCGCGAGAGCGACAGCCTGTGCCCCTGGGTCACCCAGCCCAATGCGCGCCGCATCGTGTTGCCGGGCGGCCATTTCCTGAACCACGACCAGGTGATCGCCACCGTGTTCCGCGCGATCCGCGCCGTCACCCCGATTCCGGGGGAATGACCATGGCCCGCTGGCTGGTCGCCTGCATCGCAGCGTCGCTGTTCGCCGCGCCCGCCGCCGCCGTGCCGGATGCCGACCCGATCATCGGCATATGGCGGAACCCGCACGGCACCATCGACGTACAGACAATGGCCTGCGCGCGCAGGCTTTGCGGCATCATCGTCCGCGCCAGCCCGCAGGCGGTGGCGGATGCACGGGAGAGCGGGGTGGACCGGCTGATCGGCCTGCAATTGCTGAACGATTATCGCCGCACCGCATCCGGCAACTGGGTAGGCCGCGTCTATGTGCCGGACATGGGGCGCAGCTTTTCTTCCCATATTGAGCTGACCGAGCCGAATGTGCTGCGCATTTCCGGCTGCCTGATCGGCGGGTTCTTCTGCAAGTCGCAGCTGTGGAAGCGGCTATGAGCGCCGGGGCGGCATCGGCCGGGTGGCCGGAGAGGCTGCGCGCGCACCGCCGGTTGATCCTGATCGCGGCGGTGGCGCTGATCGCGCTGCTCGGCTTCGAGGCGTTGCGCACCGTGCTGGCCGAGGTGCGCTTCCGCGACGTGCGCGCGGCGCTGCACGCCGTGCCGCCATGGCGGATCGCCGCCGCCATCGGCTTCACCGCGCTCAGCTATCTGGCGCTGACCCTGTATGACAGCTTCGCCCTCCGCGCGATCGGGCGGCCGCTGCCATGGCGCACGGCGGCGCTGGGATCGTTCACCAGCTATACGCTCAGCCATAATCTCGGCCTTGCTCTGTTGACCGGCGGATCCGCGCGCTACCGCGTCTATACCGCCGCCGGGCTGGACGTGGCGGACGTCGCCCGTGTCAGCCTGATCGCCAGCGCGGCCTTCTGGGGCGGCGTGTTCACCGTCGCCGCCGTCGCGCTGATCGGCGCGAGCCAGCCGCTGGTCGTCGGCGCGTTCGCGCTGCCGCCGGGGGCGGAACGGATTGCCGGCATCGCCATATTGACCGCCATCGGCGCGCTGGCGGCGGCCCGCGCCAGGGGCGTGACGGAATTGCGCGCCGGGCGATTCTCGCTGCCGGTGCCCCCTCCCCGGCTGATGGCGGCGCAGATCGGAGTCGCCGCCATCGACCTGTTGGCCGCGTCCGCCGCGCTGTTCGTGCTGGTGCCCGGCCTTGGCGCCGCCGGGTTTGCGAGTTTTTTCCTGGCCTATGCGCTGGCGCTGATCGTCGCGCTGCTGGCGCATGTCCCCGGCGGCCTGGGTGTGTTCGAGGCGGTGATCCTGGCGCTTGCGCCCGGCGACCGGAGCACGGTGTTCGCCGCGCTGATCCTGTACCGGATGATCTATTATCTGGCCCCGCTATGCCTTGCCGCGCTGCTGCTGGGGTTGATCGAGGGCCGCCGCCTGCGCCGCCCCATCATCCGGGGCCTTTCGCTGGTCGACAAGGCGGGGCAGACGCTGGCCCCGCCGCTCATCGCCCTGCTGGTCTTCGCAGGCGGGATGGTGCTGCTGATGTCCGGCGCGCTGCCGGCGGAACATGGCCGGCTGATCGACCTTGCGGACATCATCCCGCTGCCGTTCATCGAGGCGTCGCATTTCGCGGCCAGCCTGGTCGGCACCGCGCTGCTGCTGACCGCCCCGGCGCTGGCGGCGCGGCTGGAAAGCGGTTTCCAGACCGCGCGGATGCTGCTTGTCGGCGGCATCCTCTTTTCGCTGTTCAAGGGCTTCGATTATGAGGAGGCGGCGATCCTGACCGTGGTGGCGCTTGCGCTGCAATATTGCCGCCCGGCCTTTTACCGGCGCGCGCGGATCAACGCCGCGCTGCCGGACAGCGCGTGGCTGGTCGCCGCCATCGCCGCCATCGCGCTCAGCCTGTGGGCCGGTTTCTTCGCCTACAAGCATGTCCCCTATTCCGACGAGCTGTGGTGGCGTTTCGCCCTGCAGGGCAATGCCCCGCGCTTCCTGCGCGCCAGCCTGGGCGTCGGGATTGCGCTGGGCGCCTTCCTGTTCTGGCAATTGCTGTCGCGCGCGCCGTCCGCCGACGGGCTGGATCGGCTGCCGGACGATGTGGCGCGGCAGGCGCTGGCGGCCTGCAGCCGCAGCGACGCCATGCTGGCCTTCACCGGCGACAAGCAGTTTCTGGTTTCGCCCGCCGGCGACGCTTTCCTGATGTACCGGGTGCAGGGGCGCAGTTGGGTGGTGATGGGCGACCCCGTGGGGCCGCAGGAGGCGTGGTCCGAACTGGTGTGGGCGCTGCGTTCCGCCTGCGACACCGCCCATGGCCGGCTGTGCTTCTATCAGGTGAGCGAGGAGATGCTGCCGCTGCTCGTCGATCTTGGCCTGACCGCGATGAAATATGGCGAGGAGGCGCTGGTGCCGCTCGACGCCTTTTCGCTGGACGGGCCGCGCGCCAAGCCGCTGCGCCATGCGCTGCGGCGCGCCGATGCCGCCGGTCTTAGCTTCCATGTCGTCCCCGCAGCCGAGGTGCCGGCGTTGATCCCGGCGCTGCGCGCGGTATCGGATGCGTGGCTGGCGGCAAAGGCGGGGCATGAAAAGCGGTTCAGCCTCGGCTGGTTCGACCCGGCCTATCTGGCCCGTTTCGATTGCGCGGTGGTGCGCCGGGGCGAGAGCATCGTCGCCTTCGCCAATCTGTGGCGCACCGAGGACCGGGCGGAAGCATCGGTGGACCTGATGCGCCATCTGCCCGGCGCCCCTTACGGCACGATGGACTATCTGTTCGTCCGCCTGATCCAGTGGGCGCGCGATCAGGGCTATGAACGGTTCAACCTTGGGCTTGCGCCGCTTTCCGGCATCCATGGCGGCCGCTTCGCGCCGCTATGGGCCAAGCTGGCCACGGCGGTGTTCAGCAATGGCGAGCGGCTATACGGCTTTGCGGGGCTGCGCGCGTTCAAGGCCAAGTTCGGCCCGGTCTGGGTTTCCCGCTATGTCGCAACCCCCAGCGGTCTGCCCACCGCGCGCGCGCTGATCGACCTGCGCGCGCTGGTCGGCAACTAGGCCGGATCGCCCCGCGCCAACCGGTCGATGATCGGGCAATCCGGGCGGGCGTCGCCATGGCAGCTTCTGGCCAGATCGCTCAGCGTGCGGCGCATTGCCTCCAGCGCCCGCGCCTTGCGGCCCAGTTCCGCCGCGCGGGCCAGCGCCAGCGCCTTCACCTCGGCGCTGGAGCGGTCCCGGTTGCTCCACAGCGACAGCAATTCGCGGATCTCGTCTATGGGAAAGCCGAGATCGCGCGCGTTGGCGATGAATTTCAGCCGCGCCACGTCATTATCGGCATAATCGCGGTAGCCGCTGCCGCGCCGCGCGGGAGACGGGATCAGGCCGATCGCCTCATAATGGCGGATCATGCGTTGCGACACGCCGGTCGCGGTGGCGGCATCGCCGATGTTCACAGCCTTGTCCTCCCCAGCCGCAGGGCGTTGGCGACTACGGTGACGGACGACAGCGCCATCGCCCCCCCTGCCACCATGGGCGACAGCAGCAGGCCGGTCACCGGATAAAGCACGCCCGCCGCCACCGGCACGCCGATGCCGTTGAACAGGAATGAGAAGAACAGGTTCTGGCGGATGTTGCGCATCGTCGCCCGGGCCAGCCTGCGCGCCCTGACGAGGGCCGAGAGATCGCCATGCGTCAGCGTCATCCCCGCGCTTTCCATCGCCACGTCGGTGCCGGTGCCCATGGCGATGCCGACATCCGCCGCCGCCAGCGCCGGGGCGTCGTTGATACCGTCTCCCGCCATCGCCACCTTCGCGCCGCCCGCCTGCAGTTCTGCGACGATGCGCGCCTTGTCTTCCGGCCTCAGCCCGGCGCGGACATCATCGATGCCGCCCACCTTGTCCGCCACCGCCCGCGCCGTCGCCGCGCTGTCGCCGGTGAGCATGACGATGCGCATCCCGTCCTGCCGCAGGGCCGCGATTGCGCCGTGCGCGGAGTCGCGCACGGGATCGGAAACCACCAGCAGCCCGGCAAGGGCGCCGTCCACCGCCACCAGCATGACGCCCGCGCCCTGCCGCCGGTGCGCGTCGCCCGCAGCGTCCAGCGCCTCGTCACGCACCCCGGCGCGGCGCATCAGCGCGGCATTGCCCACCGCCACCGCCGCGCCGCCGACCCGCCCGGTCAGGCCCATGCCGGTGACGGATTCGAAACCCTCCACCGGCAGCCGGGCCAGTCCACGCGCCTCCGCGGCGTTCACCACGGCATGGGCGAGCGGGTGTTCCGACTGCGCCTCCAGCGCCGCTGCGCGCGCCAGTAGGCCGGCCTCATCCTGCCCTGGCGCGGCCTCGACCGCGATCAGCGCAGGCCGGCCCACGGTCAGCGTTCCGGTCTTGTCGATGACCAGCACATCGGCCTTGTCCAGCGCCTGCAGCGCCTCGGCATGTTTCACCAGCACACCCGAGCGCGCGCCGCGCCCGGTGCCGACCATGATCGACATCGGCGTCGCCAACCCCAGCGCACACGGGCAGGCGATGATGAGCACCGCAATCGCGTTCAGCAGGGCATGGCCGAAGCGCGGTTCCGGCCCGGCCATGCTCCATATCAGGAAAGTCGCCAGCGCGACCAGCACCACCAGCGGCACGAACCAGCCCGCCACCCGGTCCGCCACCGCCTGGATGGGCGCGCGGCTGCGCTGCGCCTCGGCGACCATGCGGACGATGCGCGCCAGCATGGTATCCGCGCCGACCGCACCGGCGGTCATCACGATGCTGCCGGTGCCGTTGATCGTCCCGCCGGTCACCGCCGCGCCGGCCTGTTTGGCGACCGGTGCGGGCTCGCCGGTGAGCATCGATTCGTCGATGGCGGTGCGGCCTTCGACGACCAGCCCGTCGACCGGAACCGCCTCGCCCGGGCGCACCCTCAGCCGGTCTCCCACCACGACATCGGCCAGCGCGATCTGCGTTTCCGCGCCGTCCGCGCCGATCCGCCAGCCGGTTTTGGGCGCAAGGTCCATCAGGGCGCGGATCGCCCGGCCGGTCGCGGCGCGGGCGCGCAATTCGAGCACCTGCCCGAGCAGCACCAGCGTCACCACCACCCCGGCCGCCTCATAATAGACCGGCACCGCCCCGCCATGGCCGGTGAAGGCGGGCGGGAACAGGCCGGGCGCAAGCGTTGCGACCAGGCTGTAGGCGAAGGCCGCGCCGACACCGAGGGCGATCAGGGTGAACATATTGAGCCTGCGCGTGCGCAGCGACGTCCAGCCGCGCGCGAAGAAGGGCGCGCCCGCCCACAGCACGATCGGCGCGGTCAGGCCAAGCTGGACCCAGGGCGAAAGCGCGGCGGGCAGCAGGTGCAGCCCCAGCATATCCGCGCCCATCGATACGATCAGCAGCGGCACGCTGAGCAGCGCCGCCACCCACAGCCGCCGCGTGAAATCGACCAGTTCCGGGTTGGGGCCATCATCCAGCGAGGGCGCCTCGGGTTCCAGCGCCATGCCGCAGATCGGGCAGCTGCCATAACCGGGCTGGCGGATCTCCGGGTGCATCGGGCAGGTCCAGATGGCGTCCGGCGCGGCTTCAGGCTGCGGCCGGGGCGTGCCTTCATCATAGCGGTCCGGATCTGCCAGATATCTGGTCCGGCAGCCCGCGCCGCAGAAATGGACCGCGCGGCCATGGTGGCTGGCATGGTGCGGCGTCTTTGCCGGGTCCACCGTCATGCCGCAGACCGGGTCGATGGCCATTGCCGGCGCCGCGCCGGAACAACAGGCGTGGGATGCGGCTTCATTCACGGGGCAATCTCCTTGGCGGGGACAGCCTAACGCCTGACATCATGTCAAGGTCAAACGCAAAATTCCGCGCAACTGCTGCTTTGATTCCCGCCGCTTTTCCGCCATTCCCTGCTCCGTTTCGCAGATTATGAGGGTGCTGATGGGGCGGCCGATCGACCGGCGGACGATGTTGAGCGCGGCTGCCCTGACCGGCGGCGGCATGGCGCTGCCCGGCCTGTTTCCCGTCTGGGCGCTGCCGGTATCGCCGGGCATTCCCACCCTCCCGGCGCTGTCCGGCACGGATATCGCGCTCAGCATCGGGCATCAGGCGGTGACCATCGACGGCAGGCGGCATCATGCCATCGCGGTCAACGGCACCGTCCCCGGCCCGCTGATCCGCCTGCGCGAAGGCCAGCAGGTGCGGCTGAGAGTGGAAAACCGGCTGGACGAGGACAGCTCGATCCACTGGCACGGGCTGCTGGTGCCGTTCCAGTTCGACGGCGTGCCCGGCATCAGCTTTCCCGGCATCGCGCCGCGATCCACCTTCACCTACGAATTTCCGGTCATCCAGTCCGGCACCTACTGGTATCACAGCCATTCCGGCCTGCAGGAGCAGATCGGCCATTACGGCCCGCTGGTCATCGACCCCGCCGGGCCGGATCCCATCGTTGCCGAGCGCGAGCATGTCATCGTGCTGTCCGATTTCAGCCCGGTCCATCCCCACGCCATTTTCCGCAAGCTCAAGCAGCAGGGCGGCTATTTCAACCACAATCGCCAGACACTGGCCGGGCTGCTGGCGGGCAAGGACCAGCCGATGGGCGAACGGCTGGCCTGGGGCCGGATGCGGATGGACCCCACCGACATCGCCGACGTCACCGGCGCGCTCTACACCTATCTGGTCAACGGCCACGGCCCCGCCGACAACTGGACCGCGCTGTTTCGTCCCGGCGAGCGGGTACGGCTGAGGATCATCAACGCATCGGCGATGACCACTTTCAACGTCCGCATCCCCGGGCTGGCGATGCGCGTGGTGCAGGCCGACGGGCTGGCGGTGCGGCCGGTGACGGTGGACGAATTACAGATCGCCGTAGCCGAGACATATGACGTCGTCGTCACGCCGGACGAGACGCGCGCCTACACGCTGGTGGGCGAGGCGATGGACCGTTCCGGCATGGCGCGGGCGACGCTTGCCCCGCGCGCGGGCATGGCGGCGGACGTCCCGCCGCTCCGCCCCCGCCCGCTCGCGACGATGAAGGACATGGGCATGGGGGCTATGGGCCATGGCGCGATGAGCCATGGCGGCATGGACATGGGGATGCGCGCCCGGTCCAACGCACCGGGCGTGAAGCTGAACCCCGGCGTGCAGAGCATATCGCCCATGCCGGTGGACCGTAGCGGGGAGCCGGGACAGGGGCTGGAGGATGCCGGGCACCGGGTGCTCGTCTATCGCGATCTGGTGGCGCTGGAGCGCAACCCGGACACGCGCCCGCCGGGCCGCAGCATGGAGATCCACCTGACCGGCAACATGGAACGCTATATGTGGGCGTTCGACGGGGTGAAGCTGAGCGAGGTCGCCGCCCCGATCCCCTTCCGCAAGGATGAGCGGGTGCGCATCACCCTGGTCAACGACACGATGATGGGCCACCCCATCCACATTCACGGCCATTTCTTTGAGCTTGTCACCGGCCATGGCGACCATGCGCCGCGCAAGCACACCGTCAACGTCCAGCCGGGCGGCAAGGTGACGTTCGACATCACCGCCGACGCGCCGGGCGACTGGGCGTTCCATTGCCACCTGCTCTACCACATGCATGCGGGCATGATGCAGGTCATCACCGTGCGGCCGGGAGAGGCGGCATGACCCGCACCACCGCGCGCCGCCGCGCCGCGCTGATCGCCGCTGCGGCGCTGGGCTGCGCCGGGCCGGCGATGGCGATGCAGCATGAGCATCATATGGCCGCGCCTGCGCCAGCTTCCACACCTGCGCCTGCTTCCACGCCTGCGCCCCCGCCGTCGGCCGATCCCCATGCCGCGCACCGGATGCCCGCGCCCGTTCCCACGCCCTCGCCCTCGCCCTCACCCACGCCCACGCCGGCGGCCGATCCCCATGCCGGACACCGGATGTCCGCCCCTGCCCCGGCGACTCTGCCTGCGCCGCCTCCGCCGACCGATCATGCCGCCGACGCCATTCACGATCCCGCCGCCATGGCGCGGGCGCGCGCGCAGATGCGCCATCACCATGGCGGCGGCCGCTTCTCGCTGGTCCAGATCGACCTGGCCGAATGGCAGGCCGGGCGCGGCGGCGACGGCTATCGCTGGGCGGCGGAGGGCTGGTTCGGCGGGGATATTCACCGGCTGGCGATCAAGACCGAAGGCGGCGGCGCGGTGAAAGGCGGCGACGCGCATGGCGAGGTGCAGGCGCTCTACAGCCGGGCGATCGACCCCTATTGGAACCTGCAGGCCGGGGTGCGGCAGGATTTCCGTCCGGGCGGCGGGCGCAGCTATGCGACGCTGGGCGTGGAGGGCCTTGCCCCCTATTGGTTCGAACTGGGCGGCGCGCTGTTCCTGTCGGACAAGGGCGATCTGCTGGGCCGCGTGGAAGCGGAGACCGATCAGCGGATCACCCGGCGGCTGATCCTGCAACCCAGGCTGGAGGCCGAACTCGCCGCCCGCGACAGGCCTGCCGAACGCACCGGCGCGGGCTTGTCGCGCGTCGAGCTGGGGCTGAGGCTGCGCTACGAGATCCGCCGGGAGTTCGCGCCCTATATCGGCGTGTCGCACGACCGCGCCTTCGGGCAAACCGCCCGCTATGTCCGCGCGGACGGGGACAAGGCGGCAGCCACGCGCTTCGTGATGGGCATCCGCGCCTGGTTCTGAGCCGGCGGACGGGCGCGGGAGAGCGCCGCCCGATCAATCGCTTATAGGGCGAATTGCGTGCGCGCGGGGGCTTTTACTATTCAGCGAGCCGTGTATCGTCGCGCCCGTGCCGCCCGCGCCCGGACGGCCATTCACCAAGACGGCCCGGCCGGGCCAACCATCTGAGCAAGGGGCCGCTCGCAGCTGCCATGACCAAATTCCTGATCGGCGCCGCCGGCATCCTCTTCATCCTGGCCGTCGCCTACGCGCTGTCGTCCAACCGCAAGGCGATCCGCCTGCGCGTGGTGGGCGCGGCCTTCGCGCTGCAGGTGAGCATCGCCGTGCTGGTGCTCTACGTGCCCGCCGGGCGCGCGACGATAAGCTGGCTGGCGGGCGGCGTATCCAACCTGCTGGGCTATTCCCGCGCCGGCACGGATTTCATCTTCGGTCCGCTGGCGACGGCGGAACAGGGCGGCAACAGCTTCGCCATCGCGGCGCTGCCGGTCATCATCTTCTTCGCCGCGCTGGTTTCCATCCTCTATTATCTGGGGATCATGCAGCTCGTCGTGAAATGGGTGGGCGGCGGGCTGCGCAAGGTGATCGGCATATCGAAGGTCGAATCGCTGTGCGCGGCGGCCAACATCTTCGTCGGGCAGAGCGAATCGCCGCTGGTCATCCGGCCCTATCTGGCCGGGCTGACCCCGGCCCAGCTGTTCACCGTGATGACATCCGGCATGGCGGGCGTGGCGGGCACCATATTGGCCGCCTATGCGGCGATGGGCATCCGCATCGAATATCTGCTGGCCGCCAGCTTCATGGCTGCGCCCGGCGGCATATTGATGGCCAAGATCATGATGCCCGACAATCCCGAGGACAAGGAAGTCGACCCCATCGAATTCACCGACGCCATCCATGACGAGGAAAAGCCGGCCAACATCATCATGGCCGCCGCGCAGGGCGCGCAGGTGGGCGTGAAGCTGGCCGTGGCGGTGGGCGCGATGGTGCTGGCCTTCGTCGCGCTGGTGGCGCTGGCCAACGGCATATTGGGCGGCATCGGCGCATGGTTCGGCCATCCTGAACTCAGCTTCCAGCTGCTGCTCGGCTACATCTTCGCGCCGGTGATGGTGTTGCTGAACGTGCCGTGGAACGAGGCGCTGAGCGCGGGCGGGCTGTTTGGCGAGAAAGTGGTGCTGAACGAATTCGTCGCCTTCATCCATCTGGGCGAAACGCAGGCGGCGCTCAGCCCGCACACCATAGCCATCGTCACCTTCGCGCTGTGCGGTTTCGCCAATTTCAGCTCGATCGCCATCCAGATGGCGGTGACGGGCGGGCTTGCCCCCACCCAGCGGCCGACGATCGCCCGGCTGGGCGTGAAGGCGCTGATCGCCGGGTCGCTCGCCAATCTGATGAGCGCGGCGCTGGCAGGCATCCTGCTCACGCCCTGAGCGGCCCGGTTCAGTCGTCGCGCGCGGCGCGCTTCATTTCACGGCGGCGTTCCTTCGCCTCGCGCTTTTCCTGTTTGCGGAGTTCGCGGCCGCGATTGCGGTCCGCCTCCTCCTGGCTGGTGGTGAGCGCGTCCGCGCCCGCGCCGACCGCCTTGACGGGCAGGGTGACGACATCCACCGCCGTCCGCGCCAGGCATCCGCTCAACGCCAGCGCCGCCGCCAGCAGGACGATGATCCGCATGATACGCCACTCCGCCAGATCGAACGGCCGATCATAGCGCATCGGCGCGCCGGAGGGGCGTCAGAAATGAAACCCCACGGCGGCATTATAGGTCACTTCGCCGCGTCGCGTGTCCAGCGACGCGCCCGCCTTCACCACCGGCGTATGCGGGCTGCGGAACGCCTTGGACAGGCCCAGCGCCACCGCGAAGGAATCGCCCCGGCCGCCAATGCCCGCGCCGACCATCCCTTCACCCGGGACGATGGACTGGGGCAGGCCGGCAATCGCGGCGGTGCTTGCCGCCATGGCGTTGAGATCGCGCCGGATGGCCTTGCGGCTCTCCGCGATCGCCATGTCCGTATAGGCATTGGCCTGATTGAGCGTCACCGCCGCCACCTGATCGGTATAGGATTGCGCGCTGGCCAGCGTCTGCTGCGACGCCGCCGCCAGCTGCCCCATGGTCGCGGCGTCGTTGGCGGCAACGCCGTCCGCCACGCCGGTCAGCCGCCGGTCGCCGGCCGTGCCGGCGAAGGACACGGTATTTCCACCCGCGCCCGCGCCGATGGTGATGCCGCCTCCAGGCCCGACCGCGACCAGCCCGACGCCGCCGGAACCGCCCGCCGCCAGCGCGGCAAGGCCGGTTTCCGTGGCGGTCACCCGGCTGTCGAGGCTGACGAGCGCCGCCGCATCGACATCGAGCCGGGCGTTGATCGTGCCGATTGCGCTGCTGTTGCTGCCCACCTGTACGGCCAGCGCCGCCGTTGCCGCAGCATTGGAGCTGCCCTGCCCCTGCAGATTGGTGATGGCGGTATCGTGGCTGTCCACCCGCGCGTCTATCGCGGTGACGCGATTGTCGACGGCGGTGACCCGGTTGTCGACGGTGGTGACGCGGTTGTCGACCATGTTGATCGCCGTCGTGTTGTTGTTGACCAGCAGGTTCAGGCTGGCGATCGCGCTGGTGTTGACCGCGATGTCGCCCGTATTCACGGTCACCTGCGCGCCCAGATCGATGACCAGATCGTTCAGCAGGTTGAGCGTGATCAGCTGGGCATGCGAAGGCGCCGCGCCGCCGATCATCGCCAGGGCCAGCGCCGCCCGACCTGCACTTATCACCTTGATATCCATGGTTTCCGTCCCCCGAAATCACGTGGTCGCCTCAGCCTAGCGCCGCGCCGTTTCAGCGCCCTGAGCGGCCCCGCGCCGCGCCTTGCGCAAATCGCGCACGGGCGGCCGCCCCGGCGCGCGCGGAAAAGCGCGATGATGAGGCAATCGTCACCCGCGCTTCATGCCGCCCGCGCGCAAATTCCGTGACTTGCCAAATGCCTCGGTTGCGGCGCTAATGCCGCGAGGCAGGGAGGATGATCCATGGATGAGGTAGCGGTGATCACCGGCGCGTCGGCCGGGCTTGGCGTGCATTTCGCCCATGCGCTGGCGGCGGAGGGGCACGCGGTGCTGCTGATCGCCCGGCGCGGCGACCGGCTGGACGCGCTGGCGGCGGAGATCCGCGCCCGGCATGGCGTGCGGGCGGAATCCTTCCCATTCGATCTTTCCCGGCGGGATGCGCCGGCAGCCGTCGTCGCCGCGCTGGCGGAACGGGGGATGACCGCAAATCTGCTGATCAACAATGCCGGTTTCGGGGCCAGCGGCCCGTTCATCGACGTGCCTGTCGACCGGCAGCAGGAGATGATCGACCTCAACTGCACCACGCTGGTCGGCCTGTGCCATGCGCTGTTGCCGCCGATGATCGCGCGCGGGCGCGGCGGCATATTGAACGTCGCTTCCACCGCCGCCTTCCAGCCGGGGCCGTGGATGTCGATCTATTTCGCCAGCAAGGCCTTCGTGCTCAGTTTCAGCGAGGCGCTGCACGAGGAAGTGAAGGCAAAGGGCGTGCGCGTGTCCGCGCTCTGCCCCGGCCCCACCCGGTCCGAATTCGGGGTCGTCGCCGGCACGGGGGACACCCAGACCGGCACCCGCCGCGCCGCCGCGCCCGAAGGCGTGATCCGCGCCGGGATGGACGCGCTGAACGCGAACCGCGCGGTGAAGATCACGGGCTTCATGAACGGCGTGATGGCCCAGTCCATCCGCTTCCTGCCACGGGGCGTGGCGCGGCGGGCGGCGGGCGCGATGTTCAAGCGGCTGACCCGCTAGGGGCCGGCGCGGCCGATCAGTCGGCGAACAGCAGCACCGGCGTTTCCAGCAGCTTGCGGACCGCCTGGACGTAGCTGGCGGCATCCCAGCCGTCGACGACCCGGTGATCGCAGGAGATGGAGAGGTTCATCAGCTTTGCCGCGACGATCTCTCCGTCGCGGATCACCGGCCGTTCGATCACCCGGTTGGGGCCGATGATCGCCACTTCCGGCCGGTTGATGACCGGCGTGGTCGCGATGCCGCCAAGCGGCCCCAGCGAGGTGACGGTCAGCGTCGAGCCGGACAGTTCCTCGCTTTTCGCCTTGCCGTTGCGCGCCGCGTCGGCCAGCCGGACGATCTCCGTCGCAAGCTGCCAGATGTTGCGGTCCTGCGCGTCGCGGATCACCGGCACCATCAGCCCAGCATCGGTCTGCGTCGCCATGCCCAGATGGACGCTGCCATGGCGCGTGACCACCCCGGCCTCGTCATCATAGCGGGCGTTGATCATCGGATAATCCGGCAACGCCTTGCAGATGGCGACGATCAGCAGCGGCAGCAAGGTCAGCTTCGGGCGCTGGCCGCGATTGGCGTTCAGGTCCGCGCGCATCGCCTCCAGCGCGGTCACGTCGATTTCCTCGACATAGGTGAAGTGCGGGATGGCGCGCTTGGACGCCGCCATGTTCTCGGCGATGCGGCGGCGCATGCCGATCACCTTCACCGCCTCGTCCGCGCGGCGGCCTGAACCGCCCGCCGGGCGATAGCCCTGGCCAGACCCGTAGGCGAGAAAGGCATCCAGATCCGCATGGCGGATGCGGTCGCCCTGCGCCTTCACCTGGGCCAGATCGACCCCGAGATCCCGCGCGCGGGCGCGGACGGCGGGGGAAGCGAGCACGGGGTGCGCGGCGGCGGGCATGGTGACGGGTGCGGCTTGCGGTTCGGCCTTGGGCGCCGGTTGCGGTTTGGGAACCGGTTCCGGTTCCGGCATGGGCTGGGCGACGGGTTCAGGCGACGGCTTTGGCGGCGGCGCGGCGGCGGCGGGCGCTTCCGTGGCGGCTTCGCCCTCCGTCTCGATCACTACCAGCGTCGACCCGATGGCGATCACGTCGCCCACCGCGCCGGCCAGTTCGACGATGGTGCCGGCCACCGGTGATTCCATCTCCACCGTCGCCTTGTCGGTCATCATGTCGGCGATGCGGGCGTCTTCCTCCACGACATCGCCGATGCCGACATGCCAGGCGACGATCTCGGCCTCGGCAATGCCTTCGCCGATATCGGGCAGCCGATAGGTGAAACGTGCCATGCGATCAGTCCTTCATCATCTTCTTGAGCGCCTCGCCGATGCGGACCGGGCCGGGGAAATAGGCCCATTCGAGCGAGTGCGGGTAAGGGGTGTCATAGCCGGTGACGCGCTCGACGGGCGCTTCGAGGTGGTAGAAGCAGCGTTCCTGCACCTGGGCGGACAGTTCAGCGCCGAAGCCGGAGGTACGGGTCGCCTCGTGGATGATCATGCAGCGGCCGGTCTTCTTCACCGAAGCCTCGATGGTCTCCATGTCGAGCGGCAGCAGGGTGCGCAGGTCGATGATCTCCGCATCCACGCCCAGTTCCTCGAACACGCTGATCGCGACATGCACCATCGTGCCATAGACCAGCACGGTCAGCGCCTCGCCCGCGCGGACGATGTTCGCCTTGCCGAGATCGATCCGGTAATAGCCCTCGGGAACCTCGCCCGCCGGGTGGTTGGACCAGTTCTGCGTCGGCCGGTCATAATGGCCGTCGAACGGGCCGTTATAGATACGCTTCGGCTCGAAGAAGATGACCGGGTCATTATCCTCGATGGCCGCGATCAGCAGGCCCTTTGCATCATAGGGCGTCGACGGGATCACCGTCTTGATGCCCGAGACATGGGTGAAGATGCCTTCCGGCGACTGGCTGTGCGTCTGGCCGCCGAAAATGCCGCCGCCGAAGGGCGAGCGCACCGTGATCGGCGAGGTGAATTCCCCCGCCGAGCGATAGCGCAGCCGCGCAGCTTCCGACACCAGCTGGTCGAGCCCGGGATAGATATAGTCCGCGAACTGGATTTCCGGCACCGGCCGCAGGCCATAGGCGCCCATGCCCACCGCGACGCCGATGATCCCGCATTCGGTGATCGGCGTGTCGAACACCCGGGTCTTGCCATATTTTTTCTGCAGGCCCGCGGTGGCGCGGAACACGCCGCCGAAATAGCCGACATCCTCGCCCATCACCACGACGTCCGGATCGCGGTCCATGATGACGTCCATGGCGCTGTTGATCGCCTGGATCATGTTCATGCGCTTCATTTCGCCGCTCACAGCCCGGCCGCCTTCGCTTCGTCCAGCATCTGCTGGCGTTGTTCGCGCAGGTGCCAGGGCATGTGTTCGAACACGCCCTCGAACAGCGTTTCCATCGGCTGGTTGAGGCCGTGGCCCAGCACGCCGTTGGCCTCGGCTTCCTTGGCGGCGGCCTTCACCGCATTGGCGAGTTCAAGGTCCATCGCGGCGTGGCGTTCCTCGTCCCATTCGCCGAGACCGATCAGATGCGCCTTCAGCCGCGCGATGGGATCGCCCAACGGCCAGTCCGCCCCCTCGTTGGCGGAGCGATATTGCGACGGATCGTCGGAGGTGGAATGCCCCTCCGCCCGGTAGGTGAAATGTTCGATCAGCGTCGGCCCCTGATTGGTGCGCGCGCGTTCTGCCGCCCATTCCGTCGCCGCGTGGACCGCGAGCGCGTCATTGCCGTCCACCCGGAGCCCGGCAATGCCATAGCCGATGGCCCGCGCCGCGAAGGTGGTCGATTCCGCGCCCGCGAAGCCGGAGAAAGACGAGATCGCCCACTGGTTGTTGACGATGTTCATGATGACCGGCGCGCGATAGACGCTGGCGAAGATGCAGGCGGAATGGAAATCGCCTTCCGAGGTCGACCCTTCCCCGCACCATGTGGCGGCGATGCGGGTGTCGCCCTTGGCGGCGGACGCCATCGCCCAGCCGACGGCCTGCGGATATTGGGTGGTGAGATTGCCCGAGATCGAGAAGAAGCCGCATTCCTTGACCGAATACATGATCGGCAGCTGCTTGCCCTGCAGCCGATCGGCCGTGTTGGAATAGATCTGGTTCATCATGTCGACGATCGACCAGTCCCGCGCGATCAGCAGCCCCTGCTGGCGGTAGGAGGGAAAGCACATGTCGTCGCGGTGGAGCGCGAAGGCCGCGGCCACGGACACCGCCTCCTCGCCGGTGCATTTCATGTAGAAGCTGGTCTTGCCCTGCCGCTGGGCGCGGTACATCCGCTCGTCGAAGGCGCGGGTCAGCGCCATGGCGCGCAGCATGGCGCGCATCCTGTCCGCCGAGAGGCGCGGCGCCCAGGGGCCGACCGCCCTGCCCTGGTCATCCAGCACGCGGACCAGCCCATAGGCGAGGTCGTGGAAGCCGGCGGCCGGGGCGTCCACCGGCGGACGCTGAGCCGATCCCGCCGGGGGAATCGTGAGATCGCTATAGTCCGCCTTGTCGCCGGGGCGGAATTTCGGTTCCGGGACATGAAGCCGCAAGGGCTTCAGATTCGGTCGTTCAGGCTCGCCAGACATCCGGGCTCCCATACAATACAGTACCGCATCTTACGCGCGCGGATTTCGCTCTGCGGCCATTGTTATAAAATTTCAATAGGCGAAGCGCGCGCCGTTTGCGGCCGCCATGCCGACGCGCGCCGGAAAGCCTGCGCCGCAGCCTAATTCAACGGCTTGGGCGGCGCAATTCGGCGTTCGATATTCGCCTGCCGCGCGCGAGGAGCCGGGCGGGCCGCCGCTCAGGAGATGGCGGCCTTCCGCGACCCGTGGCGCAGCGTGCCGAGGGCACGCGAACGCGGCGAGCGCGGAAGGCCGCCATGCGCGGTCCGTCAAAACCGAATGGCGATCCGGCCTAGCCGACCTGCTGGTCGATCGCGCCGAAGATGGAGCGATGCCTGTCATCCTCCGCCCAGATGCGGACGCGGTCGCCCGCTTTCAGGAACGGCGTGGCGGGCTGGCCGGAGAGGATGGTTTCCACCGTGCGGACTTCCGCGAGGCAGCTATAGCCGACTCCGCCGGCCGCGACCGGCTTGCCCGGCCCGCCGTCCGCATCGCGGTTCGACACGGTGCCGGAGCCGATGATGGTGCCCGCGCGCAGGTTGCGGGTCTTTGCGGCGTGGGCGACCAGCGTGCCGAAATCGAAGGTCATGTCCTCGCCCGCTTCGGCCCGGCCGAAAGGCTGGCCGTTCAGGTCCACCATCAGCCGGCGGTGCAGTTTGCCGCCGCGCCACCATTCGCCAAGCGCGTCGGGGGTGACGAACACGGGGGAAAAGGCGCTGGCCGGCTTGGACTGGAAAAAGCCGAAGCCCTTGGCGAGTTCCCCCGGAATCAGGTTGCGCAGCGACACGTCGTTGGTGAGGCCGACCAGCCGGACGGCGGCCAGCGCCTCGTCGCGGCCCGCGCCCTGCCGCACGTCGCCGGTGACGACCACCACTTCGCCCTCGAAATCGCAGCCCCAGCTTTCATCCGCCAGCGGGATCGCATCGCGCGCGCCGAGGAAATCGTCGGACCCGCCCTGATACATTAGCGGGTCTTCCCAGAAGCTGGCGGGCATGTCCGCCCCGCGCGCCTGACGGACCAGCGCGACATGGTTCACATAAGCGGAGCCATCCGCCCATTGATAGGCGCGCGGCAGCGGCGCCGCCGCCTCCCGCTCATGGAAGCGGCGCATGGGAATCACCTCATGCGCCAGATCGGTGGAAAGATTGTCCAGCCGGGGGGCCAGCTCGTCCCAATTGTCGAGCGCCGCCTGCAGCGTCGGCGCGATATGGCCGGCGTCCGCATACCAGGCGAGATCGTCCGACACCACGATCAGGCGGCCGTCGCGGCCCGATTTCAGGCTGGCGAGCTTCATGACAGCGCCTCCCAGCCCATGCCGCCCGGCGCGGTGCGGCCATGTTTGTGCAGCGCATCGTCCCGAAGCGCGGACGCGGTGAGCCTCAACGGCCGGAAACTGTCGATCATCAACGCCTTCATCCCTTCAATCCCACTGGGCCAAAGCCTGGTCGCGGCGGCCGCGCCGGCATGTGCCCCGCACATCATTGTACGAACGAAACCACCCTAGCCCCATCGACCCGATCTTGTCGAAGGGCTTTGCCGCTACGGCGCGCGGGAAACTTGACGTGAACGGAAAGCACGGGTCAATGTGGGCCGGAACATCGCGAGAGAGGACGCCCATGACGCTGCAAGTTGCCGGCCGCACCGCCTATACCGACGAGCATGAGGCGTTTCGCGAAAGCGTCCGCGCCTTCCTGCAGAAAGAGGCGATTCCCCATGCCGCGCGCTGGGACGAGGCCGGCATCGTCGACAAGGACATATGGGTGAAGGCGGGGGCTGTCGGGATGCTGAGCCCCACCGTGCCGGAGGAATATGGCGGGCTGGGCCTCGATTTCGGCTATAATGCCATCGTCGACGAGGAAATATCCTATGCCGGCGTATCGCTGGGCTTCAGCCTGCAATCGGACATCGTCGTCAACTATCTGGTCGCCTATGGTTCGGAAGAACAGAAGCGCAAATGGCTGCCCGGCATGGTTTCCGGCGAGGTGGTCAGCGCCATCGCGATGACGGAACCGGGGACCGGATCCGACCTGCAGGGCATCCGCACCACCGCGAAGAAGGACGGCAACCATTATGTCCTGAACGGATCCAAGACCTATATCACCAACGGCCAGAATGCGGACCTGATCCTGGTGTGCGCCAAGACGGACACCGAGGTGCAGCCCGCGTGGAAGGGCGTTTCGATCATCCTCGTCGAGGCGGACCGCGAGGGGTTCAAGCGCGGCCGCAACCTCGACAAGATCGGCCAGGACGCGGCCGACACGTCCGAGCTGTTCTTCGAGGATGTGCGGGTGCCGATGACCAATTGCCTGGGCGAGGAAGGCAAGGGCTTCATCTACCTGATGAGCGAATTGCCGCAGGAGCGCCTGTCCATCGCGGTGGGGGCGCAGGCGTCCGCGCAACGCGCCTATGACGACACCGTCGCCTTCACCAAGGACCGCAAGGCATTCGGCAAGCCGGTGTTCGATTTCCAGAACACCCGCTTCACGCTGGCGGACCTGAAGACCAAGCTGCAGGTGGGCTGGGCGCACCTCGATTGGGCGTTGAACCGCCATTATGAGAAGAAGCTGACTCCGGAGGAAGGCGCGGCCGCCAAGCTGTGGCATACCGAATTGCAGTGGGAAGTGATGGACAAATGCCTGCAACTGCACGGCGGCGCGGGTTATATGAACGAATATCCCATCGCCCGCATGTGGCGCGGCGCGCGCGTCACCCGCATCTTCGGCGGCACCAACGAGATCATGAAGGAACTGATCGGCCGTTCGCTCTAGGCCGGACCGCCGTTCACCAGCGGAAGCGCGCCCATTCCTCCAGCGGCGCGCGCCCGGTGCGCAGCGCGTTGGCCGGGACGGACGGGTCCTCATAACCGATGGCCATGCCGGAAAAGAGCATCCGGTCCGCGGGCGTGCCGAGGAAGCCGGTGATCGTATCCGGGTAGACTGCCCAGCATTCCTGCGGGCAGCAGGACAGGCCGGCGTCGACCAGCAGCAGCATCAGCGTTTGCAGATACATGCCGAGGTCTGACCATTGCGGCGGGCCCATTTGCCGGTCGACGGTGCAGAACAGCGCGGCGGGGGCGCCGAAAAACTGGAAATTGCGGGCGAACCATGCCCGCCGCGCCGCCTTGTCCTCTCGCGGGATGCCGATATGGGCGTACATCTGCTCCCCCACCGCGAAGCGGCGATCGCGGTACGGCGCGGTCAGCGCGGGCGGGTAAATGGCATAGGCAGGCGTTTCCGCCGCCCCCGCCGCCAGCCTTTCGCGCATCACGGCCTTCAGCGCCGCGAGCGACTCGCCGCCGACAACATCGACATGCCAGGGCTGGACATTGCCGCCTGAAGGCGCGCGCGCCGCCTTTTCCACCAAGGCCCGCAGCAGGGCGGGATCGACCGGCCGGTCGAGAAATCCGCGAACAGAGCGCCGCGACGCTACGGCCTGGGCGACTTCCATCTTTCATTCCCTCCAGCCGGATCAGCCGTTTGCCGCCCACCCTTGCCGTGGCGCGCGCATTGCAGCAAGAGTGGCTCAAGTTGACCATTACGTAAACAGGAGGTGGCCATGGCCGAAGCCTATATCGTCGAAGCCGTCCGCACCGCCGGGGGCAAGCGCGGAGGGCGGCTGGCCGGCTGGCACCCCGCCGACATGGCGGGCGAGGTGCTGAACGCGCTGGTCGACCGCACCGGCGTGGACCCGGCCGCGGTGGAGGACGTCATCATGGGCTGCGTCAGCCAGGGCGGAGAGCAGGCATTTCAGGTGGGCCGGGGCGCGGTGCTCGCGTCCAGGCTGCCCGAGAGCGTGCCCGCCGTCACCATCGACCGGCAGTGCGGATCGTCGCAGCAGGCGATGCAGTTCGCGGCGCAGGCGGTGATGAGCGGGACGCAGGACATCGTCATCGCGGCGGGCGTGGAATCGATGACCCGGGTGCCGATGGGCTCCACCGGCGTGCTGTTCGCGCAGGCCGGGCTGGGCAAGGCCAAGAGCCCGCGCCAGGAGGCGCGCTACCCCGGCGTGCAGTTCAGCCAGTTCATGGGCGCGGAGATGATCGCCCGCAAATACGGCTTTTCCCGCGACCAGCTCGACGCCTTCGCGCTGGAGAGCCACCGGCGGGCGGCGGCTGCCACCGAGGCCGGGGCGTTCCGTGACGAGATCGTCGCGCTGGACGTTGAGACCGCCGACGGCCTGGTGCGCCACGACACGGACGAGGGCATCCGCTTCGACGCGACGCTGGAGGGCATCGGATCGGTCAAGCTGCTTTCCGAGGGCGGGGTGATTTCCGCCGCCAACGCCAGCCAGATCTGCGACGGCGCATCGGGCGTGATGATCGTCAGCGAACGCGCGCTGAAAAGCCATGGGCTGACCCCGATGGCGCGCATCCACAACCTGACCGTCACCGGCGGCGATCCGGTGGTGATGCTGGAAGAGCCGCTGTTCGCCACCGACCGCGCCCTGCGGCGCGCGGGCATGACGATCGCCGACATCGACCTTTACGAGGTGAACGAGGCTTTCGCCCCGGTGCCCCTCGCCTGGCTGAAGCATGTCGGCGGCGATCCGGCCAAGATCAACGTCCATGGCGGCGCGATCGCGCTCGGCCATCCGCTGGGCGCGAGCGGCACCAAGCTGATGGCGACGCTGGTCAATGCGCTGAAGCGGCAGGGCAAGCGTTACGGCCTGCAAACCATGTGCGAGGGCGGCGGCCTTGCCAACGTCACCATCATCGAACGGCTTTAAGGACAGGACAGACCCATGAAACTCGATTCATCCATTTCGGCCGTCGTCACCGGCGGCGCATCCGGCCTTGGCGCGGCGACCGCCCGCGCGCTGGCCGCCAGGGGCGTGAAAGTGGCGATCTTCGACCTTCAGGCCGGCAAGGGCGAGGCGCTGGCGGCGGAGATTGGCGGACTGTTCTGCGAAGTGAACGTGACGTCCGACGAAAGCGTGGACGCGGGCTTCGCCAAGGCGCGCGCCGCCCATAGGCAGGAGCGCGTGCTGGTCAACTGCGCGGGCACCGGCAACGCCATCAAGACGGCCAGCCGATCAAAGGAAGACGGGTCGATCAAGCATTTCCCGCTCGATGCGTTCAATTTCATCATCCAGATCAACCTGATCGGCACCTTCCGCATGATCGCCAAATCGGCGGCGGGGATGATGACGCTGGAGCCGCTGGAAGACGGCGAGCGCGGCGCCATCGTCAACACCGCGTCGGTGGCGGCGGAGGACGGGCAGATCGGCCAGGCCGCCTATTCCGCATCCAAGGGCGGCGTGGTGGGGATGACCCTGCCGATCGCGCGCGACCTGATGGGCGAAGGGATTCGCGTCAACACCATCCTGCCCGGCATCTTCGATACGCCGCTGCTCGCCGGCCTGCCGGAAAAGGTGCGCGAGGCGCTGGCCGCGTCCGTGCCCTTCCCGAAAAAGCTGGGCAACCCGGCCGAATATGCGCATCTTGCCATGACAATGATCGAGAATGGCTATTTCAACGGCGAGGACGTCCGGCTGGACGGCGCCATCCGCATGGCGCCGCGCTGACATGGCGCGACCCGAACCATGGCGGCTGGCGCTGGAAAGCTATCCGTTCAGCGAGGCGTCCCAGACCCGTTTCCAGGACCTCGACCCCATGGGGCACATCAACAATGTCGCCATGGCGGGGTTGTTCGAGAACGGCCGGGTGCGGTTCAACCGCACGCTCATCACCCATAAGCGGGACGACCAGCGCTGGCTGATCGCGGCGGTGGCGATCAATTATCTGGAAGAATGCTATTTCCCGGCGGACGTCACCATCGCCAGCGGCATCGGCGATGTGGGCAACCGGTCATGGACCATATTGTCCGCCGCTTTTCAGGGCGGGCATTGCGTGGCGACGTGCGACACCACGCTGGTGCTCACCGGCCCCGCGTCCAGCCGGACGATCACTGACGAATTCCGCGCGGCGCTGCACGCGCACGGCGTGAAACGAGGCTGATCTGCGGCATTGTGCCGCGCATCACAGATTATTCATGCTCGCCCGCTAGAACGACTCGCGCGAACCGGACTGAACGGCGTCCCCCAGGGGCGCCGTTCTTTTTTTCAGGCGTGGGCGATGCCCGCGCGACGGCGGCGGCGGCGGACCAGCAGCCCGACCAGCCCGAAGCCCAGGATCATCATCAGCCAGCTCGCCGGTTCCGGCACCGCCATGGCGGACGGCACATGGCTGAAGCTGTTGCCGCGCACCGTGGCGCCCGCGCTCTCGAACGCCTTGCTGACCACGCTGCCGAACACCGACCCGCCTTCCAGCGAGACGATGGCGTTGGGCGCGAGGATGGACCCCTGCCAGTTGATGCCGTTGGACTGCACGCGCGTCGCGTCGACGAAGTTGAACAGCACGGAATCGACCGTGAAGTTGCCCAGGTTGAAATTGACGTGGTCCGACACCGAACCGAAGATGTTGATGACCGCGATGTCGCCGGCCTTGCCGACGAAATTCAGCTGGTGGAGCGAATCGAACTCCTTGCCGGTCATCGCGAACACGTTCAGCCCCGCCGTGGTGGCGGTGAGCACGCCGGTGCCCCACTGGCTGGTGAACAGGCCGTTCGTCTCCATGCCCTTGAACAGCGCCGAAGTGCTGGCGGCGGCCGCGTTCATCGCGTCGAAGGCCAGCCCCTTGCCCTGATAGGTGGTGCCGTTGGGCGTGGCGATGGGGTTGTAGCGCGGGTTCTTGTTCGCCCCGCCATACACCACGTCGCCATAGGAAAGCGTGCTGTTGGCATAGTTCAGATCACCCAGCACGATCAGGCCCGGCGTGCCGCCATCCGCCTTCGTCAGCCTGGTGCCGATCCGGTCCGCATTGGCGTTGACATTGCCGCCGACGGCGACCTTGCCATAGATTTCATTGCCCCCGCGGGTGGAATAATCCCCGCTGGTCTGCACCGAATAATCGGTCAGCTTTTCAGAAGCGTGCGCCGGAAAGGCGAGACTGAGCGCAAGAAGCGCGGCGGCGGCGGAAGCGATACGCGGCATGAGCGAATATCCGATACAAGGACAATGACGCGCACATAGTAGCGCACCAGCTGTAAGTCACTGGTTAATGATCGTAACCGCCGCCGTTTACCGTCTTTTTCGTTTCAATCCCGAAAGGATGGCGCGCGCTTCTCCATATTGGCCATAACCGCCTCTATCTGGTTCGGCTGGCGCAGCACGGCGGCCTGCTCGGCGCTTTCGGCGAGCAGTATGGCGTTCTGGTCGAGATCGGCGGCGCCGTTGTAGAGCCGCTTGGCGGCGCGCACCGCATCGGGGCTTTTCGATGCGATCTCGCGCGCCAGCGCCAGCGCCTCGCCATGCGGATCGACCGACAGGCGCGTGGCGAAGCCGTAGCCGAGCGCAGCGCCGCCATCGAACTGGCGTCCGCTATAGGTCAATTCACGCACCACATCGTCGCGGGCGAGGCCGCGCATCAGCGCGACGCCGGACATGTCCGGCACCAGCCCCCAGCGGATCTCCATGATCGACAGGCGGGTGTCGGGCGCGGTGATGCGGATGTCGGCGCCCAGCATGATCTGGAAGCCGCCGCCAAAGGCGACGCCGTGCACCGCCGCGACCACCGGCACCGGCAGTTCGCGCCAGCCCAGCGCGACATGCTGGTAGAGATTGGCGACGCCGTGGCTGCGCGCCATCAGGTCCGTCCCCTCGCCCACCGTGGCGAAACTGGCCATGTCCAGCCCGGCGCAAAACGCCCGCCCCTCGCCCGACAGCACCACCGCGCGCAGCCCGGCCATGCCGCGCAGCGCGGCCAGCGCGCCCTCTATGCCCGCGATCATCGCCGGATCCAGCGCGTTCATCTTGTCGGGCCGGTTCAGCCGCACATCGGCGATCCCGTCTTCGAAGCGGATCGTCACACGGTCATTCATTCCACTCGCTCCCATTGCGCGCCATTACACGATCGTCGTTTCGCCCTTGCCCCAATAGCGGTCGCGCAGCAGCCGCTTGTAGAGCTTGCCGGTGGCGTGGCGCGGCAGTTGCGCGACGAAATCGATCCGCCGGGGCAGCTTTACCGCGGACAGGCCGGCGCGGCAGAAGGCGCTGATCTCCGCCGCCAGCGCATCGCCCGCATCGGCCATGGCGACGGGCTGGACCACCGCCACCACCTGTTCCCCCATCTCGTCATGCGGCGCGCCGATGACGGCCACGTCGGCGACGGCGGGATGGGTGATGATGAGATTCTCTATCTCCTGCGGATAGATGTTCACGCCGCCGGAGATGATCATGAAGCTTTTGCGGTCGGTGAGGTAGAGATAACCCTCAGCGTCCATCCGCCCGACATCGCCCAGCGTCGTCCAGCCGTGGCGGTTGCGGCTCTCCGCCGTCTTGGCCGGATCGTTATGATATTGGAACTGGCCGGGGCTTTCGAAATAGACCAGCCCTTCCGCGCCGGGCGGTAGCTCATCGCCCGCCTCGTCGCAGATATGCGCGATGCCGTGGACGGCGCGGCCTACCGATCCTTCATGCGCCAGCCAGTCAGCCGAATTGATCGCGGTCAGGCCGTTGCCTTCCGATCCCGCATAATATTCGAAGATTACCGGCCCCCACCATGCGATCATCGCGCGCTTCACCGGCACCGGGCAGGGCGCGGCGGCGTGGATCGCCACCTTGAGCGAGGACAGATCATGCGCCGCGCGGGCGTCTTCAGGCAGCTTCAGCATGCGGACGAAATGGGTGGGCACCCACTGGCTGTGCGTCACCCGGTGGCGCGCGATGGCGGCCAGTGCGGCCTCTGGGTCGAAATGGGTCATGATGACCACCGTTCCACCCAGCCGCTGGGCGGTCATCGTCCAGCGCAGGGGGGCGGCGTGATAGAGCGGGGCCGGCGACAGATAGATGCTGTCCGGCCCGAAACCGTAGAGCATCTGCGCCAGCACGGTCAGCCCGTTGGGCGCGTCTATGACCGGCGGATCGGGCAGCGCGAGGCGGATGCCCTTGGGCCGCCCGGTAGTGCCGGAGGAATAGAGCATGTCCGTGCCCGCGCTCTCATCGGCAATCGGGCTGCTCGGCAGGGCGGCGGCTTCATCCGTCCAGGACCGGAAGGGCGCGGCCGCGGGGCCGAGCGTGTAGCGGGCCACCGGGGCGCAAAGCGCGCCCGCCACGCCCGCCAGCGCCGGGCAGGTGACCAGCATCCGCGCGCCGCTGTCCGCCAGGATATAGTCCACCTCCGCCGCCGTCAGTTTCGACGAGACGCAGACGAAATACAGCCCGGCGCGTTGCGCTCCCCAGGCGATCTCCAGAAATTGCGGGCTGTTCTCCATGAACAGCGCCACCGTGTCGCCAGCCTTCAGCCCGGCCGCGCGAAACAGGTGGGCGGCGCGGTTGGACGCGGCGTCCAGCTGGGCATAGCTGACCGTCTCGCCCGTTTCCGCGACGATGATCGCCGCTTTGTCCGGGGTCGTCCGCGCGTGATGGCTGGGGTGCATGGCCGCTCCACTCCCGGTTTTATTCTGCAACCGATAGCGCGGGCGGACCCACGCCGACAAGCCGCCTCGCCCGATGCTTGACCCGGCGCGGCGCGGCCACCTAGAGCGGCGGCATGGATGACGACGCATCCGGGTTCGACCCCCGCCGCTTTGTGAGCGCGATGACGCGCGCGGGCCATAACGGCGCGCTGGGCATCCGCTATGTCGCGCATGGCGAGGACTGGGCGGAGCTGGCGCTGGATTACGACCCGCGCATGATCGGCGACCCGGCGAGCGGCGTCATCGCCTCCGGCCCGATCCTGACGTTGATGGACATGGCGACCAGCATGGGCATCTGGATCCGCTCCAGGCGGTTCCGCGCGCAGGCGACGCTTGACCTGCGCGTTGACTATCTTCGCCCGGCCACGCCGGAACGCACCGTGATCGGCCGGGGGCAATGCTACCGCATCACCCGGTCGGTCGCGTTCATCCGCGGACAGGCGCATGACGGCAACCCGGACGATCCGATCGCCCATGTCGCCGGCACCTATATGTTCATAGACACGGGCCAATGATCGCCCTGCCCCCCTATGCCGACTTGCTGGGCCTGCGTATCGACGGCGCGGACGATGGCGCGCCGGTGCTGCTGATGCCCTTTCATGACGATGTGATCGGGCGGCCCGGATTCCTGCACGGCGGCGCGATCGGCGGGCTGCTGGAGATGGCCGCCATCGCCGCGCTGCAATGCGCCTTTTCCGATGGAGACCGGCCGCGCATCAAGCCGATCACGGTGACGGTGGACTATATGCGCGGCGGCCGCGACCATGACACCCGCGCGGTGGGTGCGATCACGCGGCTGGGCAACCGCATCGCCAATATCGAGGCGACCGCCTGGCAGGACGACCGCGCCCGCCCCATCGCCGTCGCGCGGATGAACATCCTGCTGGTGCGCTGAGGCTCGTCGCGGTGCGGGGTCGCGCCGCCACATGACTATGCGTCGATGCTGACGCCGACATGCGCGTGGACCAGGCCGCCGTCCACCGTGATGGTGTCGCCGATCACATAATCGCCCGCCCGCGACGCCAGGTAGATGGCCGCCGCCGCCATGTCTTCCTCAGCGCCGATCCGCCCGGCGGGAATCGCCTTGGCGACCGCATCGCCATGGTCGCGCGCCGCGCGGTTCATGTCCGACGCAAAGGCGCCGGGGGCGATGGCGGTGACGTTGATATGATCGCGCACCAGCCGCGCCGCCAGCCGCTTGGTGAGGTAGATGAGCGCGGATTTGGACGCGTGATAGCTATATGTATCCCACGGGTTCAGCCGCATCCCGTCTATCGAGGCGATGTTGATCACCTTGGCGGGGCGGCCGGCGCTGCCCGCCGCCTTCAGCTGGCCGTGCAGCGCCTGCAGCAGGAAGAAGGGCGATTTCAGGTTGAGGTCCATCACCTTGTCCCAGCCTTTTTCCGGAAACACCTCGAACGGCTCGCCCCACGCGACGCCGGCATTGTTGACGAGGATGTCCAGCGCGGGCTCCCGCTCCGCATAGGCGGCGGCGAGCGCCCGGCACCCGGCCACGGTCGACACGTCCTGCGGCAGGGCGATGCAGTTCGGCCCGAGTTCCTTCGCCGTGGCGAAGCAGGCATCGGCCTTGCGTGACGAGATATAGACCTTCGCGCCCTGGGCGACGAAGCCGGCGGCGATCCATTTGCCGATATTCTTCGACCCGCCGGTGACGAGCGCGGTGCGCCCTTCGAGCGAGAACAGCTTGCTGGTATCCATGATCGTCTCCGTTGCCGGGCGTCAGCCGCCCTGTTTGATGGTTTCGCGCGCGATGATGAGCTGCTGGATCTGGCTTGTCCCTTCATAGATGCGGAACAGCCGCACGTCGCGGTAGAGCCGTTCGATGCCGTAATCCGCGATATAGCCAGCCCCGCCGAATATCTGCACCGCCCGGTCGGCGACGCGGCCCACCATCTCGCTGGCGAAATATTTGGCGGCGGCCGCCTCCAGCGTGATCGGATCACCCGCATCCTTGCGCCGGGCCGCGTCGAGCATCAGCGCCTGCGCGGCCATGGCCTCCGTCTTGGAATCCGCGATCATCGCCTGGATGAGCTGGAAAGCGGAAATCGGCTGGCCGAACTGCACCCGCCCGCCGGCATAGGCGACGCAATCGGCGATCAGCCGTCCGGCGACGCCGACGCAGACCGCCGCGATGTGCAGCCGCCCCCGGTCAAGCACCCGCATCGCCACCTTGAACCCCTCGCCCTCCGCGCCGAGCATGTTGGCGGCGGGCACCGGCACGTCGTCCAGCACCACATCCGCCACCTTGGCGCCTTTCTGGCCCATCTTGCGTTCCGGTTCGCCGATGCTGACCCCCGGCAGGTCGGCCGGCATCAGAAAGGCGGAGACGCCGCGCGCGCCCTCGCCGCCGGTGCGCGCCATCACCGTGAACAGCGAGGCGCGGTCCGCATTGGTGATGAAGCGTTTCGTGCCCGTCAGCCGATAGACGTCGCCGTCGCGCACCGCGCGGGTTTTCACCGCGCCGCTGTCCGACCCCACATCCGGCTCGGTCAGCGCAAAGCTGGTGACGATCTCTCCGCTGGCGATGCGCGGCAGCCATTCGGCCTTTTGCGCGGGGGTGCCCGCCATCACCAGCCCCTGGCTGCCGATGCCGACATTGGTGCCGAAGGCGGAGCGAAAGGCGGGCGTGGTGCGGCCCAGCTCCATCGCCACGCGGCATTCCTCCTCCATGGTGAGGCCGATGCCGCCATATTCCGGGTCGATCGACAGGCCGAACAGGCCCATCGCCCGCATTTCGGCGATCACCGCGTCCGGCACCGAATCGTCGGCCTCCACCTGCGCCTCCAGCGGGCGCAGCCTTTCCGTTACGTAACGGCGGATGGTGGTGATCAACGCATCGAAAGTTTCGCTGTCCAAAGCCATGGTTCGTCCCGCGATTTTCCTTTGATTGACGCCGCATCGGCGGTGCCGTCAAGAGCCGCCGCCCGCGCGATTCGCGGCCATGGGGCGATGCGGCACGGGTTCCGTAGCGGCGCGCGCACCGCCGTTGACCGAAGCCCGGAGCGCCATAGACTGGCGGCAAGCGACAGGAGAGACGAGGATGCGGTTCGACGGCAAGACGGCAGTGGTGACGGGCGGCGCATCCGGCATCGGCAAGGCCACGGCGCTGCGCTTCGCGAGCGAGGGCGCGCGCGTGTTCATCGGCGATATCGACGAGGCGGGCGGCGCGGCGCTGGCCGATGCGTCCGGCGGGGCGATCAGCTTCCTGCGCACCGACGTGACTTCGGAAACGAACATCAAGGCGCTGCTCGCCGCCGCAGACGCGGATTCGGGCGTCGACATCCTGTTCAACAATGCGGGCGCCGGCGGCGCGCGCGAGACGATCGACGAGATCAGCGCCGAGGCGTGGGACGCCACCATGGCGCTGCTGCTGCGCTCCGTTGCGCTGGGCATCCGCCATGCCGCACCGTTGATGGCGAAGCGCGGCGGCGGTGCCATCGTCAACACGGCTTCCGTCGCCGCAACGCAGACCGGGGCCGCGCCCACCGCCTATTCGGTGGCGAAGGCGGGCGTGCTGCACCTGACCAAGCTCGCCGCGGCGGACCTCGCCAAATCGCGCATCCGGGTGAACGCGGTCTGCCCCGGCTTCATCACCACCAACATCTTCACCTCCGCCGTGGGACTGGAAGGCGAGAAGAAGGCGATGGCGGACCAGATGATCGCCGCGCTGGCCGCCACCACCCAGCCGGTCGCCCGCGCCGGGAAAGGCGAGGACATTGCCGCCGCCGTCGCCTTTCTGGCGAGCGAGGACGCGTCCTTCATCACCGGCACCCATATATTGGTGGACGGCGGGATGCAGATCGGCCCCAAGCATAGCTGGGACCCGCAGACGCCGGGCCTGTTCGAGGCGCTGGGCGCGCTGGCGCAATAGGCGCGCCGGATGACGGCCATTCCGCTCCGCACCAAGCTGGCCTACGGCTTCGGCGCGGTCGCCTATGGCATCAAGGACAACGGTTTTTCCGTCTTCCTGCTGCTGTTCTACAATCAGGTGATCGGCCTGCCCGCCGACCAGGTGGGGCTGGCGATCATGATCGCGCTGCTCGTCGATGCGCTGATCGACCCGGTGGTCGGGCATCTTTCGGACCAGACGCACAGCCGATGGGGCCGCCGCCACCCGTGGCTCTATGCCTCCGCCATCCCCATCGCGCTGGTGTGGATCGCGCTGTGGAACCCGCCGGCCGCCAGCCAGGGCGCGGTCTTCGCCTGGCTGATCGTCGTCTCCATCCTCGTGCGCGCGGTGCTTTCCTGCTACGAAGTGCCGTCACTAGCGCTCGCGCCCGAAATCACCCGCGATTATCATGAGCGCACGCTGGTGCTGCGCTACCGCTTCCTGTTCGGCTGGGCGGGCGGGCTGTTGATGCTGGTCCTCGCCTTCGGAGTGCTGCTGACGCCGGGGCCGGGCTATCCGGTGGGGCAGCTCAACCCGGCGGGCTATCATCGCTTCGCCGCCGTGGGCGCGGTGCTGATGCTGGTGGCGGTGCTGATCTCCGCCATCGGCACCCACCGGCTGCTCGCCCGCCTGCCCGCCAGCGCGCCGGAACGGCTGCCGCTGGGCGCCACATTCCGCGCGATCGGCCACACCCTCGCCAACCGGCCGTTCCTCATTTTGATGGCGGCCGGCATCTTCGCCTATGCCAATCAGGGCATCACCTTCGCCCTCGCCAATTACCTGCTGCTCTATGTCTGGGAATTTCCCAAGGCGGCGTTCGTCATATACGCGATCACCCTGTTCGGCGGCGTGGTGATCGCCTTTCTCTGCGTTCCCGCGCTTTCGCGCCTGTTGGGCAAGAAGGATGCCGCCGCGCTGTGCGCCGTGCTGGCGATGGTGCTGGGCACGCTGCCCTACTGGCTGCGCGTCGCCGGGCTGTTCCCGGCCAACGGCACGCCGCTGGCGATGCCGCTGTTCCTGCTGCTGGTCGGCCTTTCCACCGGCGCGGGCGTGTGCGTGATGATCCTCACCACGTCGATGATGGCGGACGTGACCGAGGCATCGGAGGCGCGCACCGGCAAGCGCAATGAGGGGCTGTTCTTCGCCGGTTATTTCTTCATGCAGAAATGCGTGACCGGCATCGGCATCTTCCTGTCCGGATCGCTGCTGGCGTGGATCGGCTTTCCCGCGGACGCGCAGCCCGGCGGCGTGGCGACGGAGGTGATTCACCGGCTGGCGCTGTCCTTCGCGGCGCTCACCCTGCTGTTCGGGCTGGTCGGCGCATGGTGCTACACCCGTTTCCCCTTTGGTCGCGAAGACCATGAACGGCGATTGCGCCAGCTTGCCGTAACGGCGGCGGCGGAAGAACGGGAAATATGAGGAATTCCGCGCGTTCCGGGCTGGAATTTCGCCCCGCCGCCTGACACAATCGGCCCCATAGACGGAGTCTCGCACCATGGATTTCAACCCCACCGAACGGCAGAGCTACTGGCGCGACCGCGTGCGCGCCTTCATCGAGGCGGAGGTTCGGCCGGGCATGGACGCCTACCGCGCCCAGCAGGCGGAGGGCGGGCGCTGGAAAGTGCTGCCGGTGATCGAGCAGCTGAAGGCGAAGGCGAAGGCGGCGGGCATCTGGAACCTGTTCATGCCCCCTTCCTCCGGCCACGCGCCGGTGGATGACAGCTTCGCCTTCGACGGCCCCGGCCTGACCAACCTGGAATATGCGCTCTGCGCCGAGGAGATGGGGCGGATCGAATGGGCGTCGGAGGTGTTCAACTGCGCCGCGCCGGACACCGGCAACATGGAGGTGCTGCACCGCTACGGCACCCGCGCGCAGAAGGACCGCTGGCTGAAGCCGCTGATGGAGGGGGAGATCCGTTCCGCCTTCCTGATGACCGAGCCAGCCGTCGCCTCGTCCGACGCGACCAACATCGAGACGCGGATCGAGCGGGACGGCGACGATTATGTCGTCAACGGCCGCAAATGGTGGTCTTCCGGCGCGGGCGACCCGCGCTGCGCCGTCACCATATTGATGGGCAAGACGGATTTCGGCGCGCAGCGCCACGCCCAGCAATCGATGATCCTGGTGCCCATGGACGCGCCGGGCATCACCGTGCTCCGCCACCTGCCGGTATTCGGTTATGACGACGCGCCGCACGGCCATATGGAGATCGAGCTGAAGGACGTGCGCGTGCCCGCCGATGCCATATTGCTGGGCGAAGGGCGCGGTTTCGAGATCGCGCAGGGGCGGCTGGGGCCGGGCCGCATCCACCATTGCATGCGCACCATCGGCGCGGCGGAGGAGGCGCTCGCCAAGATGAGCCGGCGGCTGCTGTCCCGCGTCGCCTTCGGCAAGGCCATCGCCGAACATAGCGTTTGGGAACAGCGCGTAGCCGAGGCGCGGATCGACATTGAGATGACCCGGCTGCTCTGCCTCAAGGCCGCCGACATGATGGACAAGGCGGGCAACAAGGCCGCGCAGGCCGAGATCGCGATGATCAAGGTCGCCGCGCCGCGCATGGCGCTGAGGATCATCGACGACGCCATCCAGGCGCATGGCGGCGCCGGGGTGAGCGAGGATTTCGGGCTGGCCAAGGCCTATGCCGGCATCCGCACCCTGCGGCTGGCGGACGGGCCGGACGAGGTGCACAACCGCGCCGTCGCGCGGATCGAGTTCGGCAAGTATGGCGGGCGCGACGCGATTGCCGCCGCACGGGCCGCGTCCGGGCGGTGAAGGCCGCCATCCTCTCCCGGCCCGGCGATCCCCTCACCATCGAGGATGTCCGGATTGCCGACCCCGCCCCGCGCGAGGTGCTGATCCGCACGGCGGCCGTTGGCGTCTGCCGGTCCGACCTGCATTTCGTCGACGGGGCCTATCCCCACCCGATGCCGACCATTCCGGGGCATGAAGCCGCCGGCATCGTCGAGGCGGTGGGCAGCGAAGTGACCATGGTGAAGCCGGGCGATGCCGTCGTCACCTGCCTCAGCGCCTTTTGCGGCCAGTGCGAACAATGCGTTACCGGCCATCTTTCGCTCTGCACCGACGCCGGGCTGAAACGCGCCAGGGGCCAGCCGCCGCGCCTGATGCTGGGCGATACGCCCGTCCACCAGATGCTGAACCTCAGCGCCTATGCGGAACAGATGCTGGTCCACGAACATGCCTGCGTCGCCATCGATCCGGCGATGCCGCTGGACCGCGCCTGCGTGATCGGCTGCGCGGTGACGACGGGCGCTGGCGCGATCTTCCATGCCGCCGCCATCTCGCCGGGCGAAAATGTGGCGGTGGTCGGCTGCGGCGGCATCGGGCTGGCGGCGGTCAATGCCGCGCGGATCGCCGGGGCGGGGCGGATCGTGGCGATAGACCCGGTGCCGGAGAAGCGCGCGCTCGCGCTGAAGCTGGGCGCGACGGACGTTATCGACGCCGCATCCGAAACGGCGGCGGCGGAGGTGGTGGAACTGACCCGGGGCGGCGTCCACCACGCCATCGAGGCGGTGGGGCGGCCGGCATCGGGCGATCTCGCCGTGGCGACGCTGAGGCGCGGCGGCACAGCGACCATATTGGGCATGATGCCGCTGGACCATAAGGTGGGGCTGTCCGCGCTCGACCTGCTTGCCAGCAAGAAGCTGCAGGGCGCGCTGATGGGCGGCAACCGCTTCCCGGTGGACATTCCCCGGCTGGTCGATTTTTACATGCGCGGCCTGCTGGACCTGAACAGCATCATCGCCGAGCGGATTCCGCTGGAACGGATCAACGATGCGTTCGCGGCGCTGCGCAAGGGCGATTCCACCCGGTCCGTGGTGACATTCGCATGACCATCGACGCCCAATCCACCATGGTCGGCACCACCGAGGTGCCGGAGAAGGACCGGCTGGACGAGGCGCGGCTGACCGCATGGATGGCGGCCAATGTGGCGGGCTTCGCCGGGCCGATCCGCCTGTCCAAGTTCAAGGGCGGCCAATCCAACCCCACCTATCGCATCGACACGCCGGGCGCGGCCTATGTGCTGCGCCGCAAGCCCTTTGGCCCGCTGCTGCCGTCCGCCCATGCCGTGGACCGCGAATATCGGGTGATCGCGGCGCTGCACCCCACCGGATTTCCCGTCGCCCGGCCCTATGGGCTGTGCACGGACGAAGGCGTGATCGGATCGATGTTCTACGTCATGGGCCTGGCGGAGGGCCGCAACCTCTGGGACGGATCGCTGCCCGGCTTCGCGCCCGCCGAGCGGCGCGGCATCTATGAGGCGATGATCGACACCATGGCGGCGCTCCACGCCGTCGATCCGGCGGCGGTCGGCCTTGGCGATTACGGCAAGCCCGGCAATTATTTCGAGCGGCAGGTGGCGCGCTGGACCAAGCAATATCGCGCGGCTGAAACGGAGACGATCCCTGAGGTGGACCGGCTGATCGACTGGCTGCCGCGCACCCTGCCCCCGCAGGACCGCAGCACCATTGTCCACGGCGATTACCGCATCGACAACCTGATCTTTTCGGCGGACGCGCCAAAAGTGGCGGCGGTGCTCGACTGGGAGCTTTCCACGCTCGGCGATCCGCTGGCCGATTTCTCGTATCTGCTGATGAACTGGGTGACGCAGCCGGAGGGCCGATCCGGCATTGCCGGGCTTGACCTGGACGCGCTGGGCATCCCCACGCTGGACGCGGCGGTGGCGCGTTATTGCGCCGCGACCGGGCGGAGCGGGCTGCCGGACCTCAACTGGTATTTCAGCTATAATCTGTTCCGGCTGACCGGCATCGTCCAGGGCATCAAGAAACGGGTGATCGACGGCACCGCATCGAGCGCGCAGGCGGCGGCGATGGCGGAACGGGTGCCGCATCTGGCGGCAGCGAGCTGGCGCTTCGCGGTGCTGGCGGGCGCGGAATAGGAAGGCGGAACGATATGAGGCTGGACGGCAAGAGCGCGATCGTCACCGGGGCGGGATCCGGCATCGGCCAGGCGACGGCGCTGCGTTTCGCGGCGGAAGGCGCGCGGCTGGTGATCGGGGACATCAGCGCGGGCGTGGACGAAACGGCGGCGATGATCACGGAGGCCGGCGGCACCGCCCATGCGATGCGGATCGACGCGGGCAGCGAGGAGGATGTGCAGGCGCTGGTCGGCGCGGCGGTGGCGCGGCACGGCGGGCTGGACGTCGCCTATGCCAATGCCGGCGTTTCCGGCGGGCTGACCGGCATTTTCGACCATAGCGTGGCGGAATGGGAGGCGATCCTCAGGACCAACCTGATCGGCCCCTTCCTCGTCATCAAACATGCAGCGCCGGAAATGATGAAGCGCGGCAAGGGGTCGATCATCTGCACCGCCAGCGTCGCGGGGCTGCGCTCAGGCGCGGGGTGCCCGGCCTATTCCGCGTCGAAGGCGGGCGTCATCAATCTGGTGATGACGGCGGCGCAGCAGCTTTCGGCCACAAATGTGCGCGTCAACGCCATCTGCCCCGGGCTGATCCAGACCGGCATGACCCAGCGCGCCTTCGACTATGCGGCGGAAAAGGGCGTCACTGACCGCATCGGCCGCCTCAACCCGCTGCGCCGCGCCGGCCAGCCGGACGAGATCGCCAACATGGCGCTGTTCCTGGCGTCCGACGAAGCCAGCTATGTCAACGGCCAGGCCATCGCCGTCGATGGCGGCCTCTCTTCATCTCACCCGGTCACGCGACAGGAAACCGGCAAGACCGCCGCCTGACGCGCCCCACCATCCCGAAAGGACCGCAATGTCTGTCATCACCACCGAACGCCATGGCGACGTGCTCGTCATCATCTCCAACAACCCGCCGGTCAACGCGCTGGGCGCGGCGGTGCGCCAGGGGCTGGACGCGGGAATCAAGGAGGCGCTGGCCGACGACGCGGTGAAGGCGGTGGTCATCCGCTGCGACGGGCGCACCTTCTTCGCGGGCGCGGACATCACTGAATTCACCAAGCCGCCGGTGCCGCCGATGCTGCCGGAGGTGGTGAACACCATCGAAGCCTGCACCAAGCCGGTCGTCGCCGCCATCCACGGCACCGCGCTGGGCGGCGGGCTGGAGACGGCGCTCGGCTGTCATTACCGCATCGCCGTGCCGTCGGCGAAGCTGGGCGTGCCGGAAGTGAAGCTGGGCCTGCTGCCGGGCGCGGGCGGCACGCAGCGGCTGCCGCGCATCGCGGGCATCGAGGCGGCGGTGGAGATGTGCGCCACCGGCACGCCCATTCCCGCCGCAAGGGCGCTGGCGATCGGCCTGGTCGACCGGCTGGCCGGCGAGGACAGCCTGGCGGACGAGGCCATCGCCTTCGCCCGCGAGATGATCGCCAGCGGCCCGCGCCCCTCGCGCGCGCAGCCGGTGAAGGGCGATCCCGCCGCGATCCCCGCCTTTGCGGAGGCGAACGCCCGCCGCTTCAAGGGGTTTGACGCGCCCGCCGCCAACATCGCCTGCGTCGAGGCGGCGACGCGGCTGCCCTTCGACGAAGGCATCGCCTTCGAGCAGCAGGAATTCATGAAGCTGATGTTCGGCGCGCAATCCGCCGCCCAGCGCCACATTTTCTTCGCAGAGCGACAGGCCGGCAAGATCGACGGCATCGGCGACGATGTGAAGCCACGGCCGATCCGCAAGGTCGGCATGATCGGCGCCGGCACCATGGGCGGCGGCATTTCGATGAATTTCCTTTCCGCCGGCATTCCCGTCACCATCGTCGAGCAGGAGCAGGCGGCGCTTGACCGTGGCGTGGGCGTGATCCGCAAGAATTACGAGGCCACCGCCGCCAAGGGCCGGTTGAAGCCGGAGCAGGTGGAAGCGGCCATGGGCCTGCTCACCCCGACGCTGAAGCTGGAGGACCTCGCCGATTGCGACCTCGTCATCGAGGCGATCTTCGAGAACATGGACGTGAAGAAGGATGTCTTTTCCCGGCTGGACAAGATCGCCAAGCCGGGCGCGATCCTTGCGTCCAACACCAGCTATCTGAACATAGACGAGATCGCCGCCGTCACCGGCCGGGCGCAGGACGTGCTGGGGATGCACTTCTTTTCCCCTGCCAACGTCATGAAGCTGCTGGAGGTGGTGCGCGGCGCAAAGACCGCGCCGGACGTGCTGCTGACCGCGATGGGCGTGGCCAAGACGATCGGCAAGGTCGCGGTGGTCGCCGGCGTGTGCGACGGCTTTATCGGCAACCGCATGCTGATGCCCCGGCAGGTGGAGGCGATGAAGCTGCTGATGGAAGGCGCCACGCCCGCCCAGGTGGACAAGGTGCACACCGATTTCGGCATGCCGATGGGCCCGTTCCAGATGAGCGACCTGGCCGGCGTGGATATTGGCTGGCACCGGGACCCGACGCGGATCGAGAATGTCCGCGACGCGCTGTGCGCGGTCGGCCGCTGGGGGCAGAAGACCGGCAAGGGCTTTTACGATTATGACGACAAGCGCCGCCCCAGCCCGTCCGCCGAGGTGCAGGCGATCATCGAGGATTTCGCGGCCAAGACAGGCGCTGTGAAACGCGCGATCAGCGACGAGGAGATCGTCGAGCGCACGCTCTACCCGATGGTCAACGAAGGCGCGCTGATCCTGGCCGAAGGCATGGCCCAGCGTGCGTCCGACATCGATGTGGTATGGGTCTATGGCTATGGCTGGCCGGTCTATCGCGGCGGCCCGATGTTCTGGGCGGACCTGGAGGGCAGCGACAAGATCGTCGCCGGGCTGGAAAAGCACGGCTTCAAGGTTGCGCCGCTGCTGAAGGAAAAGGCGGAGACGAAGGGCCGTTTCAACCGCTGAACGCGGCGGCCCTTTTCCGCCAGGTGACGGAAAGCTGCGGCAGGGCGGCGAGCGCGCGGGCCAGTGCCGGCTCCCGCTTCGCCGTGCCGCCGATCAACAGGCGAAAGACGAGGTCGACCGGCCATTGCGGCAAGGGTCGGTCGACCATCTCCAGCCGGTCGCCCGCCGCCACCAGCCCATTCTCGATCACCCGGTAATACCAGCCGCTATAGGCCGTCTTCACCACCGTTGCCGGCACGCTCTCTATGCCGAAACGGCGGCCGAGCTTCCAGCAGGGCTGGCGCGCCTGGCTGACCTCCACCAGCGCGGTGCCCAGCCGCAGCCTGTCACCGATGCACAGCCCCGCCTCCACCAGCCCGGTGGTGGTGATGTTCTCACCAAACGCGCCCGGCCCGTTCAGCAGCGAATCCGGGCCAAGCCGCGCACGCCAGAAGGCGTAATGATCGCGCGGATAATGGTGGATCGCCTTGTCCACCCCGCCATGGTGGACGAGATCCGCCTGCTCGTCCCCCTCTATCCCCATCGGGCCGACGCGCAGCGGCCGGTCCACCGGCGTCTTGCCGATTGCGCTCGGCTCGCCATCCACGCCGAACGGGACGGCGCGTCCGGTGAGCAGCGCGTCGATCGTCCAGATCACGCCGCTTCCTGCTCCATGCAGATCGCCTCGGCATCGCCGTCGTCCAGCGGCACGTCCAGCAGTGCGCAGCGATGCGCGCCGCCCTGGCCGGGGCGGAAATGGCGGCAATCCCGGCACTGGCCGAAGGCGCGCTGGCCGCGCCGGGCAAGGTGCCCGGTCAACATGCGGCGGACCAGCGGCTCCAGCGCCCGCCGCTCCTGTGCCGACAATCCATCCAGCATGGCGGCGGCAACACCGGATGGCGCCGCATCCAGCAGCGCCCGGCCCCGCGCGGTCAGCGCCAGCCGCACCAGCCGCCTGTCCTCTGCGTCGTCCGCGCGCGTCACCAGCCCCTTACGCTCCAGCGCGGCGATGGTCTGCGACACGGTGCCCTTGGTCTGGCCCAGCCATGCGGTCAGCCCGCCGGGGGTGCGCGAGAAGCGGTTGGCCGCCGCCAGATAGCGAAGCGCCTGCCACTGCACGGGTTTCAGCCCGTCGCTATGCCCTTCCCCCGCGATCAGGCGGGCGGCGCGGGTCATCATCTCGGTCAGCCGGTCGGTCATGACATTTTAGTATCGACTAAAAACCATTTGCTCAAGCCCGCCGTTGCTGGCATCGATAATGTATCGAGTCGCTACTTATCGCGGCCGAGCAAGAAGGAGCAACGACCATGGCCGACAAAGCCATTTTCTATCATGCCGGATGCACCGTCTGCGTGGACGCGGAACAGGCCGTGGCGGCCGCCATCGACCCCGCCCGCTATCAGGTGGAGATCGTCCATCTGGGCGAACAGCCCAGGCGCGTGGCGGAGGCGGAAGCGGCGGGCGTCAAGTCCGTGCCGGCCATCGTGATGGGCGGCCAGCCCTATCACATCAATTTCGGCGCATCGATTGACGTGCTGAAATAAGCACGTCGCCCCGGCGGCCATCACCCACCAACAGGCCGCCGGGGCACTTTTATCCCACCAGCCGCACGAAGGCGCTCGAAACCCAGCCGGATCGGCAGGGGCCGGCATAATTGCCCCGGTCCACCCCGACGCGGGAGACGCCGCAGGCAGGATCAAGCGCCCGCGCCTCGCTATACACCACGCCCAGCCATTTCTGGTCGAGCGAGCGGGTGCAGACATAGAGCGAATCGCCGTTCGCCAGCTGGTCCACCGTCTTGCCGCTTTCAAACGGCGCATCGCGCACCGGCAGCGCCGCGCCTTCGTCCAGCTTCGTCACCTGTCCGGTCGATCCGCAGGCCGGGAAGCGGTCCCCCGCCTCGCCCACCCGCACCGGCTGGGCGCTGGCGCCATAGCGGGGCATCTCCTCCCCCTGCGTCGCGTGGGTCGCGTCGCTTTTCGCCATGTCGGCCAGTTCATCGTCGATGCTGGCGCCGCGCGAGCAGGCGGCAAGGACGGTCAGGCAAGCCAGAACGGCGGTCCGGCGATGTCTCGATAGATTCAGCATGGCGGCAATCTATGCATGCCGCCCGGATTTAGCGAGAGGGTTCACCGCCGCGCCGCATCGCGCTAGCATCCCGCCATCTTCCCCCATCGATGGTGATCCCCGTGCCCGTGAACGCTCTTTCCCTTTCAAAGCTTTGTCTTGCCGCATCCGTGCTGGCGCTGGCCGCCTGCGCGCCATCTTCCGGCGACAAGGCGGCGGAGCAGGCCGATGCCGCACCCATGGTCGCCCCGGTGCTGCTCACCCCGGAGGCGCGCGACGCGCACAGCTATGCCCAGCCCGCCATCGCCCGCGTCACCCATGTCTCGCTCGACCTGACGACCGATTTCCGGCAGCGGCGGATGAGCGGCAAGGCAGTGCTGGACGTCGCCGCCGCGCCGGGCGCGAAGGAGATCGTGCTGGACAGCAAGGGGCTGGAGATTTCCGCCGTCACCGACCCCGCCGGCAAGGCGCTGCAATGGGCGCTGGGCAAGGCCGATCCCATCCACGGCGCGCCGCTTACCGTGGCGCTGGACGGCGCGAAGCAGATCGTCATCAGCTATGCGACCGGGCCGGACGCCGCCGCGCTGCAATGGCTGAACCCGGACCAGACCGCCGGCAAGAAACAGCCCTTCCTGTTCAGCCAGGGCCAGGCGATCCTCAACCGCACATGGATCCCCACCCAGGACAGCCCCGGCATCCGGCAAAGCTGGGACGCCACCATCACCGCGCCCGCCGCGCTGACCGTGGTGATGAGCGCGGAGATGCTGACGCCCAAGGGCGAAGCGGGGCCGGACGGCACCCGCCGCTGGCGGTTCCGCATGGACAAGCCGGTTGCCCCCTATCTGATCGCCATCGCGATCGGCGACCTTGCCTTCAAGCCGATCAGCGAACGCACCGGCGTGTGGGCGGAAACCGCGACCATCGACAAGAGCGCCAATGAATTCGTCGATCTGGAGAAAATGGTCGCGGCGGCGGAGGGGCTCTACGGCCCCTATCGCTGGGGCCGGTACGATCTGCTGATCCTGCCGCCCTCCTTCCCCTTTGGCGGCATGGAAAATCCACGCCTCACCTTTGCCACGCCCACCGTGATCGCGGGCGACCGATCGCTGGTCAGCCTTGTCGCGCACGAGCTGGCGCACAGCTGGTCGGGCAATCTCGTCACCAACGCCACCTGGGACGATTTCTGGCTGAACGAGGGCTTCACCGTCTATTTCGAGAACCGGATCATGGAGGCACTTTATGGCAAGGACATCGCCGCCATGCTGGCCGATCTGGGCTGGAGCGACATGCAGGGCGCGATCAAGGACGCCGGCGGGCTGAACGCCCCCGACACCCGGCTGCACCTGGACCTTGCCGGGCGCGACCCCGATGCGGGGATGACCGACATCGCCTATGAGAAGGGCGCGGTCTTCCTGCGCACCATCGAGCAGGCGGTGGGCCGCGAGGCATGGGATGCATATCTGCGCGGCTATTTCGACCGCCACGCTTTCCAGCCGCAGACCACCGCCGGTTTCCTTGCCGACCTGCGCCAGAACCTGCTGAAGGGCGACAAGGCGCTGGAGGCGAAGATCGGCGTCGAGCAATGGGTTTACCAGCCGGGCATTCCCGCCAATGCCGTCCACATCACTTCGCCCCGCTTCGCCGCGGTGGACGCGCAGGCGGCGGCCTTTGCCGGGGGCGGCGCGGCTTCGGCCATCCCGGCCGGCGGCTGGACGACGCAGGAAAAGGTGCGCTTCCTGAACAGCCTGCCGCGCAAGCTGGCGTCCGCGCAACTGGCGGACCTCGACAGGACGATGGGCCTTTCCGCCACCGGCAACAGCGAGGTGCGCTTCGCCTGGCTGATGCTGGCGGTCGCCAACCATCATGACGCGGCGCTGCCGTCTCTGGAACAGTTCCTCACGACGCAGGGGCGGCGCAAGTTCATCGCCCCGCTGTTCAAGGCGCTGATGACCGAAGGCGCATGGGGCCAGCCGATCGCCCGGCGGATCTACGCCCGGGCGCGGCCGCTCTATCATTCGGTGACGGTCGGCACGGTGGACGATACGGTGAAATAAGGCCCGCCGGGCAGGCCGGCACCACTCGTCGCACGACTCATCCGGTTCGCCGCGAAGGGCGGGATTCGTTAACCGAATCCCCTTCCCCGCGCCGCCATGCGCCCTCTAGCAAAGATGCCGGAGCGCAGGGGGATTCGCCGCATGTCATTGGGACGCAAGATCGTTTTCGGCCTGTCCCTGCTTGCCGCCTTCGCAATCGCCCCGGCCGCCGCGTCCGCCCAATATTGGCAGTGCGCGCCCTTTGCCCGGCAGATTTCGGGCATCGCGTTGTACGGCAACGCCGCCGGCTGGTGGGACCAGGCCGAGGGCCGCTACGACCGCGGCCACACGCCGCAGCTGGGCGCGGTGCTGGTGCTGAAGGCGCACAAGTCCATGCGCGTCGGCCATGTCGCCATGGTCAGCCAGATTGTTTCGGACCGGGAGATCAAGGTCACCCACGCCAACTGGTCGCTGATCAACGGCGCGCGCGGGCAGGTGGAGCGCGACGTGACCGTTGTCGACACCTCGGCCGCCGGTGACTGGAGCGAGGTGCGCGTGTGGTATGCGCCGTCGAACGGGCTTGGCCTGACCAGCTATCCCGCCGCCGGATTCATCTATCCCTCGCGCGACGACGCGGCGGCCCCCATGCAGATGGCGAGCCTGGAAACCGCCGCGATCGCCTACGCCGCCAACTGATCAGTCGCAGTAGCGGACCCGCACCCAGCGATATTCATAATCGTCCCACACCCGTTCGGTGTAGCAGCGCGGCCGGTAATTGCGGCGCGGCGGGGGCGCATAATCATAGCCCCGGTCATAATAATAGCCGCCGCGATTGTTCGACGCCATCGCCGCGCCCAGCGCCAGGCCCAGCGCGCCCGCGCTCAGCGCCAGCCCGGTGCGCGATCCCCGGCCCCGGTAATGCCGGTCGTAATGGCCGCCATAATGGCCGCCGCCATTCCACCCCGGCCGCCCGTAACGCTGGGCCTCCGCCGGTGTCATCGCGACCGTCATGGCCGCGCAGGCGACAAGTGATCCCATCGCCTTTCCAACAGTCATCTTCATGGTTCGTCTCCGTCCGTTACCCCCGAACGAGAGTCGGCGGACGGGGTTCCGCCGCCGATCTCGACGCGGACCATGGGACGGGACGGCTGAACGGGTGCGGAACCCCATGTTAACCCGCTGTTCAAACGGGGAGACCGGCACGGCCTCCCCGTCGAATGCTGAACGTCAGGCGGCAACGGTTCGCGCGGTGCGGCGGGTGCGGCGCATCGCCCCGCCGACCAGGCCGAAGCCGCCGATCATCATCGCCCAGGCGGCGGGTTCCGGAACCGCGTTGAACCGCACTTCCGACAGGCCGGCCGAATAGGTGGTGTAGATGGTGCCGGTGGCATAGTTGTTGAGGATGTCGATCTGCACGAACCGCGCCTCGACCCCGTTCAGACCGAAAATCTGCGCGGCGGCCGGCGTGCCTTCGCCGCGCGCCATGGTGCCGGTGAACACTTCTGTGAACGCCACGCCGTCCAGCGAGGTGAGGATGCGGAAATCCTTCACGCCCCGGTCTATGGTGTTGATGACGCCGGGGATCAGCCGACCGTCGGCATAGTTGAACTGCCAGATGTCGGCGCTGGCGAGCTTGTAGGCGGCACCCAGATCGAAGGTCAGCAGGCCCTGCTGCGCGCCCGGCCCCTGTTCCGTCATCCACATATTGCCGAAATAGCTGTCATGCAGATCGCCGGTCATGCCGCTGCCGTTGATCAGATTTTCCACCTTGTAGAAGCCGCCATGGGCCTGGGTGCTGGAGGCGACGACCGACACCGGCGTGATCTGCGCGGCCTGGGCAGGCATGGCGACCGCAGCCGCCGCAAGACTGGCGGCGACGCAAAAGGACTTAAGCATTGCAACATACCCCTGGATATTTGGACGATGCCCGGGGCGTGTTGGTTAACGCCCGGACAACCATCCTCTCCCACCGGGGGCTGACATTTTCGTGACGGCGGCCGTCACCCGCCTGTCACCATGGGCCGCCATGGCCGCCGATTCGCCTGTCCCGAAACGGGACGATCAGGCCGCCTTGGCGCGCGATGCCTTCTTGCGCTCATGCGGATCGAGATGGCGCTTGCGCAGGCGGATGGACTTGGGCGTCACCTCCACCAGCTCGTCATCGTCGATATAGGCGATGGCCTGCTCCAAAGTCAGCCGGCGGGGCGGGGTGAGGCGGATCGCGTCGTCCTTGCCGCCGCTGGCGCGGAAATTGGTCAGCTGCTTGGCCTTCATCGGATTGACCTCAAGGTCGTCCGTCTTGGCGTTCTCGCCGACGATCATGCCTTCGTAGAGCGGCTCGCCCGGCTCGACCATCAGGATGCCGCGCTCCTCGAGCGATCCCAGCGCATAGGCATTGGCCTCGCCATTGCCGTTGGAGATCAGCACGCCGTTCTTGCGGCCGTCGATATTGCCCTTGTGGGGACCATATTTCTCGAACAGCCGGTTCATGATGCCGGTGCCGCGCGTGTCGGACAGGAATTCGCCATGATAGCCGATCAGCCCGCGCGACGGGGCGGAGAAGGTGATCCGCGTCTTGCCGCCGCCCGAAGGCCGCATGTCGGTCAGCTCCGCCTTGCGGATCGACATCTTCTCGACGACCGTTCCCGAATATTCGTCGTCGACGTCGATCACCACGGTTTCATAAGGCTCGGTGCGCTGGCCGCCTTCCTCGCGAAACAGCACGCGCGGGCGGCTGATGCCCAGTTCAAAGCCTTCGCGCCGCATCGTCTCGATCAGCACGCCCAGCTGAAGCTCGCCGCGCCCCGCCACCTCGAAACTGTCGCGGTCGGCGGCTTCCGTCACCTTGATCGCGACATTGCTTTCCGCCTCGCGGAACAGCCGGTCACGGATCATGCGGCTCGTCACCTTGCTGCCCTCGCGCCCGGCCATCGGGCTGTCGTTGACGGCAAAGCGCATCGACAGCGTCGGCGGGTCGATCGGCTGGGCGTGCAGCGGTTCGGTCACGCCCGGATCGGCAATGGTGTTGGCGACGGTCGCGGTGGTCAGCCCGGCGATGGAGATGATGTCCCCGGCGCTCGCCTCGTCCACCGGCACCCGCTCAAGCCCCCGGAAGGCGAGCAGTTTCGACGCGCGGCCGGTTTCGACGACATTGCCGTCGCCGTCCAGCGCGTGCACCGGCTGGTTCAGCTTGACGGTTCCGGAAAAGACCAGGCCGGTCAGGATGCGGCCGAGGAAATTGTCGCGGTCCAGCAGCGTCACCAGGAATTTGAACGGCCCGTCCGGGTCCGCCTTGGGCGCCGGGACATGGTTGACGATGGTGCGGAACAGCGGTTCCAGCGTGCCTTCGCGCACTTCGGCATTGTCGCCGGCATAGCCGTTGCGGCCGGACGCGAACAGCACGGGGAAATCCAGCTGCTCGTCATTGGCCTCCAGCGAGACGAACAGGTCGAACACCTCGTCCAGCACTTCCTGCGCGCGAGCGTCCTGCCGGTCGATCTTGTTGACGACGACGATGGGGCGCAGCCCCAGCGCCAGCGCCTTGCCGGTGACGAACTTGGTCTGCGGCATCGCGCCCTCGGCGGAATCGACGAGCAGGATCACGCCGTCCACCATGGAGAGGATGCGCTCCACCTCGCCGCCGAAATCGGCGTGGCCGGGCGTGTCGACGATGTTGATCCGGGTCTTGCCGCCCGCCGGGTCGGCCCATTCCACCGACGTGCACTTGGCGAGGATGGTGATGCCGCGCTCGCGCTCCAGATCGTTCGAATCCATCGCGCGCTCCTCGACGCGCTGATTGTCGCGATAGGTGCCGGACTGGCGGAAAAGCTGGTCGACCAGCGTGGTTTTGCCATGATCGACGTGCGCGATGATGGCGACGTTGCGAAGACTCATTGATGTTCCTGGATACGGGCGGGATGCCGTTTGCGCGCGCCTTAGCGGAATTGTTGCGTTGCGGAAAGTCATGAAGTGACACGGCGGCGCGGCTTGCCCCCGCCCCCGCGATCCGCCTAGGACGCCACCATGCTGCGCCGCCTGATTCCAGACAGCTTCATCCTGATGCTGATCGCCACGGTGATCGTCGCCAGCCTGCTGCCCGCAAACGGCGTCGCGCTGAGCATCGTCGGCTTCATCTCGACGGCGGCGATCATGCTGCTATTCTTCCTGCACGGCGTGCGGATCAGCCCGGACGCGGTGGCGCAGGGGTTTCGCCATTGGCGGCTGCAACTGGCGATCTTCGCCTTCTGCTATGGCGCGATGCCGATGGCGGGACTGGGCATGGCCTCGCTCGCCAGGCCGCTGGTCGGCCCCGGGCTGGCGCTGGGCCTGCTTTATCTATGCGTGCTGCCCACCACCGTGCAGTCGTCTATCGCCTATGCATCGCTGGCGCGCGGCAATGTGGCGGCGTCGGTCATCGCATCGGCGGCGTCGAACATTGCGGGCGTGGTGATGGCGCCGGCGCTGTTCGCGCTGCTGGCCAGCGCGCAGGGCGGCGAAACCGGCTTCGGCGGCATCGGCCGGATCATGCTCATCCTGCTGCTGCCCTTCGTGCTGGGCCAGTTGAGCCGCCGCTGGCTGGCCCCCTGGGCGGAGCGCAACCGGCGGATCGTGGGCTTCATGGACCGGCTGACCATCGTCATCGCGGTCTATGTCGCGTTCAGCGAGGCGGTGACCGGCGGTATCTGGAGCCGGGTGAGCGGCGCACAGCTGGCCATGCTGCTGGGCGTGGTGACGGCTTTGCTGGCCTGCGCCTTCGCGGCGGCATGGGGGCTGGGCGGCGCCATGCGCCTCTCCCGCGCCGACCGGGCGACATTGCTGTTTTCCGGCGCGCACAAAAGCCTGGCGACCGGCGCGCCGATGGCCCGCATCCTCTTTCCCGGCCCGGAAGCCGGGGCGATCCTGCTGCCGCTGCTGCTCTACCACCAGCTTCAACTGATGCTGTCCGCCGTCGTCGCCGCCCGCATCGCCCGCGACGACGCCGCAGCGGACTGAGCGATCCGCCCGCCCCCATCCGACCGACGGCCCACCGGCTTCGGCGAAACGCGCTTGAACCCCTTGGCATTCACCGCCATCTTGTCCCGGCAAGGGGCAGGAGTAATCATGGCAAGCACCACCACAGAGGTCGCCGAAACCGATCTGATCCTCACCGCCCCTGATCCGGTGGCCGTCGTTGCGCCGGAAAAGGCGGCCGGGCTGGTCCCGCTGCAGGACGAGCAGCGCACGGAACTGGACAAGCGGGTCGACGGCTTTGTCGAGGATCTGATCGCCCAGGACGTCAATTCGCCGGAATTCGGCAAGCGCGTCGATTCGATCACCGCGCTGGGCCAGAAGGAAATCCGCGCCGCCGCCGGGGAATCGAACCGCTTCCTCGACCGGCCGGTCCGCGCGATGGACCAGGAATCGGGCGTCGGCGCCGATCTGGCCGAACTGCGTCGCACCATAGAGGATCTCGACCCCTCCACCCGGGGCGACCTGATGTCGAAGCGCAAGCTGTTCGGCATCATCCCTTTCGGTTCGAAGCTGCGCAATTATTTCGACGGCTATAAATCCGCCCAGGGGCATATCTCGTCCATCCTCACCCGGCTCGCTTCCGGCAAGGACGAGCTGCTGATGGACAATGCCGCCATCTCGGTGGAGCGGCAGAAACTGTGGGCGGCGATGGGCCGGCTGGAACAGATGATCCACATGTCCAAGGTGTTGGACGCCCGGCTGGAGGACAAGGCGAACGAGCTGGACGCCACCGACCCCGCCAAGGCCAAGGCGATCCGCGAGACGGCGCTGTTCTACGTCCGCCAGCGGACCCAGGACCTGCTGACCCAGATGGCGGTCAGCGTGCAGGGCTATCTGGCGCTCGATCTGGTCAAGAAGAACAATGTGGAACTGGTGAAGGGCGTCGACCGCGCCTCCACCACCACCGTCTCGGCGCTGCGCACGGCGGTGACGGTGGCGCAGGCGCTGACCAACCAGAAGCTGGTGCTGCAGCAGATCACCGCGCTCAACACCACCACGGCGGGCATCATCGACGGCACCGGCAAGATGCTGAAGACGCAGACCGCCGAGATCCACCAGCAGGCGGCATCGTCCACAATCCCCATCGAGACGCTGCAGCGCGCCTTCCAGAACATCTACGACACGATGGATTCGATCGACGCATTCAAGCTGAAGGCGCTGGATTCGATGAAGGCGACGGTCAACACCCTGTCCACCGAGGTCGAGAAATCGAGGGGCTATATCGCCCGCGCGGAAGGCGCGGCGCAGGGCGGAGACGGCGGGGAAACGTCGCTGCTGACCGCGCTGGACAATTGATGCCATGCCCAGCAGCGACGAGGTGATGCGCCGGGCGGAGGAAGTTCTCCACCGCCATTCCGACCGCAACCGCAGCCTTTCCGCGCGCGGCCGCGCCCGCCGCAACGAGGCGATCCTCGCAAAATTGAAGCGGATCGCCGGGGCGGACCTGGCCATATTGATCGCCGCCATCGTCATCGGCTGGTTCATGCCGCTGGGCGGCGACGGGGTGATGATGGTCGTCGCCGCGCTGATCGCCGCAACGCTGCTGCTCGCCATTTTCCCGCGCACCCCGGAGGTGACGCGGGAGAAGATCGCGGAGACGGACATCAAGGCGCTGCCGCTGAAGACCGAACAGTGGCTTGAGCGGCAACGCCCCGCCTTGCCCACCCCGGCGATCAGGCTGGTCGACGATATCGGCGTGCGGCTGGAGGCGCTGGCCCCGCAGCTGCAAACGCTCGACCCGCGCGAGCCGGCGGCCGCGGAGGTGCGCCGGCTGATCGGCGAGGAACTGCCCGAACTGGTTTCGGGCTATCAGCGCGTCCCGCAAAGCCTGCGCCGCGAGGAGCGCGCCGGGATGAGCCCGGACCGGCAACTGGTCGAAGGGCTGGCGGTGGTGGAAAGCGAGCTCGCCCGCATGACCGAGCAGCTGGCGGCGGGCGACCTCGACAAGCTGGCCACCCAGGGCAAATATCTGGAACTCAAATATCGCGGCGACGACGGGCTGGACTGACCGTCCGTCCCGCCCGGCCCTGGGGAGCAGTTCATGGCGCGCATCCTCTCCCAACGCTTCACCGATCCGCGTACCGGGCACGTCTATCAGGTCGCGCTCGATTTCGACCGGATCGCCGCGCTGCGTGAAAATCTGTCGATCGGGATCAGCGCGGTCCGCCTGCCCACCGACGACGCGCCCGGCATGGAACTGGCGGCGACGCTCAACGTCGATCTGGCGCAGGGCGTCATCGAGATCGAGATAGACGGCGAGGTTGCGGGCCGGATCAGCCTCAACCATGGCGATTTCGCCGCGCGCGAACTGGACGATAGCGGCGACGCGCCGGATTATGCCGAAGACGTCTGGCACCGGCTGAAGGACTATCTGATGTCCGACCATGAGGGCGGGCCGGATGCGCTGATCGAAGGGGCGATCCAGTCCCTGCCCGTGCCCGATCCGGTGCTCGGCTGCCTGCTGAAGGCGGGGTTGAGCACCACCATCGGCCAGGCGATCCGCTGCCATTTCGAGATCCGCGAGCGCGAGACGCTCGCCCGCCGCGCCCGCGCGCTCGCCCGCTGCCTTGCCGCCAATAGCGGGACGATGATCGGCCGTATCATCCGCCGGACGATACGCTGCGCGCTGTTTGCCGGGCTGGGCTAGGCGTAGATCGCCACGGTCTGCCGGCTGATGAGTACCGGGGCAGCGCTTTCGTGCCACAGCGTCATGGTCTGCGCGGAATAGCCTTCCCCGGCCGTCTCCGCGATGCTGTGCATCAAATACCAGTCCCCGCCCGGCGGCGTCGCGCTGGACAGGAACTCGACCGACCATGTCATCGAGCTGATCGGCGCGAATGCCGTAAACTGCGTCATCACCGCCGGCGGCAGGGCGTCCCCCAGCGCGACGAGCGTGGCCGGGCCGGAAGGCGGCGCAGCGTCCCGCAACCGCAGCCACACCAGACATTCCGGCCGGGCCGATCCGCTGGTCGGCCAGCCGCCGCCGGCCAGCCGCGCGTCGAATTGCCGCGAAAAGGTGGGCCCGCGCCCGCCGGCGAAGAAATCCGGCAGGCCTTCCGGCCCCGGAACGTCCGGCATCGGCAGGCGCGTGAATATATGGGCGGAGTCGCGAGCAGCGCCATGGCAGAGCGTTGCCTGGGTGGCCGCGCCGCTCTCCCCGATAGTCGCGACGCTGACAAAGGCGCTGGATTTGCCCCGGCGCAACAGGCCGGGCGTGATCGTCAGCGGGCCGGTGGACGGCCCGACGAACGCGATCTGCGCGGACCTGAGCGGTGGAAGGTCGGGAAAGGCGCGCGTACCCGCCTCCACCGCCAGCGCCGCGGACAGGCCGCCATAGAGCGTCTGCCCCTGCCGCCACTCGTCGCCCGGCGTGACGTGGAAAGCGCCGTCCCGCGCCTCCATGGCCGCCAATAGATCGGAATAAGCCACCACACGTCCCCGATTGTTCCTGCCGCTGGATAGCGCAGCGGCGCGCGGGGGCAAGCCGGGGCGTACCGCCCGGACGTAGAGACCCGCCGCGAAGCCGAGGCCGCGCGACGGGTCAATTTTCCTCCCCAGGAAACTCGTTTCGGTCAGCGCGCCGCGCGCATCACGCGGCGAACTGGTTCATCGTATTGTGGACGCCGCCGGCCTTCAGGGCCGCTTCCCCGGCGAAATATTCCTTATGATCGTCGCCAATGTCGGAACCGGACATGTTCTGGTGCTTCACGCAGGCGATGCCCTGGCGGATTTCCTGCCGCTGCACGTTGAGCACATAGCCCAGCATGCCTTGCTCGCCGAAATAATCGCGCGCCAGATTGTCCGTGCTGAGCGCCGCCGTGTGATAGGTGGGCAGCGTGATCAGGTGGTGGAAAATCCCCGCCCGCTTCGACGCGTCGGCCTGGAAGGTGCGGATGCGCTCATCCGCCTCGATGGCCAGTTCCGTGCCGTCATAATCGACGCTCATCAGCCGGGCCCGGTCATATGCGGACACGTCCTTGCCGGCGGCGGCCCAGGCATCATAGGCCTGCTGGCGGAAATTCAGCGTCCAGTTGAAGGACGGCGAATTATTATAGACCAGCTTGGCGTTGGGCACGACCGCGCGGATGCGGTCGACCATGCCGGCGATCTGTTCGATATGCGGCTTTTCCGTCTCGATCCACAGCAGGTCGGCACCGTGCTGGAGCGAGGTGATGCAATCCAGCACGCAGCGGTCCTCCCCGGTTCCGGGGCGGAACTGGAACAGGTTGCTGGGCAGGCGCTTCGGCCGCATCAGCTTGCCGTCGCGGTTGATGACGACATCGCCATTGGCGGCGTTTTCAGCCGTGATCTCCTCGCAATCGAGGAAGCCGTTATACTGGTCGCCAAGGTCGCCCGGCTGGCGGCTGATCGCGATCTGCTTGGTCAGCCCCGCGCCCAGCGAGTCCGTGCGGGTGACGATGATGCCGTCGTCGACGCCCAGCTCAAGGAAGGCGTAGCGGCAGGCGCGGACCTTCGCCAGAAAGTCGTCGTGCGGCACGGTGACCTTGCCGTCCTGATGGCCGCACTGCTTTTCGTCGGACACCTGGTTCTCGATCTGCAGCGCGCAGGCGCCGGCCTCGACCATCTTCTTGGCGAGCAGATAGGTCGCCTCCGCATTGCCGAAGCCGGCGTCGATATCGGCGATGATCGGCACGACATGGGTCTGGAAATTGTCGACCGTAGCCAGCAGCTGCTTTTCCTTCAGCTGGTCGCCGGCCGCGCGGGCGGCGTCGATCTCGCGGAACAGGCCGCTCAGCTCGCGCGCATCGGCCTGCCGCAGGAAGGTGTAGAGTTCCTCGATCAGCGCCGGGACCACCGTCTTCTCGTGCATCGACTGGTCCGGCAGCGGCCCGAATTCGGAACGCAGCGCCGCGACCATCCAGCCCGAAAGATAGAGGTAGCGCCCCTGGGTGGAGCCGAAATGCTTCTTGACCGAGATCATCTTCTGCTGGCCGATGAAGCCGTGCCAGCAGCCCAGCGACTGGGTGTAATTGGCCGGATCCGCATCATAGGCGGCCATGTCGCGGCGCATGATGGCCGCGGTGTAGCGGGCGATGTCCAGCCCGGTGCGGAAGCGGTTCTGCGCGCGCATCCGGGCGACGGCTTCCGCGTCGATGCCGTCCCACCGGCCCTGAAAGCCTTCGATCAGCCGGCGATTCTGGGTGATTTCGTCCTGGTAGGTCATGGCACTGCACCTCAATCTCGATGAATTTGTAATTTTTCTACATCGAGAAGCGCGCAATCCCAGCAGGATTCGGCGGATTATCTGGTCACAGCGTCACGGATCGCTGTCATGAACCAGTAAATTTGTAAATTATTGACAACTTCAAGGCGAGGCGGCGACCTGCCCCATCAGGCCGCCGCACCCGCGATTTAACGGATCACCGCGCAGGCGACGCGCGCGCCGGCCCCGCCGATCGGCTGGGTGAAATGATCGTCGGCATTGGCGTGGATGACCAGCGCCGATCCGTCCGCATCGAGCAGGTTGGCCCGGGTGGATTCAGACCCCAGCTTCACCAGCGCGGTAAAGGTCTCCGCCTTGGCGGTGCCGTCCGCGCCGACGAAGAAGTTGGTCAGCTCGCCGAAATCCGGGCCGTCCGGGTTCAGCAGGCCGTGCGGCTTCTTGTCCATCGCATGGTTGATATGCGCGCCCGATTTCTGGAACCCCTCATCAGAGCAATCGGCCACGGCATGGAAGTGCATGGCGTGCCAGCCGGGGGTGAGCCCGGAAACCTCCACGCGCACCAGCACGCCGGTGGGGCCGTCCGACAGTTCCACGCTGCCGATCTTCCCGCCGCCGCTCTTCACGATATCGGCGGTGATCGCCGACAATGTCGGCGCGCCCACCTGGGCATAGCCAGCCGGGGCAACAAAAGCGGCAAACGCTGCCGCGAGCCACAATTTCCTCATTCGAACCATCTCCCTCTCGACGGAATGCCCCACAACAGCCGGATGCCGGGCAGACGCCCCTTTTGCAATCTCATTCGCAAAAGGATTCGCAATAAGCCCACCCTCCACGAAGATTGCCGGGCGTCCGCCCTGCGGACTCCGCACAAGCCGGACCGGCGGAACCGCAGCGACACTCTGCCGCTTGCGTGGCGGCGCATTTTGATGTTATGAAATTGACATTGAGTAGTTGAAGTTCTTCATACTTCATTCGCGAGCGGTCCATGAATAGACGGATATCCTTGCTTTCATGCTCCAACCGGGCAGCGCCCGAATCATCCATCCGAGTCGTTCGCTCCGGCGCATCGTTCGCAAATGTAACAATCGTGAATGAACCGATCCGCCGCGCCCAGGCCGGATCGAGCCTGATCTGCAGCTGAAGGACCGACGATGATAGAGTCCTGCATCCGCCCTGCGCCCGACACACCCGTGCCAGCCCACCCCGCCTACCACGCGTTGCTGGCGGACGCGCGCGCGCGGCTCGATGCCGATCCGGAGGCGGCGCTGGAGATGACGCGCAGGGCCGGGGCGCACCCGCCGCTTGCGGCACGGGCGCATCGGCTGGCCGCGCACGCCCTACGCCGCCTTGACCGGGAGGAGGAGGCGCAGGCGGAATCGTTCGCGGCGGTCGCCGCCGCCGTCCACGACGAGACGATGATCCGCGCGGCGGGCGCGCTTGCCGACAATGATCTGCCGACCGCGGAGCGGCTGTTGAAAGGGCAATTGCGGGCCGACCCCAGCGACGTCGCGGCCATGCGGATGCTGGCCGAACTTGCCGGGCGGCTGGGCCGTTACCGGGATGCGGAGACATTGTTGCGGCGCGCCGTCGCGCTGGCCCCCGACTTCCTTGCCGCGCGCTCCAACCTGGCGATGGTGCTTCACAAGACCGCGCGCGCGGCGGAAGCCATCGCCGAGCTGGACGAGATCGCCCGCATCGACCCCGCCGACATGGCCAGCGCCAATCTGCGCGCCGCCGCGCTGGGCCGGATCGGCGAATATGACGAGGCGCTTTGCCTTTATGAGCAGGTGCTGGGGCGCTGGGGCGATCACCCGCGCATCTGGATGTCCTATGCCCATATGCTGAAGACGGTCGGCCGCCGGGACGAGTCCGTCGCCGCCTATCGCCGCGCGCTGGCGCTGCAGCCGGGGCTGGGCGAGGCATGGTGGAGCCTCGCCAATTTGAAGACCGTCCGCTTCGGCGCCGACGACGTGGCGGCGATGGCCGCGGCGCTGGAGGACGCCCGCCTGACGGAGGAAGACCGCTTCCACCTGCATTTCGCGCTGGGCAAGGCGCATGACGATGCGGGCCGGGCGGACACCGCTTTCACCCATTATGCGGAGGGCAATCGCCAGCGGCGCGCCCTGATCGATTATGACCCGGACGATACGCACGCGCAGGTGGAACGCAGCCGGGCGCTGTTCACCCCTGCCCTGCTGAGCCGCTTTGCCGACGCCGGCTGCCATGCAGCCGATCCGATCTTCATCGTCGGCATGCCCCGGGCGGGATCGACGCTGATCGAGCAGATCCTGGCCAGCCATTCCGCGATCGAGGGCACGATGGAGTTGCCCGACCTGCCGATGCTGGAAGCGCGGGCCAAGGCGGACCATGGCGGACTGGCCAACATCCCGCCTGCCGCCGCCCGCGCGATGGGCGAGGATTATCTCGCCCGCACCCGCGTCCACCGCAAAAGCGGCAAGCCCTTCTTCATCGACAAGCTGCCCAACAACTGGATGCATGTCGGCTTCATCCGCATGATCCTGCCCCGCGCGCGCATCATCGACGCGCGGCGGCATCCGCTCGATTGCTGCTTTTCCAATTTCCGGCAGCATTATGCGCGCGGCCAGGGCTTTTCCTACGCGCTGGGCGATATCGCCCGTTACTATGGCGACTATGTCGCGCTGATGGACCATTTCGACCGGGCCGCACCGGGGCTGGTCCACCGCGTCATCCACGAACGGCTGATCGACGATGTCGAGGGCGAGGTCCGCCGCCTGCTCGCCTTCATCGGCGTCGATTTCGAAGCCGCCTGCCTTGCCTTCCACAGCAACCGCCGCGCCGTCCAGACCGCAAGTTCAGAACAGGTTCGCCGCCCGATCAACCGTGACGGCGTCGGACAATGGCAGCGTTATTCCGAATATCTTCAGCCGATAAAAGATGAACTAAGCCGGATCATCGAAGAATATCCCTACAAAACATAACAAAAATTACTGATCGTTACGCAAATAATATTCAACACCGAATAATTCGGGAGGTTATATGAGAGGGTCCAATCCATTCGCGCGCCGCATCGTCACGGCGATGCTTGCGACAACCATCCTGTCCACGTCCGCGACCGCGCTGGCGCAGGACAGCACTGCCAGGGCCGACGACGCGGACATCATCGTCACCGCGCAGAAGCGCGAGCAGAACCTTCAGGACGTGCCGATCAGCGTCCAGGCGCTCGGCGAAATCCGCCTGCAGAATGCGCAGGTATCCAGTTTCGACGATTATCAGAAGCTGCTGCCCAGCGTCAGTTCGCAATCCTATGGGCCGGGCCAGGCGCAGATCGTGTTTCGCGGCGTCACCAGCGGCAGCGACGGGTTGCAGACGGGATCCCTGCCCACCAGCAGCCTGTATGTCGACGACATCCCGGTGACGACGATCTTCGGGTCGGTCGACTTCCACGTCTACGATATCGCCCGGGTGGAGGCGCTGTCCGGCCCGCAGGGCACGCTGTTCGGCGCCAGTTCGTTGTCCGGCACGCTCAGGATCATCACCAACAAGCCCGACACGTCGAGCTTTTCAGGCGCGGTCGATGCGCAGGTAAACAAGTTCGGCAAGGGCGATTTTGGCGGCACGCTGGAAGGCTATGTCAACCTACCGCTTTCATCGTTCACCGCATTGCGCGTGGTGGGATTCTACCAGAAGGAAGGCGGCTATATCGACAATATTCCCGGCACCCGCACCTTCACGCTGGACGATGCCGACCCCGATACCAACATGACCGTCGACAATCATACGCTGGTGAAGAAGGACTATAACGACGCGCTGACCTATGGCGGCCGCGTCGCGCTTGGCATCGATCTGGACGAAGACTGGACGATCACGCCGCAGCTCATCTACCAACGTCAACTCACCCATGGCGGCTTCCTGTACGATCCGCGCAAGGGCGACCTGAACGTCACCGATTACCGGCCCTCGCGCAATTTGGACCGCTGGTACCAATCCGCGCTCACCATCGAAGGCAAGATCAGCAACTGGGACCTGGTTTATTCGGGCGGGTATTTCGAGCGGCAGGTCGATAACACGGTCGATTATTCTTATTATACCGTGGCTTATGACACCTATGGATATTACGCTAATTACTACCCGGACGGGAACGGCGGCTTCCTCGACCCGCAACAAACTTATTATGGCGTCAGCAACTACACCAAGCAGACGCACGAACTGCGCATCTCGTCACCGTCTGAAAACCGATTTCGGCTGACCGCCGGACTGTTCTACCAGCGCCAGACCGACAATATCCGCACCAATTACAACATTCCCGGCATCGGCAGCATCCCCACGCCCTTATGGGCGACGCCGTTTCCCGCCAGCACGGGCGATCCGGATTCGATCTTCATGACCCGGGTGTTTCGGGTGGACAAGGACTATGCCCTCTTCGCGCAGGGCGAATATGACATCCTGCCCAACCTGACGCTGTCGGCCGGCATACGCGGGTTCCGGGCGAAGAATTCGATCGTCGGCTTTTCCGGCATCGCCACCGGCAGCGCGATCGACGCCTGCGTCCGCCCCTCCCCCACGCCCGACATGCTGTGCATAAACATCGACAAGAACACCAAGCAGGACAGCACCACCTACAAGCTCAACCTGAGCTGGAAGGCGACGCCGGACCTGATGCTCTACGCCACCTTGTCGAGCGGGTTCCGCCCCGGCGGCAACAACCGGCGACCACAGGTAGACCCGTTCAAGGCGGACAAGCTGTATAATCAGGAAGTCGGCTGGAAAGCCGGTTTCGGCCGCTTCACCTTCAATGGCGCTGCTTTCTACCAGAAATGGAAGGACATGCAGTTCGGGCTGGTGCCGCTCAACAACAACGGCATCACCAACATCTACAATGCGGGCGAAGCGCATATCTATGGCATGGAAAGCGACCTCGCCTATCGCAACGGCGGGTTCAGCCTGGTCGGCGCCATCGCCTATATCAACGCGCGGCTGGCGAGCAATTTCTGCCAGATCGACCCGGACACGCAGAATGTCGTCTGCGTGCCGGGCATACCCGCAGCCGCGCCAAAGGGCACGCGGCTACCCGTCCAGCCGCGGGTGAAGGGCAATCTGACCGCACGGTATGAATTCCCGGTCGCGGCGGACAACAAGGCCTTCGTCCAAGGCTCCATGTTCTTCCAGGACGGCACCCGATCCTTCCTCACCGACGCCGATTTCGCGGCGATCGGATCGACCAAGGGGTTCATGACCTTCGATCTTTCGGCCGGCACCCACATCGGCGACTGGAAGGTGGAGGCATTTATCGAGAATCTGTTCGACCGGCGCGGCCAGTTGAGCCTCAACACCTATTGCGCGACCACATTTTGCGGCCCGTACCACCGAATCTACCCCACCAGGCCGCAATTTTTCGGGCTGAAGATCGGCACCGAATTCTAAGCCTGCGCGGCGCCCCCTCCCCGCCCACCGGGGCGGAGGGCGCCGCGCATTTTTCGGCGGATCAGGCGGCCGCCAGCACCAGCGCGTCCTGCCCCACGGTGCAGCCGAGCGCGTCCCTGACATCGTTCGCCACCATCGCCCACCCGTCGCGTACCCGCGCGTCGCTGCGGGTGCAGCGGAAATCCGCGCGCTCGCCTGTCGCAATAAGGTGACGCTCGCCCTCGCCATCGCCCGCGCCCAGCGCAACGTTCAGCGCATTGGCCACGCTCCTGATCCGCGCCGTCTCGCACAGCATGGTCGGGCCGGCGTCGAAGACGTCGATATAATCGCCGCAGGCAAAGCCTTCCTCCTCCAGCATCACGAAGGCGGCACGGCCGTCCTCATGGGGACGGCTGATCGCCATCTGCGCGGCGGGCGGCAGCGTTTCCACATAGAGCGGGTGCCGGCCGGCCAGTTCCTCGACGAACGCCAGGTCCGACACGCCGGCAAGGCGCACCACCTCGTCGAATTCCATCGGGAAGAAATGGCGGCCCACCCCTTCCCAGAAAGGCGAATTGCCGGCTTCGTCCTGATAACCGCGCAGCTCCGCCAGCACCCGCGCCGCAAACAGGCCGCGGTGGCGGGCGATGAAGAGATAGCGGCTGCGCGCCAGCAACTTGCCCGCGCCCCTGCCGCGCGCGGCCGGATCGAGCAGCAGCCCGCCGACTTCGCTGGTCCCCGCCAGCGCGTTGACCAGCGTGAGCAGCCGGTGGGTGACGCATTGCCCGGTCGATCGGGATTCGCAGGTCATCTCGCTCAGCCGATAGCTGTAGAAAGGCCGTGCCATCCCGACGCGCGGCCACAGCGCGGCCAGGCCGAGCAACCGCCCCTCGCTTTCCAGCACCAGCCGCACCTGCTGCTCGCCCATATCGGCGATCTCCCCCGCCAGCGTCCGCTCGCTGATGTCGATCCGCCGGGCGAGCGCGTCGCGGTCCGGCGGCAGGTTGGTCAGTCCCTTGCCGCCGGTCGCGGCCAGCCTGTACATTTCATCGACATCCCGCGCGGATGCGGGCCTGACTATCATCATGGGTCGCTCCATCCCGGCCGGCGGACGCGAAACGCCATCGGCGGGCCGGAATATTCGGACGCCCGGCCTGCCCTTTGCGAAACGGCAGGTCCGGCATTCAAAACTGTTGAGGAAAATGCACCGACACGGTTTGCGCAGCGCGGAACGGAAGGCGGGCGATGCGGCTCAGGATGTGTTGGCCCGGCTCCGCCCGGTCCTGACGAAGCCGGTGAAATCGTCGTAGAGCCGCCCCACTTCGTCCAGCCGGCGCTCGACATTGCGGCCGCCGCTTTCCCCGACGATATCGTTGATCAGCAGGTTGACGAGCGCTACCATCGGCACCGGGGAATGCCAGAACAGAGCGCCGTCGCTGTCCGCGGTCAACACATGCGATGTCAGGCGCGGCGCCCAGTCGCACAATGTGTCGGTCATCACCACCAGCGGCAGTCCGGCCTGATGCGCGCGCTCGGCGAGCAGGCGGGACTGGCGCGAATAGCGGCGGATGTCGACGATGATCAGGCACCGGCCCGTGGGATCGTCCAGCAGCAGATCGGCGAAATGGCCGGAAGCCCCGTCGATCAACTCCACGCCCGGCCGCACATATTGCAGATTGTGCGCCAGCAGCGCCGCAATGCCCCGCTCCGTCTGGAACCCCGCAATCTGCAGCCGCTGGGCGCCGGCGATCAGCGACACCGTGTCGCGCCACGCCTTGTTCTGCGACCGCTCATAGACCGCGACCATCAGCTCGATCTCACGCTCCAGCGTCTTGCGGCGCTTGTCGCTGTCGTTGAAATCGGTCAGAAACTCCTCGAACGCCTCGCCCTGCAGCCAGGGGAGGTTGGCGGAGACGCGCATCTGTTCCTTCAGGTCGCGGAAATGCCTGAAGCCGAGCTTTCGGCAAAACCGCCCGACTGTTACTGCGCTGACGTCAAGCCGGGACGCAATCGACGCGCCGGTTTCGAACGGGATCAATTCACGATTGTTGAGCAGGAACAAGGCAATCTGCCGTTCCGCGGCCGTATAGGCCTCCATCTCCGCTTCAAGACGCTCGAAAAAATCCGCCATCCGGCCCTCAGGGTCACATCAGATCGGATAGTTTATAAATCTAACATACCAAAAGGCAAGTGACAGAAAGGCGCGCAGGGCGGCTCCTAACGGCGGCGCTGGATCGACGGCAGGCCCAGCATGTCGCCGAGCGAAGCCGACACCTGCACGCCCAGCATCGAGGCATGCCGGTTGGACGCGACCACCGGCCGGAAGCCGATCTGATCCGGCCGGGCGACATATTGGGCGAACGGCCTGATCTGAATGCCCGGCGCCGCCGCGATGCTGTAATTCACCTCAAACAGCATCATGCTGCGCGGTATCGGCCCGGTCTGGCCGGTCTTGGTCAGCGAAGCCTGATAATCGTCCCTGACCCGGCGGTGGAGCACGTTCCTGAACGCCATCACGCCAAAGCTGTCATTCGGCCGCGCGGCGAACGGCCCGGTAGCGACCATGCCGACCAGCGTGTGGAACTTGGTTTGCTCTATGCCGTGCACGCCCCACAGCGCCGCGCCGAACAGGTGGACGCCCCGGCGCGACGATTCATCGGGCCGCCACACCATCTGCTGCGCCTGGACATAGACGGACGAGCGCCCCTTATGCTGCGCCCGCTGGCCGCCGGCCAGGGTGAAGGACTGGCCGTCCCGGTTATAATAGGGGTCGTCATAGGGGCTGCTGTCGTAGAAAGCGCCGATGTTGACGGCGCGCGGGCGGCGGTCATTGGCGAAGCTGGTGCGATAGCCGATTTCCAGCGGCACGAAGACGCCGATCGAATCCTTGAAGCTCCAGCCGCCGTTCCAGGGGAAGCCCGGCTTGCGGTAGATCACCGTATTCACGTCGCTGATGCCGAAGCGGACATAGGTTTCCGGCGTTGGCTTCACGGTGGCACGCGCCGTCCATGACGCGAGCGGCCAGAAGCCCGCATTGCTGTTGCGCGCCCAGGCGAAGGGCGAAATATGGCCGCAAATGCCCGCCGAAAAGCTGCAATAGAGATCGGACGTGGCATATTCCGTCGCGGACGGCGCGCGCCCGGCGAGCAGCCTCAACCGGTCGTCCAGCATGCTGACGTCGACGCTCAGTTCCGCCAGCCGGGTCGTCTCCACAGGGCCGGCGATCGCCAGACCGGCGAAATTGCTGCCATGGAACGCGCGGTTGTTCTTCACGCCATAGCGTTTGACCACCGTGGCGTGCACCAGGACATTGTCGAGGCCCAGCAGCGGCTCAAGATCGAGATTGGTGCCCAGCGTATGCTGGAACACGCCATATTCGCCCTTTTTCAGCCCGCCCGAGGCAATGGTGGCGCCGCTGAACGTCGATATGGAGCTGAGGTATATGCCCCGGTCCTTGAGGCTCTGGCCAAGATCGCGGCCAACGCCGGTCAGGTTGAATGCGTAGCCGTCAGACGGCGGCACGGGCGGGGCCGCTGCGGGCGTCGCCCGGCCATCGCCCTGCGCGGCCGGCTCCAGCGGCTCCGCCGCGACGTCCGCCAGTGGGACGAGGGCCGTGACAGCAAGGGCGAGAGGCGTCCCGCGCCGGGACCGGCGTCGCGGCGACAATCGGGCTGCAGCACCACCGCAGTCATTGCGCCATCCAGCCAGCATGGGGATCCTCTCATTTTCATATGTCCGGGGCGTGCAGCAGGACAGGCAGCGATGCGCCGAGCGATCGCTGCCTGTGCCCGCAAGGAATCACCGGCCCCGTGCGGGCCGGCGGAAGTCGTCCTGGATCAGCAGGCGCCCTGCCAATCGGAGGGGGTCAGCTCGCCGCTCGTCCGGCAGCCGACATCGTCCAGCCCTGCCCGCACGGAATCCTTGTAGGTCTGCACGGGCGCCGGCGCGGCGGAGCGCGTCGACTTGAAACCGGCCGTGAAATTCGGCTCGGACTTCAGCGGCTTGATGTAGATGTCCTTATACTGGACCATCATTGGCGGGCCGCTATGCGCCTGCAGGCCCAGCAGGCCGGTGGACGGGGCCAGCGGATCCTTGTCCAGCGCGTCGAAGGCCAACAGGCCGTTGAGCGAAGAGACGATGCGGTTGCCATAGGCGATCACCACCACCTCGTTCCATTCCGGATTGGCGCGGACGGAGGCCATCAGGTCGTCACGGGAATTGACCATTTCCTTGACGGTGCGGACGATGCGGGCGGTGCCGCCGCCGGTGGCCGTGCGGCGCGTCAATTCCACCTTCTGCCCCAGCAGCGCGATTTCCTGGCGGTCGGTCAGTTCGGCATAGAGCATGCCGTAACGTTCCGGCTTCACCGTCGCCGGAACGACGTTCGCCTGATAACCGGCCAGCGCATAATGGCCGTCGGCGATGCCGCTGCGGAACTGGAAGCCCGAATTGCCTTCCGGCGTCAGCCAGCGATATTTGTAGCGAAGCTCGAAATTCGCATAGGGCTTGTCGTAAATCAGGTAGGTGTTGAACGGCAGCCGCGTTTCCGACCCGCCGGAGATCGCGCCGTCGCGAACCGACCAGATGGTCGTATCGCCGCGCCATCCCTTCAGCGTCTTGCCGTCGAACAGCGATGTGAAGCCCTTGGGCGCGGACTGCGCGTGGATGACCGCGGGCGCGGCGAGCAGCGCTGCCAGACTCAAACTGGCGCTTACGCGAAAGACGTTCAGGGCCTTCATCACACTCTCCTCTGATTTGAGACTATCTCCAGGACTTCCTGGAAATCCGGAGCGTGGAGTCCGATCCCGGAATTCGCCGAACAACCCTGGGTCAATTCAAGAAAGCGGCCGCCCGATATTCCGGATCGGCCATTTCACCCGGACGGCATATCTCCGTCCGCTGAATAAAAATGGACCCGCGCCCGATGCCGAAACCCTCTCGGATCGGGCGCGAGGCCGAAGCCGCGACCGGGGATGCCCCACCGGTCGCGGCCCCTGTGCCGGCTTAGAACTTCACGCGGGCGCCGACCGTGATCAGGCGGCCCATCGGGAAGTGCAGCAGGTTGTCGAAGCCCGAACCATAGGCCTGGCCGTTCGAGTTGTTCTCGAAGGGCGGGTAGGCGTCGAACAGGTTGTCGACAGTCAGGAACGTCTCGATGTTGCCGGCGAAGACGTTCTTCCAGTCGTAGCTCATGTTCAGGTCAACCGTGGTGTAACCCTTCACCTTGTCGCCGCCGCTCTGCGGGATGCCGTTCTGCGACACGACCGGGTTGAGCGCGGAGTTGCCCCAGTAGGTATATTTGCCGGTGTGGTTGGCGGTCAGGCCAGCCGAGAAATCACCCACATCGATACCCAGTTCGGCGCGGCCGTCGAACTTGTTGGCCGGGAAGGTGCCGTTGAAGCGGTGCTTGCCGAGCACGCTGAACACGGGCTCGCCCGGCGCAGCATATTGGTCCATCCGCGTCTTCAGCGTGCCGTTCACGCCCATGCGGATCGAACCCCAGTCAAACCGTATCCGGTGGCGAACATCGAAATCGATGCCTTCGAAGGCAACGTTGTAGATGTTCTGGTTACGGGCGTCGTTCGAGAAGTAGACCGGCCCTGCGTTAAGCGGGGAGATCGCCCGCAACCCGTTGCGGAACGCCGCGATTTCGGCATCCGTCGCACCGCTCGGGTAGATGGTGAGCAGGTTCTTGAACGTCGGCGAGTTCACCACGATGCCGATCGGCGGCGCACCGACCGCCTTTTCCAGCGTGGTGTGCCAGAAGGTCAGGCTGGCCGTGAAACCGGGCAGGAAGGTGGGGGTGAAGTCCGCACCGATCGCCCAGGTCTTGCCCTTCGACGGCTTCACATTCGGGTTCGCACCCTCGATGCGCATGCCGTTGATGCCGCCCGTGCCGAGCAGACAGGTCACCTGGCCGACCGTGTTACAACCCGGGATCGCACGCGCTTCCGGATAAAGATCGAGCGGGATGGTGATCTGGTTCGCGACCGGCCCGAAATAGCTGTCCACGCTCAAGCCGTCACGCCCGCTGAGCGTATCCGGACCGTAGGTGGAGAACTGCGGCGCCACGAACGAGGTCGCGTAGTTGGCGCGGATCTTCAGGCTGTCGAAAACCTGCCAGTTCAGCGCGATCTTCGGGTTCTTGATCGAACCGAACTCGTTATAATGGTCGTAACGGCCGGAGACGTTGAACACCAGGCTCTGGATGCCCGGGATGTTCATGTCTTCGCCGATGACGGGCAGCAGAAGCTCGCCATAGAAAGACTTCACCGTCCGCAGATATTTGACCGCATTATAGGTCGACGCCTGGCTGGACGGCCCGATGCCGGCCGTATCGACGACTTCCGCTTCCTGCGAATATTTCACCATATCGCCACCGACAGCGACCTTCACCTCACCACCGGGCAGCTCGAACAGCGTGCCGTTGGTGCTGATGTTGTACTGCTGGATGGTCTGGCGCGAGCCCTGATAGGTGCGGGCGTCGAGCAGACGCTTCAGCACTTCGGGCGACGTGCGGTTGGTCGCCAGCGGACGCCACACGTCCAGCGCATTGGCGGTGGTCAGCGCGGTCACCGTGCCACTGCCGTTGCTGTTGAACGTGCCGTTCAGGGCCTGCATCACGCAGCTCTGGCAAAGCCGGCCGGTGATCGTCGTCTTGGCATTGTTGATGCCCGCGACAACGAAGGCAGCGACCTGCCAGCGGTCCGACAGCTCATATTCCGCACGGCCATAAGCGTAGAAGGACTCGCTGAAGCCGCGCTGCTTGGCGCTGTTCGGGAACAGATCATTGCCGTCCCAACGGATGGTCTGCGATGTCGCAGTGACGCCGGTGGGGTTCTCATAGAAGGGGTTGATCTGCGCCGGGTTGGCGGACCCAGGCCCGAATGCCGTGGCCGTGATCAGCTGCTGCACGGTCGGCGTGCCGCCCTGTCCGTGCGCGACGGCGACGGAGTTGTTCATGTTCGAGTTGCGTACCGAATAGACGACGTCGGCGCTCAGCGTCAGGCGGTCACCCACCTCCTGATCCAGCTTCACCATCATCGAATGGCGCTTTTCGGCCGGGATCAGGTCGGAATAGTTCGACTGGTCGCAAAGCGTCGACGATGCGGCCGTGGTCAGGTTGTTCGCGAAACCCGCGCCGGAATAGGGGAATTGATACAGCAGCGACTGGCCGGCAGGCTGGATCGTCGCCGGCGAGCAGTTGAAGTTCGCGAAGTTGCGGCCGCCGCGCGCGCGCTGGTCAGCCATGGCGAGCGGACGATCCGAAACGGCCAGACGGCTCTTGTCCGAATAGCTGTAGAAGAATGCCGCGCCGCCGGTGTCCCAGCGCGTGCCGAGCGACAGGGTGGCGCTCCAGTTGCTGTAATCCTCGCCGAAACCATATTGGGCGGATGCTTCCACGCCGCTGAACTTGCGGCGGGTGATGAAGTTGAGCGCGCCGGCGACGGCGTCCGAACCGTAAATGGAGGACGCGCCTTCGGCCAGCACCTCAACGCGCTCGATGGCGTTGGGCGGGATGAAGTTGGGGTCTGGCAGGTTGCGGATGATGCCGGTCAGCGGGAAGCGGTGACCGTCGACCACGACCAGCGTGGACGAGCTGTTCGCGCCGCCGATGCCGTGGATCTGCGGCACCGAGGCACCGGCCGTGTCGTTGGCGGCGAAACCGCCCTGGCTCGGCGCGTTGGCGCCCCAGACGGCCGGCACGCTCTTCAGCAGGTCCTGCACGGTGGCTGCGGCGGCATCCTCGATCATGTCGCGGCCGACGCTGATCAGGTTGGACCCGACTGCGGGCGCGCCACGAATGCTGGAACCTGTGACGACGATGACATCATCACTGCCGGTAGCGGCGGCGGCATCGTCCTGCTCCTGCGCGTGAAGCGGCGAAACAACGCCGAGCGCGAGCGCGACAAACGCGGTGGATTCCAGATACCTTCTGCTATTTCCCAAGAAATTCATAATCATCTCCCAAGATATTTTCTAAATTATTAGAAAAATTTCCCGTCAAATATGTAAGATCAAAAATCCTTTGATGATCTTCAGATCTTACGGCCCCTAATATGAATGCGATTTCTTCAGATAACCTATTTTCCCGTCTGATTTAATTGTTGAAATTTAATTACAAGTATCGAACGATCGATTCAAACAATCCAAAGAATTTCTGAGAAGGGAAACGGAGTAAATATGTAAATAACATTCATGAATACATGACATAAATGCTACATATGTTAATCAATCCGCTCGTTCGGCTTTGCCAGAACGACTGCACAACGATCTTGTCACCGTGAATGACACGGATCTTCTTGCTTCGTTGGATGCCCCTCCTTTGGGAAACCCGAAGCATGGATCATGCCAAAATCTTAAGCCTCTTGATCATATTGACTTTTCCCGCCGCGGGGGAGGCTGGCACTGTTTCCTTTGTTACCTGTGAGATGGATCGTTGATGACAGGTAACAATCGGGCGAAACAGTCGCGCCATCGACACCGCCGCCATGCGCGGGCACAAGGCGAAGCCGCCCGAAAAGCGGTTGCGGCAGGTTGACGAAGGGGCCGGGGCATGGCGCGGATTTTCATCACCGGTTCGTCTGACGGGCTCGGCCTGCTCGCAGGCAGGCAACTGGCGGCCGAGGGGCACGAAGTGGTCCTTCATGCCCGCGACGACGCCCGCGCGGCGGACACGCGGGCGCGCCTGCCCGGATGCGGAGCGGTCATCACCGGCGATGCGTCCACCCGTTCGGGCATCCGCGCCGTCGCCGCCGCAGTCAACGCGCTTGGCGGGTTCGACGCCATCATCCACAATGTCGGGACCGGCTATCATGACGCGTGCCGCCATGAGACGGCGGACGGCCTTTCGCGCACATTCGCGGTCAACGTGCTCGCGCCCTATATGCTGACGGCGCTCATCGCCCGCCCGCGCCGGCTGATCTACCTCAGCTCCGGGCTGCACAACGGCGGCAATGCCGATCTGGCGGACGCCCAGTGGGAAAAGCGGCCGTGGAACGCCATCCAGGCTTATTCCGACACCAAGCTGCACGACATGATCCTGATGCTGGCGGTGGCCCGGCGCTGGCCGGATGTTTTGGCCAATGCGGTCGACCCCGGCTGGGTGCCGACCCGCATGGGCGGCGCGGAGGCGCCCGGCGATCTGGCGCTGGGCGCGAACACCCAGGCGTGGCTTGCCGTGAGCGACGATCCGCAGGCCCGCACGACCGGCCGATATTTCCACCACAGGCAGCTCCGCCCCATCGCGGCTGCGGCCCGGGATCCCGCTGTCCAACAAGAACTCCTTGCATATCTCGAACAGATTTCCGGCGTTTCGCTGGATTGATCGCAACACGTCAGGGCTTGATCGCCTCGATCGCATCGAAACGCGCCTTGCCGAACCCGCGCACGGCCGCCGCGCCGCGCGCGTCGAACCCCATCAACACATCGTCGTCCGCGCCATAAGCGGGCCAGGGCGGCAGACCGGCGCCATTGGGGTCGCCCGTCCTTGCAAAGTTCAGCCAATAACCCTGCACGGTCCGCGCCATGTCGGCATCGGCCGCCGACCATGGCGCGGTCCAGCGCGGATCGGGGTTGGCGAACACCATTTCGATTTCCGCTTCATGCCCCGCGCCGCTGGCCGTCCCACCGGCTGCATCCGGCACATAAGCGTAACGATAGAGCCATGCCCTGCCGCCCCGCGCCGCCACGCCGTGCGCGCGGGCTCGCGAGGACACGCCATAATTGGCCTCCCCCCACAGCCTGCCCAGCGCCACGCGGCGATCCGTCCCCGCCTCCGCATAAAGAGCGAGCAACCCCTGCCCCGCCGCGTCCAGCCCCGCGAACCAGCGCTCCGCCGCGTCGGGCAGCCAGCGGAGCAGGCTTTCCTCCTGGCTGTTGAAGCCGTTGATGTAAGGCACGTCCGCCACCGCGCCGGTGCGGAACGCCTCGTCCGTCGCCATGGCGATCAACTGGCCGTCCTCGACCAGCACCGGTCCGCCGCGCACCGGCCCGTCCCACACCGCTTCGGGGGGTAGAGCGCGCAGCGCCGCGAGGCTTTCCGCGCCATGCTTCTCCGCCCACGCCGTCCCCGCCGCCTCGGCGGTGGCGACGCTGTGCAAAGTCGATCCGCCGCCGCCCGATTGAGCGACAGCCTTGGCGAACAGCCCGCGCGCCGCGGGCGACGCCATCAATATGTTGACCGAGCGTGCGCCCGCCGACTCCCCGAAAATGGTGACATTGGCCGGATCGCCGCCGAAGGCCGCGATGTTGGCGCGCACCCATTTCAGCGCCGCGACCTGATCCATGATGCCATAATTGCCGATCGGCCCGCCCACCTGCTCGCGCGTCAGCGCGGGATGGGCGACTGTGCCGAACCGGCCAAGCCGATAGTTGAAGGTGACGAGGATCACCCCGCCACGCGCGAACATGGCGCCGTCATAACTCGGGAAGGACCCTGCCCCCATGATGAAGGCGCCGCCATAGATCCACACCATCACCGGCAGCGGCGTCGCTGCGGCCTGCGCCGGCCGCCATATGTTGAGATAAAGGCAATCCTCGCTGGTCGGGTTGTTGAAGCCCGGCCCCGGCGGCACGCTCTGCGGCTCCTGGATGCAATCCCTGGAAAATGCGGTCGCGCTCCGCACGCCGCGCCAGGGCGTCGGCGGCAAGGGCGCGCGCCACCGCCGCTCGCCGACCGGCGGCGCGGCAAAGGGCACGCCAAGGAAGGATTCGACCCCGGCCCTCTCGCTTATCCCTTCGATCGCCCCGGTCTGGGTCTGGACGACAGGTCCGGCCGATGCCGTACCCGCCATTGCAAGGACAAGGACCGGCAACAGCGCGCGCAATGCCCAATGGTCCGTTCGCATGGCCCCTCCTGCGTTTCCGCACAGGCTATCAGCCCTGCCGGCGGCTTCTTGCCCTGCGGCGCACGGGCATTTGACCGCCGGCGGCGGAAGGCATGGGATGCGGGGCGATCGTGGTAGCGCGTGGCCCAGGCAATATCGTTGGAATTCCAACATCAACCATGTTGGAATGGACCGTAGTCGAAAGGAAAAAATTCCCGCTAAGTCCTTGAAATGGATGCCCCGCGAGGATTCGAACCTCGATAGACGGAATCAGAATCCGTAGTCTTACCATTAGACGACGGGGCAGCAGCGGAGGCGCGGAAATAGGCAGCGCGGCGCTGGCTGTCAACGGTCGGTCGGACATCGCTTGCGGGGAACCGGACCAATCGATAGGTTCCGGCTCAAGTACCGGCGGTATCCCCGTTCCGGAGAGCAAATGAAGTAAGGGCCCGCAAGGTGGACCATAGCATTGCGACGCCGGAGCGCCGCCCGGCGCGGACGGCCTCACCCGACGCTCCGCCTCCCTCCTATCGCCGCGCTTATGGCGCGCTGGACCTCGGCACCAATAATTGCCGGCTGCTGATCGCCCGGCCGGCCGCCGACGGGTTCGTCATCATCGACGCCTTTTCGCGCATCGTCCGGCTGGGCGAGGGACTCGCCGGCTCCGGCCGGTTGAGCGACGATGCGGTGGACCGGGCGGTCGCCGCGCTGGCCGTCTGCTCGGACAAGCTGCGCCGCCGCCATGTCCACCTCGCCCACTCGGTGGCGACGGAGGCCTGCCGCCGGGCGGAGAACGGCCAGGAATTCGTCGAGCATGTCCGCCGCAAGACGGGCATCGCGCTCGACATCATCTCCGCCGAGGAAGAGGCCCGGCTGGCGGTGATGGGCTGCCATGCCCTGCTTGAGGAGGGCGAAGGCCCGGCGCTCATCTTCGACATCGGCGGCGGATCGACCGAACTGATCCTGATCGACACCAGCCACGCCATGCCGCGCACGCTGGACTGGTACAGCGCGCCCTGGGGCGTCGTCTCGCTCACCGAGATCGAACCGTGCGATTTCGCCACCGAAGCGGGGCGGCTCGACGCCTATGCGCGGATGCGCGCACGGGTGCTGGACAGCTTCCTGCCATTTTCCAGCCGCCTGCCCGACAACGCGCGCAAGGGCGGCCGCCTGCTCGGCACCAGCGGCACGGTGACGACGCTCGCCAGCGTCCATCTGGGCCTTTCCAGCTATGATCGCAGCGCGGTGGACGGGCTGCTGGTGCCCGCCCCCGCCATGCGGGACATCAGCCTGCGGCTGGCCTCCATGGCCTTTGCAGACCGGGTCGCCCTGCCCTGCATCGGGCCGGAGCGGGCCGATCTCGTCGTGGCCGGGTGCGCCATTTTGGAGGCGATCATGGATATCTTCCCGGCCAGCCGGCTGGGCGTGGCGGATCGCGGCATCCGCGAAGGCATTTTGCGCACGCTGATGGCGCGCGACGGGCATATGCAATGAGCCGGGGCGGATCCGGCGGGCGCCAGCGCGTCCGCACCGCGCGCGGGCGCACCGCCGCGTCGACCCGCTGGCTGGAGCGCCAGCTGAACGATCCCTATGTCCGCCGGGCCAAGGCGGAGGGTTATCGCTCGCGCGCCGCTTATAAGCTGATCGAGCTTGACCAGCGTTTCACCCTGCTGCGCGGCGTGAAGCGGGTCGTCGATCTCGGCGTCGCGCCGGGCGGCTGGGCGCAGGTGGTGCGCAAGCAGGCGCCGGGGGCAACCATCGTCGGCATCGACCTGCTGGAAACCGACCCGATCGAGGGCGTCACCCTGCTGCAGATGGATTTCATGGACGATGCCGCCCCCGCCCGCCTCACCGAGGCGCTGGGCGGCCCGGCCGATATCGTGCTGTCAGACATGGCGGCCAACACCGTGGGCCATGCGCAGACGGACCATCTGCGCACCATGGGGCTGGTGGAAGCCGCCGCCTATTTCGCCGTCGATACGCTGCGCCCCGGCGGGGCATTCGTCGCCAAGGTGCTGGCGGGCGGCGCGGACAATGATCTGGTGGCGCTGCTCAAGCGCCATTTCAAGCTGGTCAAGCACGCCAAACCACCGGCGAGCCGCAAGGGCTCGTCGGAATGGTATGTGATCGCACAGGGCTTCAAAGGGGCTGAATAGCCCCTTTTCCCAGGCTCAGCCCTTGCCGAACAGGCCCTTGGCGAACCCGGCGATGTCGTTCAGCGGATTGCCGTCGCCGTCGCGGTCCAGCGCATTCAAAATGCCGCCGCTGTTCAGCCTGGCGAGCAGGCCGTCGACGCCGCCTTCGCCAAACTGGCCGGCCAGCGCGGGCAGCAATTGCTGCAGCTTGTCCAGCGAGATGCCGGTTTCAGCCGCCGTGGCGGCGGCCGCCTGCCCGGCATCCTGCCCTCCGCCCGCCAGTTTCGACAGCATCGATTCGCCGCCCGCCTGCAATTCCTCGGGCGAGAGGCCCACTTGCTGCGCCAGCGCGCCCAGATCGATATTCCCGGCTTGTCCAAGCAGTCCATCTAGAAGGCCCATCTTACGCTCCTATTTCACGCCACAGTGACAAGTTACACAGTCCATAGTCGGGCAATCAGCCCTTGGGTTCGGCGGCCTTGCCCTTGCGGGCATCGGCAATCGCCTGCTTCAATGCATCATAACCGACCGCGCCGTTCAACGCCTGATCGCCCACCACCCAGGCGGGGGTGCCGTTGAAACCCAGCGTGCGCGCCAGGCCGACATTATTCTCCAGCTCGCGCTGCACCGCCGCCGACCGGGCGGAATCGCCCGCCTTCGCCGCGTCCAGCCCGCTTTTCGCCTGCGCGGCCGCGATGGTCGCCGGGCTGGGCCGCCCCGCCTGGTACATGGCAGAATGGAAATCGCCGAACCGCCCCTGCTCGGCGGCGGCCAGGCTGACCCGCGCCGCCTGCTCGCTGTCCGCGCTCAGGATCGGCAATTCGCGGAACACCACCTTCAGCTTGGGGTCTTCCTTCAACAGCCGCTCGATATCGCCCAGGCTGGCCCGGCAATAGCCGCAGGCATAATCGAAGAATTCGACCAGCACGACGTCGCCGTCCTTCGCGCCCGCCCACGCGCCGGCATAGGGCTTTTCCAGCGCCGCGCGGTTGGCGGAGACCAGCTTGCCGGTCTCGCGCGCCTGCAGGTTGGCCATTGCCTGCGGCAGGATTTCCGGGTGGGTCAGGATATAGTCCCTGACCACCGTCTCGATTTCCGCCCGATTGGCTTCGCCCCCGGCCCCGATCCGGTCATAAGCCATGACGCCCACCACGCCCAGCGCGGCGCTGGCCAGGCTGATCGCACCCAATGTCCAGCGGGACGGCCCCTTTTCGCTCATCTCTTGCGTTTTTCCTCGGCAACGGCCGTTCGCGACACGAAGGCGATGTCCTGGGCACGCAGCCAATCCGGCGTCCCTTCAGGCAAGCCCGCCATGGCGACCTCGGCATTGGCAAGCGCGAAACGTGCGCTGCCTTCCAGATTATAGCGTTCGGCGGTGGCCAGCGCGGCGCGCGGCCTGTCCCCCTTGCGGTCATAGACCACGCCCAGCTGATACCAGGCGAACGGATTGTCATTGTCGCGCGAGATGGCGGAACGCAGCACACGCTCCGCCTCGGCGAAATTGCTGCTGTCCTCAGTGGCGATCAGCGCGTGGCCGAACAACGCCGCGATCAAGGGCTGGTTGTTGGTCAGTTGCGACGCGCGGCGCAGCGCAGGCAGCGCATCGGCAGGGTGGCCGGATTCGAGAAAGATCTGCCCCTCAAGCTCAAGGAAATAGGGGTCGTCGGGCTGCTCGGCGACGAGCGATTTCACCTCTTCCAGCGCCTTGTCAGGGTAGGCCGAACGATGCCAGGCATAGGCGCGGGCATAGCGCGCGGTAATGCTGCGGTCCGTCTCCGGATAGTCGCGCAAGGTCTGCTTGGGGTCGGCGATGAAGCCGCGCAGCTTGGCCTTCACGCGCTGGAACCGCGCTTCCAGCGCGGGATCGGTCTTGGCGTTCCATGCCGGGTCGATCTCATAGCGTTCGCGCAGGATGGCGATGCGTTCGCCCGACAGCGGGTGGGTGCGCGCATAGCTGTTGTCCTGCGGGATGGCGAGGCGGAACTCCTGGTTCTGCAGCTTCTTGAAGAATTCCAGCGAGCCGCGACCGCTGATCCCCGACGCGGCGAGATAGCGCGCGCCCGCTTCGTCCGCGCTCGATTCCTGGGTACGGGTAAAGGCAAGGAATTTGCCCATCGCCGCCTGCTGCCCGGCGGACAATATGCCCATGCCCGCCTCTCCCGCCCCGGCGGCGATCGCGGCGGCGCCGATCAGCAGGCTGAGCAGGGTGATGCCGGTGGCGGTCTTCATCCCCTCGCTGAAGCGGACGATATGGCCACCCTGGATATGCCCCAGTTCGTGCGCGATCACGCCCTGCACCTGGTTGGCATTGTCGGCGGCGTTGATCAGCCCGCTATGGATGTAGACGATCTGCCCGCCCGCGACGAAGGCGTTGATCTCCTTGTCGTACAGCAGCACGATCTTGACGTTGCGGGGGTCCAGCCCGGCGGCGACGATCAGCGGCTTCGACATGTCGGCGAACAGCGCCTCGGTCTCCGCGTCGCGCAGGATGGATTGCGCCAGCGCGGGCCGGCCAAGCGCCGCGAAGGCCAGGATCAGCACGATCATCAGGCGCAGCACGAAGCGCCGCGCAAAGCGATCGAATTGGACCTGTTCCGCCATCGGCCGGACTCCTCTCCGATTGCGCCTGAACCTTAGCTGAAACCGGGCGCGGCATATCTCGATGCCGCGCCCGCTTCATTCACTCCTGGTTGCCGAAGGTCCGTTGCCACCATCCGCGGCGGACGGTGCCCTCTCCCTCCACCTCGGTCGGCTCGGCGGACAGGGCCGGCTCGGCGCTGTTGGCGGCGGCGGCGGTGGCTGCCTTGGGCGCACGGCGTGCCCGCTTCGGCTTGGCCGGGGCTTCCGCTTCCACAACGGGTTCCGGCGCGGCTTCAACCACCGGCTCGGCGGTTTCGGCCGCGGCCTCGGCCTTCGGCGCTGCCTTGCGGCGGGTGCGCTTCGGCTTTTCGGGCGCTGGCTCTTCCGCAGCCGGTTCGGCGGGCGCGGCTTCCACCGCCTCGCTCACCGGGGCAGGGGCAGCCTCATCCTCGTCCTTCCGCGCACGGGGGCGGCGGCGCGCCCGCTTGGGCTTCTCCTCGGCCTCGACAGCCTCGGAAAGCGGGGCGTCCTCTGCGGCGGGCGCTTCGGCCTCGCCCTCGACCTCAACCAGCTCGGCGGCGTCCTCGTCGCCGTCCTGACGCGGCGCGGCATTTTCACCGCCCGCATCCTCGCCACGCCGGCGGCGACCGCCGCGACGGCCGCGACGGCCGCGGCGCCGGGGCGCATCGCCCGCGTCACCATGCTCGTCTCGCTCGTCCGCCGCGCCTTCGCGCTCGGCCTCGCCTTCACCATCGGCGTCATCGTCGGAATCGGCCGCGCGCGGCGCACGCTCGCCGTGCTCACCTTCTTCGCGCCCGCCTTCACGTCCGTCATCGCGGCGGCCGCGACGGCCACGGCGGCGGCGCTTGCGGCCGCGCCCCTCGCCACGCTCGCGATCCTCGCCGCGCGGCCCGGACTCGCGCGCCTCGCCTTCACCCTCGTCCTCTTCCTCGTCGATCTCATCCTCGGGATAGATCTCGTCGTCCGGCTCGATAACGGGCGCGATGAAGCGGGGTGCGTGGGCCGGCGGCGGGCCGCTCGATTCCACCGTCATCCGCGCGCCTTCCAGCTCGCCGTCATGGACGACCTCGATCGACACGCCATAGCGGGATTCGACCTCGGCCAGTTCGGCGCGCTTGTGGTTGAGCACGTAGAAAGCCGCTTCCTGGCTGGCCCGCAGCAACAGCTTGCTGCCCCGGCCGCGCGCGGCCTCGTCCTCCAGCATGCGCAGCGCGGACAGGCCCGCCGACGATGCGGTGCGGACCAGCCCCGTCCCCTCGCAATGCGGGCAGACGCGGGTGGAGGCTTCCAGCACGCCGGTGCGCAGGCGCTGACGGCTCATCTCCATCAGCCCGAAGGAGGAGATGCGGCCCACCTGGATGCGGGCGCGGTCGTTGGCCAGCGCCGCCTTCATCGCCTTTTCGACCTTACGGACGTTGGAGTTGTTCTCCATGTCGATGAAGTCGATCACCACCAGCCCGGCCATGTCGCGCAGCCGCAGCTGGCGGGCGATCTCGTGCGCGGCCTCCAGGTTGGTGGAAACCGCCGTCGCCTCGATGCCGTGCTCACGCGTCGACCGGCCCGAGTTGATGTCGATGGACACCAGCGCCTCGGTGGGGTTGATGACCAGATAGCCGCCGGATTTCAGCTGCACGAGCGGCTGGTACATGGCGCTCAGCTGGTCCTCGACGCCGTAACGCTGGTAAAGCGGCACCGCATCGGCATAGGCCTGGATGCGCCGGACGTGGCTGGGCATCAGCAGCTTCATGAAATCGCGCGCGGCGCGATAGCCCTCCTCGCCCTCGACGATCACCTCGTCGATGTCGCGATTATAGATATCGCGGATCGCCCGCTTGATCAGGTCGCTGTCTCCATAGATTTGCGACGGCGCGGATGCCCCCAGCGTGGTTTCGCGAATGCCGTCCCACAGCCGGGCGAGATAGTCGAAGTCCCGCTTGATCTCGACCTTGGTGCGCGAAAGCCCGGCGGTGCGGACGATGCAGCCCATGGTCTTGGGCAGCTTCATGTCCGCCATGATGGATTTCAGCCGCTTGCGATCCGCCACGTTGGAGATCTTCCGGCTGATGCCGCCGCCGTGCGACGTGTTGGGCATCAGCACGCAATAGCGGCCGGCAAGGCTCAGATAGGTGGTCAGCGCCGCGCCCTTGTTGCCGCGCTCTTCCTTCACGATCTGGACGAGCAGCACCTGGCGGCGCCGGATGACGTCCTGGATCTTGTAGCGGCGGCGCAGCGCCATGCGGCGGCTGCGCAGCGCCTCGGCGGTGTTCTCCTCCGAACGGTCGGCCGCGGCGGATGCCTCCACGGCGTCCTCGGGGCGGTCGTCGTCGCCGTCCAGCCCGGCATCGTCGCGGTCGTCGCGATCCTCGTCGTCGCCCTCGCCGTCCTCGTCCTGCTCCTCTTCGCCGCGCAGCCTTTCTTCCTCGGCCGCGTGCTCGGCTTCCTCGCGAAGCAGCGCTTCACGGTCTTCCTTGGGAATCTGGTAATAATCGGGGTGGATTTCGCTGAAGGCCAGGAAGCCGTGGCGATTGCCGCCATAATCGACGAATGCCGCCTGCAACGACGGCTCTACGCGCGTCACCTTGGCCAGATAGATATTACCCTTGAGCTGCTTTCGCTCAGCGGACTCGAAATCAAATTCCTCGATGCGGTTTCCCTTGACGACCGCCACCCGGGTTTCCTCCCGGTGGCGCGCGTCGATCAGCATGCGCGTTGTCATTCATGATACTCCAGGCGCACGGATCGGCCGTCAGACGGCGATCGCGTGCACGATTATAGATGGGCGCAGTGGCGCGCGGGTGCCGAATGGCCTGCCGTCGCGCGGCGTGCGTCCGGGTGGAAAGATAAGAATATGCCTCTGCTGCCGTGGCACGCCCGGCCGGATCGACCGGGCAAAAGCCCCGCGCGAACGCACCGCCGTCTTGCGACAAGCGATGGGATGCGGGGAAAAAATGCCTCATGCAGCGTCAACCTGATGGACCGTCCCTAAGGGAGGACGATCTTCGAATGCCGGGAAAGCGTTATCCGTCCCCCGGCGTAGCATCCTGCTAGCATCGCCTTCGGGAACGGGCAACTAAAAGCGCGTGGCCCGGCCCTGCCCGCGCGCTCGGTGATTGAACATGAGCCGAAGATCGCGTTAACCAGCCGTTCGGCGCATATGGTCGCCGGCAGCCGGATTTCAACGGCGGCTCGCAAAGGGGCGCATCAGTGGGGCGGATGACGGCAGTGGCGACGAACCCGGATTCACGCGGATGACGCTGGCGCTGCTGCTGCTTGCGGCCATCCTCGGCGTGCCGCCCGCCTATCCGGGGGCATCCCATGCCCGCCATTACAGCATCTCGGTGCCGCTCGGCCCGCCGCAGGCGCAATTGCCGCTGCCGCCCGTCTACGGCCCGCGGGACCGCAGCCGGCCGCTGGTGGTCATAGACCCCGGCCATGGCGGGCATGATCCCGGCGCGACCTCGCCGACCGACGGGCGCGAGGAAAAGGATCTGACGCTCGCCGTCAGCCGCGCGATCCGCGACGCGCTGATCGCCGGCGGGCGCATCCGCGTGGCGATGACCCGCAACGACGACCTTTACCTTACCCACCGGGAAAGGCTGGAGATCGCCCGGCGGCTGGGCGCGAGCATGTTCATTTCCGTCCACGCCGATTCGGCCGGCCGGCCGGAGGCGAGCGGCGCGACCATCTACACCCTGTCGGAAGTGGCGTCAGACCGCGAGGCCGCGCTGCTCGCCCAGCGCGAAAACCGCTCCGACATCATCAACGGCGTCAATCTGGACGGCAGCACCGCGGCGGTGACATCCATCCTCATCGACCTCGCTCAGCGCGAGACGATGGAGACGTCCACCGCTTTCGCCCGCCTGTTGAAGCGCGAAGCGGCGGATCTGGTGCCGTTTCGCGACGATTATCACCGCATGGCGTCGCTCCGCGTGCTGAAGGCGCCGGACGTGCCCTCCATCCTGTTCGAGGCCGGCTACATCACCAACGAGCATGATCTCGCCTTCATCGAATCGGCGGAAGGCCGCCGGAATATCGCCCGGGGCGTGCGCCGCGCGCTGGAGATCCACTTCGCCCGCACGCTGGCCGCGCGCTAACCCGGCTGGCAAAGCCGCCAAAAATTGCTAGAGCCAAGCCGACGATGGCACAGTCTGACACCCCCAAGATGCGTTTCCGCCTGCGGCGCGACGACAGCCCGCTGGGCCAGTTCATCGCCCGGTGGTGGCCGAAATGGTGGGTCAAGGCTCTGGCCGGGCTGGCCGGGCTGGCGCTGCTCGGCTGGCTGCTGATCTGGCTTATCTTCGCGCGGGACCTGCCCTCGGTGGACAATCTGCGCAGCTATGAGCCGCCGCTGCCCACCAATGTGCGCGCGCTGGACGGCACCCCCGTCCACAGCTTCGCGCGCGAACGGCGGGTGCAGCTGCGCTATGCGGAATATCCGCAGCAGCTGATCCACGCCTATCTGGCGGCGGAGGACCGCACCTTCTTTTCCCATGGCGGGCTGGACTATCCCGGCATCGCCACGGCGCTGGTCACCAACCTGCGCCGCGACGGCCGCCCGGTCGGCGCATCCACCATCACCCAGCAGGTCGCCAAGAACCTGCTGCTGTCCAGCGAGGTCAGCTATCGCCGCAAGGTGCGCGAGGCGATCCTCGCCTATCGCATCGAAAGCGCGCTCAGCAAGGAACAGATCCTCGAGCTGTACCTCAATCAGATCTTCCTCGGCCGCAACGCCTATGGCGTGCAGGCGGCGGCGCGCGCCTATTTCGACAAAGATGTCGACCAGCTGACCCTGCCGGAGATCGCCTATCTGGCGATCCTGCCCAAAGGCCCGTCCAACTACAGCCCGGAACGCTTCGCCGACCGCGCGATCGAGCGGCGCAACTGGGTGCTGGGCGAAATGCTGCGCGGCAAATTCATCACCCAGGCGCAGCATGACGCGGCGGTGGCCGCGCCGCTGGGCACGGTGCGGGTGCGCGGCGCGCGCTTCGAACGGGTCGGCGGCTATTTCATCGAGGAAGTGCGGCGCGAACTGATCGACAAATATGGCGAGAATGAGCGGGACGGCCCGCACAGCATCTATGCCGGCGGCCTGTGGGTACGCACCTCCTTCGATCCGCGCCTGCAGCAGCTGGCGGAAAACGCGCTGCGCGACGGGCTGATGCGCTATGATCGCGGCAAGGGCTGGCACGGGCCGATCCGCACCATCGCGATGGACGGCAACTGGGCGCGCACCCTCGCCACGGCCAATATCGGCGTCGGCTATGATGACTGGCGCGCCGCCGTGGTCGTCTCCAAATCCGCCGGCAGCGCCACCATCGGCTTCGTCGACGGCACCACCGCGCCGCTGCCCGCTTATGCCGCCGCCATCCCGCGCCAGGCGGGCGGCACCGCCTTCACCACGCTGAAGCCGGGCGACGTCATCGCCGTGAAGCGCGAGGACGGCGGCTGGGCGCTGCGCAGCATTCCTGCGGTTTCCGGCGGCATGATCGTCCAGAATCCGCACACCGGGCAGGTGATGGCGATGCAGGGCGGCTTCGATTCGCGCCTGCACTCCTTCAACAACGCCACCCAGGCGCGGCGCCAGCCCGGCTCCACCATCAAGCCGTTCGTCTACGCCTCCGCGCTCGACCACGGCATGACGCCGGCGTCGATCATCGTCGACGGCCCTTTCTGCGTCTATCAGTCGGCCGCGCTGGGCAATAAATGCTTCCGCAACTTCTCCGGCGGCAATGCCGGGCCGCAGACCATGCGCTGGGGCGTGGAACAGTCGCGCAACCTGATGACGGTGCGCGCCGCGTCGCAGACCGGCATGGAAAATGTCGTGAAGACGATCAGCCAGATGGGCATCGGCACCTATTCGCCCTATCTGTCGATCGCGCTCGGCGCGGGCGACACCACGGTGCTGAAGCTGACCAATGCCTATGCCACGCTGGTCAACCAGGGCCGCGCGCTCCCGCCGACGCTGATCGACTATGTGCAGGACCGCAACGGCAAGGTGATCTTCCGCGCCGATACCCGCGCCTGCGAAGGCTGCAACGCGCCGGACTGGGACGGCAAGGCAATGCCGCGCCCGCCGATCCGCGGCAAGCAGGTGCTGGACGCGATGACCGCCTATCAGGTGGTCCACATCCTCGAAGGCGTCGTCCAGCGCGGCACCGCGCAGACGCTGCGCGAGCTTGACCGGCCGCTGTTCGGCAAGACCGGCACCAGCACCGGGCCGACCAATGTGTGGTTCGTCGGCGGATCGGCCGATCTCGTCGCCGGCGTCTATCTGGGTTACGATCAACCGCGCTCGCTCGGCGGCTATGCCCAGGGCGGCACGGTCGCCGCGCCGATCTTCAAGCAATTCGCCCGCCCCGCGATGGAGGGGATGCCCATCGTCGCCTTCCGCGCGCCGCCGGGCATCCGCATGGTGCGGATCGACCGGCGCTCCGGCCGCCGCGTCTATGGCGCATGGCCGTCCAGCGAGCCCAAGGCGGCGGTGATCTGGGAAGCCTTCAAGCCGGAGAGCGAGCCACGCCGCTCCATCCGCCGCGACGAAATCGCCGAGCGCGCCGATGCCGAGATCGGCCAGGGGGCGGACCGCATCGTCCGGCCGCGCTCCGACCGGGAATTTCTGGAAAGCGAAGGCGGGATCTACTGACCCGCTGCCGCTTGCGGCAGGTGCGCGGAATCTATTAAAGGCCGCATCCGCGCATTCGCCTTTTTTGGCATGCGGCCTGTTTTACCCCGGAGAGTGACCGATGCGCGCCGAAGCGCAAGCCCTTGTCGACCAGATCAACGCGGCGATGGCGCTCGTCCGCCGGTTCCTCGATTGGGACCGCGCGCTCCGGCGGCTCGACGAGCTGAACGCGCGCGTCGAGGATTCGACGCTGTGGGACGACCCCAAGGCCGCGCAGGACGTGATGCGCGAGCGCCGCCGGCTCGACGAGGCGATTGCCGCCACCCGCGCCATAGAGGGCGAGCGCGACGATACCGTCGAGCTGATGGAGCTGGCCGAGGCGGAGGGCGACGAGGCGCTGGTCGACGACGGCGTCGCCGCGTTGGCCGCGCTGGCCGAGCGGGCGGAACATGACAAGGTGATGGCGCTGCTCGCCGGCGAGGCCGACGGCAACGACACCTATGTCGAGGTGAATGCCGGCGCGGGCGGCACCGAGAGCCAGGACTGGGCGGGAATGCTGCAACGCATGTACACGCGCTGGGCGGAACGACACGGCATGAAGGTGGAACTGCTCGACCAGCATTCCGGCGAGCAGGCCGGCATCAAGTCCGCCACGCTGCTGCTGAAGGGCGAGAACGCCTATGGCTATGCCAAGACTGAAAGCGGCGTCCACCGCCTCGTCCGCATCAGCCCCTATGACAGCGTGGCCCGCCGCCACACCAGCTTCGCCAGCGTGTGGGTTTATCCGGTGATCGACGACAATATCGATATCGAGATCAACGAAAGCGAACTGAGGATCGACACCTATCGCGCGTCGGGCGCGGGCGGACAGCACATCAACACCACCGATTCCGCGGTGCGCATCACCCACCTGCCCACCAACATCGTGGTGCAGTGCCAGAACCAGCGTTCGCAGCACAAGAACCGGGCCGAGGCGATGAACCAGCTGAAGGCCCGGCTCTACGAGGCGGAACTGCGCCGCCGCGAGGAAGAGGCCAATGCCGTCTCCGCCAGCAAGACGGACATCGGCTGGGGCCACCAGATCCGTTCCTACGTCCTCCAGCCCTATCAGCTGGTCAAGGACCTGCGCACCGGCGTCACCTCCACCTCGCCGGGCGACGTGCTGGACGGCGATCTCGACAAGTTCATGGCCGCCGCCCTGTCGCAGCGGGTGACCGGCGAAACCGTCGACGTCGAGGACGTGGATTGAGGGCCGCCGCCCTCCTTGCCCTGATGCTGCTCGCCGCCTGCAAGGCCGGCGTCGGCGGGGCGACGGATGCGGACGCGGATGCCGGCCCCTTCCCCGCGGCCGACCGGCCGGTGGCGCCCATCGTCTCCGACCGCTGGTCGACCGAGGAAGCCCGCGACCGGCTGAACGAAGCGGAAGAGGTCATGAACCGCGCCACCATCTCCCGCGGCATGACCGTCGCGGATATCGGCGCGGGCGAGGGCTATTACACCATCCGCCTCGCCGCGCGGGTGGGGCCGCAGGGCCGGGTGCTGGCGCAGGACGTGGTGCCCGCCGTGCGCGATGCGCTGGCGGAGCGGGCCAATCGCGAGCGGCTGGACAATGTCAGCGTCAAGCTGGGCGAGCCGGCCGATCCGATGCTGCCGGAATCGAGCTTCGACCGCATCTTGCTGGTCCACATGTATCATGAGATTTCAGCGCCCTATGAGTTCCTCTGGCGGTTGCGGCCGGCGCTGCGCCCCGGCGGGCGCGTCGTGGTGGTCGATGCGGACCGCCCGACCGACCAGCACGGCACCCCACCCGCGCTGCTGGACTGCGAGTTCGCAGCGGTCGGATACAGGCGGGTCGAGCGCCAGACCATGCCGTCCGCCGGCGGTTATCTGGCGATCTACGAGGCGGTGGGACCGCGGCCTGAGCCCGAGGCCATCCGCGCCTGCCATATCTGACTGCTAGAGATAGCCCGCCTCGCGCAGGCTGACGCACTGCGCGCCTGCGAAAACCAGATGATCGTAGAGGCTGAGGCCGATGGGCCGGGCCACGGTGGCGAGAACGCGGGTGGCCTCCAGGTCGGCGGCGCTCGGGCTGGCGTCCCCGCCGGGATGATTATGGGCGAGCACCAGCCCCCGGCTGCCCAGCGCCATCGCATCCTCGACGATGGCGCGGACCGGGAAATCGACCGCGCAGCGGCTGGCCGAATAGCGGAATCTGAGGCCGATCAGCCCATGCTCGTCGTCAAGATGCGCGACCCACAGCATCTCGCGCGGCGCGCGGGCCAGGCCGGGGGAAAACAGGGCGCAGGCATCGTCGCGCGATGCGATGTAGCGCCTTTCCCTGCCGCTATACCCTTGATCCATAAAGATACATTCTGCCGGTATCTTTCCCCGGGAAAGCCCGCCAACATCCATTTCGATGCGATTGGCGGGAAATTGCATCCAATATGGATATTGACCGAAGCCCCTTGGCGCTTCGCCGCCCAGCCGCCATAAGCGGCGACCATGCGGCAGTATCTCGATCTCCTCCAGCGCATCCTCGACGAGGGCACCGACCAGGCCGACCGCACCGGCGTGGGCACCCGTGCCGTCTTCGGCCATCAGATGCGGTTCGACCTGAGCGAGGGCTTTCCGCTCGTCACCACCAAGAAGCTGCACCTGCGCTCGATCATCATCGAGCTGCTCTGGTTCCTGCGCGGCGACACCAACGTCCGCTGGCTGCAGGACAACAAGGTCAGTATCTGGAACGAATGGGCGGACGATGCCGGGGATCTCGGCCCGGTCTATGGCAAGCAGTGGCGCGACTGGGAAAGCGCGGACGGCCGCCATATCGACCAGATCGCCGCGCTGATCGACCAGATCAACGCCAACCCCGCCTCGCGCCGGCAGATCGTCAGCGCCTGGAACCCGGGCGAGATCGACCGGATGGCGCTGGCCCCCTGCCATTGCCTGTTCCAGACCCAGGTGGCCGACGGGCGGTTGAGCCTTCAGCTCTACCAGCGCAGCGCCGACGTGTTCCTTGGCGTGCCGTTCAATATCGCCAGCTATGCGCTGCTCACCCACATGCTGGCCGATCAGTGCGGGCTGAAACCGGGCCATTTCATCTGGACCGGCGGCGACACCCATCTTTATTCCAACCATCTGGAGCAGGCGCGGCTGCAATTGGCGCGCGATCCCCGCCCGCTGCCCCGGCTGACCATAAAGCGCCGCCCGGACGCCATCGACGGCTATCGCTACGAGGATTTCGAGATCAGCGACTATGACGCCCATCCCCACATCAGCGCGCCGGTGGCGGTTTGAGCAGGCCGCACATCGCGCTGATCGTGGCGCGCGCCGATAACGGCGTGATCGGCCGGGACGGGAAGCTGCCCTGGCATCTGCCCGCGGACTTGCGGCGGTTCAAGGCGCTGACCCAGGGCGCGCCGATGATCATGGGCCGCAAGACATTCGACAGCCTGCCCGGCCTGCTGCCCGGCCGCCGCCACATCGTGCTGACCCGCGACACCGAATGGCAGGAGGACGGCGCCGAGGTGGCGCACAGCATCGAGGATGCGCTGCGACTGGCCAATGCGCCCTTCGTCTCGGTGATCGGCGGGGCGGAGATCTACCGGCTGTTCGCCGACCGCGCCGACCGGGTGGAGTTGACCGAGGTGCACGTGGCGGCGGAAGGCGACACCCGCCTGCCCGCCTTCGACGCCGCCCATTGGCGCGAAACCGCCCGCGAACGGCATGAAGGCCCGCCCGCCCACAGCTTCGTCACGCTGGAACGGCGGCCCGGCGCATAAAATTCTTTCGACAAGCCCCGCCGCAAGCTGGCACATGGCGGGATGAACGGGAGGGCAGTTTTGCGATGCGTCGAATCCTGATCGGGCTGCTGGTCGCCGCCGCCCTTGCCGTCGCCGGCTTCTTCATCTTCGCCCCCGTCGTCGTCGAGCGCGACATGAACGTCGTCACCGGCAAGCCGCTGCTCGCCGTGTCGGACCGCGCCCGCGCCCTGCACAAGACGCTGACCATCGCCGACATGCACAGCGATACGCTGCTCTGGCGGCGCAACCTGCTGGATCAGGTCGGCTACGGCCAGGTCGACCTGCACCGGCTGCAGGCGGGCAATGTGGCGCTGCAGGTCTTCTCGTCGGTCACCAAGACGCCCAAGGGGCAGAATTACGACGCCAACGGGGCGGACAGCGACAATATCACGCTGCTCACCTTCGCCCAGCTGCAGCCGCCCCGCACCTGGACGTCGCTGCTGCAACGCTCGCTCTGGCATTCGGAAAAGCTGCACCGCGCGGCGGGCGATTCCGACGGCGCGCTGCGCATCCTGACCACGGATGCGGACGTCCGCCGCCTGCTCGCGGACCGCGCGGCGGGCCGGAACGTCACCGGCGCGCTGCTGTCCATCGAGGGCTTGCAGAATCTGGAAGGCAAGGCCGGCAATCTCGATACGCTGTTCGACGCCGGTTTCCGCATGGCCGGCCTCACCCATTTCTTCGACAATGAGCTGGGCGGGTCGATGCACGGGCTGAAAAAGGGCGGCATCACCCCCTTCGGCCGCCAGATCGTGCGTTCCATGGAGGCCAAGGGCATGATCGTCGACGTCGCGCACGCCAGCCACGCGCTGGTCGCCGACGTGCTGGCCATGGCCACCCGGCCCGTGGTTTCCAGCCATGGCGGGGTGCAGGCGACCTGCAAGGTCAACCGCAACCTCACCGATGCGGAGATACGCGGCATCGCCGCCACCGGCGGGGTGATCGGCATCGGTTACTGGGACGCGGCGGTGTGCGACCTTTCGCCCAACGCCATCGCTGCCGCCATCGCCCATGTCCGCGATCTCGTCGGCGTCGCCCATGTCGGGCTCGGCTCCGATTTCGACGGCGCGGTGACCACCGCCTTCGACACCGCCCAGCTCGAACAGATCACCCAGGCGCTTATCGACCGCGGCTTCACCGATGCGGAAATCCGCGCGGTGATGGGCGGCAATGTGATGCGCCTGCTGGCGCAGACCCTGCCGGCCGACGAAACGCCGCTCTGACAAAGCGCGGAAGCGATTGGCAGACCAGACGGAACTCCCTATAGGGCCACGCATGGAGCGGCTGGACGGCGGCTCGGCGGTGCCCCCGTCCCTGCGCGGCGGCATTGTCGCGCTCGGAAATTTCGATGGGTTTCATCGCGGGCATCAGGCCGTGGTCGGCCGCGCCGTAGAGATTGCGCGCGCAGAGGGGCGGCCCGCGCTGGTCGCCACTTTCGATCCGCATCCGGTGCGCTTTTTCAAGCCCAGCGCCCCCACATTCCGGCTCACCACGCTCGCCCAGCGCGAACGGCTGTTCAAGGCGGCGGGCGCGGACGCCATGCTGGTCTTCCACTTCGATGCGGAACTGGCCGCCGTCAGCGCGGAGGATTTCATCACCCAGCGACTGGTCGGCATGATCGGCGCGGCGGGCGTCGTCACCGGCGAGGATTTCACCTTCGGCAACCGCAAGCGCGGCACCGTGGCAATGCTGAAATCGCTGGGCGCGGCGCACGGCCTGTCGAGCGAGGCGGTGCCCCCGGTGGAGGACGAAGGCCAGCCGGTTTCCTCCAGCCGCATCCGCGCGGCGTTGCAGACGGGCGATTGCGCCACCGCCACCCGCCTGCTCACCCGCCCCTTCGCCATCGAGGGCATCGTCCAGCATGGCGACAAGCGCGGCCGCACCATCGGCTATCCGACCGCCAATATCGACATGCGCAACTATCTGCGCCCCGCCTACGGCATCTATGCGGTGCGCGGGCGGCTGGCCGATGGACGGATATTGGACGGCGCGGCCAATCTGGGCGTGCGGCCCACATTCGATCCGCCCAAGGAGCTGCTCGAACCCCATTTCTTCGACTTTTCGGGCGATCTTTACGACCAGATGGTGGAGGTGCAGCTGCACGCCTATCTGCGTTCCGAAGCGAAGTTCGACAGCCTCGATGCGCTGATCGCCCAGATGCAGCGCGATTGCGACAAGGCCCGACTCATCCTTGCCTCGACACGCCCGTAAAAACCGCTAAATCCGGCGGCACATGACAGACCAGACCGACTATAAAACCACCGTCTTCCTGCCGAAGACCGATTTCCCCATGAAGGCCGGGCTCGCCGCCAAGGAACCCGCCATTCTGGAACGCTGGGCCCGCATCGGCGTGTATGACCGGCTGCGCGAACAGCGGCAGGGCCGCGAACGCTTCATCCTGCATGACGGCCCACCCTACGCCAATGGCGACATCCACATGGGCCATGCGATGAACAAGGTGCTGAAGGACATCATCGTCCGCAGCCAAACCTTGCTGGGCAAGGACGCGCCCTATGTTCCCGGCTGGGACTGCCACGGCCTGCCGATCGAATGGAAGATCGAGGAAGCCTATCGCGCGAAGAAACTGAACAAGGACGACGTCCCGGCGGCGGAATTCCGTGCCGAATGCCGCGCCTATGCGGAAAAATGGGTCACTATCCAGCGCGCCCAGTTCCAGCGGCTGGGCGTGATGGGCGATTGGGATGATCCCTATCTCACCATGAAGTTCGAGGCCGAGGCCGCCATCGTGGGCGAACTGCTGAAGTTCGCTGAAAGCGGCCAGCTCTATCGCGGCGCCAAGCCGGTGATGTGGTCGCCGGTCGAAAAGACCGCGCTGGCCGAGGCCGAGGTCGAATATGAGGACGTCACCTCGACCCAGATCGACCTCGCCTTCGAAATCGTCAAGGCGCCCGGCGCGCCCGAACTGGTCGGCGCCTATGCGGTCATCTGGACGACGACGCCGTGGACGATCCCGGTCAACCAGGCGATCGCCTATGGCGAGGATATTGAATACGTAGCAATCCGAATCTCGTCTTCGTTGCGAGAAGGTCCTGACGTTTCTCCGTTGCTTGGCAAGAATATTATAGTGGCGAAGGAACTCTTGGAATCTGTTTTTCAGCGGACTGGAAAACACGGATACCACGTTGTTTGGGAAGGCAAAGGCTCCGACCTCGCCGGAGCCGTCGCCCGCCACCCGATGCACCATCTTGGCGGCTTCTTCGCCCGCCCCCGCCCCTTCCTGGCCGCCGATCATGTCACCACCGACGCCGGCACCGGGCTGGTCCACATGGCGCCGGACCATGGCGAGGAAGATTTCATCGCCTGCAAGGCGCAGGGCATCGACCCCGTATTCGCGGTCACCGACGATGGCCGCTACCGCGACGACTGGCTGTGGCTGGCCGGCCGGGGCAGCGTCATCAATACGAAATTCAACGGCCCGGACGGTCCGATCCTGACCGACCTGCGCGCTACCGGCGCGCTGCTCTCCGCCGGCGATTTCCGCCACAGCTACCCGCATAGCTGGCGGTCGAAGGCGCGGATCATCTACCGCTGCACGCCGCAATGGTTCATCCCGATGGACCGGCCTCAGGCGCCCGCGCCCATCCCCGCCCTGTCGTCGGACGGCGGCGTCGGCCATGCCGCGGGCAACGGCGCGACGCTGCGCGAAACCGCGCTGGACGCCATCACCCGCACCCGCTGGGTGCCGACGCGCGCGGAAAACCGCATCCGCTCCATGGTGGAAGGCCGGCCCGACTGGGTGATCTCCCGCCAGCGCGCATGGGGCGTGCCCATCGCCCTCTACGTCCACCGCCAGACCGGCGACTATCTGAACGACAGCGCGGTCAACGCCCGCATCGTCGCGGCGTTCAAGGCGGGCGGCGCGGATGCCTGGTTCACCGCCGATCATCAGGCGCTGCTCGGCCCCGATCACGCGCTCGCCGATTATGAGGTGGTCAACGACATTCTCGACGTGTGGTTCGACAGCGGCTCGACCCACGCCTTCGTCATCGAGCAGCGTTACGGGCCGGATGTGCGCGCCAACCTGTATCTGGAAGGGTCGGACCAGCATCGCGGCTGGTTCCAGTCATCCCTGCTGGAAAGCAGCGGCACGCGCGGCCGCGCGCCCTATGATGCGGTGCTCACCCACGGCTTCGCGCTGGACGGCCAGGGCCGCAAAATGTCCAAATCGCTGGGCAATGTCGTCGATCCGCTGAAGGTGATCGGCGAAAGCGGGGCGGACATCCTGCGCATGTGGGTGGCCTCCACCGATTATTTCGACGATGTCCGCATCGGCAAGGAGGTGCTCGCCACCGCGTCCGACGCCTATCGCAAGCTGCGCAACACCTTCCGCTACCTGCTGGGCGCGTTGGACGGCTTCACCGAGGCCGAGCGCGTGGCCGTGGCCGACATGCCGGAGCTGGAACGCTATACGCTGCACCTGTTGGCCGAACTGGACGGCAGGCTGAAACAGGCGACCGGCGATTTCGAGTTCAACCGCTACATCCGCGCGCTGACCGATTTCGCGAATGACGATCTGAGCGCCTTCTTCTTCGATATCCGCAAGGACTGCCTCTATTGCGACGCGCCGACGGCGCTGAAGCGCCGGGCCTATCGCACCGTGCTCGACATATTGTTCGAGGCGCTGGTCCGCTACGCAGCGCCCATACTCTGCTTCACCGCGGAGGAAGTGTGGCAGGCCCGCTATCCCGGCGAAGACGGGTCCGTCCACTTCTCCGACTGGCCAAATGTCGACGGCGGCTGGGCGGATGCGGCGCTTGCCGCCAAATGGGCGGATATCCGCGCCGCGCGGGTCCGCGTCACCGAAGCGATCGAGCCGTTCCGCCGCGACAAGATCGTGCGGTCCAGCCTTGAGGCCGAAGTGGCCGTGGCGATCAGCGACGAGGCCGCCCGCGCGCATGTGGCCGCCAGCGATTTCGACGAGATCTGCATCGTCGCGTCGGCAAAGGTCGGCGCGGGCGACCCCGGGGTGACGGTCAGCCGCACCAGCCGCCACAAATGCGGCCGCTGCTGGCGGCACCTGCCCGAGGTGACGGAAGACAATGCCCTGTGCGGGCGCTGCGCGGAGGTGGTTGATGGCTGACGGCACTGCCCGCAATCGCGGCGCCGGCATCGCGGTGGCGCTGGGCGTCTTCCTGGTCGATCAGGCGGTCAAATGTGCCGTCACCGGCCCGCTGATGCTGGAACAGCGCCGGTCCATAGAGATATTGCCCTTCTTCAACCTGACCTGGGTGGAGAATTGGGGCGTTTCGATGGGCTTTCTCACCGCCAACAGCGATGCCCAGCGCTGGCTGCTCGTCGGCCTGACGGCGCTGATCAGCATCGGCGTGACGGTGTGGATGTGGCGCGAGAAGAACCGCGCCGATATCCTCGCGCTCGGCCTCGTGCTGGGCGGCGCGATCGGCAATATCGTCGACAGGGTGCGCTTCGGCCATGTCGTCGACTATGCCGATCTGCATTTCGGCGCATGGCGCCCCTTTTTGGTCTTCAATGTCGCCGATGCGGCGATTACGATAGGCGTATTGATCCTGCTCATCCGCGCGCTCCTGATGCGTGAAAAGAGCGACCCGGCGGAGAACGTGAATGCGTAAACTTGTTGCAGCGGCCAGCCTGATCGTCGCGGCCGCGACCCTGTCCGCCTGCGCGGGCAGCGGCAAGGGCATATTGAACCGGGGCCAGCCCGACGAATTCGCCGTGGCGCGCCGCGCGCCGCTGGTCATCCCGCCCGATTTCGCGCTCGCCCCGCCCACGCCCGGCGCCCCCCGCCCGCAGGAAGCGGATTCGAGCACCCAGGCGCTGGAAGCGATGTTCGGCGGCCCCGCCCAGCGCAGCCAGACCGAATCGGTGGCGATCAACCAGGCGGGCGGCGAACGGGCTGATCCGGGCATCCGCTCTGCGGTGGGTGATCCGGCCACCAACGTCGTCGACAAAGGCTCCGTGACCCGCGACATCATCGCCGCGCCGGAAGGCGACGGGCAGGACGCCCGCGCCGCGACCGCCCAGCCCAAATAAGCGCCCGCAGCCCGTCATTCCGGCCGCAACCGGAATGACGGGGCGGCCTTCACTCAGAATGCGAAGGCGATATAGCCCAGCACCGTGGCGTCGGAGCCGCGCGTGTTGGCGAAAGCCTTGTTCACGTCCGTATCGACATAGCTGACGCCGACGCGGAACGGCCCGCCATTGCCCTCCACGCCGATCGACCAGTCGATATAGCTGTCGTCCAGCGGATCGAGATTGGCGAAGCCCAGCGACCCGTCCGAATAGCCGACATGGCCCTTCACGGTCAGCGGCGTCGAGGGGATGGCGGCGGACAGGTCCAGATATCCGTAGATATTGTCCTTCTTGCCGATCAGCCCCTTCTGCCCCGACCAGGCATAGGCCGCGCCCAGCTTCGCGCTGACCGGGCCGATGGTGTAGGTCAACGCGGCATAAGGCTCGAAGAAGTCGGTCTTCGCCCCGCTCGCGCCGTCGGGATAATAATAATAGAGCAGGCCCGCATCGACGCCGAGGCCGTTGGCGAAGCTCTTGCCGTAACCGGCATAGAGATCGACCTCCGCGCCGCCATAGCCGGGCAGCGAGACCTTGTCGTCAATGGTCGACGCGAACGTGCCGACATAGAAGCCGCTCTCATGCGTCACGGTAAGGCTGCCCTGCAAGGCGGGGTCCTCGTCGGACTGGGTCAGGCCACGAAAGCGATAGTCGGACGTCAGCTGGGCATTGCCGCTGATCGTGAACGCCTTGGGCGGCGCGGTATCCTGGGCCATGGCCGGTGCAGCGGTGGACAACAGGACAGCAAGGCCGAAAAGGCCGGGGATGGACGTACGCATGCTTTTCCTTTCTCGGATAAACGCGGTCGTCCCACCTGCGTTGCGGTTCCGCGCCTCTGCACCCCGAAGGGCCGGGCCGGATGGCCGCGAACACGCCTATCCTGCCCCGCGTTGTTGCGCCGCACAATATGAAATTGCGCTCATGTGCCGCAATCGTGGAAAAGCGTTGCCGCAGGGCAACAATCCCGCTGATCAGCCCCGCACGGCGCGGAACCGGGCCAAGCCCTCGGCCAGATCGGCGATCAGATCGTCCGCATCCTCCAGCCCGATATGCAGGCGCACCAGCGGCCCTTCCGCCTGCCAGCGCGTCGCCGTGCGGATCGACGCCGGGTCGCTGGGGATCGCCAGGCTTTCGAAACCACCCCAGGAAAAGCCGATGCCGAACAGGCGTAACCCGTCGATCAGCGCGGTGCGCGCGGCATCGTCGCCGCCATCGAGGATGAAGGAGAACAGCCCCGACGCGCCGGAGAAATCGCGCTGCCACAGCGCATGGCCGGGGCATGACGGCAATGCCGGGTGCAGCACCCGCGCCACCTCCGGCTGCGCCTCCAGCCAGCGGGCGACCTTCAGCGCGCTTTCCTGATGACGGGCCAGACGCACGCTCATGGTGCGCAGCCCCCGCGCCGCCAGATAGGCATCGTCCGGGCTGACGCACTGGCCCAGCGCATGGGTCGCCGCGCGCAAGGCCGGCCACAGCGCGGCGGACGCGGTGACGGATCCCATCATCACGTCGGAATGGCCGACGACATATTTGGTGCAGGCGAGGATCGACAGGTCCACGCCCATCGCCATCACCGGCAGATAGAGCGGCGTCGCCCATGTATTGTCGATCAGCGTCACGCAGCCCCGCGCCTTCGCCGCGGCGACGATGGCGGGCACGTCCTGCACCTCGAAGGTCAGGCTGCCCGGGCTTTCCATGAAGATCGCGCGCGTATCCGGCCCGATCATGTCGGCAATGGCCGCGCCCGCCAGCGGATCGTAAAAGGTCGTGCGGATGCCGTTGCGCTTCAGGATATTGCCGCAAAAGGCGCGGGTCGGCTCATAGGCGCTGTCGACCATCAACAGCTCGTCACCCGGTTTCAGCACCGCCAGCAGCGCGGTCGTCACCGCCGCCACGCCGGACGGGTAGAGCAACGTCCCCTCCGCGCCCGGCTCAAGCCCGGTCAGCGCATCGGCCAGCGACCATTGGGTCGGGGTGCCCCGCCGTCCATAATAGAGCTTTTCATGCGTGTCGTGATGGCGCGCCCGCATCTCCGCGACGCTGTCGTAGAGGATGGTGGACGCACGCCACACCGCTGGGTTGACGATGCCCTGCGTCCATTCCGCCCGGCGGCCGCCGGTGACCAGCCTGGTATCGGTGCGGTCGCCCGGCCTGTCGTCGCTCACGCCGCGCCCGTCGCCTTCGGCGTCGAGGGGTCCGCCCCCCATTCGCTCCACGACCCGTCGTAAAGCGCCACATCCTGCTTGCCGAGCAGGTTGAGCCCGAAGGAGAGCACCGCCGCCGTGACGCCGGAACCGCAGGTGGTGACCACCGGGCGGTCGAAATCGACGCCCGCGCCCTCGAACGCCGCCTTCAGCGCATCGCCGCGCTTCCACGTGCCGTCGTCATTGAACAGCGCGCCGTGCGGCAGGTTCCTGGAATTGGGGATGTGCCCGGCGGCAACGCCGGGGCGCGGGTCTATCTCGCTGCCCTCGAAGCGGGCGGCGGGCCGCGCGTCGAGCACCTGCTCCGTCTGGCTGCCGATATTCGCCTTCATCTGCGCCAGCGTGCGCAGGTTGGTCGAATCGTTCCACACGGTGAAATGGCGATGCCGCATCGTCGGCTTGCCGCTGTCCAGCCGCCGCCCCTCGGCCTTCCACTTGGCCAGCCCGCCATCGAGCAGCGCCACATCGTGCGCGCCGAAGAATTTCAGCATCCACCATGCGCGCGCGGCGCTGCGGAACGGGGAATTATCGTAGACGACGATCCGGCTGCCGTCGCCAAGACCCAGCGATTGCATGCGGCTGGCGAACTTTTCCGGCGGCGGCAACATGCCCGGTAACGGGTTGCTGCTGTCGACCAGATCGTCCAGATCCATGAACACCGCGCCCGGAATGTGGCCTGCCTCGAAATCCGCCGCCGCATCACGCCCGTCGAGGAATTTGGTCGCATCCACGACCCGCAGGTCGGACGCCCCCAGTTCCTTTTCCAGCCATTCCGTCGAAACAAGCGCGTCCATAAAAGTCTCCTGACTGATACTGGCCCTGCTTAATCGCGCGGGCGGACGGCGTCCATGCGTCCGCGACGAAAGAAGGACGGGCTTCAATAAAATTCCGGCATGCCATAAAAGCCCGGCATGACATTGACCCATCTCGGCCAATCCAGCGCGATCCCGGCCTCGCCCGAAGCCGCCACGCTGGATTATGTGCCCAATCCGCGCCCCGGCCGCCCCTATCTGGTCCGCCTCACCGCGCCGGAATTCACCTCGCTCTGCCCGGTCACCGGCCAGCCCGATTTCGCCCATCTGGTGATTGACTATGCGCCCGGCGCGACCATCGTCGAATCGAAATCGCTGAAACTGTTCCTGGGCAGCTTCCGAAATCACGCCGCCTTCCACGAGGATTGCACCGTCGGCATCGGCGAAAGGCTGTTTGCGGAAATGGCGCCGCTCTGGCTGCGCATCGGCGGCTACTGGTACCCGCGCGGCGGCATCCCCATCGACATATTCTGGCAATCGGGCGAACCGCCCGCCGGCCTGTGGCTCCCCCCGCAGGACGTGCCCGGCTATCGCGGGCGGGGGTAATTCATCAGAAAAGCAGTTCCTCGTTCGCCTTGAGAAGCCCTTCGGCTTCCTCATCGCCGGCAGCGATGGCCTTTTTGTACCAAGTCTCGCTGCTCGCGCGGTCGCGGGGCGTGCCGATGCCGTGGGCGTAATTATAACCGAGGTACCGCATCGCCAGCGCGTCGCCCTTGTCGGCGGCGAGCTGATATAGCCGCATAGCCTCTACGGGATCCTCTTTCACGCCGGTGCCCTGTTCGTGAAAAACGCCCAGCGATGTCGTCGCATCAATATCGCCGTCGTCCGCCGCGACCTTCACCAGCCGATACGCTTCGACGCCATCCTTCTCCACGCCTTCGCCGTTGGCGTAGAGAAGGCCCAGGCGATAGCTTGCCCGCTTGTGACCTGCCGCAACGCCCTTCCGATACCAGCGAAAAGATTCAGGGTAGTTCTGGACGGTGCCTTCACCCATCTCATAATCATATCCCAGGTCGACCATCGCTTCAGGATTGCCAGCTTCGGCGGCGTTGCGCCGCCACAGGAAGGATTCCACCGGGTCTTTGTCCAGGCCGATGCCTTCATCATAATTGATTGCGATGAAATTCATGGCCCGTCGATCATTGAGCGCTGCGGCACGACGATAGAAGCGCACCGCCTCCTTGGGGTCTTTGTCAACCCCATTGCCGGTCTCATAGAGCAACCCGAGCGAAGTCAGCGCGCTCGGGTGGTTTTTATCGGCCGCCGCACGATACCAGCGCACCGCCGCCGCGATACTCTTGTTTACGCCGGTACCCGTCTCGTACATGAGCGCGATATTCGACATCCCGTAAAGATCACCTGCCTCGGCAGCGCGAAGGTACCAGCGAGCTGCCTCCGCCGCATCAGCCGCGACGCCTTCGCCATGATCATAAGCATAGCCCACCTCATTCAGCGCGGCTGGGTTACCACCCTCGGCTGCCATGCGATACCAGCGCAGCGCTTCAGTGAAGTCGGCTTTGACGCCCCGGCCATTGGCGTACATCACGCCCACGCTCCGCATCGAGTTTAGATTGCCCGCCTCTGCGCCGCGACGAAACCACCGCAAGGCCTCGGCATCATCTTCGGCCACCCCATCTCCATCGTCATAGGCAACGCCGACCTCCTGCATTGCTTCTCCGTCGCCGCCCTTGGCCTTCTCCAGAGCTGCGGAGAAACGAACCGCGTCCGCCGCTGGCACGGAGCTGTCATCGACAGGCGCCGCCGGGGCGGAACCAGCCGAGGCTGCGCCCATTGCCAAGGCTAGCACGAGCAGCAGTCTGACCACCATTATCCCCTATCCTCATGATTTCACGAGATAGCATATGCATGATGCTGAACTCGGCAACTAGCGGCGATTTCTCCACACACTATTCCGGTCCGCCCATTGTAAATCGGCGGACAGACCCGATCTAGGGGCCATCATGGCCGCAGCCCCGCATCCTTATCTGCACCCCATCGCCATCGCTCCCGGCGACATCGATTTCATGGGGCATGTGAACAACGCCCGTTATCTCGGCTGGGTGCAGGATGCGGTGATAGACCATTGGCGCACGCTGGCTCCGCCGCAGGCGGTGGCGCGGCACCTGTGGGTCGCGCTGAAGCATGAGATTACCTATCGCAAGCCCGCTTTTCTCGACGACCAGGTGATCGCCTCCGTCGTGCTGGAAAAGGTGCAGGGCGCCCGCGCCTTCTATGCCACGCTGATCAAGCGGGGCGAGGAGGTGCTGGCCGAAGTGCGTTCCAGCTGGTGCTGCGTCGACGCGAGCACCCGCCGCCCTGCACGAATCGCGCAGGATATCATCGCGCACTTCTTTCCTGCTTCAGACTAGGCCGGGCCACCATTTAGTCGTGGTGGCGCGGAAATGACGGGTTTTCGCGACGCGGAGCGCAGCGGTCTGACGGCATATGAGCGCGGCAAGCGCGGCTGGCCGCCATGTGCGGCCCGCCCGCACCGAATGGCGGCCCCGCCTAGGCCGTCATCCGTGCCGTGCGGCGATAGAGCCAGGCGGTCAGCGCAATGAAGGCCAGCGTGCCGCCGATCAGCGCGACGGCGTGGAAACCGTCGCCGACCAGCGCAAGCGGCGAATCGTTGCCGGATCCCACGACCAGCGCGGCCAACGCCACGCCGAACAGGCTTTCACCGACGATCAGCCCGGTCGCCAGCAGCACGCCCATCCGCTTGGCGGTTTCGGGGTCGGCGCTGCTGCGCTCCATGCGGCGGTCGTAAAGCCAGCCGAGCACCGCGCCGATGACGACCGCGAAGGTGGTGCCCATCGGCAGGTAGATGCCGATGCCCACGCCCAGTGGCGGCAGGCGCAGCTTGCCCGCGCGGCCCAGCAGTTCGTCGATGACGATCATCGCCACCCCCACCGCTGCGCCGATGCCGATCAGGTGCCAGTCCAGATCGCCGCCCAGCACGCCCTTGGCGAGCGCGGAGATGAGCGCCGCCTGCGGGGCGGGCAGCGCGTTCGGCCCGGCGCCGGGTGCGCCCGCAAAGCCATAGGCCTGGCTGAGCAGCTCGAGGACCGGCGGGATCACCAGCGATCCGAAGATCACGCCGAACACCAGCGCCAGCTGTTGCCGCCATGGCGTCGCGCCGACCAGCTGGCCGGTCTTCAGGTCCTGCAGATTATCGTTCGAGATGGTGGCGATGCCGAAGACGATGGCGGTCGCGAACAGCGCATAGGCGACCAGCGGGGCGGAGGCTTCAGCACCCACCAACGGCAGGATGCCGCCTGCCAGCAGCAGCGACGCCGCGATGATGGCAAGGATACCGACACCGGACACAGGGCTGTTCGACGCGCCGATAAGGCCCGCCATATAGCCGCATACAGCCGCGATCACTGCGCCGATCACCAGCACGAACAGCAGCGTACCCGCCACCAGCGGCACGGCGACCGGCTCAAGCGGCCCGCCACTGATGAAGCTGGCGAGCAGCAGCGCAATGGGCACCAGCGTGGCCAGCGTCACCAGCCCGACGATGCCGATCGGCATGTCGCGCTCGGTGAGCGGCAGCCCGGCGCCATTGCCTTGCCGGCGCGCGCGCGATGCGGCGATGGCGGATGCGATGCCGCTGAGGATGGGGCGCATGATCCGCACCAGCGTCCAGATGGCGGCGACGCCGATCACGCCCGCGCCGATGAAGCGCACCTGCTTGCTCCACACGAAAAGCGCGAAAGCTTCCGCCGGGTCCGCGCTGGGCGTCAGCGCCGTCAGCACCGGGGTGAAGATGCCCCAGCCCAGCACCAGCCCGGTCAGCATCGCCATGCCCACCGATATGCCGACCAGATGCCCCGCGCCGATCAGCGCGAAGGAAAGGCCGCCGGCTATGCCGGTCGCCGATGCGCCGATGCGGAAAAAGGCGGATGCCTCCGCCAGCGCCAGCTTCATGCCGATCGCCAGCGAGAAGCCGGCGGAGGCGAGCGCGCCCATGACGATAACCTTCAGGCCGCGCCCGCTTTCGGCCGCGCCCTCGCGCGAGGCTGCGCCGACGCGCAGCACCTCCGCCGCGGCGACGCCTTCAGGATAGGGCAGCGGCGAATCCGTCACCAGCGCGCGGCGCAGCGGGATGCTGAACATCACGCCCAAAATGCCGCCCAGCGCGCAGACCAGCGCGGTCGTCCAGAAAGGAAAGCCCTGCCACCAGCCGACGATGACGAGGCCGGGCAAGACGAAAATGATCGCCGCCAGCGTGCCCGCCGCCGACGCCACCGTCTGGACGATATTATTCTCCAGGATGTTCGAGGTGGCGAACATGCGCAGCACCGCCATGGAGATGACCGCTGCCGGGATCGAGGTGGCGAAGGTCAGCCCCACCTTCAGCCCCAGATAGACGTTGGCGGCGGTGAACATCAGCGTGATCAGCCCGCCGAGGATGATGCCGCGGATGGTGAGTTCGGGCAGGTCGATCCCGCTACGTGCGCTGCTCATTGCTTATTGCCCCCCGTTTCGGCGCTGCGCCGGAAAGTGATGTTGCGGTCCCACCGCCGGAATGTCAGGCCCTCGCCCGCGATCGCCAGCGGCTCGTCGCGGAAATCCGCCTTGCCCAGCCCGTTCGGCTCGAACCGGAACAGCAGCCGCCGCCCCTGCCCCGGCTTCAGCGCAACCGGCGTCAACGGTACGTCCAGCACCGGGAACACCGGGGCCACCGACGTCGCGGTGCGCGCGGGATCGACGGGCACGCGCCCGTCGTCATCCGCATCGACATAGGACGGATCAGGCGAATCGGCGTAGGTGACGGCCAGCGTCAGCGACGATCCCTGCAAAATCTCCGGGTCGTCCAGCTCCACATAGAGCGCGCCGCCGGGCGCTGGCCCGTCCCGCTCCACCACGAAGCGCGGCGCCACCACGGCGGGCCGGGTGGTCAGCAGTAGCCTGTCCTTGTCCACTCGCCACACGCCCTCGGCATCTTCGCCCAGCGCGCCATAGATCAGGCCGTAGCGAAAGGTGCCGTCGGCGCGCAGCTCAAGCGCCGTCGCCAGGTCCATCTGGTTGCCGTCATACATGCCGACCAATGCGGCGGGCGTTTGCGCCATGGCGGGCGCCGCCACGGCAAGGCAGGCTGCGATCGCGGCGAGGCGCATCAACGGCCCTTGAAAAGGCCGCCGAGCAGGCCGCGGAGCAACTGGCTGCCCAGCTTGCCCGCCACCTGCCGGCCCACGGAGGAGGCGGCGGAACGCGCGGCGGACTGGATCATCTTGTCCGCCATGGTCGGCTTGGCCGCCTCGCGGGCCTGGCGCGCGGCTTCGCGTTCGGCCGCGACGCGCTGGCGCTCCTGCTCCTTCGCCACGCGCGCCGCCTCGCGCTCGGCGGCGATCCTGTCCTTCTCGTCCTGTTTGGCCTGCGACACGTCCAGCTTGTCCTGCTCCGCCTTCGCCTTGGCTTCGGCCGCGGCGGCCGCCGCCTCTCCGGCCTTGGCGGTGAGCAGTTCATGCGCGGACTCGCGGTTGACGGCATTGTCATATTTGACGCCGACCGGATCGGTCTGGATCAGCACGCCGCGTTCCACCGGCGTCACCGGGCCGACGCGCGAGCAGGGCGGCTTGATCAGCGTGCGCTCCACCGGCGACGGCGATCCGTCCGCCTGCAGCAGCGAGACCAGCGCCTCGCCCACCTTCAGTTCAGTGATCGCGGTGGCGACGTTGACGCCGGGGTTGGCGCGGAACGTTTCGGCCGCCGCCTTGATGGCCTTTTCATCGCGCGGGGTGAAGGCGCGCAGCGCGTGCTGAACGCGATTGCCCAGCTGGGCCGCGACATCCTCTGGAATGTCGATGGGGTTCTGGGTGATGAAATAGACGCCGACGCCCTTGGAGCGGATCAGCCGCACCACCTGCTCCACCTTGTCGAGCAGCGCCTTGGGCGCGGAATCGAACAGCAGGTGCGCCTCGTCGAAGAAGAAGACCAGCTTCGGCTTGTCCGGGTCGCCCACCTCCGGCAGCGTCTCGAACAGTTCGGACAGCAGCCAGAGCAGGAAAGTGGAATAAAGCTTGGGGCTGGCCATCAGCTTGTCGGCGGCCAGGATGTTCACCTGCCCCCGGCCGCGATCGTCCACCGCCAGGAAATCGGCGATGTCCAGCGCGGGCTCGCCGAAGAAATGGTCGCCGCCCTGGCTGCGCAATTGCAGCAGCGAGCGCTGGATGGTGCCCACCGTCGCCTTGCTGACATTGCCATATGTCACGGTCAGCTCATCCGCGCGGTTGGCGCATTCGGCCAGCATGGATTGCAGGTCGTCGAGGTCGAGCAGCAGCAGCCCGTCCTTGTCCGCGACGTGGAAGGCGATGGTCAGCACCCCTTCCTGCACCTCGTTCAGGTCCATCAGCCGCGCCAGCAGCAACGGCCCCATTTCGGACACGGTGGTGCGGATGGGGTGACCCTGCTCGCCGAACAGATCCCAGAACTGCACGGGGTTGTCGGCATAGGCCCAGTCCGCATAGCCGATCTCCGCCGCGCGAGCGGTGAAGGCGTCATGGGTCTTGGCGGTGGGCGATCCGGCCATCGCCATGCCGGCGACGTCGCCCTTCACGTCGGAAATGAACACCGGCACGCCGACGCGGGAGAAGCTTTCGGCAATGCCTTGCAGCGTCACCGTCTTGCCGGTGCCGGTGGCGCCCGCGATCAGCCCGTGCCGGTTGGCGCGCTTCAGGTTCAGGACCTGGGGCTGGCCCCCGCCGAGTCCGATGAAAAGCCCGGTTTCGTCAGCCACAAAATCCTCCACGCCATCCACACGCCCCCTGTCTAGCGGGTCGCGAAGCCAAGCGGAAGGTGGCGCGGCGGTCGGCTTCCGGGCCAGACCGCCGCATGCCGATCAGTTATCGCCCAGCCGGATGCCGATATAGCGGGCCGGGCCGGTTCCGCGCTGGATGAGCAGCAGCACGCTGTTGCGCCCGGCGGCCTTCGCCTCGGTCACGGCGGCGGTCAGGTCCTGCAGTTTGGCGGCCGGACGGCGGTTGACCGAAACGATCACGTCGCCGCGCCGCAGCGTCTTCTGCGCCGCGTCGCTGGAGGGATCGACCCCGGTGATGACCAGCCCGGTGGTGCCCGCCGGCACGTTGACGCTGCGGGCAATGGCCGGGGTCAGCGGGATGGCCGCAATGCCCAGGCTCTCTCGCGCCGCCTGCTCGGTGCTCTGCGTATCCTCCTCGGTGAAGCTGTCGTCACCGCCACCAAGCGACGCCGCCAGCTGCTCCTCGGAGGGCCGCTCGCCGATGGTGGCGGTCACCGTCATGCGCTTGCCGTCGCGGACCAGCTCGATCGGCACCTTGGAGCCGATGGTCAGGTTCGACACGATGTAGGACAGATTCTCGTCCGGCGTCACCGCCCGGCCGTTGACCGTGATGACCACGTCGCCCTGGCGGATGCCCGCGCGCGCCGCCGCCTGGTTGGGCTCCACCGCCGCGATCAGCTCGCCGCGATTCTTGGGCAGACCCATCGAATCGGCGATATCCTCGGTAAAGGGCTGGATCTGCACGCCCAGATAGCCGCGCTTCACCGTATCGCCCTTGCGCAGCGTGTCGACGATGGGCCGGGCCAGTTCCGCGGGAATGGCGAAGCCGATGCCGACATTGCCGCCGCTGGGCGACAGGATGGCGGTGTTGATGCCGATGACGTTGCCGTTCAGGTCGAACATCGGGCCGCCCGAATTGCCCTGGTTGATGGAGGCGTCCGTCTGGATATAGCGGTCATAGGCGCCGCCGCCGTTCACGCCGCCGCGATGCACGGCGGACACGATACCGGCCGTCACAGACCCGCCCAGCCCGAAGGGATTGCCGATCGCCACCACCCAGTCGCCCACGCGGGCGCGGGTGGAATCGCCGAACTTGACGAACGGCAGGTTGGTCGCGTCGATCTTGAGCACCGCCAGGTCGGACGCCACGTCGCGGCCGACCAGCTTGGCCACATATTCCTTGCGGTCCGGCATGGTGACGGTGATCGTCTTGACCACCGCGCCGGCGCGGCCGCCGGAAATCACATGATTGTTGGTGACGATGTAGCCGTCCGGCGAAATGATGAAGCCGGAGCCGAGCGAGGTCGCCTCGCGCGTCACGGGCCGCCCGGAATCTCCACCCGGATTGCCGAACAGGCCGCCAAAGGGCGTGCCGGCGAAGGGGTTGTTGGTGGCCACTTCCACCCGCTGGGTGGTGGAGATGTTGACGACCGCCGGCTGCAGCTTCGCGGCAAGATCGGCAAAGCTCATCGGCGCGCCCGCGCGCGGGGCGGCGGAGGCGATCGTGCCGGGCTCGTTCTGGGCAACCTGCGCGCCCACCGGCTGCTGCAAGGTCATCGTCGCAGCGGCGCCGCCGACCAGAAGCGCCGTGGTAATGGCATAAGCGTAACGCACGTTGTGAAATCCTCTCTTCAGAAGGGCGGCAGGTTCTGGCGCGGATCGCGCGCGCCTGTCACTATCCTGCTCCGGCTGAACGGCAATTGAATGGCCACGCCCCTCATCGCCGTCCCCGGAACTCGCGCAGATAATCGTTATTGGGCGAAAGGACGATCGACGCCGATCCGGTGGCGACGCTGCCGTCGGTGCCGAAGGTGTGGCGGTAGGACTGCATGGCCCGGTAGAAATCGTAGAAGTCCGCATCCTTGCCGAAGCTGGCGGCATAGGTGCGCGCAGCCTCCGCATCGGCATCCGCGCGGATGATCTGCGCCTGCTTGCGGCCCTGCGCGTCGATGGTCAGCGCCTCCTGGTTGCGCGCGGTGCGCATCCGCTCATAGGCGGATTGCAGCGGCGTGCCTTCGGGCAGGTCGGCCCGCTTGATGCGCACGTCGACGATCTCGGCGCCATATTGGCGGGCCACGCGGTTCAGGCCCAGCTGGATATTGTCCATCACCTGGTCGCGCTCGGGGCTGAGCAGCGCCGCGAAGGGCCGCTTGCCAAGCTCGTTGCGCAATGCGGAACCCAGGATGGGGCGCAGCTCGTCCGACACGCGCCGTTCATTGCCGGCGGTGATCACCATGCGGAGCGGATCGACGATCCGGTAACGGGCATAGGCGTCCACGTTCAGGCGCAGCTGGTCGGTCGAGAGCACCTGCTGGCGCTCCATGTCCACCGCCAGGATGCGCTTGTCGACCCAGACGATATTGTCGATGAACGGCCAGCGCGCGATCAGCCCGGCGCCGGACCGGCCGAAATCCTCGGTCGGCTTGTAGCGGTTGGCGATGCTGATCGGTTCGCCGAAGCGGAAGATGACCGCCTGCCGCGTCTCCGGCACGACGGCGAAGGTCGCCGCCAGCACGAACAGCACGGCGATGACGCCGATCAGCAGGGTGACCGGATTGCGGAGCATGTCCGACCCGTTCATTGCCCGGCCTCCGGCTCGGCGGCGGCCTTGGTGCGCTTCTGGATTTCCGGCAGCGCCAGATAGGGCGTCACGCCCGGCGCCTCGACGATCGTCTTGTCCACCTTGGACAGAACATCCTCCATCGTTTCATAATACATGCGACGGCGGGTCACTTCCGGCGCCAGCCGATATTCCTCGTAAACCTTGTCGAAGGCGGCGGATTCGCCCTGCGCCTTGGCGGTCAGCTGCTGGGCATAGGCGCGCGCATCGTTCAGATAGCTGAGCGCCTTCTGCTGCGCGGCGGAAACCTGCTTGAACGCATCGTTCACCGCGCGCGGCGGATCGGCCTGCTTGATGGCGACGCCCTGCACGCGCACGCCGGCGCGGTAATCATTCAATATTTCCTGCATCCGCTGCGCCACGCGCTGCTCGATGGAGGTCCGGCCGGATCCGATGGCGTCGTTCAGCGTCACGCTGGCGATCACCTCGCGCATCGCGCTTTCGGCGACTTCGCGGATGGTTTCCTCCGGCTCGGCGAGCTGGAAAAGGAACAACGCCGGATCATTCATGTTCCAGCGCACCGAATAAGCGAGGTCGATGATGTTCTGATCGCCCGTCAGCATCAGATTTTCCGATTCGGCGGACGTCGAGCCGATGTCGATGGTGCGGATTTCCTCGATATCCAGCTTCTGCACCTGGTCGATCGGCGCGGGCAGCGTGAAGCCGATGCCGGGGTTGATGGTGCCGGAATATTCGCCCAGCCGGGTGACGACGCCGCGTTCCTGCGGGCCGATGCGGTGGATGCTGGTGAACATGACCCACATCAAAACGAAGATGACCGCGCCGTAGATCCACACCGCCTTGCCGGGCCGGCCGGGCATGTTGCCGCCAAAGCGCGCGCGGCCGCGGCGCAGCAGCTCGTCGAACGCGGCCGGGCCGCCGGGCCGGTTGCCGCGCGGGCGACCGCCTTCGGGGGGCTGGCTCCACGGATTGCGCGGGCCACCGCCCTTGCCGCCATCGTCCCCGCCGCCACCGCCGCCGCGTCCGCCCCAGGGGCCGCCGCCACCGCCGCTTTCGTTCAACATCGCGCCGAAGGACGCGGGCCACCCCGATTTCTTGCTCATCGGTCCTTTATAGGAACGGCCTTTGCGGAAAAACAGGTGTCATCGGCGGCTTTGCTGTCCTATCGGACGCCGGCATGGAACAAAATGAACGTTTGAAGGCCGCTATCGCCAAAATCGCCGGTTCCCGCGCCGCCGCGCCCCGCCTGACGGACGGCCGGGCCAGCGTCATCCTCGACGTGACCGGGCTGAACGCCCAGACGCGCAGCGCCATGGAAGCCGCGATTCGCGAGGCGCTGCTCGCCCTGCCGGAGGTGAGCGAGGTCCGCGTGGCGATGACCAGCGAAAAGGTGGATCGCCGGCTGATCGCGGTGGGCAGCGGCAAGGGCGGGGTCGGCAAATCGACGCTGGCCGCCAATCTCGCCATCGCGCTGGCGCGGCTGGGCCGCAAGGTCGGGCTGGTCGACGCGGATATTTACGGCCCGTCCCAGCCCCGGCTGATGGGCGCGGAGGGCGCCCGCCCCGTCGCCGAAAAGCAGACGCTGATCCCGGTCGAGACGGCATTCGGCATCCCCATGCTGTCAATGGGCCAACTGGTGAAGCCGGGCCAGGCGATTGCCTGGCGCGGGCCGATGGCGGGCAATGCGCTGGGCCAGATGATCGACGCCGCATGGGGCGATACGGAGATTTTGATCGTCGATCTGCCGCCCGGCACCGGCGACGTGCAATTGTCGATGATCCAGAAATGGAAACCGGCGGGCGCGGTGATCGTCTCCACCCCGCAGGACCTGGCGCTGATCGACGCGACCCGCGCCATCGACCTGTTCAACCAGGCGTCCGTGCCCATTGTCGGGCTGGTCGAGAACATGGCCGGCTATGCCTGCCCGCATTGCGGCGAAGTGTCCGATCCATTCGGCGTCGGCGGGGCGCAGGCGGCGGCCGCCGCGCTGGGCGTCGATTTCCTCGGCCGCATCCCGCTGGACGCAGCGATTCGCACCGCGTCGGACGCCGGAAAGCCACCCGCGGCGACCGATGATTTCGTGGCGGAACCGTTCCGATCCGTGGCGGCCCGTCTGGATGGCTGGCTGGCCCGCTGAGGGGGCTGGGCAAAGCCTTCCGGCTGCGGCAGGGTGGCGGCAGGAGGAGAAAATCATGCCGCTTGAACGGGATAAAGACATTTCTGACCTGCTAAGGGAAACCCGCACCATCGCCATGGTCGGCGCGTCGGACCGGCCGAACCGGGCAAGCAATGAGGTGATGGCCTTCCTGCAATCGCGCGGCTACCGCGTCATCCCGGTCAACCCGCAGATCACCGGCGAACATATTCACGGCGAATATGTCTGGCGCTCGCTCGACCAGATCGGCGAGCCGATCGACATGGTCGACATCTTCCGCAACAGCGCCGCCGCCGGGGATGCGGTGGACGCGGCCATCGCCGTCGGCGCGAAATCGGTCTGGATGCAGCTGGGCGTTATCAACCCCGCCGCCGCCGAACGCGCCGAGGCCGCCGGGCTGCGCGTGGTGATGAACCGCTGCCCGGCCATCGAGCTGACCCGGATGGAAACCAAAAGGCGGCCGGACTGAGCGCCGCGCCGGGCGCGCGGAGGGCCGATCCGGCCTTAGCGGATGATCGCGCTGGCGGCCCGCCCGGCGAGACGCTCCACGGCGGCGGCGTGAATGCCCGGCACGGTCGCCAGCACGCCGAATGCCTCGCCCCTGGTTGAATTATAGCGCAGCGGCTGGCCCCGCGCGTCGGTGACCACGGCGCCGGCTTCCTGCGCGATCAGCGCGGCCGCCGCGATATCCCATTCATGCCCCCAGCGCAGCGCGGCCAGCAGGTCTGCCTCCCCCGCCGCAACCATAGCGATGCGCAGCGCGATGGAATTGGGCCGCTGGACGCTGACCAGATCGGCATCCACCTTGGGCAGCACGTCCGCCTGCACGCGCGCGCCGGCCAGCACCGTCCGGTCGCCGCAGGCCAGCGCCGCGCCCGCCAATGCTCGCCCCGCGCCGGCGCGTCGAGCACGCCGATCAGCGGGCGGCCGCCCTCTACCAGCGCGATCGACACCGCCCAGCCCGGCCGGCCGCGCAAATAATCCCGGGTGCCGTCGATCGGATCGACCACCCACACGCGCACGCGGGTCAGCCGCTCGGCATTGTCCACCGTCTCTTCGGACAGCCAGCCCGCCTCCGGGTCCAGCGCGCTCAGCCGCTCGCGCAGCAGCGCATCCGCTTCCAGGTCGACTTCGCAGACCGGGTGGCCGGGCACTTTCTCCCAGCGTTTGAACTCATCCTGCCAACGGGCGTGAACGCGGGCGCCAACCTCGGTCGCGATCGCGCTGACGGCGTCGATCAGTTCAGCCACCCGCCACCGTCATGCCGTCGATCCGCACCGTCGGGCTATTGACCGCCTGGCGGAATTCCAGATCGTCGGCAGGGATCAGCGCCTTGAACATGTCGGCAAGATTGCCCGCAATCGTGATTTCCGCAACCGCCCGGCCGATTTTTCCGTCCTCGATCAGGAAACCGGACGCGCCCCGGCTGTAATCGCCGGTGATGCCGTTGACGCCCTGGCCGATCAGTTCCGTCACCAGCACGCCTTGCCGGATGTCCGCCATCAGCGCGTCGCGCGATTGCGCGCCGGGGTGGAGATGGACGTTGCTCGCCCCCACGCCCGGCGGCCCGCCCACCCCGCGCGTGGCGTGGCCGGTCGGCGCCAGCGCCAGTTGCCGGGCGGAGGCGCTGTCCAGCAGCCAGCCGGTCAGCACCCCGTCATCGATGATCGCCATCGGCGCGGTCGGCAGCCCCTCGCCGTCGAACGGGCGGGAGCGCAGGCCGCGGATGCGGTGCGGATCGTCGCTGATGGTCACGCCCGGCGCGAACACCGCCTTGCCCAGGCTGTCCAGCAGGAAACTGGTCCGCCGGGCGATGGCCGCGCCGCTGATCGCGCCCAGCAAATGGCCGATCAGGCTGGTCGCGACGCGCGGATCGAACAGGATCGGCATCGGCCCGCTGGCCAGCCGCACCGGATCGAGCCGGGCCACCGCCCTGTCCCCGGCGCGACGGCCGATGCTGGCGGGCGCTTCCCGGTCCGCCAGATGGCGGGCGCTGTGGTGGGCATAATCGCGCTGCATGCCGCCGCCGCTGCCCGCCAGCACGCTGGCCGACAGGCCGTGGCCGCTCATCGCATAGCCGCCGCAAAAACCATGGCTGGTGGCGATGGCGATGGCCGCGCGGCTGGCGCTGGCGCCAGCGCCCTCGCTGTTGGTGACGCCGGCCACCGCCCGCGCGGCATCCTCCGCCTCCAGCGCCGCCTCGCGCAGCGCGGCGGGGTCCGGGTCGACGCCGTCGTCGAGGTCGAGTTCGGCCGGCGGCGCGCGGAGCAGCCGGTCTTCCGGGGCCAGCCCGGCATGGGGGTCTTCCGGCGCCTCGCGCGCCATGGCGACGGCCCGTTCCACCAAAGCCGCCAGCGCGGGCGGCGACAGATCGGACGACGAAACGCTGGCTGACCGGCGGCCGACGAAAACGCGCAGGCCGATATCCTCGCCCTCGGACCGTTCGACATCCTCCAGCGCGCCCAGCCGCACCTGCACCTGGGTCGCGCCGTCCGCGACATAAATGGCATCGGCGGCGTCGGCCCCGGCCTTGCGGGCGGCGGCGACGAGATCGGCCGCTCTGGCCCGGGCTTGATCCACGCTCAACATCGCACGCGCTTAGAAGGGGCGGATGGCGCGGTCAAAAAGATTAAGCCGTGCCCACCGTCGCGCAGGCCAGAAACATCAACAGGCCGGCAAAACGGTTGGAACGGAACTTGGCCAGCGCATCGCCGCCGTCGTCCGGCTTCAGCGTGATGAGTTGCCAGCCGAGGTGACCCGCCATGGGGGCAAGCGCCAGCAGCGCCAGCGGCTGCGGGCGGATCGCCCAGATCGCCGCCGCCCACAATGCCAGCGCAACCGCATAAAATGCCGCCACGCCGGGCCGCACCTTCGTTCCCATTCGCAAGGCGGAGGAGCGCACGCCGATCAACGCATCATCCTCGCGGTCCTGCAGCGCGTAGAGCGTGTCGTAACCGATCACCCAGGCGATCGCGCCCGCGTAGAGCAGCAGCATCGGCAGGGCGACCGCGCCCGCCACCGCGCTCCAGCCGACCAGCGCCCCCCATGAAAAGACGATGCCCAGCCACGCCTGCGGCCACCAGGTGATGCGCTTCATGAACGGATAGGCGGCCACCGGCAGCAGGCTGGCCAGCGCGATGCCGGCGGCAAGCGGGGGCAGCTGGAACAGCACGACCAGCCCGACCAGGCACAGGCCGACCAGCCAGGCCCAGGCCGCGCGCAGGCTCATCGCGCCGCTGGCCAGCGGGCGGCCGCGGGTGCGCGCCACCTGCCGGTCCAGATCCCGATCGACGATGTCGTTATAGACGCAGCCGGCCCCGCGCATCGCCACCGATCCCAGCAGCAGCCACAGGATCAGCCCGAAATGGCTCACCACCCCGCCGGCCAGCGCCACGCCCCAGGCGCAGGGCCAGAACAGCAGCCACCAGCCGATCGGCCGGTCCAGCCGCGCCAGCAGGATATAGGGCCTCAGCACGCCGCCGCGCGCCAGCGCGTGATGTTCGGTATCGGGAAGCGAGTCCGGTTCGGTCATGGCCCTCCCCCATAACGCCCCGTGGCGCGTTCGTCTCGACTTCCGGCGCGGCAGGCGGCAGGGAGGAAGACGATGACCGCAACCCCCGCCTGGCCGCCGGAAAGCACCCCCCGCCTTTTTGTCGACCGCGCGCTGGCGGCGGGCGAGGATGTGCGGATAGACGGACCGCAGGCGCATTATCTGCTGGCGGTGATGCGGACGCGGCCGGGCGACCCGGTGACGCTGTTCGACGACCGCACCGGCGAATGGCTGGCCGAGGCGCAGGCAGCGGGCAAGCGCGACCTGATCCTCCACGTCACCCGCCAGCTGCGCCCCCGCGAGGCGGTGCCTGATCTCTGGCTGTGCGCCGCGCCCATCAAGCGCGGGCGGATAGACTGGATCGCCGAAAAAGCCTGCGAACTGGGCGTCGCCCGCATGATTCCGGTGCTCACCCGCCGCACCGTGGTCGACCGGCTGAACATGGATCGGCTGCGCGCTCACATGGTCGAGGCGGCGGAGCAGTGCGAGCGCACCGCCCTGCCCCTGCTCGACCCCATGGTGAAGCTGCCCGCGCTGCTGCGCGACTGGCCGGAGGGCCGCCACCTGTTCTTCGCGGACGAAAATGGCGGCGCGGCGCTCGCCGGCGCCATCGCCGCGCATCGCGGGCCGGCGGCGCTGCTGATCGGCCCGGAAGGCGGCTTCACGCCGGAGGAGCGGGAGGCGATCCGCGCGGTGCCGCAGGCGGTGCCGGTCTCGCTCGGGCCGCGCATCCTGCGCGCGGACACCGCCGCCGTCGCGGCCATCGCCGCCTGGATGACGGTGACGGGGGACTGGTGACCCTATTTTTTCTACTGGTTCAGTGGGAAAACAGCCCTCACAAACCTATTTTCACCCGGGCGACGAACGCCTAGAGGCGCGCGATGAGCACACGCACCGAATCCGCCGACGGCGAAGCGATCATCGAGGATCGCGCCACGCTGATCGACTATTTCTCCGGCGGGGAAAAGCCGGCGGACCGCTGGCGAATCGGCACGGAGCATGAAAAATTCGTCTATCGGCGGACCGACCACGCCGCCCCCTCCTATGACGAGCCGGGCGGCATCCGCGATCTGCTGGCGGAGCTGACCCGGTTCGGCTGGCGGCCGATAGAGGAAGGCGGCAAGGTGATCGCGCTGGCCGGGCCGGACGGCAATGTCAGCCTGGAACCGGCGGGCCAGCTGGAACTGTCCGGCGCGCCGCTCGACAATCTGCACCAGACCTGCTGCGAAACCGGCCGCCATCTGGAACAGGTCAAGGCGGTGGGCGACAAGCTGGGCCTCGGCTTTCTCGGCCTCGGCATGTGGCCGGACAAGAGCCGCGCCGAACTGCCGATCATGCCCAAGGGCCGCTACCGCATCATGCTCGACCACATGCCGCGCGTCGGCACGCTGGGGCTGGACATGATGCTGCGCACATGCACCATACAGGTTAATCTCGATTATCAATCGGAAGCCGATATGGTTAAGAAATTCCGTGTCGGCCTCGCCCTCCAGCCGCTGGCCACCGCGCTTTTCGCCAATTCGCCCTTTACCGAGGGCAAGCCCAACGGCTTCCTCAGCTATCGCAGCCACATCTGGTCTGACACCGATCCCGCCCGCACCGGCATGTTGCCCTTCGTGTTCGAGGACGGCTTCAGCTATGAACGCTATGCCGATTACGCGCTCGATGTGCCGATGTACTTCGTCTACCGCGACGGCAAATATATCGACGCGGCCGGCCAGAGCTTCCGCGATTTTCTCGACGGCAGGCTGCCCGCGCTTCCGGGTGAAAAGCCGCGCCCGTCCGACTGGTCGGACCATCTTTCCACCGCTTTCCCCGAAGTGCGGCTGAAAAGCTTCCTCGAGATGCGCGGCGCGGACGGCGGGCCGTGGAACCGCATCTGCGCCCTGCCCGCGCTGTGGGTGGGCCTGCTCTATGACGACGGCGCGCTCGATGCGGCGTGGGACGTGGTGAAGCACTGGACCATCGCGGAACGCCAGGCGCTGCGCGACGCGGTGCCCAAGCTGGCGCTGGGCGCGCCCATCCCCGGCGGCGGCACGCTGGCCGATCTGGCGCCGCGCATACTCGACATCGCCGGCGCCGGGCTGACCGCACGCAAGCGGCTCAATTCGGCCGGCGACAGCGAGAACGGCTTCCTCGATCCGCTGCGCGAGATCGCCGCCAGCCGCCGGGTGCCGGCGCAGGCGCTGCTCGACCGCTATGGTGGTGAATGGGGCGGCGATATTGCCCGCGTCTATGACGAAATGAGCTTCTGACCCGCCACGCGCGGCGCGCCGCACCGGCGATTCCGCTGGCCTCCGCTGCCATTTCCCCGCACAAGCGGGAATGTCCCACGATGCCCTTCCCACGCTGAAGACCGAACGCCTCGTGCTTCGCGCGCTCCGCCAGACGGATGCCGACGCCCTGCACGCGGTGTTTTCAGACCCGCAGACCGTCCAGTGGTGGTCCAGCGGGCCGCATAGCTGCCTGGCCCAGACCCGCGACTATGTGGCGCAGAACGCCTCCTCGGACGATTGGCCCACCTGGGCGATCACGCTGGACGACGACCGGGCGATCGGCTGGGTCGTGCTCGGCCGCCGCCGCCCCGGCGTGTCGGAGATCGGCTATATCCTGCACCGCGCCCACCACCGCCAGGGCCTGACCCGCGAGGCGCTGTGCGCGGTCATCGACCATGCCTTCCACGCCCTCGGCACCCGCCGCCTGTTCGCCGATACGGACCCGGACAACGCCGCCTCCATCGCGCTGCTGCAAAGCCTGGGCTTCACGCTGGAGGGGCGGCTGCGCGGCGAATGGGAAACCCACATCGGCGTCCGCGACAGCCTGATCTGGGGTCTGCTGGCCGGGGAATGGCGCAGCGCCTGAACGCGGCCCGCCCGCGCCAAACCCTTACCCCAGCGGCAGCCACAGCGTCGCGCGCAGCCCGCCTTCCGGGCGGTTGGCGAGCGTCAGCCTGCCGTTCTGCGCCAGCACGATCGCCCGGGCCAGCGCCAGGCCCAGCCCCGCGCCGCCCGTCTCGCGGCTGCGTGAATTGTCCAGCCGGGTGAACGCCTCGAACATATGGTCGATGGCGTCGTCGGGAATGCCCGGCCCGTCATCGTCGATCAGCACCGCCACGCCGCCGTCCCCCGGCTGCACGCTCACCCGCGCGCCGCCGCCATATTTGACCGCATTTTCGATGAGGTTGCGGATCGCCCGCTTCATCAGGTTCTGCCGCATGGTGACGGCGATGCGCGGCGCGTCCTCCAACGTCACCGCCGCACCCAGATCGCGGAAATCCTCGATCACGCTGTCCACCAGCGCGGGCAGGTCCACCCGCGTCTCCGGCTCGCTCGGCCGCCCCAGCCGCGCCAGCGACAGGATGTCGTCCAGCGTGCGGTTCATATCGTCGATGGTCTGGGCCATCCGCCCGCGCTCCGCCTCGTCCTCGACGAATTCGGTCCGCACCCGCAGCGATGCCAGCGGGGTGCGGAGGTCATGGCCGATGGCGCCCAGCATCCTGTCCTTTTCGTCCAGCATCGCCGCGATGCGGGTCCGCATGTCGTTGAAGGCGTGGATCAGGCGGCGGATATCATTGGGGCCGCGCTCGACGATCGGGGCGGCGGGCGCGGTATCGGTGAACCTGTCCGCCGCGACGCGCAACTCCGCCAGCGGCCGCGCCAGCCGCTGGCCGATCCACAGCAGCGGCAGCAGCACCACGCCGTAAAGCACCATGGTCTGGAACAGCAGCCAGCCGATCACCCGCCCGTCATTGTCCGGAAAAGGCGCCGCCGCGGAGACCCAGCGGTCCGGCGCGATCTGGGCGGAGAGCAGCAGCACCCGCCGCCGCTGCGCCGCCGCCCGGCGCAGGGTGCCGGTGGCATTGTCCATCCTGACCGTGATTTCGCGCGCGGGCACTTCGGCGGCGATCAGTTGGCCGACGCTGAGGCCGATATCGTGCAGCAGGTCGCGCGCCCGCGCCGCCGCGTCGGGCCGCTGCACCATGGCCGGCGTCACTGGCGTCGCCAGCGTCTCGAAGGCCTTGCGTCCCGGCGCGGCATTGGCGCGGCTTATCGCCTCGGCCAGTCGGGCGGTGGCGAGCGTGCTGGTCTGGATAAAGCCCTGCCGCTGGTTGGATTGCAGCAGCAGCACGAAATTGATGGTCTGCGCCACGAGCAGCGCCAGCGCGACGAGCAGCGCCAGCTGGGTGCCCAGCCGCCGGGGCAGGAAACGGCTCACAGCCGGGTCACGTCCGCCGCCAGCGTATAGCCGCCGCCCCACACCGTCTTGATCAGCGCCGGGTTCTTGGGATCCTCCTCGATCTTGCGGCGGAGCCGGCTGATCTGGTTGTCGATCGCGCGGTCGAACGCGCCCGCCTCGCGCCCCTGCGCAAGGTCGAGCAACTGGTCGCGGGTCAGCACCTGGCGCGGGTGGGTAGCAAAGGCCAGCATCAGATTATATTCGCCGGTCGAAAGCGGCACGGAAACCCCCTCCTGGTCCACCAGCACCCGCTCGCCCGCCTTCAGCAGCCAGCCGGCAAAGGCATAGCTTGCGCTGTCCGGCGCATGCTGGCGCACGCCGCCCCGGCCCGCCCGGCGCAGGATCACCTTGATCCGCGCCACCAGCTCGCGCGGGGAAAAAGGCTTCACCACATAATCGTCGGCGCCCATTTCCAGCCCGACGATGCGGTCCGTCTCCTCGGCCATGGCGGTCAGCAGGACGACGGGGATATCGCTGGTCTCGCGGATATGGCGGGTCAGGCTCAACCCGTCCTCACCCGGCATCATGATGTCGAGGATGACGAGGTCGATCGCATAGCCCTGCAACCGCGTGCGCGCGGCGTCCGCGTCGCCCGCCTGCGTCACGCGAAAACCGGTGCGGGTGAGATAGGCGGCCAGCGGCTCGCGGATCGAGCGTTCGTCGTCGACCAGCAGGAGATGCGGCTTCTCGTCCATCGTCATCGCGCCTGCCCGGTCATCATGAAACGCCTTGTACCGCGCCGGATGCGGCGGTCCAGCCCGTCCTTGGTGCCTTGAATGGGGGACGGGCTCCGCTCCAGGGGTGGAAGCGAAGCCCGTCATTGAGGTCAGTCCATGCTTCGTCGTGTCAGTCACCCGGCGAACGGACCGGCTGGGGTAAGAACCAGCCGCCCTCCGGGAGGGGTGCAGCGCCACGGCGGGGGTAAGCCGTTTGGCGCTGCGCCAGCATGACGTGAACCTGCTCACGCTCCGTCACGCTGGTTTTGCCGGCGGGGGATCACGTCCACCGACACCTGCCTTATCCCGCCCGCCTGTCGCGAGATTATGTCGCCGCACAGCCGAAATTGTCGCAAATTGTATCAAGGCTGCGGGGCAGGCAGGGCGCCGGTTCGCCCTTGAGATAATCAATCGCACCCATGTTGACGAAGCAGCCACCGCCGTGGCACTGGCGGGCCAGATCAATGAGACGGTTGTAAAACGAACTGTAAAACGGGTTCGTTGAATAGGCTCTAGGACGTTGAATTCGCGGGTGTAGCATAGTGGTAATGCACTAGCCTTCCAAGCTAGCTAGGAGGGTTCGATTCCCTTCACCCGCTCCAATTTCCGCTACAGCATCCTCCGTTCGGGCCGCTTGGCTCCGCGCGCCTTACACGCTATCGCGCCCTGGATTTGCGCGCTTTGCCACGAAAAGGAGCTGATTCATGACCGGTCCCGCCCTTCGCCCAGAAACGCTCGCGGTCCATGCCGGCTGGCGCGCCGATCCCACCACCGGCGCGGTGGCGGTGCCGATCTACCAGACCACGTCCTTCCAGTTCCAGGACACCGCCCATGCCGCGCGCCTGTTCGCGCTGGAGGAGCTGGGTAACATCTACACCCGCATCATGAACCCCACCACCGACGTGCTGGAACAGCGCATCGCCGCGCTGGAAGGCGGCGTCGCGGCGCTGGCGGTATCGTCCGGGCAAGCGGCGTCGGCCACCGCGATCCAGAATCTCGCCCGTTCCGGCGACAATATCGTCGCATCGACCTGCCTGTACGGCGGCACCTGGAACCTGTTCGCCAACACGTTGAAGGATCTCGGCATCGAAGTCCGCTTCGTCGACCCGGCCGATCCCGAAGGCTTCCGCCGCGCCACGGACGCGCGCACCCGCGCCTATTTCGCGGAAACCCTGCCCAATCCGAAGCTGGAAGCCTTTCCCATAGCGGAAGTGGCCGCGATCGGCCGGGAATATGGCATTCCGCTCATCATGGACAACACCGCCGCCCCGCTGATCTGCCGCCCGCTCGATCATGGCGCGGCGATCGTCGTCTATTCGACCACCAAATATCTTGGCGGGCACGGCACCTCGATCGGCGGGGTGATCGTCGACGGCGGCAATTTCGACTGGGAGAAGAACCCCGATCGCCAGCCGCTGCTGAACACGCCGGACCCCTCCTATCATGGCGCGGTGTGGAGCCAGGCGGCCAAGCCGCTGGGGCCGATCGCCTATATATTGCGCGCCCGCGTCGTCATGCTGCGCGATCTGGGTTCGGCCATGTCGCCGATGAACGCCTTCCAGTTCATCCAGGGCGTCGAGACGCTGCCGCTGCGCATGGAACGGCATTGCAGCAACGCCGCGAAGGTGGTCGATTTCCTGAAATCGCGCGCCGACATCGTCCGCATCATCCATCCGCTCGCCCAGTCCGGCGAAGCCCGCGCCCGCGCCGACCGCTATCTGACCGGCGGCAAGGGCGCGCTGATCGGTTTCGAACTGGCCGGCGGGCAGGCAGCGGGCAGCCGCTTCATCGACGCGCTGAAGCTGCTCTACCATGTCGCCAATATCGGCGACGCGCGCAGCCTGGCGATTCACCCCGCCTCCACCACCCATTCCCAGCTTTCCGCCGAGGAACGGCTGGCGACCGGGGTGACCGATGGCTATGTCCGCCTATCAATCGGCATCGAACATGCCGATGATATCATTGCCGATATCGCCCAGGCGCTCGACGCCGCCCAATAAGGCATAAGCGGGAGGCGGGGAAACCGCCTCCCCTCCCTTCCCCCGCGCCTTCCGCCTTGCTAAGGCGCGCGCGACATTGAAATTGACAAGTAGAAGGATCCCACATGACCGCCACCGGACAGGACAGTCTATCGACGCGCGCCGCGCTGACCGTGGGATCGCAGACCATCCATTATTACTCGCTCGCCAAGGCGGCGGAGAAGCTGGGCGACGTGTCGCGCCTGCCCTTCTCGATGAAGGTGCTGCTGGAAAACCTGCTGCGCTTCGAGGACGGCAAGACCGTGACCACCACCGACATCCAGGCGCTGGTGGACTGGCAGAAGGATCGCCGGTCCGACCGCGAGATCCAGTATCGCCCGGCCCGCGTGCTGATGCAGGATTTCACCGGCGTGCCGTGCGTGGTCGATCTGGCGGCGATGCGCGACGCGATGAACAAGCTGGGCGGCGACGCGCAGAAGATCAACCCGCAGGTGCCCGTCCACCTCGTCATCGACCATAGCGTGATGGTCGACGAATTCGGCACGCCCAAGGCGTTCCTCGATAATGTCGAGCTGGAATATCAGCGCAACATGGAACGCTATGAATTCCTGAAATGGGGTTCCAAGGCGCTCGACAATTTCAAGGTGGTGCCGCCGGGCACCGGCATCTGCCACCAGGTCAATCTGGAAAATCTGGCGCGCACCGTGTGGACCTCCACCGATGCGGGCGGCGATACCGTCGCCTATCCCGATACGCTGGTCGGCACGGACAGCCACACCACCATGGTCAACGGCCTGGGCGTGCTCGGCTGGGGCGTCGGCGGCATCGAGGCGGAAGCCGCCATGCTGGGCCAGCCGGTGTCGATGCTGATCCCCGAAGTCGTCGGCTTCAAGCTCACCGGCACGCTGGCCGAGGGCATCACCGCGACCGATCTGGTGCTGACCGTCACCCAGATGCTGCGCGCCAAGGGCGTCGTCGGCCGCTTCGTCGAATTTTACGGCCCCGGCCTCGACAATCTCAGCCTGGCAGACCGTGCGACCATCGCCAACATGGCGCCGGAATATGGCGCCACCTGCGGCTTCTTCCCGGTCGACGGCGCGACGCTCGATTATATGCGCCTCACCGGCCGCACCGATGATCAGATCGCGCTGGTCGAGGCCTATTGCCGCGCGCAGGGCCTGTGGCGCTCCGCCGAAGACGCGGACCCGGTGTTCACCGACAAGCTCGACCTCGACATGGCGACCGTGCAGCCCTCGCTGGCCGGCCCCAAGCGCCCGCAGGACCGCGTGCTGCTTTCCGAAGTGGACGAAGTGTTCAACAAGGAGATGTCCGGCAGCTTCCGCCGCGATGAACCGCGCGACTGGCCGCGCCACGACGTCGCCGGGCTGAACCACGATATCGGCGACGGCGACGTGGTGATCGCCGCCATCACCAGCTGCACCAACACGTCCAACCCCTCGGTCCTGGTCGCGGCCGGCCTCGTCGCCCGCAAGGCGCGCGCGCTTGGCCTCAGCCCCAAGCCCTGGGTGAAGACCTCGCTGGCGCCGGGATCGCAGGTGGTGACCGATTATCTGGTTCGTTCCGGCCTGCAGGAAGATCTGGACGCCATCGGCTTCAACCTGGTCGGCTATGGCTGCACCACCTGCATCGGCAATTCCGGCCCGCTGGCCGCGCCGATCTCAAAGGCGATCGCGGACAATGATCTGGTCGCCGTCTCGGTGCTCTCCGGCAACCGCAATTTCGAAGGCCGCGTCTCGCCGGACGTGCGCGCCAACTTCCTCGCATCGCCGCCGCTCGTCGTCGCCTATGCGCTGAAGGGCACGGTGCGCGAAGACATCGTCAACGAGCCGCTGGGCAAGGGCAAGGACGGCGCCGACATCTTCCTGAAGGACGTGTGGCCCAGCAACGCCGAAGTGCGCGCGATGATCGACGCCAATATCGACAGCGCCATGTACCGCAGCCGCTATGAGAATGTCTTCGACGGCGACGCGCAGTGGCGCTCGATCAACGTCGAGGGTTCGGACACCTATCGCTGGCGCGCCGGATCCACCTATGTCGCCAACCCTCCCTATTTCGAAGGGATGACGATGACGCCGGCGCCGATCGCCGACATCATCGAGGCCAAGCCGCTGGCGATCCTCGGTGATTCGATCACCACTGATCACATCAGCCCGGCGGGCAGCATCAAGGCCGACAGCCCGGCCGGCAGCTATCTGCAGGACCATCAGGTCAGCCGTGCCGATTTCAACAGCTACGGCTCGCGGCGCGGCAACCATGATGTGATGATGCGCGGCACCTTCGCCAACATCCGCATCCGCAACGAAATGGTGCCCGGCGTGGAAGGCGGCATGTCCTCCTACCAGGGCGAGGTGATGCCCATCTATGACGCCGCGATGCGCCACAAGGCGGACGGCACCCCGCTCGTCATCGTCGCGGGCAAGGAATATGGCACCGGCTCCAGCCGCGACTGGGCGGCCAAGGGCACCAACCTGCTCGGCGTCCGCGCCGTCATCGCCGAAAGCTTCGAGCGCATCCACCGCTCCAACCTGGTCGGCATGGGCGTGCTTCCCCTGCAGTTCGCTGAAGGGGTGGACCGCAAGACGCTGGAACTGGACGGCAGCGAGACCTTCACCATCCACGACGTGGCCGCGCTGCGCCCGCGCCAGGACGTGACCGTCACCCTCACCCGCGCCAATGGCGCCACGCAGGATTTCGTCGCCCGCTGCCGCATCGATACCGTCAATGAGCTGGAATATTTCCTGCACGGCGGCATCCTCCAATATGTGCTGCGCAACCTGGCCGCCTGACGCCCGCCAGCGCAGCAGCGTTCAACCGATTCGCGCCACGACCGCTTCCCCAAGCGGTTGTGGCGCTTCGTTTTTGTTTCGCTTGCGACGAAAAAATGCACCGCCCCCGCGCGGACCCGACCCCCGCCGGGTGCCGACACCCGCGCGAATCCGCGAAATAATCGAAAAGCCCCCGGCAAGGCGCCTGTCCCACTTTGGCGCGCCGCCAATTGCCGCTTGACGACCCGGGAACGGCCCTGTGTGTTTAGTTAATGAGCCATTAAGCATCCGATTCCAGTAGGTAAGGCGGGTATCGGATGCGGCTTCGCTTTAACGAGGGGTCATCCTATGCTTTCAGATGCGTCCACGAAAATTCGTCGTCTTGCCATTGCGGGGCTGTGCGCCAGCACCCTGCTTTGCGCCGCAGGGCCGGCGCAGGCCGCAACGTTCGTCCTGAACGACGTCGGCGGGCGGGTTGCCGGAACACCGGCCGAGCGGGGCTTCCGCGCGGCGGCGGCATTCTGGTCCAGCGTGCTCACCAACGACGTCACCATCCGGCTTGATATCGATTTCCGCTCGCTGGCTCCCGGCGTGCTCGGGTCGACTGGCAGCAATTCGGGATCGCTGCTGGTTCAGAACGCCTATTACGGCCTCGCCACCACCGGCAACAGCGCGCTCGACGCGCAAGCCGTGGCCAATCTCAGCCCGCTCGGCGCCAGCCAGTTCGGCCCGGGAATCTATGCGCTCACGCCGGTCACCAGCGCCTATGTCGATCCCGTGAACCGGATCGGCGTCGACACGACCAAGACCTGGCTGGACAATGACGGCGGCGCCAACAATGTGGTGCTGGACGTCAACACCGCCAACATGCGGGCGCTGGGCTTCGATTTCGACGATGACGGAAACGATCTGACGAACGTCACTGACGGGTCGATCACCTTCAGTTCCGATTTCGCGTTCGATTTCGACCCGACCGACGGCATCACGCCGGGCAGCTTCGATTTCATCGGCGTCGCCATTCACGAGATCGGCCATGCGCTGGGCTTCGTCAGCGGCATCGACACTTATGACGTCGTGGGCCGCGACAACGGGCCGCTGTCCGGGCCGTTCGAAGCGGGCGCGTTCGGCACCGCCGACATTGGCGAGTTCCGCGTCTTCTCCATGCTCGACCTGTTCCGCTACAGCGCGGATGGCGTGCTTGACCTGTCCGTCGGCACCGATTCCTATTTCTCGCTGGACGGCGGCGCGAGCCAGCTGTTCGGCAATTCGCTGTTCTCGACAGGCGCCTATAACGGCAATGGCGATCAGGCGTCGCACTGGCTGGACAGCAATTATTTCGTCGGCACGCCGGGCTGCCCGATCGGCGATACCCCGCTCGGCATCATGGACCCTACATTCGCTCCGTGTGAAGCGGGCGCCATCCGCGCGCTCGATCTCGCCGCTTTCGACGCGATGGGGTGGAACATCAACTTCGATGTCCTCGCCAACAGCGGCTATCGCTACACGACGGCTCAGGCTTACGCCGCCATTCCGGAGCCGATGCTGTGGGCGCAGATGATCCTCGGCTTCGGCCTGCTGGGCGGTGCGTTGCGCCGCGCGCGCGCCCGCAAGCTGTCGGTAACGTTCGGCTGATCCCTTTGGGGGGAACGGGAGGGCCTCGTCCGGATCCGTCCGGGCGGGGCCTTTTCCTTCAATCCGCCGGGGCGAGCGCCGGTTCGAGCCATGGCGGCATGGCCGCCGGATCCAGCGTCTCCACCCGCCTGTGGAAAACGGCCAGCCCCAGCGCCGCATAGCGTGCCCGCGCATCATCGCCCGCATCATCGGGCAGCACCACCAGCCGCCGGTTCACTTTCGACCGGTAATGCATCCGCGCCGTATTTTCCTGGCCGACGAAACAGCCCTTGTTGAAGCTCACGCCGTTCAGCTCCCCGGCATTGCATTCCAGCCAGAGCGTCGTCCCGTCGCCCAGTTCCGCCACGCCCTCGGTCACGCCCAGCGCCAGCCGGTGCGCCAGCCAGCCGTCCGCCGGCCCGCTGGCCGGGGCAATCCAGCGCTTGCCGAGCGCGGCCAGCCGCGGATCGTCAACGCCCGCGTCGCCCGCCCTGGCCCAGTGCACCGCAAGCCCCTCGACCGGCGCGATCTCGATCCGCCGCCGCAGGCGATACATCGCCAGCCGGCGCGCAAGGGCCTCGGCGCGGTCCGCCTCGCAGTCGATCAGCACCGCCTCGCCGTCCGCCCACAGCAGGAAATCGAACAAAAGCTTGCCCTGCGGCGTCAGCAGCCCGCTCCACCGGGGCGCGGAGCCATCCAGCGAAACCGCGTCCTGCGTGACCAGCCCTTGCAGGAAGCCACGGACATCGTCGCCGGAAAGACGGAGCAAAGCGCGTTCAGCGAGGGTGGTATCGGCCATGGCGAAGACGTAGGAACGATTGCAATCGATTGAAAGCCCACGGGAGGCAAGCATGGCGCATTACGATCTTATCCTGAAAAACGGCACCGTCCACACGCCGGGCGGGCCGGTCCAGGCGTCGGTCGGGGTGCGCGCGGGCAAGATCGTCGAGGTCGGCGCAAGCGGCGACGCGGGCGAGACGATCGACTGCGCCGGGCTGGATATCCTGCCCGGGGTCATCGACAGCCAGGTGCATTTCCGCGAGCCGGGGCTGGAGCATAAGGAAGATCTGGAAAGCGGCAGCCGCTCCGCCGTGCTGGGCGGCGTCACCGCCGTGTTCGAAATGCCGAATACCAAACCCAATACCGACAGCGCCGACGCGCTCAACCACAAGCTTGGCCGCGCCCGGCACCGCATGTGGTGCGATCACGCCTTCTATGTCGGCGCGACGGCGGCCAACGCCGAGTCGCTGGCGGAGCTGGAAATGCTGCCCGGCGCGGCGGGGGTGAAGATCTTCATGGGCGCGTCGACCGGCGACCTGCTGGTCGCGGAGGACAGCGAACTGGCGCGCGTGCTGGCCAGCGGCGTGCGCCGCGTCGCCATCCACTCGGAAGACGAAGCGCGGATGAACGCGCGCAAGGGTGAGCGCATTGCCGGCGACCCCGCCTCCCACCCGGTCTGGCGCGACGATGAAAGCGCCATGCTCTCCACCCGGCGGATCATCGCGCTGGCGCGGGCGGCAAGGCGGCGGATCCACATCCTCCACATCACCACCCCGGCGGAACTCGAGTTCATCGCCCAGAACAAGGATATCGCCACCTGCGAGGTGACGCCCCAGCACCTCACCCTCGCGGCGGAAGACGCCTATCCCCGCCTCGGCACCTATGCCCAGATGAACCCGCCTATCCGCAGCGCCGCGCACCGCGAGGGGCTGTGGCGCTGGCTCAACCAGGGCGTGCCGGACGTGATCGGTTCCGACCACGCGCCGCACACCATCGAGGAAAAGGCGAAACCCTACCCCGACAGCCCCAGCGGCATGCCCGGTGTGCAGACGCTGTTGCCGTTGCTGCTCGATCATGTCGCGCAGGGCAGGCTGAGTCTGCAACGGCTGATCGAGCTGACCAGCGCCGGGCCGCAGCGCGTGTTCGGCATTGTCGGCAAGGGGCGGATCGCCGCCGGCTATGACGCGGATTTCACCATCGTCGACCGCAAGGCCCAATGGACGGTAGAGGAAGACTGGGTGGCGTCGCGCTGCGGATGGTCGCCCTTCACCGGCATGAAGCTGACCGGCAAGCCCGTCGGCACCATCGTGCGCGGCCACCGGGTGATGTGGGACGGCGGCCTTGCCGAAGCCGCGATCGGCGAACCGATCCGTTTCGAATCCAGCGCATTTTCCTGATTTCGGGGTGCTTCCTGCCCCTGCTCGTCACCGGCCGCCCGAAGGAGATGGCGTCGGGCGGCTGGCGGCGGGGCACCGGCCCCAAAAAAATCAGAACAGCCTGCCCCCGTCCGGCACGGCATGGCCGGGCGTCACCAGCACCACCGCGCCATCCGCATCGGGAAAGCCCAGCGTCAGCACCTCGGACATGAACGGGCCGATCTGGCGCGGCGGGAAATTCACCACCGCCGCCACCTGACGGCCGACCAGCGCTTCCGGCGTATAATGGCGCGTTATCTGGGCGCTGGATTTCCTGCGGCCGATCTCCGGCCCGAAATCGATGACCAGCTTGAACGCCGGCTTGCGTGCTTCGGGAAAGGGTTCGGCCGACAGGATGGTGCCGACGCGGATGTCCACCGCCAGAAACTGGTCGAAATCGATCCCGCTCACGCCGCCGCCTTGCGCGGTTGCGCCGCGAACCAGGGGATCATGCGGCGGATGGCCTCCTCCACCTCGGGCGTCGACACCGCAAAGCTCATGCGGATATGCTGCCGCCCCTCGACCGGATCGAAATCGACGCCGGGCGCGGTGGCGACTCCGGTCTCGCGCAGCAGCCGCTCGCAAAAGGCCAGGCTGTCGTCGGTCAGGTGCCCCACCCAGGCATAGACGTAAAAGGCCCCGTCCGGCGGCGCGATCCGATCCAGCCCCAGCGCGGGCAGCGCATCCAGCAACAGTTCGCGATTGCGGCGATAGACGGACACATGCCCCTCCAGCTCGTCGCGGCTGTCCATCGCCACCAGCCCGGCATGCTGGCTGAGCGACGGCGGGGTGAGGAACAGGTTGCCGACATAGGCGCGGGCGCGGTGGACATGGTCCTCCGGCACCAGCAGCCAGCCCAGCCGCCACGCGACCATGCTGTAATATTTGGAAAAGCTGTTCACCACCAGCGCATCGGGCGCGAATTCCAGCATCGAGCGGGCCGGCGCGACATAGCTCAGCCCGTGATAGATCTCGTCGGAGATGATGCGGATGCCCCGTGCGCGGCAGATAGCGGCAATCGCCTCCAGCTCGCCTGCCGCGATGATCGTGCCGGTGGGGTTGGCCGGGCTGGCGACGATCACCCCGGCGGGCGCGGGGTCGAGCGCGGCCAGGTGCGCGGCGGTCAGCTGAAAGCCGCTTTCCGCGCCGCAGCCGATCTCCACCGGCTGCATGTGCAGCGCCTTGATGCTGTTGCGATAGGCGACATAGCCCGGCCGGGCGAGCGCAATCCTGTCCCCCGCCGAAAAGCCGGAGGCCAGCGCCAGCACCAGCGCGGGCGACGCGCCGCAGGTGAGCACGATCCTGTCGGGCGCGATGTCCAGCCCATGGCGATCCGCATAGTCCCGGGCGATCCGCGCCTTCAGCGCCGGGCTTTCCCAATAGCCCATCGCGTCATTGTCCAGCACATCATGGGCGCGCGCGATGGCCGCCCGCGGCGCACCGGTAGAGGGCTGGCCGAACTCCATGTGGATGATCGAGCGCCCCTCCCCCTTCAGGGCATGGGCCAGCCGGCTGATCGCGATGGCATGGAAGGGTTCGATCTCCAGCGGCGGCGGGGTCACTCCACCGTCACCGATTTGGCGAGGTTGCGGGGCTGGTCCACGTCCGTGCCCTTGGCCACCGCGACATGATAGGCAAGCAGCTGCACCGGCACGGCATAGACCAGCGGCGCGATCAGCGGATGCACGGACGGCATCTCGATGGTCGCGATGCAGCCCTCGCCCGCCTCGGCAATACCCGCGGCGTCGGAAATCAGGATCACCTGCCCGCCCCGCGCCTGCACCTCCTGCATGTTCGACACCGTCTTTTCGAACAGCGGGCCGGACGGGGCGATGACGATCACCGGCACGGCGCTGTCTATGAGCGCGATCGGCCCGTGCTTCATTTCACCCGCCGCATAACCTTCGGCATGAATGTAGCTGATTTCCTTCAGTTTCAGCGCGCCTTCCAGCGCCATCGGATAATCCGGCCCGCGCCCCAGATACAGCACGTCGCGCGCCGGGGCGACGAGATGGGCCATCGCCTCGATCGCCTCGTCCTTGCCCAGTGCGGCGTTGAGCGCGGCCGGGGTTTCGGCAAGCTGGCCGACCAGCGCGCGCTCCTCCGCCTCGCTCATCCGCCCCTTGGCGCGCGCCAGATTGGCGGCCAGCGCGGCGAGCACCGCCAATTGGCAGGTGAACGCCTTGGTTGAGGCGACGCCGATTTCCGGCCCGGCATGGGTGGGGAGCAGCAGGTCCGCCTCGCGCGCCATCGAACTGGTCGGCACGTTGACGACGACCGCGATGGTCTGCCCCTCCGCGCGGGCATGGCGGAGCGCGGCCAGCGTGTCCGCCGTCTCGCCGCTCTGGGAGATGAACAGCGCCAGCCCGCCCGGCTCCAGCACCGGCTGGCGATAGCGGAATTCGGATGCGACATCGATGTCCACCGGCACGCGGGCGAACTGCTCGAACCAATATTTGGCGACCATGCCCGCGTAAAAGCTGGTGCCGCAGGCGACGATGGTGATGCGCCGCACCTCGGCCAGGTCGAAACTCAATTCGGGCAGCGCCACCCGCGCCTCCAGCGTGCGGAGGTAGGAACCGAGCGTCTGCGCGACGACGATCGGCTGCTCGAAAATCTCCTTCTGCATGAAATGCCGGTGATTGCCCTTGTCGATCATCGCGCCCGATGCGCCGGAAAGCGTCACCGGCCGCTCGACGGCATTGTTGTCGCGGTCGAAGATGCGGGCCGAATCCCGGGTCAGCACCACCCAGTCGCCTTCTTCCAGATAAGCGATCTTCTGGGTGAGCGGGGCCAGCGCCAGCGCATCGGAACCCAGATAAGCCTCATCCTCGCCATAGCCGACGACCAGCGGCGAGCCGAGCCGCGCGCCGATCAGCAGGTCAGGATGGCTGCGGAACAGGATGGCGAGCGCAAAGGCGCCTCGCAGCCGGGGCAGCACGGCGCGAACGGCGTCCTCCGGCGATTTTCCGGCCTCCACCTGCTCGCTCACCAGATGGGCGACCACCTCGGTATCCGTCTCGCTCTCGAACACCCGGCCGCGCGCCAGCAATTCCTCGCGCAGCGGCTTGAAATTCTCGATGATGCCGTTGTGCACCAGCGCCACTTCGCCGGTCGCATGGGGGTGGGCGTTGCTGGTGGTCGGCGCGCCGTGCGTCGCCCAGCGGGTGTGGGCGATGCCGGATCGTCCGGGCAGCGGGTCCGCCGCCATCACCGCCGCCAGGTTGTTCAGCTTTCCTTCCGCGCGGCGGCGGTCCAGCCGGCCGTCGTTGATGGTGCAGATGCCCGCCGAGTCATAGCCGCGATATTCCAGCCGTCGCAGCCCGTCCAGCAGCCGCTCCGCCACATGGTCCCTGCTCAATATCCCGATAATGCCGCACATCGATGCCGTTGCCCGATTCGTTGGAGGACCGGCCGAACCTTATCGGCCGCTTTTCTTCCTGGCGCTCATAGCGGCCCGAAAGCGCGCCGCCCAGCCCGGACGCTCGCTCTGCTGCCCGCGCGCCAGCGCCAGCGCATCGGCCGAAACATCCTGCGTCACCACCGATCCCGCGCCGACGATGGCATTCTCGCCGATGGACACGGGGGCGACCAGCGCGCTGTTGGAGCCGATGAACGCCCCAGCGCCAATGCTCGTGCCATATTTGAAGAACCCGTCATAATTGCATGTAATCGTGCCCGCCCCGATGTTCGCGGCGGGGCCGACATCGGCATCGCCGATATAGCTCAGATGGCTGACCTTCGCGCCCTCGCCCAGCCGCGCCTTCTTCACCTCGACGAAATTACCGACCTTCGCCTTCGCGCCGATCTCCGTGCCCGGGCGCAGCCGCGCATAGGGGCCGATCTGCGCCCCCGCGCCGACCGTCGCGCCCTCCACATGGCTGAAGGCATTGACGGTCGCCCCCTGCCGCACCGACACGCCGGGGCCGAAAACGACATTGGGGCCGATGGTCACGTCCCGCTCCAACGCCGTGTCATGGGCAAACCACACGGTTTCCGGGGCAATCAGCGTCGCCCCGTCCGCCATCGCCTGCGCGCGGCGGCGTTGCTGCCACGCGGCCTCGACCGCGGCCAGCTCCGCCCGGCTGTTCACCCCGGCCACCTCGGCCGCATCTGTCTCTATCACCGCGGAACGGCGGCCGTCGGCGGCGGCCAGCATGACGATGTCGGGCAGATAATATTCGCCCGCCTTGTTGTCGTTGCCGACCCGCGCCAGCAGCGCGAACAGGTCGCCCGCGCGCACCGCCATCAGCCCGCTGTTGCACAGCGTCACCGCGCGTTCGGCGGCGCCTGCATCCTTATATTCCACCATCCGGTCGATCACCCCGGCCTCGTCGGCGATGATCCGGCCATAGGCGGCGGGATCGTCGGGGCGGAAGGCAAGCACCACGGCGGCGGGCGCATCGGGCGCGTGCAGCCGCGCGATCATCCGCGCCATCGTCGCGGTGGAGACCAGCGGCACGTCGCCATAGAGGATCAGCACATCGCCCGCGAAACCGGCCAGCCCGGCCTCTGCCTGCTGCACGGCATGGCCCGTGCCCAGCTGCGGCTCCTGCACGGCGATCACCGCATCGCGCCCGGCCACCGCCGCCTCTATCTGCTCCCGCCCGCTGCCGACGACGATGACCGTCCGCGCCGGGCCGAGCGCATCGACGCTGGCCAGCAGGTGGAGCAGCATCGGCCGCCCGGCAATGGGGTGAAGCACCTTGTGCCGGTCCGACTTCATACGCGTCCCCTTGCCTGCGGCGAGGATGACGGCGGCCAGGGGCGTATCGGTCATTGATAGGGGGCCTTTGTCGATGGTCGTCCGCCAGATGCCACGCCCCGCTTGCCAATGCCAGTGCGGCGCGGGCATAGCCGCCGCCATGGCCCGTTTTCCCTTCGACATCGTCGGTTTCGACCTTGACGGCACCCTGCTCGACACCAGCGCGGATCTCGCCGCGGCGGCGAGCGCCGCCCTCGCTCATGCCGGCCGTCCGCCGCTCAGCGCGGAGGATGTGAAGCCGATGATCGGCGGCGGCATCAGGATGATGCTGGAACACGGGCTGAAAGCCTCGGGCGGCGCGGACCCTGCGCTGCTGGACGATCTCTACCCCCGGATGCTCGACCATTATCGCGACAATATCTCGGCGGGCACCGTGCCCTATCCCGGCCTGCTCGACGCGCTGGACCGGTTCGACGCGATGGGGGTGAAGGCGGCCGTCGTCACCAACAAGCTCGAATCGCTGGCCTTGAAGCTGCTCGACGAGCTTGGCCTCACTCCCCGCTTCTCCGCCATTCTGGGCGGCGACACGATGGGCAAGGGCAACGCCAAGCCCAGCGCCGCGCCGATCCACGAGATGATCCGCCGCTCCGGCGGCGGCCGCGCCGCCTTTGTCGGCGATTCCATCTTTGACGTCATGGCGGCGAAAAATGCCGGCATCCCGTCCGTCGCGGTCAGCTTCGGATTCCTGATGCAGCCCGTCGCGGAACTGGGCGCGGACGCGATCATCGATGATTATGCCGAGCTGATCCCGGCGCTGGAGCGGCTGGGAACGGCCTAGGGCGGGATCGCCCGCTACCGCCCCTGCATATTGTGGACTTCGCCCGGTATCCGCACCGTCAGGCTGTCCAGGCCGCTATCCAGATAGATCTGGCAGGCGAGGCGGCTGGTGCGGGTCGCCCCGGCGGCAAGGTCGAGCATGTCCTCCTCCATCTCCGTCGCCATGGGCAGGCGGGTGAAATCATCGGCGTCGACGATGACATGGCAGGTGGAACAGGCCATCTGCCCCTCGCAGGTGCCCTCAAGCGGCTGACCATCGGCCTGGGCGAGGTCGAGCAGCCGGTCGCCCGGCCTGCCGGTCACCTCGCGCACCGTCCCGCCGTCCGCGCTGATGAACCGCACCCGGGTCATGCCGCCTTCACTCCCTGTCGTTCCGCCGCGTCGGCGATAAGGTCGAGCGCGCGGTCCAGTTCGTCGGCGCCGGTATAGCGGCCAAAGCCGATGCGGATGCTGGCCGCCGCCTCCGCGCGATCGAGGCCGATGGCTGCAAGCACATGGCTCGGCCGGCCGGAACCGCTGGCGCAGGCGGACCCGGCTGAAAAAGCCGCGCCGCGCACGTCCGATATCAGCCGCGCGGCGTCGATGCCCGGCGCGCGGACATTCAGATTGCCATGATAGCGCGGGCTGGTCGCCCCGTTGATGGTCCAGCCCTCCAGCCGGGCGACGGCGCGGTGCCAGAGCCGCTCGACATGCGCCGCGTCCGCCGCGAACCGCGCCTGCGCCAATGTCGCCGCCGCGCCGAACCCGGCGCACAGCGCGGGCGACAATGTGCCGGAACGGATGCCGCCCTCCTGCCCGCCGCCATGCATTTGCGGCTCGAGCGCCACGCCGTCGCGCAGCCACAGCGCGCCGATGCCCTTGGGGCCGTGGATCTTGTGAGCGGAAATCGCGATCATGTCCGCATCCGGCACGGCGACGCGGCCATAGCCCTGCACCGCGTCGCACAGGAACAGCGCCCCCGCCGCGCGGGCCATGCCGGCAAGCACCGCCACCGGCTGGATCACCCCGATCTCGTTATTGACCAGCATTGCGGCGACGATGGCGGTGCGCGCGTCGATGGCGCGGGCGGCACGCGCCGGATCCACCAGCCCGTCCGTGCCGACCGGCAGGATGTCGACATCGAAACCCTGTCCGCCCAGCCAGCGCACCGTGTCCAGCACGCAGGCATGTTCGGTGGCGATGGTGACGATCCTGCGCCGCCCGTCCGGGGCGCGCGCGGCGGCGCCCTTCAGCGCCAGATTGGCCGCCTCGGTCGCCCCGCCGGTGAAGATCAGCCGCCCGCCGTCCGGCAGCAACCGGCCGATGGCGGCGCGCGCCACGTCCACCGCCGCCGCCGCCTCGCGCCCCATGCGGTGCGGCGAATGCGGGTTGGCGAAGCCGTCGCCCAGCCAGGGCAGCATCGCCTCGCGCGCGTCCGGGGCCAGCGGGGTGGTCGCCTGATAATCCAGATAGACGGGACGGCTCATCCCTGCCGGCCCCGCGCGTCGCTGGCGATGCGCCGCCATTGCTCGATGAAGCGATAGACGTCGGCGCGGCTGGTGTCGGGGCCGAAGCTGACCCGCACCACCTCGCTCGCCTCCGTCTCGTCCCATCCCATGGCGGAAAGCACATGGCTGGGCTTCAGCGTGCCGGACGAACAGGCCGCCCCGGCCGACACCGCGATCCCCGCCATGTCGAACTGGATCAGCTGCGCGGCGGACGGCACGCCCGGCATCCGGTATCCGGCGATGCTCGCCAGCCGGGGTGATTTCTTCGCGACCAGCAGGCCGCCCGCCGCCTCGATGGCGCCGTCCAGGTGGCTGCGCAGATCATGCGCCCGGTCGATCCAGCCGCGCGGGGCCTCCAGCGCGGCGGCCATGCCGATCGCGCCCGGCAGGTTCTCGGTGCCGGGGCGATAGCCCTTTTCCTGCCCGCCCGCCGCGCCGATCAGGCCCAGATCGTTCAGCAGTAGCGCGCCCACCCCCGGCGGCCCGCCGAATTTATGCGCGGAGATGGCGATGATATCCGCCGGCGGCAGCGGCAGCTTGCCCGCCGATTGCGAGCAATCCGCGAACAATATCCCCCCCGCCCCGGCCACCACGCCCGCCAGCGTGTCGAGCGGCTGGATGACCCCGGTCTCGTTGTTGACGGACTGGATGACGACCAGCGGCGCCCGCGCACCCAGCGCGCCCAGCCGCCCGGCCAGCGCATCGCGGGCCACCGTCCCGTCCGGCTGCACCGGCAGGAAATAGGCCTTCGGCACGGTGCGGTGAACCGCCTCATGCTCCACGGCGGAAACGATGCAGGCATCCGCCGTGGCCCGCATCAGCGCGATGCGGATCGATTCCGTCGCCCCGCTGGTGAAGATCAGCTCGCCGGTCCAGCCCAGCGCCGCCTTGATCCGCTCGCGCGCATCCTCCAGCGCGGCGCGGGCGCGGCGGCCCTCGCCATGGGGGGATGATGGATTCGCCCAGTGGACCATCGCCTCCGCCACCGCGGCGCGCGCGTCGGCGAGCACCGGCGTGGTCGCCGCATGATCCAGATAAAGACGGGCTGCCAAGGCGCTCTGCTCCGAAGATTGCGAATATCGCGCCTAGTCCTATATAGGCGCAATCGCCCGCGCCACCCGCGCCGGGACGCGAGAACCGCTTTTTTCTAGCTAGCAGGTGCAATGCCCGAAGTCATTTTCCCCGGCCCCGAGGGCCGCCTAGAAGGGCGTTTCAGCCCGCCGCCGCGCCCGCGCGCGCCCGTCGCCATGATCCTCCACCCCCATCCGCAGGGCGGGGGGACGATGAACAACCGCATCGTCCAGGCGCTGTACCAGACGTTCGTCCGGCGCGGCTTCGCCACGCTGCGCTTCAATTTCCGCGGCGTGGGCAAGAGCCAGGGCACGTTCGACAACGGCATCGGCGAACTGTCCGACGCGGCGTCCGCGCTGGATTGGGTGCAGAGCTTCCACCCCGAAGCGCAGACCACCTGGATCGCCGGGTTCAGCTTCGGCGCGTGGATCGGCATGCAGCTGCTGATGCGCCGGCCGGAAGTGAAGGGCTTCATCTCCATCGCCCCGCCCGCCAACATGTATGATTTCACCTTCCTTGCGCCCTGCCCGTCATCGGGCATCATCATCCAGGGCGACGGGGACGAGGTGGTGACTCCGTCCGCCACGCAGAAGCTGGTCGACAAGCTGCGCACCCAGCGGCACATCACCATCCATCATGACGTGATCCCCAAGGCCAATCACTTCTTCGAGCATGAGATGCCGGAACTGATGGGCTCGGTGGACAAATATCTGGACATGCGGCTGGCGCCCAATTCGCCGATCAAGTGAACCGCCCGGCGCCGGCCCCGCATCGCGGGTGCCCGGCGCCGCTACAGCGTCATGATCAGCACGTTGCCCAGCACCACCAGCGCGGCGGCGATCATCAATATCCCGCGCTTGCGGTCCACCGGGATCATCCGCACCCCGCCCCAGATCAGCGCGACCACGGCAATCATCGCCAGCGAAAGCGCCGCGCCCGCCACCCCGGTCATGCCCATATCCTTCCGAAAACCGCCGGGTCGACATTGCCGCCCGAAAGGATGACCAGCGTGCGCCCGGCCGGCGCCACCTTGCCGGCGAGGATTGCGGCCAGCGCCACCGCGCCGCCCGGCTCCAGCACCAGCCGCAGATGGGCAAAGGCATGGCGCATCGCCGCCGCCACCTCCGCCTCGGAAACCGCCACGCCCCGCGCCCCGCGCCCGTGCAACAGGCCGAAGGTCAGCGGCGAAACCTCAAGCGTCTGCAACGCATCGCAGGCGGTGGGCGGCGGCGACGGATCGACCGGCACGATCGCGCCCGCCGCGAGGGAGCGGGCCATATCGTCCCACCCCTCCGGCTCCGCCACCACGATTCGCGCCTCTGGCAGGGCCAGCGCAATGCCGGACGCCAGCCCGCCGCCGCCGCACGGGACCACCACCAGCTCCGGCGGCCCGCCGGCCCGCGCCCGCATCTGCGCCTCCGCCTCGATTCCGGCGCTGCCCTGCCCCTCCACCACCCACGGGTCGTCGAAGCTCGGCACCAGCACCGATCCGCGCGACTCGGCGATCTCCGCCGCAATCGCTTCCCGGCTTTCCGTCGCCCGGTCATAAAGGCGGATTTCCGCGCCCAGCGCGCGCGTCGCCGCCAGCTTCTTTTCCGGCGCGTCGGCGGGCATGACGATGGTGGCGGCAATGCCCAGCCGCCGCGCGGCCCAGGCGATGCCCTGGGCATGATTGCCCGACGAAAAGGCGACGACGCCCCGCGCCCGTTGATGCGACTCGAGCGCACTCAGCCTGTGCCACGCCCCGCGCAGCTTGAACGCGCCGACAGGCTGCAGCGATTCGGCCTTGCACCACAGCGTCGCGCCCGAAAATTCCAGCGGAAACAGAGGCGTGGCATCCAGAATTTTCGCAATTTTATCAGATGCTTCCAGCACACCTTCACGTGTCGGCCGGCGCATGTCCGGCACGGCCGGGCGCAAGGGGGAAATGGGAGTCATTGCGTCTCTTTACACAGGGGCACGCCGTTTCTATATCGCGCTTCCCGCTGCCCCATGGGACTTCCACCGCAAGGCAGCTTCTTGACGCTATCCACTGGAGGTCCCTTGAGTTGCACAAGCATCATAGCGCGCTGGGGCTAGCGACCGCCCTGCGACCGGTTCAGCCGGTCACGCTCATTCGTCCGCACGCCGCCAGCCGTGCCGCCCGCTTCTTTTCCGAGAAGTTCCCGGGCCGGTCGATCTATGCGGTCAAGGCGAATCCGTCCCCGGCCCTGCTGCAGATCCTGTGGGACAGCGGCATCACCCATTATGACGTCGCGTCGATCGCGGAGGTGCGGCTCGTCGCGCGCACGCTGCCCGGCGCCACGCTGTGCTTCATGCACCCGGTGAAGGCCGAGGAAGCGATTGCCGAGGCTTATTTCGATCATGGCGTGCGCGTCTTCTCGCTCGATACGAGCGAGGAACTCGACAAGATCATGCGCGCCACCCGCAACGCCGCGGACCTGACGCTGTGCGTCCGGCTGCGCGTGTCGTCGGAACACAGCAAGCTCAGCCTCGCCTCCAAATTCGGCGTCGATCCGGCGGAGGCGAAGGCGCTGCTCTTCGCCGCGCGCCAGGCCGCGGACGCGCTCGGCATCTGCTTCCACGTCGGCAGCCAGGCGATGACGCCGGACGCCTATGTCAACGCCATGGAGCGGGTTCGCGCCGCCATCGTCGATGCGGCGGTGACGGTCGACGTCGTCGATGTCGGCGGCGGCTTCCCCTCCTCCTATCCGGGCATGGAGCCGCCCCCGCTGGAGCTGTATTTCGACGCGATCCACCGCGCCTTCGAAAGCCTGCCGATCAGCTATTCCGCCGAATTGTGGGCGGAGCCGGGCCGTGCGCTGTGCGCTGAATATTCCTCGCTGGTCGTCCGCGTCGAAAAGCGGCGCGGGGCGGAACTGTACATCAACGACGGCGCCTATGGCGCGTTGTTCGATGCCGCCCATGTCGGCTGGCGCTTCCCGGTGGCGCTGCTGCGCGAGCCGGAATCCGAAGTGCGCGACATGGCGTTCAGCTTCTACGGGCCGACCTGCGACGATCTGGACCATATGGCCGGGCCGTTCCTGCTGCCGGCGGACGTGCGCGCGGGCGACTATATCGAAATCGGCATGCTCGGCGCCTATGGCTGCGCGATGCGGACCGGCTTCAACGGCTTCGGCGATGTCGAGACCGTCGCGGTCACCGACGAGCCGATGGCCTCGCTCTATCTCGACGATCAGCGCCGGGCGGTTCCGTCCAACGTCGTCACGCTGTAAGACGCCCCATTCATTCTGATGCCGCCGTCATTCCCGCCCCGCGGGGATGACGGCCATTTGCACAGGTTCCGGAGATCAAGATGACCGACGCCACCGTCAACGACACCCGCAAGGCAGAATTGCTGTCCACCACCGTCGAGCATGTCGACATCACCACGTTCGACGCCCGCCCGATCATCGATTCGATGGCGAAGATGAGCTTCACCAGTCGCGATCTGGCGCGCGCCACCTCCATCTACAACCAGATGCTGGCGGACAAGGATTGCTCGATCTTCCTGGTGATCGCAGGCTCCACCTCGGCCGGCGGCTGCATGGATCTTTATGCGGAACTGCTGCGCTCGAACATGATCGACGGCGTGGTCGCCACCGGCGCGTCCATCGTCGACATGGATTTCTTCGAAGGACTTGGCCACAAACATTATCAGGCGCTTGAAATTCCTGACGATAATGTCCTGCGCTCGCTCTACATCGATCGCATCTACGACACCTATATCGATGAGGAACAGCTCCAGGATTGCGACAACACCATCTTCGCCATCGCGGAGGGGCTGGAGCCGAAACCCTATTCCAGCCGCGCCTTCATCCGCGAAATGGGCCGTTACCTCTCGGAGCACGGCAAGAAGGAGAACAGCCTGGTCAAGCTGGCCTTCGAGCATGACGTGCCGATCTTCTGCCCCGCCTTCGTCGACAGCTCGGCCGGCTTCGGCCTGGTCAAGCATCAGGTGGAGCGCGCCAAGGCGGGCAAGCCCTATATGGTGCTGGATGCGATCGCGGACTTCCGCGAGCTGACCGACATCAAGATCAAGGCCGGCACCACCGGCCTGCTGATGATCGGCGGCGGCGTGCCCAAGAATTTCATCCAGGACACCGTCGTCTGCGCCGAAATCCTCGGCCACGAGGATGTCGAGATGCACAAATATGCGGTGCAGATCACCGTGGCGGACGTGCGCGACGGCGCCTGTTCCTCCTCCACGCTCAAGGAAGCGGCCAGTTGGGGCAAGGTCGATACCGCGCTGGAACAGATGGTCTATGCCGAGGCCGGATCGGTGATGCCGCTGCTGGCGTCCGACGCCTATCATCGCGGCCATTGGAAGAACCGCGTCAAGCGCGCCTGGGGCACGCTGTTCGACTGATCGCGCGCCCGGCCCCGGATCGAGGGGCCGGGCCGATCGTTTCGGTTTCGATTGACGACTGACCCTGGGCGAGTCACCCTTCCGCCATTCGATAATAATGGAGGGGTCTTTTGCTATGAGCACGTCAATATTGGCGCCGGGCGCGGTGCTTATCCTGTGGTCGCTGGTCATCCTTGGCTGGGTGATGGTCACGCGCCTGCCTGCACTCAAGAAGATCGGCGTCGACATGAGCACCGCGGTCGGCGGGCGCGGCCAAAATCTGGAAGGCGTGATCCCAGACCGGGTCAACTGGAAGGCGCATAATTACGCGCATCTGATGGAACAGCCGACGCTGTTCTATGCGGTCATCCTGATCCTCGCCGTCGCGGGCGCGGCGACGCCGCTGGCGGTGGCGCTGGCCTGGACCTATGTCGCCATCCGCGTGCTGCACAGCCTGGTGCAGGCGACGGTGAACCGCATCGCGCTGCGTTTCCCGCTGTTCCTGCTCTCCACGCTGGTGCTGCTCGGCCTCGGCATCATCGCGCTCTGCGCGACGTTGAACCTCCATGGCTGATCCCGCCCCCATATTGGCGCCCGTGGTGGCGCTGATCGGCTGGTCGCTGGTCATGTGGGTCTGGCTCTACGCCACCCGCCTGCCGGCGATGCGGGCCGCCCACGTGGCGCTGGACCCGACGGTGCCGCCCGGCCAGCTCACCGCCGGCCTGCCGCCGCAGGTCCGCTGGAAAGCGGATAATTACAACCATCTGATGGAACAGCCGACCCTGTTCTACGCGGTGGCGCTGGTGCTGGCGCTGATCGGCCAGGGCAGCGGCACCGCCGCCACCCTTGCCTGGGCCTATGTTGTCCTCAGAATCATCCACAGCCTTGTCCAGGCGACCGTCAACAACATCATGGCACGGTTCATCCTGTTCGTGCTGTCGTCGCTGTGCCTCGTCGGGCTGACGGTGATCGCCGGCTGTTTCCTGTTCAACTGATCAATCGGCTGCGGCCGTCCGCACTGCCCCGGCGAGCAGCAGGGCGACGGCCGCACCGAACCACACGCCGGACAGGCCGATGGCGGCATAGGTCATCGCCCCGGCCACCGTGCCCGCCGCCAGCCCAGCCCAGAGCAGCAGGTAGCGCGCCCAGCCGAAGGGCGGCCCGCCGAAGAACAGCGCGTTGACCAGATTCTGGCCCAGCCGGACCAGGGTTCCGGTCATGTAGGTCAGGCCGATGCTCACCTCGTTGTCGCGCTCGAAAACCGCATTCTCCGCCCCCATGGCGGCGGCCAGTATCAGCATCGTCGCGGCCGCGCCGAACGGGCCGATCCCCGCCAGCGCCAACAGCGCCGCGACCAGCAGCAGCACCACGCGCGGCCGCCTGCCCGGCGCCACCCGCCGGGCAAGGCCGGTCCCCGCCATCACGCCGATGACGAAGAACAGGATCAGCCCGCCCGCCGTCATCGCCACCCGCCAGTCCCCGCCGGCCAGACCCACGCCGAAGCGGGTTGAGTTGCCGCTCATGAACGAGATGAAGAAACCGCCCATCCCCAGAAAGCCGATCGCGTCGATATAACCGGCCAGCATCGACAGGCAGACGGCAAGCGCAACGGCGGGCCGGTCATAATGACGCATCTTCTACCTCCGGAAGGTGGCGCACAACTCGACATGGGTGGACCAGCGAAACTGCCCGACCGGGACGATGTGATCCAGCCGGTATCCACCTTCGATCATCGTCTTCGCATCGCGTGCGAAGCTGCTGGGATTGCACGATACATAAGCGACGACCGGGGTTTTCGCAGCCGCGATCTGCGCCGCCTGTTCGGCAGCGCCCGCGCGCGGAGGGTCCAGCACCGCCGCGTCGAACCGGTCCAGCTCCGCCGTGGTGAGCGGGCGGCGATAAAGGTCGCGATGCTCCACGGCCACCGCCAGTCCCGCCCGCGCCGCGCCGCCCTTCAGCGCAAGCACCGCGTCGCGCGCCGCCTCCCCCGCATAGACCCGCCGCGCAGGCGCAAGCGACAGGGCGAAGGTGCCCAGCCCGGCAAACAGATCGGCGACGATCGGTGCACCGCCCACGGCATCCCTCACCGCCGCGACCAGCGCCGCCTCGCCATCCGCCGTCGCCTGCAAAAAGGCGTCGTGCGGCAGCGGGATCGCGGTGCCGCCGAGGCTGATCGTCACCGGATCCGGCTCCCACCGGGTCTGCGCGCCATAGCCGTCGTCGATGGACAGCCGGGCAAGCGCGTGGCGCCGGGCGAAATCGGTCAGCGCCTCGCTCCCCGCCAGATCGTCGGCGCTCACCTTGTCCAGCATCAGGTCGACGCCCTGATCGGCCAGCGTCATGCGGATCCCCGCTGCCCGCCTGTCCCGCAACAGGCGGCGCAGCAGCCCGCGCAGCGGATCGACCAGCGCGAACAGCCGGGGGTCGAGAATCGCGCACTCCGCCATGTCGACGATCTGGTGGCTGCGGCCCTCGTTGAAGCCGATCAGCACCCGGTTGCCCTTGCGCTCGGCCTTCAGGCTCGCCCGGCGGCGGCTGCGCGGCGGAGAGATGTGGACGGGCGCGAACAGGGGCGCGTCCACGCCCTGCGCGGCCAGCGCGCCGGCAATCCGGTCGCGAACGAAATCGGCATAGGCGGCATCGTCGAGATGCTGGAGCGTGCACCCGCCGCAGGCCGGGAAATGGCGGCAGGGCGGCTGGGCATGGTGCGGCCCGGCGATGACCGCGCCGTCCGCCGCCAGCCGGTCGCCCGGCGCCGCCAGCGCGACATGGCGGCCATCGGCGGTAACGCCCTCGCCGCGCGCGGCCACCCGGATGATCTGATCTGTCATGACAGGGCGGCGATAGCAGCCTTCAGATGATCGGCAAGGTCGTCGGCGATCATCGCCGGCCCGGCCCGGCGCGCGGCGTCGCCGTGCAGCCACAGCGCCGCCTGCGCCGCCGCAAAGGCGTCCAGCCCCTGCGCGCGCATCGCGGCGGCAATCCCGGCCAGCACGTCGCCGGTCCCGGCGGTGGACAGCCAGGGCGAAACCGGCGGCGCGATGACGGCGCGCCCGTCCGGCGCGGCGACCACGCTGTCCGCACCCTTGAAGATGATCACCGCGCCCGCCTGCGCGGCGGCATCGCGCGCCCGGTCCACCTTGCTGCCCGCGCCCGTGCCGAACATTGCGGCGAACTCACCGGCATGGGGCGTCAATATCGCCATGTCCGGCAAGGCGGGCAGCCGCCCGAGCCCCGCCGGGCCAAGCAGGTGCAGCGCATCGCCGTCGATCACCAGCGGACGCCCGCTCGCCATCGCGCGGTCGAGCCGCCGCCGCGCCGCGCCGTCACGGCCAAGCCCCGGCCCCACCAGCACCGCGCCGATGCGCGGATCGCCCACATCGTCGCCGTCGCGCTGCACGATGGCATGGGGAATGCCCGCCACCGGCCGCGGCGACAGCAACAGCACATAGCCCGCGCCGGATCGGATCGCGGCCGTGGCGGCCAGCGCCGCCGCGCCCGCCATCGCGCCGCCCAGCACCGCCACCATGCCGCGGCTATATTTATGGTCGTCGGGACCCGGCCGGGGCAGCGCGGGCGGCGCAAGCTCGGCAAGGGCACCGCCGGCGGCGGCAATGCCGATATCCGCCACCGCCACGCGCCCGCACAGCCCGGCGGCGGGATAAAGCCGATGCGCGGGCTTCATCGCGCCCAGCGCCACGGTCATCTCGAATGCCGGCACCGCGCCCAGCAACGCACCATCGTCGGTGGAAACCCCGCTCGGCAGGTCGACCGCAATCGTCGCGTGCGCGGCAACCGTCAGCCGGGCCAGCGCGGCCTCGATCTCCGGTTCCAGCGGGCGGGCAAGGCCGGTGCCGAACAGCGCGTCGATCAGCCTCGGCGCGGGCCGCGCCGCCTCCAGCGTCTCGACCGGCCCGTCCCAGCGCGCGGCGGCGGCCATCGCCGCCTCCGCCCGGGGCGGGCGCAGCGCCGCCACGCGCACCGGCACGCCGCGCTCGCGCAGCAGCCGCGCCGCCACATAACCGTCGCCGCCATTATTGCCCGGCCCGCACAGGATCAGCGTCGGCGCCATCCCACTCTGCCGCCACGCCGCCTCGGCCACCGCCGCGCCGGCGCGCTCCATCAACACGCCGACCGGCGTTCCCGCGTCGATCACCGCCGCTTCCGCCGCGCGCATCCCGGCGGCGGTCAGGATGGGACGCCCGCTCAACCCGCCGCCCGCGCGGACAAGATGAAGGGCAGGATCGCCGGCCTAGATATCCGCGTAGACATGGGTTTCGGCACTGGCTCCCGGGTGCGTCAGGGCACCCTTATAGGCCGGGCCGACATTCTGGGCATAGCGCCACAGCGCGCCCGATCCATAATCATTGGTGCGCGGCCGCCACGCGGCGCGGCGGGCGGCGAGCACATCCTCGGGCACGTCCAGGTCGATCGTCCCGGCGATCGCGTCGATGGCGATGGTGTCGCCGTCCTCAATGAGGGCGATCGGCCCGCCGTCCGCCGCTTCCGGCCCGACATGGCCGATGCAGAAACCGCGCGTGCCGCCGGAAAAGCGCCCGTCGGTGATCAGCGCGACGCTCTCGCCCATGCCCTGCCCATACAGCGCGGCGGTGGTGGACAGCATCTCGCGCATCCCGGGGCCGCCCTTCGGCCCTTCATAGCGGATGACGATGACGCTGCCTTCCGCGATCCGCCGTTCCTCGACGGCGGCGAAGGCATCCTCCTCGCAATCGAACACCCGCGCCGGGCCGGTGAACTGCAGCCGCTTCATCCCGGCCACCTTCACGATCGCCCCGTCCGGCGCCAGCGTGCCGCGCAGGCCGACGACGCCGCCGGTGGGGCTGAGCGGGGCCTTCACGTCGTGGATCACCTTCTGGTCCGGGTTCCACGTCACCTGGTCGATATTCTCGCCCAGCGTCTTGCCAGTCACGGTCAGGCAGCTGCCGTCCAGCAGGCCGTTGGCGAGCATCGTCTTCATCAGCATGTAGACGCCGCCGGCATCGTGCATGTCCTTGGCGACATAGCGGCCGCCCGGCTTCAGATCGGCGATGTAGGGCGTGGTCTTGAAGATCTCGGCGACGTCGAACAGGTCGAAATCGATCCCCGCCTCGCTGGCCATGGCGGGCAGATGCAGCCCGGCATTGGTCGATCCGCCGGTGGCGGCGACGACGCGCGCGGCATTCTCAAAGGCGGCGCGGGTGCAGATGTCGCGCGGGCGGATGTTGGCCGCCAGCAATTCCATCACCTGCCTGCCCGCCGCGATGGCGATCTCGTCACGCCCGCGATAGGGCGCCGGCATCATGTTGCTGTTGGGCAGCGACAGGCCGATCGCCTCGCCCACGCAGGCCATGGTGTTCGCGGTATATTGCCCGCCGCACGCGCCATGGCCGGGGCAGGCAACCTTTTCCAGCGCGATCAGATCGTGCAGCGGGCAATTGCCGGCCGCATGCTGGCCCACCGCCTCGAACACGTCGATGACGGTCACGTCCCTGTCGCGATAGGTGCCGGGCAGGATCGACCCGCCATAGACGAAGATCGACGGCACGTTCAGCCGCAGCATCGCCATCATCATGCCGGGCAGCGATTTGTCGCAGCCCGCAAAGCCCAGCAGCGCGTCATAGCAATGGCCGCGCATCGACAGCTCGATCGAATCGGCAATCACCTCGCGGCTGACCAGCGACGCCTTCATGCCCTGATGGCCCATGGCGATGCCGTCGGTGACGGTGATGGTGTTGAACCGGCGCGGCATCCCGCCGCCCGCCTCGACCCCCTGTCGGGCGATGTTCGCCTGCGCGTCCAGCGCGGTGTTGCAGGGCGCGCTGTCATTGCCCGCCGATGCGATGCCGACGAAGGGGCGCGCAATCGCCTCCTCGTCCAGCCCCATGGCGTAATAATAGCTACGATGCGGCGCGCGCTCCGGGCCAACGGAGACGTGGCGGCTGGGGAGTTTGGATTTGTCGAATTTGTGGGTCATGGCGCACGCCTATGTCCCATAGCACCGCTTTCACGCAAGGCTGTTACGGCACGCCAGGATGATCGGGGCCAATATATCCGCCCAATGCGCCACCCCGGCGGCGTCGCCGATCAGGTCGTTGCGCACCTCAATGGCCAGATAGGGCAGATGGCGCGATTCGGCATGGCGGTCCATGGTCGCGTTCAGCGCCGCGCCGGAATAAGGCTGGTTGTCCCCGGTCGCCACCCCGGCGGCGCGCAGCAGGCGGATCGCCATCCGCGCCGCCGCGTCGTGCTTGTTGTAGAGAATCCCCACTTCCCATGGCCGCGCCTCGTCCGGCCGGGTTTCCAGCCGGGGCGTGAAGCTGTGCACGGTGAACAGCAATCCAGGCGCATCGGCGGCAATCCGCGCATCGATGGCGGCATGATAGGGCGTCCAGAACCGCGCGATGCGCGCCGCCCGCGCGGCCGGGCTGAGCGACTGGTTGCCGGGCACGGCATGGCCGTCGCTGGCGGCGGGAATCAGGCCGGGGCTGTCCTCCTCGCGGTGCAGGTCGATCACCAGCCGCGACACGGTGGCGAGGATGGCGGGGCAGCCCAGCCGGGCGCACAGCGCGCGCGCCAGCGGCGCCGCGCCGATGTCCACGGCGATGTGCAGGTCCAGCAAGGCGGGATCGATGCCAAGCGCGATATCCGCCGGCACCGCGTTGGACGCATGGTCGACAATCGCCAGCAGCCGCGTGCCGGGATCGCCCGGCACGGTTTCGAATACCGCGCTCATCCCTGAAATTCCGGCCTGCGCCGGGCGCGGAATGCGGCGATCCCTTCCGCGAAATCCGCCGCGCCGAACGCGGCATCGAAGGCCGCGTCATGCCCTGCATCGCTGGCGATGCCGCCCGCCGCCAGCGCCAGCCCCTGTTTCAGCAGCGCAAGGCTGGCGGGTGAATTGCCCGCCATCGCCGCGGCCAGCGCATCCGCCGCCTGCGCCACCTCGTCCGCTACGACCTCCGCCAGCCCGATCCGCGCCGCCTCCGCCGCGTCGAGCGTGACCGCGCCGAACAGCATCCGCGCCGCCTGCCCAACGCCCACCAGCGCGTGCAGCCGCGCAATATCTTCCAGCGGATAGCCGATGCCCAGCTTGGCGGGCGTCACGGCAAACAGCGCGCGCGGCCCGGCGATGCGGATGTCGCAGGCCATGGCGAGCGCCACCCCCGCGCCAAAACAGCCGCCGTCTACCGCCGCGATCACGGGCGCGGGGCTGGCGCGCACCGCGTCCAGCGCCGCGCGCATCGCGGTTCGAAACGGCTGCCGCGCCGCCGCATCCGCGCCAAGCCCGGCCAGTTCGCCCAGGTCAGCACCCGCGCAGAACATCCCCTCGGCGGCGGATTGCAGGACGATCGCCCGCGCGCCGGCATCCACGGCCTGCGCCACCAGCCCCGGCAAGGCGCGCCAGTCCGCCACCCTCAGCGCGTTGCGCGCCTCGGGTCGGGCCAGGCTCAGTCTCGCAATGCGGTCTGTCACCAGCAGGTCGAACATGGCGCCGCTCATGCCCTGCGCGGGCCGCGCTGTCACCCTCCGAGCCGAAATCGGCCACGGGCCTTGCGGGATGAGGGGGGTGGGGCGGCGGGCATGAAAGCCCCCCGCCCCGTCATGATGCGCGCGCACCGCTGCACGCGGACCATCAGCGGATGGACGCGCCGCACGCACGCCGATCCGTTCACAAGGAGCGAAGCAAAGCCCGTGCCTCATGATAATCTCATGATATTTCAGATAGTTATGAAATTGAAACTGTCCCGATATGGGACAATCAGGACGTCCGCAGTCTCGTCGCGAGACACCAGTAACCGGGCATCGCCGCCCGCACCGAGTCCGCCGCAGCATCGCACGCGGCCTGCGTATCGAACAGCGCGAAACAGGTCGCGCCAGACCCGGACATGCGCGCCAGCGTCACGCCAGCGCAGCCCGCCAGATGCGCGATCAGCCCGCCTATTTCTGGCACCCGCCGGATCGCCGCCGGTTCCAGGTCGTTCCGCCCGGCCAGCGCCGCAGCAATCGCGTCGCCCGGCGCCACCGGCCCGCGATCCATCCCGTCCCAATCCGCGAAGACGACAGCCGTTGACAGCGCTATGCCCGGATTGACCAGCAACAGCGGCATCCCGTCCAGCCGCCCGTCCCCGTCCAGCGCGGTGAGCGTGTCTCCCCGCCCCCGCCCCAGCGCGGCAACGCTCGCCAGACAGGCCGGCACATCCGCGCCCAGCGCCCGCGCAATCGCCCCGATCCGGCCATCGCCGCCGTCCAGCCCCCAATGCCGTGCCAGCAGCCGCAGCGTCGCGGCTGCATCCGCCGATCCGCCGCCAATGCCGGACGCCACCGGCAGCCGCTTGTCGAGGTGCAGCGCCGCGCCGCGCCGGATGCCGAACGCATCCGCCAGCGCCGCCGCCGCGCGCAGCACCAGATTGTCCGGCCCGCCACCCAACCCCGCCGCGAACGGACCGCTCATGGCGAGCGTCAGGTCCGCCGCATCCACCACGCTCAACACATCCCCGTCCTCGGCGAAGGCGAACAGCGTCTCCAGTTCATGATATCCGTCGGCCATCCGCCGACGGACGTGGAGCGCGAGGTTGATCTTCGCCCAGGCGGTTTCGCTGCCCCGCATCAACGGTTCAGCGCGCGGCCGGGCCGTTGGCCAGCTTGTCGGTCAACCGTTGCAGCGTCGCCTCGTCCGCCTGGACGGACGCCGCCCGCCACGCGTAGCGCGCCTCATAGCGCCGCCCCGCCTGCCAATAGGCATCGCCCAGATGCTCGTTGATCGTCGGATCGGCCGGCTCGCTGAGCGCGGCACGCTCCAGCGCCTCGATGGCGCGGCCGGTATCGCCGTTCAGGAAATAGGCCCAGCCCAGCGAATCGGTGATCGCCGCGTCGTCCGGCCGCAGCGCGCTGGCGCGGGCGACCAGCGCGGTCGCCTCCTTCACATTCTCGCCGCGCTCCAGCTGCGCATAGCCGAGATAATTGAGCGCGGTCGCCTGCTGCGGGGCCAACTCCACCGCCTTCTTCAGCGCCGGCAGCGCCCCGCGCCAGTCGCCGCCCTGCTCCAGCACGCTGCCCTTCAGCATCCACAGCGTCCACAAAGGCTCGCTGCCGTCGGTTGCGGCGTTCGCCTCGACGAAGGCGATCGCCCGGTCATAGGCGGCCGCGGCCTCGCGGTGCTGCTTCAGCCGGGCGTGGATGTCGCCCACCCGCGCCAGATCGGCCAGCCGCGCATCGGGTCGGGCGGCGGCGGCGGCGGCAATGTCCAACGCGCGCCGGTCCTCGTCCTGGCCCAGCAGCAGCGTCACGCGCGCGTCGGTCGCCACCCCCGCATAGGGGCTGTCCGCGCCGATCCTGTCGAGCAGCAACGCCGCATCCGCGTCATAGCCGCCGGCGACCAGCGCGCGCATCGCGGAAAAGCGCGCCGCATCGCTGGCCGGGTCGAGATATTCGGCGATCCGCGACAAAGCGAGCACGATGGGCGAGGACCGCTCCCGACTGATGTCCATGGCCAGCCGCGCGAACAGCTCCGACGCCGCCTCCGCCGGGGTTTCGATGCCGCCGGTCAGCGGCTTGCCCGCCTGCACCAGCGCCCGCGCAGAGCGGATCAGCGGATCGTCGCCGCGCAGCACGGACAGCGCCGTCTCCCGGCGGTTGAGCGCGATCAGCCGGGCCGCGGCGGCAATGCGCAACCCGGTCATGCGCGGGTCGCCCGTGCCGCCCAGCGCCTGCACGGCGGTGACGGCGTCATCCGTCCGGCCCAGCGCGAACAGCATCAGCGCCCGGTGCTCGGCGGCATAGGCGCTGGTCAGCGAGCTGGGGAACGGCCCGTCCAGCGCCGCCATCGGGTCGCCCTGGCCAGATCCGCGCCGCGCCCACGCCGTCAGCACGGGTGCCAGGAAATTGAAGCCCGCATCCTTGTTCACCCGGGCGATGCCGGCATCGGCCGCAGCCCAGTTCCCCTCGCGGATCGTGCGCGCGGCGAGCAGCAGCATGCCGTCGGCGGGCAGCGCGCCCGCCTTGTCCAGCGCGGCAGCGGCGCGCAGCGCCACGGCGAAATCGCCCGCCGCCAGCCCCTGGCGATAAGCCCGGAGCGCAATCACCGGATCGTCCGGCCGCGCGGCCAGCGCGGCGCCATATCCGCGCGCGGCCTCCGCCAGCGATCCGCTGGCATCCGCCGCGCGGGCGCGGACATAATCCGCCACGGCGGATCGCTCCCCGCCGCGCGTCGCCGCCGCGGGGCCGGCAAACGCGGTCAGGGCTAGGACGGCGGCAATCGCCGCGATCGATACTGGCCTACATATTGGGATAATTCGGCCCTCCGCCGCCTTCGGGCACCACCCAGTTGATGTTCTGGGTAGGGTCCTTGATGTCGCACGTCTTGCAGTGGACGCAATTCTGCGCGTTGATCTGGAACCGGGGATTGCCCTCTTCCACGCCGACCACCTCATAGACGCCCGCCGGGCAATATCGCTGCGCCGGTTCGTCATACAAGGGCAGGTTGTAGGAAATCGGGATATCCGGGTCCTTCAACGTCAGGTGGATCGGCTGATCCTCCTCATGGTTGGTGTTCGAAAGGAACACGGAGGACAGCCGGTCGAAACTCAGCACACCGTCGGGCTTGGGATAATCGATCTTCGCGCACTGGTCCGCCCGCCACAATTTGCTGTGGTCCGGCTTGTGGCCGAAGGTGAAGGGCAGGCCGATGTGCAATTGCCGCATCCACATGTCCACGCCTGCGATCAGCGTGCCCAGCGTGCCGCCGAACTTGGCGACCGCCGGTTCCACATTGCGCACCTTTTTCAGCTCGGTCGCGATCCAGCTGGCGTCAAGCGCTTCGGGATAGGCGTCCAGCGTGTCGCCCCCGCGCTCCGCCGCCACGGCGGCAAAGGCCGCCTCGGCCGCCAGCATGCCGGATTTCATCGCCGTATGGCTGCCCTTGATGCGCGGCACGTTCACGAAACCCGCCGTACAGCCGATCAGCGCGCCGCCGGGGAAGATCAGCCTGGGCACCGATTGCCAGCCGCCCTCGTTGATGGCGCGCGCGCCGTAGGACACGCGCTTTCCGCCCTGCAGGATCTCCGCGATCGCCGGATGGTGCTTCCACCGCTGGAATTCGTGGAAGGGCGAAAGATGCGGGTTCTTGTAGTTGAGCGCCACGACGAAGCCGAGCGCAACCTGCCCGTTGGCCTGATGATAAAGGAAGCCGCCGCCCCAGGCGTCGTCCAGCGGCCAGCCCTGGCTGTGGATCACCCGGCCCAGCTTATGCTTGGCGGGGTCGATGTCCCACAATTCCTTCAGGCCGATGCCATAGACCTGCGGCTCGCAATCCGCCTCCAGGTCGAAAAGCCGCTTCAGTTCCTTGGTCAGGTGGCCGCGCGCGCCCTCCGCGAAAAAAGTGTAGCGGGCGTGCAGTTCCAGCCCCGGCTGGTAATCCGGCTTGTGGGTGCCGTCGCGCGCCACGCCCATGTCGCCGGTGGCGACGCCCTTCACCGATCCGTCCTCGTTGAACAATATCTCCGCCGCCGCAAAACCGGGGAAGATCTCGACGCCCATCCCCTCCGCCTGCTCGGCCAGCCAGCGGCAGAGGTTGCCGAGCGATCCGGTATAGGTGCCCTTGTTGTTCATGAACGGCGGCATCATCAGGTGCGGCAGCTCATATTTGCCGGTCCTGGTCAGCACCCAATGGTGGTTCTCGGTCACCGGCGTGTCGGCCATCGGGCAGCCCATGGTCCGCCATTCGGGCAGCAGTTCGTCGAGCGCGATCGGGTCCACCACCGCGCCGGACAGGATATGCGCGCCCACTTCCGATCCCTTTTCGAGGATGCAGACGGAAAGCTCACGGTCCCCGGCGGCGGCCAGCTGTTTCAGCCTGATGGCGGCGGCCAGCCCGGCAGGGCCGGCGCCGACGATCACCACGTCATAGGGCATCGATTCCCGGTCACTCATCGCTAGAAATCCTCGCTTCGTCGCCGTTTCATCGCGTCCACACCACGACTGGTCACGATAGCGGTGCAACGAGATTGACCAATCCGTCAACCATCGACTCAATGATTTCAATGCAGGGGGACCGGACCTTGATTGCCGCCGACGCGGCCTTGAGCGTTTTGGGTTGGTGGCAAGATGCCGGCGTCGATGTCGCGATCAGCGAAACACCGACGGATTGGCTCGCCCCGGCTCCGCCGCCTGCCGCCCCCGCACCGTCCAGCCCCGCGCGATCCGGCCCGCCGCCGCTGCCGGACAGCCTTGCCGCGCTGACCGCATGGCTGGCCGAGGGAGACGACGTGCCGGAAGCGCAATGGGGGCCGGTGCGCATCGGCCCCAGCGGCGATCCCGCCTCGGGCCTGATGATCCTCTCCGACATCCCCGATCCCGAAGACGCCGCCGCCGGCCAGCTCTATTCCGGCAGCGTCGGCTTGCTGTTCGACCGGATGCTCGCCGCCATCGGCCGCGACCGGGCGTCCGTCTATCTGGTGCCGCTGGCCTCGGTGCGCCCGCCCGGCGGCCGGGTGGACGCGGCCAGCGCCGCGCGGCTGGCCGATATCGCCCGCCATCACATCGTGCTGGCGCGGCCGAAACGGGTGTTGCTGATGGGACAAGCGCCCAGCCGTGCGCTTCTCGGGATGGACCTGCGTGTCGCGCGCGAAAAAAAATGCTCCATTAACCAGGCCGGCGTCACGGTGGAGGCTATCGCCACTTACGCGCCCCGCTTCCTGCTGGAACGGCCGGTCGCCAAGGCCGATGCCTGGAAGGATTTGCAGTTGGTGTTGAACGGGGACGAAGCATGATCGGGCGGATCGCCATGGCAGCCGCGCTGGCGGCCGCTCCGTTCGCGCCCGTGCTGGCGGCAAGCGACGCGACGCCCGCCCCGGCCGCGCGCGCCCACCGCGTCCAGCTGCCCGCCCTGCTGGGCGCCGACGAACGCGCCCAATATCAGGAAGTTTTCGCGCTCATCCGTGGCGGCAAATGGGCGGACGCCACCGCCCGGCTGGATGCGATGAAGCCCGGCCTGCTCCACCCCACCGCGCGCGCCCAGCTTTACACCGCCAAGGGCTCGCCAAAGGTGGAGCTTGAGCCGCTGATGCAGCTGCTCGCCACCGCGCCGGACCTGGCCCAGGCGCCGCAGATCGCCCGTCTTGCCGCGCTGCGCGGCGCGGCGGAACTGCCGCAGCTTCCCGAACAGCAGCGCCTGGTCTGGCTGGGCGGCCAGCCGCTCCGCGCCCGCGCCGCCACCACCCGCAGCGACACCGCCGCCATGGCGCTGTCGCAGCAGGTGCTGCCGCTCATCAAGGCGGACGACGCCGCCGGGGCCGAGGCGCTGGTGATCGCGGCGGAAAGCCAGCTGACACCCGAGGCGCTGACCGAATGGCGGCAGCGCGTGGCCTGGTCCTATTATCTGATCGGCGACGACGCCAACGCCCGGCGGCTGGCCGCCAGCGCGCAGACCGGCGTCGGCGAATGGGCGGTCCATGCCGACTGGGTGGTCGGCCTCGCCTGCTGGCGGCAACGCGACTATGCCGCCGCCAACGCCGCCTTCCGGCGGGTCACCGCCCGCACCGACGACAGCGAGCTTCAGGCGGCGGGCTATTTCTGGGCGGCGCGGGCGGACATGGCGCGCGGCGCGCCCCAGCTCGTGCAGGCGCAACTCCGCACCGCGGCGCGGATGCCGGAGACATTCTACGGCATGCTGGCGTCGCAGGCGCTGGGCATCGCCGTCCACCCGGACATGCAGCCGGACCTGCTGACCTCCGACTGGAGCCGGCTGGGCAATGAGAACAACGTCCGCGTCGCCGTTGCGCTGATCGAGATCGGCGAGACGCGACTGGCCATCGACGCGCTCAAATATCAGGCGCGGATCGGCCCGGCGGGCGAGCATGAGGTGCTGCTGCGGCTGGCGGGGCGGATGAACCTGCCCGAACTGCAGCTCTGGCTGGCCCATAACGGCCCCGCCGGCGCGGCGCCCCAGGCCAGCGCCCGCTACCCCGCGCCGGAATGGACGCCGGACGGCGGCTGGCGGGTCGACAAGTCGCTGGTCTTCGCCCATGCCCTGCAGGAATCGCGCTTCCGCGCCGATGTGGTCAGCCCCGCCGGCGCCTATGGCATCATGCAGGTGAGGCCCGGCTCTGCCGGCGACATCGCCCGGGCGCGCGGCCAGGCGTTCGATCGCACCAAGCTCAGCGTGCCTTCCACCAACATCGAATATGGCCAGTCCTATCTGGAACAGCTGCGCGACTATAGCGGCACCGGCGGGCTGCTGCCCAAGGTGATCGCCGCCTATAATGCCGGCCCGGCCCCCATCGCCCAGTGGAACGGCCGCCAGTTCGATCGCGGCGATCCGCTGCTCTACATCGAATCCGTGCCTTATTGGGAAACGCGGGGCTATATCGCCATCGTGCTGCGCAACTACTGGATGTACCAGCAGAATGCCGGGGATCCCTCGCCCAGCCGCAAGGCGCTGGCGCAGGGGCTGTGGCCGCGCTTCCCGGGCCTGCCGGGCGAAACGGCGGTGCGGGTGACGGCCGCCGCCCCGCAGGGACAGGTCGCCAGTGCCAATTGACGAAAGCCGGGCCTTCCTGCCCGTCCGCATCGCCATATTGACCGTTTCGGACACGCGCGGCCCCGCCGAGGACCGCTCCGGCGACGCGCTGGCCGAACGCATCGCCCGCGCCGGCCATGTCGTCGCGGATCGCGCCATTGAAAAGGACGATGCCGACCGCCTCGTCGCCCGCCTCCACGGTTGGATCGACGATGCCCAGGTGGATTGCGTGATCACCACCGGCGGCACCGGCGTGACCGGACGGGACGTGACGCCGGAGGCGCTGGCGCGGCTGGGCGGCAAGGACATTCCCGGTTTCGGGGAGCTGTTCCGCTGGCTCAGCTACCAGTCGATCGGCACCTCCACCATCCAGTCGCGCGCCTGCGCCTGCGTGGTGCGCGGCACCTATATCTTCGCACTGCCCGGCTCCACCGGCGCGGTGAAGGACGGCTGGGACGGCATACTCGGCCCGCAGCTGGACAGCCGCCACACACCCTGCAACTTCGTGGAACTCATGCCCCGGCTGCTGGAACGCTGAGTCCGCTGGCCTGACATCGACGGAAACTGGCCTGCCCGGCGCTGGCCCATCGCGCCGCGCCGCCCGATGCTGCCGGACGGGAAAGGGGCGCGGGAGTCAGATCGGCAGGTGCGTGGTCAGCTTGACCTCTTCGAGGACGGCATAGGTGCGGGTCACGCGGACGCCCGGCATCAACACCAGCCTGTCGCCCAGAAAGGCGCGGTAGGCCGCCATGTCGGCCACGCGCACCTTCAGCAGATAATCGAAGCCGCCCGCCACCATGTGGCATTCCATCACCTCCGGCAGGTCGCGGACATGCTCGGCAAAGGCGGCGAACACGTCGTCCGTCGTCCGGTCCAGCAGCACCTCGATGAAGATCATCAGCGCGCGGCCCAGCAGGTCGGGGTCGAGTATGGCGGTATAGCCCCGGATGAAGCCGGCGGCGCGCAGCCGCTTGACCCTGTCGAAGCTGGCGGCGGGGGAAAGGCCGCACTGCCGGGCCAGTTCCTGGTTGGTGATCCGCCCGTCCGCCTGCAGCGCGCGCAGCAGCCGCCGGTCGGTTTCGTCCACCACGCCCTGATTTTCCTTCGCCAATATTCCTCTCCATATTCCGATCATTCGGATCATGACCGGAAAATACGAAGCACATTTGGCCGATTCAGGATTATTCCGTCAATCTCTATGGAGGAGATGTGCGGTGCCTGCTGATATGTCCAACTGGGATGCGATCGACGCTGACAAATATCGCGACGAAGGGGAAAGCGTGCGCGCGCTGCTCGCCGCGCAACCGCTGACCGCGGAAGACCGCGCCGAAATCGCCGTGGAAGCGACCGCGCTGGTCGAGGCCGCCCGCGCCTCCGCCAACAAGCATGGCGTGGTCGAAAGCTTCCTGCAGGAATTCTCGCTCGGCACCCGCGAGGGGCTGGCGCTGATGTGCCTGGCCGAAGCGCTGATCCGCACGCCGGACGCGGACACGCGCGACCGGCTGATCGCGGAGAAGATCGGATCGGCCGATTGGGCCAGCCACCTCGGCAAATCCGACAGCCTGTTCGTCAACGCCTCCACCTGGGGGCTGATGCTGACCGGCAAGCTGGTCGATGTCGACGACGAGGCGAAGCGCGATCTGCGCGGCTGGCTGAAGCGGCTGACCGCCCGCGTGGGTGAGCCGGTGATCCGGCAGGCGGTGGGCGCGGCGGTGCGGATGATGGGCGAGCAGTTCGTGCTGGGCCGCACCATCGGCGACGCGCTGGCCCGCGCCGGCCGTGAAAAGACGATGTGCTCGTTCGACATGCTGGGCGAAGGCGCCCGCACCGCCGCCGACGCGGAACGCTATGAACGTCTCTATGCGGAGGCGATCGAGGCGGTCGGCAAGGCCAATCAGGCCGATGTCGCCGGCGGGCCGGAACATAGCCACGGCATATCGGTGAAGCTGTCCGCCCTCTGCCCGCGCTACGAGGCGGTGCAGGAAGTGCGGGTGTGGGAAGATCTCTATCCCCGCATCCGGCGGCTGGCGCTGCTCGCCGCGCGCTACGACCTCAATTTCGCGATCGACGCCGAGGAGGCGGACCGGCTGGTCCTGTCGCTGAAGCTCATCGACCGGCTGGTCCACGAGGCCGATCTGGGCAGCTGGACCGGCATGGGCGTGGTGGTGCAGGCCTATCAGAAGCGCGCCCCGCTGGTCATCGCTGGGCTGGCGCGGCTGGCGCGGGAAAGCGGCCGGCGGATCATGGTCCGGCTGGTCAAGGGCGCCTATTGGGATAGCGAGATCAAGCGCGCGCAGGTGGCCGGGCAGCCCGATTACCCCGTGTTCACCACCAAGCCCGCGACCGACCTTTCCTATCTGGTCTGCGCGCAGGCGCTGATCGACGCCTCCCCCGCCCTATAC
>NZ_MEFG01000014.1 GCF_001724715.1 Sphingomonas sp. SCN 67-18
CCGTCGCAACTCGATACGAGAAGCACGACGCAAACTACCTCGCCCTCGTCAAACTCGCCTCAGCCAAAATCTGGATGCGATTTATGAGTCGGTGACCTAATGCGGACGGCGATTTCATCGATCCGTCGCAGCATATTTTCGGCAAGGACCATTTCACCAAGCTGAGCCAGGAATTCCGCATCGCGACACCCAGCGAGAACCGGATCCGGCTGGTCGCGGGCGCATTCTACCAGCGCCAGACCCACCTGATCGAACAGGATTACAAGATCACCGATCTCGATCCGGCGCTGTCGGTCAACGGCCATCCCGGCACGATCTGGCTGACCAAGCAGAACCGCATCGACCGCGACTATGCGCTGTTCGGCGAGGTCGCCTTCGATATCAACGACCAGCTGACGCTGACCGGCGGGCTGCGTGGGTTCAAATCGCGCAACACGCTGATCGGCTTCTTCGGCTTCGGCGACGGCTACAGCAGCGGCACCGGCGTGTCGCAATGCTTCAAGGACGGATCGGGCAACTATCTGGGGCCGATCCTCGACGGCGCGCCCTGCACCGATCTGGGCGATGTCGTGGGCAATGAGGTGAAGCCCAAATTGTCTCGCGACACCGGCGTCCTCCACCGGCTGAACCTGACCTACAAGCCCAGCGACGACCAGATGTTCTACGCCACCTGGTCACGCGGTTTCCGCCCCGGCGGCATCAACCGGCGCGGCGGCATCACCCCCTACAAGCCCGATTTCCTGACCAATTACGAACTGGGCATGAAATTGACGATGATGGACCGGCGGGTCCGCTTCAACGTCGCCCTGTTCCAGGAACGGTGGAAGGCGTTTCAATATTCCTTCCTGGGCCTGAACAGCCTCACCGAGATCCGCAACGCCGGCAATGCGCGGATCCGGGGGCTGGAGGCAGACCTGAACGTGCGGGCCAGCCCGGGGCTGACCCTCTCGGCGGCCGCGACCTATATCGATGCGAAGACGCGGACCAACTATTGCACCTTCCTCGACCCCACCTTCACCTGCACCCAGCCGGGCAATTCCATCTCCGCGCCCAAGGGCACCCGGCTGCCGGTGACGCCCAAGCTGAAGTTCAACGCCACCGCGCGCTATGAATTCGACGCCGGGCCGGTGAAGGCGCACCTGCAGGGCACCGTGGTTCATCAGGGTTCCTCGTCCAGCGACCTGCGCGTGTTCGAGGCCAGCCTGACCGGCCGGCAGCGCGCCTGGACCAGCGTCGACCTGGCTGGCGGCGTCGCCCAGTCGCACTGGACGGCAGACCTGTTCGTCAGCAACCTGTTCGACAAGCTGGGCGATCTCTACCGCTATGCCGAATGCGCTTCGACCACCACGGACGGCCAGGTGGCGTGCGGCGGCAACCCCTATATCGTGCCGATCCAGCCGCGGACGATCGGGCTGCGGGTGGGATGGAAATATTGATCGCAGCCCGACGCGCCCGGCACCGTTCCGCCGGGCGCGGAGCCTGACCGGATGACCGGCCGGCCGGCCGCGCCCGCGCGCGCGCTGGGTTTCTGGATGTGCCTTGCGCTGGTCATGGGCAACATGATCGGCTCGGGCGTCTATCTGCTGCCGGCCAGCCTGGCGCCCTATGGCTGGAACGCGCTGTTCGGCTGGGTGCTGACGGTGGGCGGCGCGCTCTGCCTGGCGGTCGTTTTCGGCCGGCTGGCGCGCACGCTGCCGCAGGCGGGCGGCGCCTATGGCTTCGTGGAGGCGGGCTTCGGCCGTTTCCCCGCCTTCATCGTCGGCCTGACCTATTGGATATCGGTGCTGATCGCCAATGCGGCCATCGCCATAGCGGCGGTCAGCTATCTCAGCATCTTCGCGCCGGGCATGGCCGATATTTCCGGCCTGCCCGCCATCATGGCGGTGCTGCTGATCTGGCTGGTGACGCTCATCAACCTGATCGGCGCGCGCGCCGCCGGGGGGTTCCAGCTGGTGACGACGGTGGTGAAGCTGCTGCCGCTGGCCGCGGTCGCGGTGATCGCGCTGCTGCTCGCCCTCGGCATCGGCGAGGCGCGCGCGCTGCCCTTCCATGCCGACCAGATATCCGGCTCCGCCATCACGGCCACCGCCGCGCTGACCCTGTGGGCCATGCTGGGCTTCGAATCGGCGGCGATTCCACAGGGCAAGGTGGACCGGCCGGCGGTGACGATTCCGCGCGCCACCGTGTTCGGCACGTTGCTGGTCGGCTTGATCTACATCGTCACCTGTTCCGCCATCACGCTGCTGCTGCCGGCCGATCAGGTCGCGCGGTCCAACGCGCCCTTTGCGGATTTCATCGCGCTTTATTGGGGCCATGGCCCGGCGCTGCTGATCGCGCTGTTCGCGGCGGTGAGCGCGATCGGCGCGCTGAACGGCTGGGTATTGATCCAGGGGGAGCTGCCGCTGGCGATGGCGCGGGCGGGCAGCCTGCCCCGCTGGTTCGCCGTCACCGGCCGGGGCGACACGCCGGTGCGCGGGCTGATCGTGTCGACCGCCTTCGTCACCCTGCTGGTGCTGATGAACTACAGCCGCTCGATGGCGGACCTGTTCACCTTCATGGCGCTGCTGGCGACGGCGGCGACGCTGGTGCTCTACCTTGCCTGCGCCGCGGCGAGCGTGAAGCTGACGCTCAACGGGCGGATGCCGCATTCGACGCCGTTCCTGATCGTCGCCGGTCTGGGCGTGGTCTATGCGGTCTGGACCTTCTACGGCGCCGGGCTGGAGGCGAGCGGTTGGATCATCGTCCTGCTTGCCGCCGGCGCGCCGCTCTACCTTCTGCTGCCGCGATCAGTGACCGCGGACCATGCGGCCGATGAAGGTGCGGTCGGCTAAAATCTCGCGCGCGGCGTTATGCCCCGGCGCGCCGGTGACGCCGCCGCCGGGGTGGGTGCCCGCGCCGCACATGTACAGCCCCTTCAACGGCCCGCGATAGGCGCCGTTGCCAAGGATGGGCCGCGCCGCCCAAAGCTGGTCGAGCGACATGTTGCCGTGCATGATGTCGCCGCCCATCAGCCCGAACTTGCGCTCCAGATCGAGCGGGGAAAGGATCATCCTGCCCAGCACCGATGCCCTGAAACCCGGCGCATAGCCTTCCACAGTGTCGATGATCCGGTCCGCCGCCGCCTCGCGCTCGTCGTCCCAGCTCCGCCCGTCGGGCAGTTCCGGCGCGAATTGCTGGCAGAACAGGCTGGCGACATGCTGGCCCGGCGGGGCGAGGCTGTCGTCCACGGTGGAGGGGATCAGCATCTCGACGATCGGCCGGTCCGACATGCCGTGCAGCTTCGCGTCGGTGAAGGCGCGGTCCATATAATCCAGCGTCGGCGCGATGATGATGCCGGACCGGTGATGCTCGCCCGGTTCAGGCAGGCAGGTGAAGCGCGGCAGTTCCGACAGGGCGACATTCATGCGGAAGGTGCCTGAACCGACCTTGAAGCCCTTCACCCGGCGGACATAGTCCGGGCCGAGATCCACCGGGTCGATCAGCCGTTCGTAGAGCAGCTTCGGCCCGACATTGGCAATCACCGTCGCGCAGCCGATCTCCTCGCCGCTTTCCAACCGGACCCCGGCCACCTTGCCGCCGTCCACCAGCACGCGGGACACCGGCGATTCAAGGCTGATCTCAACGCCCGCCGCCACGCACACCCGGGCCATCGCCTGGGTGATCGCGCCCATGCCGCCGACGCTGTGGCCCCAGGCGCCACGCTTGCCGTTCACCTCTCCGAAGACGTGGTGGAGCAGCACATAGGCGCTGCCCGGCGTGTCCGGGCTGGCATAGTTGCCGACCACCGCGTCGAAGCCGAAGGCCGCTTTCACCGCCTCGCTGTCGAACCAGCCGTCGAGGAAGGTGCGGGCGCTTTTCACGAACAGGTCGAGCACGTCGCGCTGCTGGTCGATCGGCATCTTCGCCAGCCGGCGGCCCTGGCGCGCTCCGTCGATCAGCGTCTTCAGCCCGTCGCCGATATTGGGCGGCGTCTGCATCGCGAGGTCGCGCAGCACGTCAGCGACATTTTCCAGCGCGTCATAATAAGCGGGCAGCGTTTCCGCGTCGCGGGCGGAGAATTTGCGGAACTCCGCCTGGGTGCGTTCCAGCCCGCCGCCCAGCTTCAGATAGCGGCCATCATCCTGCGGCAGGAAATTGGAGATCGGCCGTTCGATGACGCGATAGCCATGATCGGCCAGCTTCATGTCGACGATCACCCTGGGCTGGAGCAGGCTGACCGTGTAGCTGGCCACCGAATTGCGGAAGCCGGGGTGGAATTCCTCCGTCACCGCCGCGCCGCCCGCCACGTCGCGCCGCTCGACGATGCGGACCTTAAGCCCCGCACGGGCAAGGTAGAAGGCGCAGACCAGGCCATTATGGCCGGCGCCGATGATGATCGCGTCCAATTTCCGGGTCATAGCACGGCTTTCGGTTTCGGGTTGTGGTGGCTCCAGCCGGGGGCTGGCGGATGGTGCAGCCGCGCCTCGGGAATCAGCGCGCGCATCTTGCGGCAGAAGGCCCGCAGGCAGACCTCGTCCGCGCTGAGCGGCCCAACGGTGAAGCTGGGCGATTCCATGCCCGCCTGCACCCGCGCGATCAGCACCGTATCCTCGGCGTTTACCTGACGGTTGATCCGCCAGTTGAGGTAGCGGGCGGCCTTCATCTCCCGCCGCGCGTCCGGCAGGGCGTAGCTGATCTCGCGGATTAGCGTCTCGGTGGGCGAGACCGGCAGGAACTGCATGAAATCGATCTGGTCTGGATAAATGTCGAAGGCGACATTGGGCCAGAGCTTGAAATAGAGCCAGAAACGCTGGCGATCCTGCGGCAGGTGCGGCACCGGCGGCAGGAGCCGCTGGTAGAGCCGTTCCGACCAGTTTGACGAGGGCGCGTCGATCAGCCCGCCCCACATGCGATCGACATGGGGTTCCGCCTCGACGCCATAGCCGCGCCCGAACAGGCGGGTCAGCCCGGGATGCGCGACGGGGATGTGCAGCCCGTCCGAATAATTGTCGGCGACATTCTTCCAGTTGACCGGGCGGGGCCGCAGCGTCACCCGGCCCAGCGCGCGGACATCCTCGAACCGGTAGGGCGCGACCTGCGCCTCATAAGGGGCCATCATGTCGGCGACCGAGGGGCCGCCGCCTTCCAGCCGCACGAAGATGAAGCCGCGCCAGGTCTCCAGTTCGATCGGCGGCAGGCCATGGTCGGCCATGGCGAAATCGGGATAGCGCGCCTTGCCGGGAACCCCGCTCAGGCTGCCGTCCAGCTCATAGGTCCAGGCGTGATAGGGGCAGACCAGCTTCTTCGCGCAGCCCGCGGCGCCATCCACCAGCCGCGACCCGCGATGGCGGCAGACGTTTGAAAAGGCGCGCACCACATCGTCGCGCCCGCGCACCACGATGATGCTTTCGCCCAGAAACTCCAGCGTGTGCCAGTCCCCCGGCGCGGCGACGTCGCTGACATGGCACACCACCTGCCAGCTGGGGCGCATCACCCGCGCCATCTCAAGGCCGTGGAATTCCGCATCCCGATATGTCCATGCGGGCAGGCTCCAGCCTTCATCGGGGTCGACGGCGGCGGCGGGGCCGTTCATGGCGAAAGAAGGCATGGGAATATCCGGCGATCGTTGTTATACATTTGTATAATAGCATCGACGGGCTGGCAAGGTGGAACGGACCATGGCGACGAAACGACCCGCCGCGACGCGCGAGGCCCCGGACGTGCGGCGGCAGGCGCTGATCGATGCGACCGCCGCCTGCCTGGCGGAACGCGGCGCGGCCGGCACGTCGGTGCGGACGATCTGCCAGCGCGCAGGCGTGTCGCCGGGGCTGCTGCGCCATTATTTCGACGGCATCGATGCGCTGATCGCCGAGACTTATCGCGCCACCGCCGCCCGCGTCTCGGCAACGCTGGGCGCGGCCGCCGCCGACGCCGGGGCGGACCCGCGGGCCCGGCTGATCGCCTTCATCACCGCCAGCTTCCGCCCGCCGGTATCGGATGCGTCGCTGCTGGCGACCTGGCTGGCTTTCTGGAGCCTGGTGAAGACCGATCCGGCCATCGCTGCGATCCACGCCGAAACCTATCGCGACAATCGCGCCGCGCTGGAATCGCTGCTCGCCGGGCACGGCCTGCCCGCCGCCCGCGTGCGGCCCGTCGCCATCGCGCTGACCGCGCTGGTCGACGGGCTGTGGCTGGAACGCTCGCTCGATCCGGCCAGCTTCACGCCGGAGGAGGCCGGCGCCATGGCGGTGCGCTGGCTCGATACGCTGCTGGAGCGGCCGGGGTTCGACTGAGCCTTATTTCGCCAGATCGGTGAGCAGCGAACGCCAGTGCGCCAGCGCGGGCGCGATTCCGTTCACCGGAATCCGCTCGTTCAGGCCGTGGGCGAAGCCATCCTCCGCGCGCTGGAACAGCGACGACACGCCATAGGTGGGCACGCCCAGCGCGCGGAAATGCAGCCCGTCCGTCGCGCCGGCCGACATGTTGGGCGACACCTGAAGCTTCGGATAGCGGGCGTGGACCGCGCGGTTGACCGCCTTCACAACGTCCGGGCGCAGCGGCGACGCGTCGCTGGACGTCGGATCGTCGAGGATCGTCACCGTGGCGCTGTCGTCCGCGATCACCCTGACCAGCGTGTCGCGGATCGACGGGATGGTGACGCCGGGGAAGATACGGCAATTGATGTTGGCGGTGGCGCGCTGCGGCAGGGCGTTCTGGGCATGGCCGCCATTCACCATGGTCGCGACGCAGGTGGTGCGGACCTGGCCGATATATTCCGGTTCCTGCGAGATGCGGTCCGCCGCAGCGGCATCGGTGGGGTCGGCGGCGAAGCGGGCCATGGCCGCGCCCAGATCCCCACCCACTTCCCTGGCCGCTGCTTCCAGCGACGCCTTGGTCAGCTCATTGATCTGCGGCAGGAAATGATAGGCGTCGAGCCGCGCCAGCGCCTTGCCCAGCCGGTAGATCGCGTTGCTGCCGGTCGGCGCGCTGGAATGGCCGCCGGGATCCGTCACGGTGATCGCGAAATCGGCATAGGTTTTTTCGCCGGCCTGAAGCCCGTAATAGACCGGCTGGCCGTCGGCGCTGAGCAGCCCGCCGCCGCCGTCGCCGTTCAGCGCCAGCTCCGCGCCCTTCAGCTGCCCGGCGAGCAGCTTGGTGGTCGCCATATGGGTTTCCTCGTCGCCGGACAGCGCCAGGATCAGCGTGCGGCCGGGCTTGAAGCCTGCCTTGCGCATCTGCGCCAGCGTCGCGACGATCACGCTGACGTCGAACTTGTTGTCCTCCGACCCGCGCCCGTAAATATAGCCGCCTTCCTCGACCGCGACGAAGGGATCGCGCGTCCAGTCGGCCGGGTTGGCCTCCACCACGTCCATATGGCCCATCAGCACGATCGGCTTGTCCGCGCGCTTGCCGGGGAATGTCACCACCAAAGTCGCGGTTTCGCCCACCGGGGTGATGCTGATCTCGCTGTCCGCAAAGCCGCCTGCCTTCAGCACGGAGGCCAGATAGGCGGCATAGGCCGGCACCTGCCCGCGTCCCTCCACGGTGGGAAAGGCGATCGATTTCTTCAGAATGTCGGTCGCCTGGGCGACATCGGCCGCACTGGGCGCCGCCTGGGCGAGCGCCGCCGAGGCACTGGCGCCCAGCAGCAGGGCTATGGTCAGTCTGGTCATTGCGCGCATGGTGATCTTCTCCCCGAATGTCATGGTTTTGCATGCCATCGGGGGTGGAAGCAATGTCGCCACGGGCCTTTTCCTGTCGGCTGCGGGGGCAGCGCGCCGGCCGCCCCCGATCACCGGATCAGAGCGGTTCGCCGGTAACGGGCGGCGGCGGCGGATCACCGATCAGGCCGCGATAGGCGACACCGGCCACCAGCGCGCCGACGATCGGCGCAACCCAGAACAGCCAGAGCTGCTGCAGCGCCAGCCCGCCGACCAGAAGCGCCGGCCCGGTGCTGCGCGCCGGATTGACGGAGGTGTTGGTCACCGGAATGCTGATCAGGTGGATGAGGGTGAGCGACAGGCCGATGGCGATCGGCGCGAAGCCGGAGGGGGCGCGCGTGTCGGTCGACCCCAGGATGACGATCAGGAAACCCAGCGTCAGCACCACCTCGATGATCAGCGCCGCCGTCATCGAATAGCCGCCCGGCGAATGTTCCCCGAACCCGTTCACCGCCAGCCCGTTGCCGGCCAGCACGAAATCGGGCTGGCCGCTGGCGATCTGCAGCAGGATGAAGGCGGCGATCACCGCGCCCACCAGCTGCGCGATGATATAGGGGGCGATATCCTTTGCCGGGAAGCGCCCGCCGGACCACAGGCCGATCGTCACCGCCGGGTTGAGATGACAGCCGGAAATATGGCCGATCGAATAGGCCATGGTGAGCAGCGTCAGGCCGAAGGCGAGGCTGACCCCCAGAAAACCGATCCCCAGTTCCGGGAAGGCGGCGGCCAGCACCGCGCTGCCGCAGCCGCCGAACACCAGCCAGAATGTTCCGAATGTTTCGGCGAACAACCGTTTGGACAAAGGCACCATGATGTTTCCTTTCGTCATCGGCCGCCCCGCACCAACCCCGGCGGCCTATTGCGGTGAAGCCCCCTTTTCCGCGGGGAAGAAACGCAGCACGTCGCTGCTGTCGGCGCTCAGCACCAGCGCGCCGGTCGGTTCGATCCGCCAGCGGACGACCTGCCGGAGCAGATCCAGATATTTGCTTTCCTGCGCCATCAGCGCGGGCGCGCAGGCCATGCGCGTCGTCGCCGCCGGCTCCAGCTTCAGCCCGTCGCCGTCCAGCGCATAGCCGATGGTGTAGCGGTTGCACCCCGCGCTGCCGCTCGCCCGCCCGGCATCGCCCAGCAGCAGGGTGACGTGGCTGCGGTCGATGATCCCGCCGCCGCCCAGATCCTCCGCCAGCCAGACGGTGCCCGCCGGCGTTGCCGAAGCGGCAGGTGGCGCGGCGCGCGGCGGATCCGCCATCGGCGCGCAACCCGCCGATAACGCCGCCAGCAGCCCGGCGGCGAGCGCATGAAAAAGTCCGGAAGTGCAACGCCCTGTCGCCATGCGGTCCCCTGCCCGATGTCGCGCCGCCAGCATGGCACGGCCGCCGCCCCCGCGCCAAGCCGGAAATGAGAACCGGCGGCTATGCGTCCCCTATCGCTTCTTACCGGCCGGTTGCGGCCAGCATTTCTCGCAGCGCCGCCAGCAGATGGTGTTAGGCATCCGTTCCGCCGCGCTCGGCCCCGCGCCGGCGGCGAGCCCCGCGGTGATGTCGGACGAGATGCCCTCCGGCGGGGCAGCCTTGTGGCACAACAGGCAGTGGCGGCGATAATCCGCCGCCGTCAGGGTCGACTGGGTCGGCCGCGCAAGGGCGGTCGCCTGTGCGCCCAGGCCCAGCAACACCCACAGACAGGCCACCATGATCGCGCGCGCCACGGCATCGTCCTCGCCCCGCAAGTCCCGAACGGACTTTGCGCGCCGGGTTCCCGTTTCGCAAGCCATGGCGTCGCCAGCGGCAGACTGGCTGGGGCGGCAGGATTCGAACCTGCGAATGGCGGCATCAAAAGCCGCTGCCTTACCACTTGGCGACGCCCCAACACGTCCCGGCGATCACCGTGCGCCGCGCTTATCGCGGCGCGGCGGCGAGTGCAACGCCCGCCCGGCCGAAACCGAGCGGCACGCGCATCCGGCCCATCGTCCCGACCTGGACCATATCGGTCCTATCCGCCCGTCCTTTGCGCTTGAACGACCGGGATTGGTGGAGCAGACATGACAGAATGTCTGCCCCAAACACCGGCGCTTCGCCGCTCTTTCTTCGTGAAGCCGAAATCCGGCGCGGCATCGAGCTGATGTATTTCGGTCAGGCCAATCTGGTGCGCGCCGTGGACGAGCGATTGGCGGAGCAGGGGTTGGGGCGGGCTCATCATCGCGCTCTTTATTTTATCGCTCGCCAGCCCGATCTGACCGTGAGCGAGCTGCTGCGCTTCCTGAACGTCACCAAGCAATCGCTGGGCCGCGTGCTGGGCGAGCTGGTCGACCGGAATCTGGTCGAGATGCGGACCGGGCGCAACGACCGCAGGCAGCGGCTGTTGCGCCTGACCCCGGACGGCGCGACGTTCGAGGCGGCGCTGTTCGACAATATGCGCGAGCGGCTTTCCGCCGCCTATGCCGAGGCGGGACAGGGCAGCGTCACCGGTTTCTGGATGGTGCTGGAGGGGCTGCTTTCCCCCGACGAACGCGCGCGGGTGGCGGCGCTGCGCAGCCGCTGACGCGTTATTTGCCGGCCGCCATTTCGGCATTGCGGCGGCGCGCGGCCTCCAGCGTGCGGGTGACCAGCCCTGTGAGCGCATCCCCTTCGTCAAGCACGTCCAGCCCCTTGCGGGTCGACCCGCCGGGGCTGGCGACCCGTTCCGCCAGGGCGCCGGGATCTTCATCGGCGGCGGCCGCGAGCATCGCCGCGCCCTCCACCGTGGCGCAGGCGAAGCGCGCCGCCTGATCGGCGGGCAGGCCCAGCGCCGCGCCGCCCCGGGCAAGCGCATCGATGAAGCGGAACAGGAAAGCGGGGCCGCTGCCCGAAAGCGCAGTGACGGCGTCGAACAGCGCCTCGTCGGCGATCCATTCGGCAAGGCCGAGCGGCTGCATCATCGCCATGGCCAGCGCGCGCTGATCGTCCGTGCCGCGCGCGGCGTGCAGCCCCACCACGCCACGGCCGATCGCCACCGGCGTGTTGGGCATCGCCCTGACGATGGCCCCGGCCCGGGGGAAATGGCTGCCCAGCGTCCCGGTGGTGGTGCCCGCCATGATGGAGAGCAGCAGGGTCTGCGGGCCGGCCGCCGCGGCCACGCCGTCCGCCACGGCGTCCAGCATCTGCGGTTTCACGCCGATCATCAGCGCGGCGGGCGGGCGCTCCCCCGTCGGCACGCCCGTCAGCACGCGGACGCCGGGCGCGACCGGACGGCCGCTCTTGCGGATCACGGTGATGCCGGCGGGGTCCACCCCCTGCTCCAGCCAGCGGGCGAGCATCGCCCCGGCCATGTTGCCGCAGCCGAACAGCCAGAATGTTTCGGGGAATCGGAAGCCGTGCGCCATGTCCATGCCCCTTAGGGTCAGGCAGGCAGGTTGCAAAGTCCATCGCCATTCGGGCGGAAAACAGCATGAAAGCGGCCAGTGGCGGCCCCGGCGCCGTCCTGCCCCCTTTCCGGCGCGACGAAATTTTCGCCCGCCGCCGTTGCGGGCGTAAGTTTTTCTGAAAGCGGCCGTTGATGGTTCCATGGCAACACCGCTGCACTCCTCGCCGTCCGCCCCGGAAGAAAACCGGAGCGATTTCCTTGAAGAAGGCCCCCATGCGCCCACCGGCGAGCGGCGCGTGAACCGCGCCGGCCCGGACGACGCGCGGGGCCGGGCCAGCCGCCTTGCGGTGGCGGTGCGTGGGCTGTTCGGCCGCGACGGGCGGGAGAGCGGGGAAGAGGCGGCGCCGGCGGGCGATTCCGGCCGGGTGCTCTATGCGCGGATCGGGGAATTCCTGTTCGACAATGCGCTGGAGCCGACGCCGCTTCATTATGAACTGGCCCACAGCTATTTCGACGGCAGCAACCGCAAGCTGGTCGATGCCGTCGAGCGGGCGCTGGAGCGCGGCGACATGACCGCCGAGACCGTCGAGCTGATCATGGCCGAATGCCGCACCGACATGACCGCCGAGCGGCTTTCAAGCCTGGTCGACGAGGCGCAGGCGGGGCTGAAGACCATCGCCGGCGTGGTCCGCCAGTCCGGCGCGGACGCCATGGCCTATGGCGAGGCGCTGGAGACCAGCGCCGCCGTGCTGGAGGACACCGCGCTGGAGCCGCACCAGTCGCTGGCCGCGCTGCTGGACCTGACCCGATCGATGATCGAAAAGACCCGCGAGGCGGAGAATGAGCTGCGCCTGACCGGCAAGCGGATGAGCGCGCTGCGCACCAACCTGGCCGAGGCCCGGCGCGTGGCGCAGAGCGACGTGCTGACCGGCCTCGCCAACCGCCGCGCCTTCGAGGACCGGCTGAAGCGTGCGGTCAACCAGGCGCGCGAGACGCACCGGCCGCTGGCGCTGGCCTTTTGCGACATCGATCATTTCAAGACGATCAACGACACCCACGGCCATGAGGTGGGCGACCGCATCCTGCGCTATGTGGCGCGCCAGCTGGCCGCCGCGTCGGGCAATAACTGCTTCGTCGCCCGCCATGGCGGCGAGGAATTCGTGATGCTGTTCGAGAACGTCACGGTGGAGGAGGCGTTCGACATTGTCGAGGCGTGCCGCGCCGACCTGGCGTCACGCCGGCTGATCGCCCGGAAATCGGGCGATCCGATCGGCCAGGTGACATTTTCCGCGGGCGTCGCCGGGCTGACCGGCGAGGAATCGGGCCGCGAGATGCTGCGCCACGCCGACGGCGCGCTATACCGCGCCAAGAGCGAGGGCCGGGACCGGGTGTTGATCGCCCAGCGCTGAGACGTGAGCAGCGGCGGGGCCGTCAGGCCTCGCCCTGCGTTTCGATCAGCGCGGCGGCGATCGCCTCGCGCGGGGTCTTGTCGCCCCACAGCACGAACTGGAAGACCGGGTAGAAGCGTTCGCATTCGTCGATCGCGGCCTCGACCAGCAATTCGGCCTGGTCCAGCGACAGGCTGGCCTCGCCGCCGTCGCCCAGCAGCGCGGCATGGCGGAACAGCAGGATGCCGCTATTGGCCCAAAGCTCGAAATGGCCGAGCCAGAGCTGTTCGTTGATCAGCCCGATCGTCTCGTAGATCGCGGCGCGCTTGTCATCGACGATGCGGATGTCGGGCAACGCCAGGAACTGGAGGACATGATCGTCCTCGCGCCACACGCCGCGCAGCTCATATTGCGCCCAGCTGCCCTGGAAGGTGGCGACCACTTCGTCCTCGCCCAGCCGCTCGTGCGGCCAGCCATGCGCCTCATAATAGCTTTCGAGCGTGTCGATGGGCGCTGAATCGTCGCCGCGATCCGCCTCCAGTTCGTCAAGCGTCATCGGTTGCCCCCTTCAGTCGCCGGGCAAACGGTGGTCCCGTTGGCGCGTCTCTGCAAGCCGCCATGGCGCGGGCGGCGCAAATAAATGTGGATAAGATGCAAAATAATCGATTCAATCCTTGGCCTTGCGCGGCCGTTTGGGGCTGGCGGCGGCAGCGGCGGGCGCCTTGCCTTCCAGCGCGTCAAGCCGGGCGCGGAGCGCATCGGCCTCGTCACGGGCGGCGGCGGCCATTGCCTTCACCGCCTCGAATTCGTCGCGGCTGACGAAATCCAGCCCGCCGATCCATTCCTTCGCCCGCTCGCGCGCGGAGGCTTCCGCCTCGCGGCCGACGCCGGCCAGCGTCCCCGCCGCGCCGTTCACCATCTTGACGAGATCGTCGAAAAACCTGTTCTGCGATTGCATCTTCAAAAACTCCGTGTGGCCGCGGCCCGTTACAGCGCGATCTGGGTTGTCGCCTGCCCCGGCACAAGGGCGTGGGCATCCGGGTTCAGCCGGCCGATCTCGTAATTCAGCACCGTCGCAAAGCCCAGCCACAGCAGATAGGGCAGCATGAGCCACGCCGCCGCCTTGCGGATGCGGGCGAAAACCAGCGTCGTCGCAATCGACAGCAGCAGGATGGCGATGATCACGCCCAGCGCCGTCCACACCTGATGCGCGGCGAAGAACAGGGGCGACCAGCTGAGGTTGAGCAGCAGCTGGATGACGAACAGGGCGATGGCGATGCCGCGCAACCGCGCGCCGCGCGCGTTGAGGATGATCGCGATGGCGATGCCGAGCAGCACGTAGAGCAGGCTCCACGCCACCGCGAACACCCAGCCCGGCGGCACGATGTCCGGCTTTACCAGCGCCTGGAACCACAGATTGTCGTAACCCGAATTGGCCAGCCGCCCGGACCCGATACCCAGCAGCAGGATTGCCGGCACCGTGACCACCGCCCTGCGCAGCAACGACATGAACAGTTGCTGCCGAGACGCCAGTTCCCCCATGTGCGATTCCCCTGCTATTCCGCCGGCACCTCCGCCCCGTGCGGCCCATCGAGCGCGGCGTCAAGCTTTCTGCTGATCGCTTCGGGCGATCCTGTGTAGCGGGCCACCCGCGAATAAAGCAGCGGAATGAGGAACAATGTGATCAGCGTGGCCAGCGACACGCCGAACACGATGACGATGCCGATGGCGAAGCGCGCGCCGGCGCCGGCGCCGCCCACCAGCACCAGCGGCAGCGCGCCCATCACCGTGGCGATTGACGTCATCAGGATGGCGCGCAGGCGCCGCGCCGACGCCTGTTTGATCGCATCGAGCACGGAGGCCCCCTCGTCGCGCAGCTGGTTGGCGAATTCGACGATGAGGATGCCGTTCTTCGCCGCCAGCCCGACGAGCATGACGATGCCGACCTGGCTGTAGAGGTTGAGCGTCTGCCCCGTCACGCCGAGGCCGATCAGCCCGCCCGCCACCGCCAGCGGCACGGTGGTGATGATGACGCCGGGGTGGACGAAGCTTTCGAACTGCGCGGCGAGCACCAGGAAGACGATGACGATGGTCAGCACGAACACGATCATGATCGATCCGCCCGTATCCTTGAACGCCTTGCTTTCGCCGCCATAGCCGACGGTGGTCACTTCCGGCGACTGGGCGGCGGCGTCCTCGAGGAATTTCAGCGCCTCGCCCAGCGGATAGCCGGGGGCGAGCCCGCCCTGCAGCGTGATGGCCCGCAGCTTGTTGTAGCGGCCCAGATCGCGCGGGCCGGCCGCCTCGCTGGTGGTGACCAGATTGGAGAGCGGCACCAGCGCGCCGGTGCGGCTGCGGACGTAGATGGAGCTGAGATCGCTGATCGTCGAGCGGCCGCTCGCCTCCGCCTGGACGATGACGCGATATTCCTCGCCCCGGTCCAGATAGGTGGTGACCCGGCGCGAGCCGAGCAGGCTTTGCAGCGCCTGGCTGACCGCGTCCACCGACACGCCGAGATCGCCCGCGCGGTTGGTGTCGACGTTGATCTGCAGCTGCGGCTTGGTTTCCTTATAATCCGAATCGAGGTTGACGATGCCCGGATTGGCGGCCGCCGCCGCGAGGATGCGGTCGCGCGCGGTCACCAGCCCCTCATAGGTGGTGCCGGCGATGACGAAGTTGATCGGCTGGCTGCGCCGCCCGCCCAGCGCGGAGCGGAGCTGCGCGTTGCCGCGCACCGCGGGCTGCTGCGCGATCATCCGGTTGATCTTCTGGATCACGTCCTGGGTGGATTCGTCACGCTCTTCCCAGGGCTTCAGGAACACGGTGAAGCCGCCGCTGTTGAAATCGTCGCTGGCGCCGAAGCCGCCGGGCGTGCGCTGGATCATGGAGCGCACCGCGCCCTTGCCCACCAGCGTTTCCAGCTGTTCCTGAAGCTGGAGCATATATTTGTCCATCGTCGCGAAGCCGGTGCCCTCCGGCGCGGAGATGTTGACATCGGTGATGCCGGGATCCTCGGCGGGCGCCAATTCGGCGCGCATCATCGAGAACATCACGGCGGCGACGCCTAGGAACAGGCCGGTCGCGACCAGCGGGATCAGCGGCCGCTCTATGGCGATCGACAGGCGGCGGACATAGAAGGATTCCAGCCGCTTGAACCGTTCGTCGATCCACTTGGACAGCCGGCCCCGCTCCTCGCGCCGCAGCAGCTTGGAACAGAGCATCGGCGCCAGGCTGAGCGCCAGGAAGCCGGAAAAGGCGACCGCCGCGATCATCGTCACCGCCAGCTCGCGGAACAGCAGGCCGGTCTGCCCGGCGAGGAACATCACCGGCACGAACACGGCGCAGACGACCAGCGTGGTCGAAATGACCGCGAAGCCGACCTGACGGGTGCCCTTGAACGCCGCGACGAGCGGATCCTCGCCCTGTTCGATGCGGTGGTAGACATTTTCCAGCACCACGATGGCGTCGTCGACGACAAGGCCGATGGCCAGCACCAGCGCCAGCAGGGTGAGCAGGTTGATCGAAAAGCCCGCCAGCCACAGCACCGCGAAGGCGCAGAGCAGGCAGATCGGCACCGTCACCGCCGGGATCAAGGTGGCGCGCCACGAGCCGAGGAACAGGAAGATGACGAGCACCACCAGCACCGCCGCCTCGGCCAGCGTGTGCCAGACCTTTTCGATGGCCTTGCTGATGAACAGCGAATCGTCGCTGCCGACGGTGATGGTCATCCCTTCCGGCAGGTCGGCCTTCATCGTCTCGGCAAGATCCTTGGCGCGCTGCGCCACGTCGAGCGTGTTCGCGCCGGACTGGCGGACGATGCCGACGCCAAGCGCCTGCTGGCCGTTCATGCGGAACTGCTGATAGGGGTTTTCCGCGCCTTCCTCGATCCGCGCGACGTCGCCCAGCCGGACGAGATAGCCGTCCGGGCCGCGCCCGACGATCAGCTGGGCGAATTCGGCGGGCGTCGCGAACGGCCGGTTGACGCGCAGCGTGGCGTTCTGGTCCACGGATTCCAGGCGGCCGGCGGGCAGCTCGACATTCTGGCTGCGCAGCGCCTGCTCGATATCGCCGGGGGTGAGCTGGAACGCGGCCAGCCGCTGCGGCATCATCCAGATCCGCATCGAGGGGCGCGCCTCGCCGCCCACATAGACGCGGGCCACGCCGTCCAGCGCGGACAGCCGGTCCACCACGTTGCGGTCGACATAGTCGCTCAGCTGCAGGCGGCTCCAGCCGGGCTTGGAAACGACGAGGAAGAGGATTGGGGACGCGTCCGCATCCACCTTGCGCACTTCGGGCGGCTGGATTTCGTCCGGCAGGTCGTCGGTCGACGCGCCGACGCGGTCGCGCACGTCGTTGGATGCGGAATCGATGTCGCGGCCGGGGCTGAATTCGATGGTGATATCCGACCGGCCGTCGCGCGAGCGCGAGGTGATCGTCTGGATGCCCTCGATGCCGGCGAGCGCGGCTTCCAGCACCTGGGTGACGCGCGCCTCGACCACGCTGGCGGCGGCGCCGGTGTAGGTGGTCGTCACCGAGACGATCGGCGGATCGGTGTCCGGATATTCGCGGATCGACAGGTTGAAGAAGGCGACGAGCCCGACGACGCAGAGCAGGATCGCGACCACCGCCGCGAAAACGGGTCTGCGGACGGAAAGATCGGAAAGCTGCATCGCCTTGCTCCTATCCCTTGGTTGCCGGCGCCTTCGGTCCGGAAGGCGCGGCATTGTGCGTGCCGGCCAGCTTCACCTTCTGCCCGTTGGTCAGCTTGACGACGCCTTCGGTGACCACCGTCTGCCCCGCCCGCAGGCCCCGCGTGATTTCCACGGCCCCGTTCTGGCGCGCGCCGGTCGACACCGGCACGCGGTTCGCGACATCCTTTTCGACGACATAGACGAAGCTGTTCTGACCTTCGCCGACCACGGCCAGTTCCGGCACCGCCAGCGCGGACCGGCCGGCGGCTTCCACCACCACCGTCATCAACATGCCGGGCAGCAGCTTGCGGTCGGGGTTGGGCAGCAGCGCGCGCACGGTGACGGCGCGGGTCTGCGGATTGATGACCGGATCGATATTGGCGATGGTGCCGTGGAAGGGGGTATCGGGGAAGGCGGCCGAGGTGGCGACGATCGGCTGGCCGGGGGCGACCGCGGACAGCAGCGTTTCGGGAACCGCGAAATCGAGCTTGATCCGCGAGACGTCGCTGACCGTGGCGATGGCGGTGCCCGCGGACACCACCGCGCCCTGCGAAATGGTACGCAGCGACACCCAGCCGTCGAACGGCGCCCGGACGATGCGATCGCTGATCGAGGCGCGCGCCTGCGCCGCCTGCGCGCGAGCCGACCCGGCCAACGCCATCTGGCTGTCCACCGAGCTGCCGGTGGCGAAACCGCGCGCCTTGAGCGCCTGGATGCGTTCAAGCTGCTGGTTCGCCTCACGCTCGCGCGCCTGCGCATCCTCCAGCGCCGCGCTCTGCTGGCCCCGCGCCAACGTGGCGATCACCTGACCCCGGCGGACGAAGCCGCCATCGTCGAAATTCAGGCTGACGATCCGTTCCGTCACCGGGGCGGAGAGCGTCACCTGTTCATTGGCGAGCGCGGTGCCCACCGCCTCGATCCGATCAACAAAGCGCTGCGGCGCCACCGGCGCCGCCCGCACCAGCGGCGCGGGCCGTTCCCCGCCCCCCGCGTCTCCGCCACCGCAGGCGGCGAGCGGAACCAGAAGCAGCAGGGCAACGAAACGGCGCATCAACACATACCCTCGATTAATGGTGGCATCCCGCCCGCCCGGCCCGCGCGGTCGCCGCGCTTCCGGCGGTTGAAAGGATGAGAAATTCGACATTGCCCTGCGGGCCGGTGATCGGGCTGGGGACGACGCCCGTCACGTGCCAGCCCTGCGATTCCAGCCAGTCCGCCACCTCGGCGCAGACCCGCTGATGCACGGCCGGATCGCGGACCACGCCGCCCTTGCCCACTTCGTCCCGCCCCGCTTCGAACTGGGGCTTGATGAGCGCCACCAGCCGCGCGCCGGCGGCGGCGAAGCCCAGCGGCCGTTCCAGCACCTTGGCGAGGCCGATGAAGCTCGCATCGCAGACGAACAGGTTGATCGGCTCCGGCACATGGTCCGCCGTCAGGATGCGCGCGCTGGTCTGTTCCAGCACGACGACGCGCGAGTCCTGCCGCAGCTTCCAGGCGAGCTGGTTGGTGCCGGAATCGACCGCATAGACCCGGGCCGCGCCGTTGGTGAGCAGCACGTCGGTGAAGCCGCCGGTGGACGAGCCGATATCCATGGCGACGGCGCCTTCGACATCCAGGCCGAAATGGTCGAGCGCATGGGCCAGCTTGACGCCGCCGCGCGACACCCAGGGATGATCCCGCCCGCGCACCTCGATCGCGGCGTCGGCGGGCACCTGCTGGCCCGCCTTGTCGATGCGGCGATCCCCGGAGAAAACCAGACCGGCGAGGACCAGCGCCTGCGCCCGGCTGCGGCTTTCGGCCTGCCCGCGATCGACGAGAAGCTGATCGATGCGCTGTCTGATCATGTTTTTTCCGATAGCGTTCGCATCCCCACCCCGGCAACCGCTTTGTTCGCTATTGTCTATCGAATTAGTAGAGTCTATTATGACCCCGTCGAGAGAGGGTGATCACACGGCGTCCCTTCAATGCGCCGTGTGATCATTCCCATGGGCAAGGAGATCGTTGATGGTGCACGATATTCACGAGAATGACCGCCACCACCCGCTGGTCCTTACGGTTCCCGGCCTTAACGGCTCAGGCCCGTCCCATTGGCAGTCGCTATGGGAAAGCGCACGCCCCGATACCGTGCGAGTCGAGCTGGGAATGTGGTCCCAGCCCCATCGCAACGCCTGGATCACCAAGATCGACCAGGCGATTCGCGGGCTGGACCGCCCCGTCATCCTGGTCGCGCACAGCCTTGGCTGCCTGGCCGTGGCCTGGTGGGCGGAACTGTCCGGCCAGCCCTATGGCTGGCCGGTGGCGGGTGCGCTGCTGGTCGCCCCCGCCGATGTCGACCGGGCCGATGCGCGCGACGAGCTGAAGCGTTTCGGTCCGTCGCCCACCACGCCGCTGCCCTTCCCCTCCATCGTCGTCGCCAGCGACGACGATCCATGGATCTCGCCGGACCGCGCCCGCAGCCTTGCCGCCTCATGGGGCAGCCATTTCGAATCCGCCGGGCCGATCGGCCACATCAACGCAGCCAGCGGCATCGGCTGGTGGCAGGAGGGTCAGCAATTGCTGGAGCGGGTGATCCGCGCGTCCGGGCGGCTTTCCGGCGGCGTCGAATCCCTGCGCGACGTGCGGGCGATCCTCGCCGTCAGCGGCACTGACGCGGCGCACGCCCATTATTTGCGCTGAACCGAGTCCGGCGTTGCAGATTTTCGGGAACTTATGACGCAACGCAGCATTATGCGCTGTCCAGTAACGTGTAGCGTTGCGTGGAAGGGCGGGGAGGCATGTGCTTCCCCGCCCTTTTCATGCCGGGATCAGGCGCGCGCGCCCTCGACCATGCCGACGCTGTTTTTCCTCAACGCTTTCAACACGGTGGTGACGATCGCGTCCGCATCCAGCCCGGCCTCGGCATATTGCCGTTCCGGCTTGTCCTGGTCCTGAAACAGATCGGGCAGGCGCAGCGTCCGCAGCTTCAGCCCGCCGTCGATCAACCCCTGATCGCTGGCCAGCGTCAGCACATGCGCGCCCAGCCCGCCGATGCTGCCTTCCTCCACCGTCACCGCGACCTCATGGCTGGTCAGCAGCCGGCGGATCAGCGTCTCGTCCAGCGGCTTGGCGAAGCGCAGATCGGCCACCGTCGTCGAAAGCCCCTGCGCCTCCAGCCGTTCGGCCGCCTTCAGCGCCTCGTCCAGCCGGGTGCCGAGCGAGAGGATGGCCACCGTCTTGCCCTCGCGGACCACGCGGCCCTTGCCGATCTCCAGCCGTTCCGGAACCGAGGGCAGCGCCACGCCGGTGCCGTTGCCGCGCGGATAGCGCACCGCGATCGGCCCCGCATCGTGCAGCGCGCAGGTGTGGACCATGTTGACCAGTTCCGCCTCGTCGGCGGCGGCCATCACCACGAAATTGGGCAAAGTCGCCAGATAGGTGATGTCGAAGCTGCCGGCATGGGTGGAGCCGTCCGCCCCCACCAGCCCGGCGCGATCGATGCCGAAGCGGACCGGCAGGTTCTGGATCGCGACATCATGCACCACCTGATCATAGGCGCGCTGCAGGAAGGTGGAATAAATGGCGCAGAACGGCCGCATCCCCTGCGCGGCCAGCCCGGCGGCGAAGGTGACGGCATGTTGCTCGGCAATGCCGACATCGAAGCAGCGGTCCGGGAAAGCCTGCTGGAACCTGTCCAGCCCGGTGCCGGACGGCATGGCCGCGGTGATCGCGCAGATTTTCGGGTCGCGCTCCGCCTCGGCGACCAGCGCCCTGGCGAACACGCCGGTGTAGCTGGGCGGGCCGGCCGGCGATTTCGCCTGCTCGCCGGAAACCACGTCGAATTTCTGGACGCCGTGATATTTGTCGGCCGCCGCCTCGGCCGGGGCATAGCCCTTGCCCTTTTGCGTGACGACATGGATCAGGATCGGGCCCTCGCCCGTGTCGCGGACATTTTCCAGCACCGGGATCAGATGATCCAGATTATGCCCGTCTATGGGGCCGACATAGTAGAAGCCCAGCTCTCCGAACAGCGTCCCGCCCATCGTCATGCCGCGGGCGAATTCGTCCGTCTTGCGGGCGGCGCTGTGCAGCGGGCGGGGCAGCTTGCGCGCGAAACGCTTGGCAAGATCGCGCAGGCCGATGAATTCCCGGCTCGACACGATCCGCGCCAGATAGGCGGAAAGACCGCCCACCGGCGGGGCGATGGACATGTCGTTGTCGTTCAGGATGACGATCAGCCGGTTGCCCGCCTGTTCGGCATTGTTCATCGCCTCATAGGCCATGCCGGCGGACATCGCGCCGTCGCCGATCACCGCGATCGCCTTGCCCGGCGCGCCCGACAGCTTGTTGGCGACGGCAAAGCCGAGGGCGGCGGAAATGGAGGTGGAGCTGTGCGCCGCGCCGAACGGATCATAGTCGCTTTCGGCGCGCCTGGTGAAGCCGGACAGGCCACCCGCCATGCGCAGCGTGCGGATGCGGTCGCGCCGCCCGGTCAATATCTTGTGCGGATAGCATTGGTGGCCGACATCCCAGACCAGCCGGTCATTGGGGGTGTCGAACACATAATGGATCGCCGTGGTCAGCTCGACCACGCCCAGCCCGGCGCCCAGATGGCCGCCGGTGACCGATACCGCGCTGATCACCTCCTGGCGCAGCTCGTCGGCCAGCTGGCGGAGCTGGTCCGGGCGCAGCCGGCGCAGGTCCTGCGGCATGTTCACCGTGTCGAGCAGCGGCGTTTGTGGAGTCTGGGACATCCGTTTCCTCTTTGCCGCCGCTTTAATCAAAGGCTTGCGGCCTGTCGAATGGAGAAGCCGTGCAGGGCCGCCCGCCGGAAGGGTCAGCCCTTGTCGCAATCGGCGCAGCGGCCGCGCACCTCGATCACCGGGCGCTCCGGCGCGAAACCGGCCTTGCGCGCCGCGTCGCGGACGCCGTCGGACAGGCGGTCGTCGTCGATATGGGTGGTCTGGCCGCAATCGTCGCACACCAGGAAGATGCAATCATGCATGCAATCGGGGTGAGCGTTTGCGATGTAGGCGTTGGCGCTCTCCACCCGCCGGGCCAGGTTGGACCCGACGAACAGGTCGAGGATGCGGTACACGCTGTTGGCGGCCACCCGCCGGCCCTCGTTGCGCGACACCGCCTCGGCGATGTCATAGGCGGATGCCGGCCGGTCGAACCCCGCCAGCGCCTCGAACACGCTGGCGCGCATGGCCGTCCACTGCTCGCCCGACTTCTCCAGCGCGGACTGCGCGGCGATACTCAGCGACTTGCCTTCATGAAGTTCATGGTGGTGATGATGGGGCATCCGCCGGATTTAGGCGTTCCGACCCCCCGGAGCAAGCTTTGCGCTCAGTCGGCCGCCCGGCGGTTGAGATCATGGCCCAGCGCCAGCAGGCCCACGCCGACGATGGTGTAGATCGCCTCCGGCCCGTCATGGGAGAGGGTCATCGCCCCCGCCATCACGCCCAGGCCGAGCGCGCCGATAGCCGCAGGCATCAGATATCCGTGGCTGAATGCGCCGCGCAGCAGCGTCAGCGCGCCGAGGATGATGGCCAGCGTCAGCCCCGCCTCATGCACGATCGGGTGCAGCCACACGCTGCCGGCAGACGCCAGCACCGCCAGGAACAGCGTCGTCGCCAGGCAGTGGACGATGCACAGCCCGGACAGGCCGATCGCGATGCGATCGAGCATTCCAGAACGGGCGAAAACGTTCGTCACGGCGACTCCGGCGGTTGGCTGGCGATGCTCTGCCACGATTCCACGGAGGTTACAACATATCATTGCATCGCGACATGCTTGTTTCGTCGCGGCGGGGCGGGCATAGGCGGCGGCCATGGCTAACGGCTTCGGCGCATCGCGCTCCCCCCGCCCGGGCGCAATTTCGAACTGGCTGCTGAGCGTGGCCTTTCTGGTGCTCGTCATGGTCATCGTCGGCGGCATCACCCGGCTGACCGAATCCGGCCTGTCCATCGCCCATTGGAAGCCGATCAGCGGCATCCTGCCGCCGCTCAACCAGCAGCAATGGATGGTGGAATTCGACGCCTATCGCACCACCACCGAATTCCAGACCGTCAACCAAGCCATGGGGCTGGCGGAGTTCAAGCAGATCTATTTCTGGGAATATGTCCACCGCCTGCTCGGGCGGCTGATCGGCCTGGCCTTCGCGCTGCCGCTGCTGTGGTTCATGTGGCGCCGCGCCATTCCCAAGGGCTTCGGCATCCGGCTGGCCGGCATATTGGCGCTGGGCGGCCTGCAGGGTGGGATCGGCTGGTGGATGGTGGTGTCCGGGCTGGTCGGCCGCACGGACGTGAGCCATGTCCGCCTTGCCATCCACCTGCTCACCGCGCTGCTGATCTTCGCGGCGCTGATCTGGACCGCGCTGGACCTGCGCGCGCTGGCGCGGGACAACCGCGCCAGGCCGGCGCGCATCACGCTGGTCGCCGTCGTCGCGCTGCTGCTGCTCTATACGCAGATGGCGCTCGGCGCCTTCACCGCCGGGCTGCGCGCGGGCTATGCCTTTTCGAGCTGGCCGAAAATGGGAGACGAATGGTTTCCCGCCGCCACGCCGATGCTGTCGCCGGCATGGCATAATCTTATCGACAACCCCATCGTCGTGCAGTTCACCCACCGCTGGTTCGCCTTCTTGGTGGCGGCGGCGCTGGGCGTGCTGGCGATGCGCGCCGCCAAACAGGGCGGGCGCGCGTCGGGCCGGGCGGTGGCCGGGCTGCTGGTGCTCCAGATCCTGCTCGGCATCTCGACGCTCATGTCGGGCGTGGATATCGGCATCGCGGTCGCCCATCAGGGCGTCGCCACGCTGTTGCTGGGCGCCTCGGTCAGCGCCGCACATGCCCTGGGAACGCGCAAGAGGTATTAAAATACCCGTCAGCAAAGGCACGGTTTTGCTTGACGAATCACGCCTCGCCCGTCATTAGCGCCCTCTCCGCGCTGCTCCCTTGACGGGCGGCGCCTATTTTTTTGAACGAGGTCTGGCCCGATGAAGGCGCTGATGAAGACCACCAAGTCGGTCAAGCCGCACGAGGTGGAGAAGAAATGGCATCTGATTGATGCCGACGGCCTGGTGGTCGGTCGCGTGGCGACGATCATCGCCAACATCCTGCGCGGCAAGCACAAGCCGAGCTTCACCCCCCATGTCGATTGCGGCGACAATGTCATCGTCATCAACGCGGATAAGGTGCGCTTCACCGGCGACAAGCTGAAGCAGAAGGTCTATTATCGCCACACCGGCTATCCGGGCGGCATCAAGGGCATCACCGCCGGCAAGGTGCTGGACGGCCGCTTCCCGGAGCGCGTGCTCGAAAAGGCGGTTGAGCGCATGATCCCGCGCGGCCCGCTGGGCCGTGACCAGATGCGCGCGCTGCGCGTCTTCGCCGGGCCGGACCATCCCCATGGTGCGCAGAACCCAGAGATCCTCGATGTCGCGGCCATGAACCGCAAGAACAAGGTGGGCAACTAATGTCCGATAACCGCCAGTCCCTGTCCGACCTGAAGGACCTCACCCAGGCTGCCCAGGCTGAAGCCGCCGCCGCGCCCGCCGCTGCTGCTGCCGCCGCCGTGGACGCGCCCCAGGCGCCCGCAGCCCCGGCCGCGCCGCTGCGCGAGAAGATCGTCGATGCGCAGGGCCGCGCCTATGCCACCGGCCGCCGCAAGGATGCGGTCGCCCGCGTCTGGCTGAAGCCCGGCACCGGCAAGATCACGGTCAACGGCCGCGATCAGTCGACCTATTTCGCCCGCCCGACGCTGCGCCTGGTGATCAACCAGCCGTTCGACGTGGCCGAGCGCCGCGACCAGTATGATGTCGTCGCCACCGTCAAGGGCGGCGGCCTCTCCGGCCAGGCCGGCGCGGTCAAGCACGGCATCAGCCAGGCGCTGACCCGCTTCGAGCCGGTGCTGCGCGCGCCGGTGAAGGCCGCCGGCTTCCTGACCCGCGACAGCCGCGCGGTGGAACGCAAGAAGTACGGCAAGGCCAAGGCGCGCAAGAGCTTCCAGTTCTCGAAGCGTTAAGCCGCAAGCCTTTTCAAGAAAAAGGGGCCGTCCGGGCGACCGGGCGGCCCTTTTTCGTTGCCCGGCGCGTTTCTCGCCGGCTGGCGCGCCGGGCGCGCCATGGATATGATCGCCCGATCAGGAGGATGCCTATGCACCGGATGTTCGTTGCCGCGCTGGCCGGGGTCAGCCTTGTCGCCGCTCCCGCCGCCGCCCAGAAGACCGCGACCATATCCGCCAAGGACAAGGCGCAGGGCGCGCAATATCATCCGCAGTTCCTGGCCCAATATGGCGGCGCGATGACCGGCCCGCAGGCCGCCTATGTGGAACGCGTGGGCAAGCGCGTCGCCGTCCAGTCCGGCCTGTCCAACGCGCAGGGCGATTTCACCGTCACGCTGGTCGACAGCCCCGTCGAGAACGCCTTCGCCATCCCCGGCGGCTATGTCTACGTCACCCGCCAGCTGCTGGCGCTGATGAACAGCGAGGCGGAACTCGCCTCCGTGCTCGGCCATGAGATAGGCCATGTCGCGGCCCGCCATTCCAACAAGCGCAACAGCCGTTCCACGCTCGCCTCCATCCTCGCCGCCGGCGTCGGCGCGGTGACGGGCAGCGACGCGCTGGGCCAGATTGCGGGCTATGGCTCGCAACTCTACACGCTGGGCTATAGCCGCAGCCAGGAATATGAGGCGGACGGCCTTGGCATCCGCTACATGACCACGGCCGGTTACGACCCCTATGCCGCCGCATCCATGCTGACCGCGCTGGATTCCGGCACGAAATTGCAGGCGCGCATCGCCGGTAGGGCGGACCAGCAGGTGCCGGGCTGGGCCAGCACCCACCCGAACAGCGCGGACCGGGTGGCGCGCGCCCGCACCCTTGCCGGCAAGCAGACCCGCGCCGTCCGCGCGTCGGGCGAGGACAGCGCCTTCCTGCGGATGCTGGACGGCCTGCCTTATGACGACAGCCCCCAGCAGGGCGTGGTGGAAGGGCGCGTCTTTTCCCACCCGATGTTGAAGCTGCGCTTCACCGCGCCCGCCGGCTTCACCCTCGCCAACGCCACCGATGCCGTCACGATCAGCGGCAGCAACGGCCAGGCCCGGTTCGAAGGCGGCCCGGCCACGGCGGACCTGCCGGCCTATGTCACCCAGCGTTTCACCGCGCTGGCCGGCAATAATGCGGGCAACCGCCAGCTCCACGGCGAAATCCGGCGGACGCGGATCAACGGGCTGGACGCGGCCTATGCCACCGGCCGCGCCTCCAGCAACGGCAAGGCCGTCGACGTGACCATCGTCGCCTATCGCTTTCCCGCCGCGACCTATCAGTTCACGGTGGTGACGCCTTCCGGCGCGGGGCTGGGCGCGCTGGCGCCGCTGGTGGAGAGCATGACCCCGCTCAGCGACGCGCAGGCCGCGCAGATCCGCACCCGGCGCATCCGCATCGTCCCGGTGCGGGCGGGCGACACCATCGACAGCCTGTCGGCGCGCATGGCCTATGCCGATTATCGCCGCGAGCGGTTCATGACGCTGAACGCCCTTGGCGCCGGCGACACGCTTCGACCCGGCCGCCTGGTCAAGCTGGTCGTCACCGACTGACCGGCAAGCCGCGGAAATAATGGCTTGGGAGCCAGAACGCGTGGCCAAAATCAGAGGGGTCTACGTTGACCAGGCCCGGGTGGTTGTGGCAATCGGCCAGCGTATTAAAGGCATTGGTGTAAAACGCGCTGTAAAACGTTCCTGATACCGCGCCGTTTTTCCTATACAATTCAATGCGATGCGGGTGTAGCTCAATGGCAGAGCAGAAGCTTCCCAAGCTTACGACGGGGGTTCGATTCCCCTCACCCGCTCCATCTTGCTGCCCATGCGCAGTTGCTGATGGTTGAAAAAACCCTGAAAATCCGCTAGTTTTTGAGCACTCACTGGCTTTCGGTGATTGCCCATGATCGCGTGTAGCTGAACGATTCGGGGGCATATCCGGGGGCCTTTCCAAAAGCCCTGATTTGCGAGGCCCCCAAATGGCGCTCACCGACACCGCGATCCGCAAAGCGAAGCCAAAAGATAAACCTTATAAGGTCTCGGATTCGGGCGGCCTTTATCTTTTGGTCAATCCGATCGGCAGCAAACTTTGGCGCGTTAAATATCGCCTGCATGGAGTGGAGCGTAAACTGGCGCTCGGCGCCTACCCTGCAATTACGCTCGCCGAAGCGCGAGCGGCAAGGGATGATGCGAAGAAGCAGCTCGCCCATGCCGTCGATCCGAACACTGCCAAGCGGCAGGCACGAATCGTTGCGAGTATCAGCGCAGGCAACAGCTTCGCGGCGGTGGCCGAAGAGCTGATAGCGAAGCGCGAGAAGGAAGGTGTCGCACCCGCGACACTCGAAAAGCATCGCTGGCTTTTGCGTTTGCTAGGCGCAGAGTTCGGCCGTCGGCCGGTGGCCGACATCACGCCTGCGGAGCTACTTCACGAGTTGAAGAAGCAGGAACGGCGCGGGCGGTTAGAGGCAGCGAAGCAGGCCCGGGGTTTCGCGAGCCGCGTTTTCCGCTACGCCGCCGCTACGGCGCGAGCCGAACGCGATCCCGCACAGATGTTGCTTGGCGCGCTCATCCAACCGACCGTAAAGCATTTTGCGGCGATCACTGACCCACTTGAGTTTGGCGCCCTACTCCGTGCGATTGAGGGATATGTGGGTGATCCAGCGGTGATGCATGCGCTCAAACTGACCCCGCATGTCTTTCAGAGGCCCGGTGAACTGCGGCAGATGGAATGGACAGAAATCGACTTCGCGAAGGCGGTTTGGACTTTGCCCGCTGCCAAGATGAAAATGCGCCAACAGCATGCGGTGCCACTGTCACGCCAAGCACTCGCGATTCTGGAAAGTATGCGTGGGCTCTCGGGCAACGGCAGATATGTGTTCCCGTCGGTACGAACACGGGCGCGGCCGATCAGCGACAACACGATAAACGCAGCGCTTCGTCGTCTTGGCTATTCCAAGGAGCAAATGACGGCCCACGGATTCCGGACCTCGGCCTCTTCCCTGCTTAACGAGTCGGGCAACTGGAACCCCGATGCCATCGAACGTGCCCTTGCTCACATGGTCGCGGGCAGTATTCGCCGCATATACAATCAGTCGGCCTATTGGGCTGAACGCGTCGAGATGGCGCAGTGGTGGAGTGATTATTTGTGTCAGCTCCGCGATGGAGGCAATGTAGCCATCCCTCGCTAGGAGAAGATGGTGGACGACCGGAAGGAGATTTTGCCGCTCCGCATTGTCGGAGCTCGCTTCATCAGCACGGAAGAACAAGTCGGCCTCGTCGAACTGGATCGCATCACGGTGGATGCCTCGCGCGCGATCCAGAACCGATATTGGCTGTGGGCAACCTCATTCATGACAATGGCCTCAGCAACAGTCGGCTCTGTTCTCATCGGCGGCGCTCTTACGCTTGGCGAGGCGCCGGGTGCGGATATTGCCATCCTGATTGGCCTCGGATGCGCTGTATCGACGATGGCGATAGGAGCATCGTGGCGCATGTTCCAATATGGCGGGATGAAAGCGAGATCGCCCCAAGAGCCCTTGTACGCGGACCCGGCCGACCCCGCCGTCCGCAATCTCGAACGCCTGTTCGGGATCCTTCAACTCGAATCGTCGCCACGGGCCTTCTACCTGACTCGCAATGGGGCGCGTCGGTATGTCGATCACCGCTATTTCTTCGGAAATCTTCGAGCCGCCCATATCGCCAGGAGCGGCACGATCCGTAGCGCACTATTCGGCCCAGTAGGACTCTGGTTCGACCGCGAACTATTCCTTGAGGCCGATGTCGCCGAGTTGATCAACCAATCCAAAGCAAAGCCGAGCAGAGCCGGTGCGCCGAAAAAATATGATTACACTAGCGCCATCATATCGTTGATCGAGCATCCCCAGGTGCAGTCGATCGACATTAACAAAAAGAAGGGCAATCTCACTTTGATCATTGGCCTGCTGGAGAAATGGTATCTCGGTCGGAACCAGAGACCGCCCAGCGAAACGCAGCTTTCAGGTTACGCAAACGACATTCTGGAAGCGATCAAAAAAAATCGTTCTTCAAAATCCTAGCCGGAATTACCGAGGAACGACGTATTTCCGCGCGTTCTGTTCGACGGCAATTACCGGGAAACAGCCGCGAACGGCGGATTCCCAGTGCATAAGCATGCCGTTGGAACTGCCGGCGATTAGCTGCAAATGATCCTGTCGCCCGCCGCATTGCGGCACTCCAACGGAGGCGACAATGGATGAACTCGCATACTCGATTAACCGCACGGCGAAGGCGCTCGGCGTCGGCCGGAGCACAATCTACAAGCTCATCAAGACCGGCCAAGTCGATGCGCTGAAGATCGGTACGCGCACGCTGATCACGACCGCATCTATCGCGCGGCTCACCGAGGCGCGGCCCGAAACTTGATGCCGACGCGGCGAATTGCCGCCTGCGCATCTCGATCACGCTCGATTCAGGAGGACAAGACATGTCCGTTCTTCGCAACGCTCTTGCGCGTTTCTTTTTTTCGAAGCCAAAGTCCGACATGCACATCGACGCCGATGTTCAGACCGCCATCTACATGTGGCCGATCATCGAAAAGTTGCTCGCCCATGGCGAGGATGGCGACACCTACCGCGCGGCTGTCAATTTCTGGCGCTACGCCGAGCGACCGCCGCTAGCCACCTACGATGGCGATGGGAGCCATTGTCACATCGATGGTCCACTTCAAATGGCGGGCGATTTTTGGCTTCCCTTAGGCGGAGAAATCTTCAGCCGCGGCGTCACGATTGCGCTCGATCCCTTCGAAGCGAACGACCTTCGCGATCATATGCGGGCCGCTATCGAGCGCGCTATTCTCGCCTGGCTTGCGGACAATGGTCGCCGCGAATCTCCACCGGCAAAAAATCCTTACGATCGCCAAACGGCCGACCGCAAAGCGAAGGCAATGATCGCCGATTGGGCCGCTCGCAAGGGGGCAAGGCGCCCCGTCACGGAGGGCCCGGATCATGCCTGAATCGGTTGTCTTTGACGCAAGGTTCCGGGGCCGCGATGCTACGCATCGGACCCGTAATTTGGATACACACCTCACGCACGGGTGCATCCAGCTTTTCCGCCACTTTTCGAGGGTGCGATCAGAGTGCGCTCCGCCGTTGCTTCGCCGAAGTGACGCTATTCCGGCAAAATTCGAGGGTGCGATCCGCACCCTCAGGGAGGCGGCGCGATGAAGACCGTCCAGCACTCTGTCCGCTTGCCCGCGGCGCTCGACACGGCGCTTCGCGCGCTGGCCGACCGGCAGGGCAAGACGGTTTACGCGATGCTTCGCCGCTGCGTGAAGACGGGGATCGACGGGCAGACAAATCCCATCGCCAGCCATGCCGACGATCGCGAACTGGTCGCTGAGGTGGCGTCGATCAGCACGCGCCTCGCCGATGTCGAACGCCTGCTCGACCGAACCTTGCATACGGCCTGCGCTGCCTATTGCTATGCGCGCAGCGCCGCGAAGGGCGGCGGCAAAAGCGACGAGGTCATCAGCGCCGAGACGCAGCGAGCTTATGACCGACAACGGGCGGCAGCGGAGGAACGGCCATGAGCGAGCCTCATGATCTCCGGCTCCATGCTGAGACGCTGCGGCGTCATCTTCGCTACAGCCAGACGCGGCGGTTCAAACGGCATGTTGCCGTCATGCTGTCATCGATCGCGCTCGGCGGTTTGGCGGCACCCTATCTGATGCTCGACCCGAGTATCCTTCGGGACACCGGCACCCATTATCACGCGAAGATGCTGTCATGGTTTGCGGGCGACGGCGGCGATCCCGGGATAGTGATCCGTTACGAGGGGAAGGACTATCTGACGCCCGCTCGCACGGTCGCGACCGATCCATATTTTGTCCGCCGGGCGAGCATCGCCAAGTCGTTTGTCATGCGCGGCGCCATGCTGGGATTTGTCGCTTGGCTGTCGGGCCTGTTCCTGCTCCGCGATGTCGCCGCGCGGCGGCGCGAACGCGCGCTCCGCGATCGCGTCATCGACGGCACCAAGGTGGCGAGCGAGAAGGAGCTTGTGAAGCTGGCGCGAGCCGAAGCGGGTTCGCATCCGCTGGCGATCGGCCCCGTCCCCTTTCCCCGCCGCCTCGAAACCCGGCACATTGCGCTGGTCGGAACGACGGGCAGCGGCAAGACGACGGTGCTGCGCCAGTTGCTCGACGGGATCGCGGCGCGCGGCGAAGCCGCGCTGGTCTATGACACCAGCGGCGAGTTCATCGCCCATTACTTCCGGCCCGAGTGCGGCGACATCATCCTCAATCCGTTCGACGCCCGCTGCGTCTATTGGTCGCCCTTCGCCGAGATCGCCCACCCCGCCGACGCCGATCGCATCGCGCAGCAACTCGTCACCGAGACCAGTGATAAGGACAAGGATGTCTGGCTGGAGACCAGCCGCATCCTCGTCGCCAACATGATCCGGGAACTCTGGAAAGAGAAGAAATGCACGCTGCCCAACCTGCTCGAGGCGCTGCAGAAGATGGACAAGGACAAGCTCAAGACCTGGCTCAAGGACACGTCGTCGGCGCGCACCTTTTCGGACGACGCCGACCGGGCCACCGGCAGCGTGCTTTTCATGCTCGCGAAGGCGGCGAACCTGATCCAGTTCCTTCGGATGCCTGAAGAGGGCGAGAAGGTCTTTTCGTTCCGGGAGTTCATCGCCGGTCTCGACGGGACGAAGGGCGCCAAGCCCTGGATCTTCGTGCCGCGGAAGGAAGAGCAATTTGCGGCGTTGAAGCCGCTGCTCGCCTGCTGGCTCGAATGCGCCGCGAGCGCCATGCTGGCTCTGGCACCTTCATCCGACCGACGCGTCTGGTTCCTGCTCGACGAGCTTGCCGACTTGCCGCGCGTCGACAATCTGACCCGCCTTCTGCCCGAAGGACGCAAGTTCGGGGCGGCGGTCGTGCTGACCTTCCAGGGCGTCGGCCAGATGCGGCATCGCTATGGCGACGACCTCGCCGAATCCATGCTCGGCTGCTGCAACACCAAGCTCTTCCTCCAGATGGGCGATGGCGAGTCCCGGCGCTGGGCGAGCGACACGATCGGCACCTGCGAGGTCGAGATCCAGACCATGACCGGCGCGCTCGGCGACGGCGACGACAAGCCGCGGATGACGCTCGGCCGCCAGCGCAAGACCCGTCCCGCCGTGTTCGAAAGCGAACTTCGTCTCGCACGCTACGAAGGCTATCTGCTGTTCCCCGACGGGCTCCCGGTCGCGCGCATCGCGCTGAAGGCCGACCATATCGAGAAGCGCGGCGTGCCGCGCCAGCCCGCCTTTGTCGAGGCAAATCCGGAGACGACACTCTGGCACCGACCATTGGAGGCGGCGCCCAAAGAAGAGCCCGACAGCGCAGTGCCGTCACCGTCCGAGGAGCCGGTCGTCGAAAAGCCGAAGGCAAGGAAGAAGCCGACGGCGCCACCGCCCGCTGACGATGGTGGGCCGATCTGATGGTCGCGTCGGTATCCGCGCTGACCAGTTCGGCGCAAGCGAGCAACTATTATGAGGCCGACGATTATTATGCCAAGGGTGGCCTGTCGCCATCCGAATGGCACGGCATGGGCGCTGACGAACTTGGGCTATCGGGCGACGTCGACCGCGACGCCTTTCGCGAACTTCTTGACGGCAAGGTCGCGGGTCAGCAGCTCGGCACGGTTCGTGACGGCCAGCTTGAACATCGCCCTGGCTGGGATGTGACGCTGAGCGCACCCAAGTCGGTGTCAATTATGGCCGAGGTTGCGGGCGATCGGCGGTTGATCGCGGCGCATGGGGAGGCGGTGAAGACCGCGCTCGCGCATGTCGAGGCGCATATGGCCGCGACCCGTGTCCGGCACGGCGGCAGCGTGATGCGCGAGACCACCGGCAATTTGATTGTCGCGAGCTTTCAGCATGGCACGAGCCGGGCGCAGGACCCGCAGCTTCATACCCACAATGTCATCATGAATGCGACGCAGGGCGAAGATGGCTCGTGGCGCAGCCTGGAGCCGCGCGCCATCTATCAGCTCCAGAAGCAGATCGGCGCCATCTACCGGCAGGAGCTGGCCTTGAAAGTCCGCGAGCTCGGCTATGAGATTGCACCGGGTAAGGAGTCGATGTTCGAGATCAAAGGCGTCTCGGCCGACGTGTTGGCGGCGTTCAGCACGCGCAGCGCCGAGATCGAGGCGGCGCTTGGCGAGCGCGGAACGACGCGCGAGGAAGCAAGCGCCGCGGAAAAGCAGGTCGCCGCGCTCGATACGCGGCAGGCGAAGTTCGCGGCCGATCATGGTTCGCTCGTCGCGGACTGGCGCGAGACCGCCAACCGGGCGGGGTTCGATGCCGGGGCCCGGCTGGCCTTGGTGCGTGAGGCCGAGGCGAGGGCCGCGAGCGGGCTTCACTTTCCCGATCCATCGATCGCCGATCGCGCCGTCGCCCATGCCGCCGACAAGCTTGGCGAGCGGCAGTCGGTGTTCTCGGTCGCGGCGCTGCATGAGGAGGCGGGCCGGGTTGGACTTGGGCAAGTCGGCTATGCCGAGATCGGCGACGCGATCGGGCGGGCGGCGAAGGAGGGCGAGCTGGTCGACCGCACTTTCCTCGACCGGAGGGGCGCCGCGTTCGCCGGCTTCACGACGCGGCAGAATATCGCGGCCGAGAAGACATTGCTTCGTATCGAAGCGCACGGGCGCGGTGCGTTCGCGCCGATCGCCTCGCAGCTTACCGCCGCCAAGGCGGTCGCGGGCGCGGCAGCGCAGGCGGAGCGATCGGGCTTCGGCTGGAATGCCGACCAGAAGACCGCAACCGAGCAGCTTCTTACCAGTCGCAATCGCATCACCGCGGTGCAAGGCTATGCCGGGACCGCGAAGACGACGACGGTGCTCGCCACGTTCGCGCGCGAGGCCGAAGCGCGCGGCGTGTCGGTGGTCGCGCTGGCGCCGACCGCGTCGGCGGCGATGACACTCGGCGAGGCGCTCGGCACGCGGGGCGATACTGTCGCGAGGCATTTGCTCGTGCCGGAAGGTTCGGCGCCCGGCCAGCCGGTGGCTTGGATCGTCGATGAAGCTTCGCTCTTGTCGGCGCGCGATACCGCGCGGCTGTTCGATTTGGCCGAGCAGCATGATGCCCGCGTCATCCTGGTGGGCGATGTCAAGCAGCTTGGATCGGTCGAGGCCGGAGCGGCCTTCGCGCAGCTTCAGACCGCCGGCATGGAAACCGCCACGCTGGGCGAGATCGTCCGGCAGAGAAACGCCGCTACCAAGGAGGCGGTGCTCGCGTCGATCGAGGGCGATGCGAAGAAGGCGCTCGCCGCGCTCGATCGCGGTGGCGGCCAGATCGTCGAACACGCCGATCGCACTGGCCGCTTCGCCGCCATCGCGGAGCGCTATGCCGGGCTCGACAGGGCGGCGCGGGCGCGAACGCTGGTCATCGAACCCTCACGCGAAGGGCGCGACGCGTTGACGGCGGACATAAGGGCGGCGCTGGTCAGGTCAGGCTCGCTTTCCGGTCCCGCCGTCGCCGTCGAAAGCCTCGTCAACAAGGGGCTGACCCGCGCCGAGGCGCGCGACCCGCTAAGCTACGACCGGGGCGATGTCGTGCGCTTCACGCGCGACTATGCCGACAAGGGCGTCGCGCGCGGCGAGGCCTATCGTGTCGAGACGGTCGATCCGGCCAAGGCAGCCATTGCGCTGAGGTCCGAGGATGGGCGCGAGGTCGATTGGCGGCTCCGCCAATGGGGAGCCGGTAAGGTGCAGGTGTTCGCGCCGCAGAATATGGACCTCAGGACCGGCGACAGCATCCGCTTTACCCGCAACGATCGCGAGGCCGGGCGGATCAACGGCGCCCGCGGCGAGGTTACCGCAATCGACGAACAGGGGCGAACTGCGACGGTGCTCGGTTCTAGTGGGCAGGTACAGACGCTCGACCTCAACGCCGCGCGCGACCGGCATATCGCCCACGCTTATGTCGATACCGCCTTCGCCGCGCAGGGGCGCACCGCCGAGCATGTCATCATCCATGCCGACAGCAAGGCGACCAATTTGGTCGACCAGAAAAGCTTCTATGTCGGCATCTCGCGCGCGAAGGAGTCGGCGGCGATCGTCACCGATAATCGCGCGAAGCTGGTTTCGGCGATCAATGAACGCGCTGGCGCCGTGCAGACTGCGCTTTCACCGGCACCCGCGGCGGGGGCCGCCATGGCGCAAGCAGCTATCCCCGCGCCCGCCGCCAACCAAGCGATCAGCGCGGCGGTCTCGCAAGCGGCGACCTCGCTGCCCGGCATGGGGCTTTAGCTCTTGCCAAAGCAGCCGATCTTCCCGAAGATTCTTGTGACATGCGTACCGATCTCACCCATCTTCCCGCGGCCAAGCAGCGCGAACTCGAACGGATCGTCGAGACGATCTTCGAGGAGTTTCGGGGCGCGACCGAGAATGCAAGGGGACCGCGCAAAGGTGCGCGTATTCTCAAGATCATCCTGTTCGGTAGCCATGCGCGGGGCGACTGGGTCGATGCGCCGCTGTCGGCGAACCAGTATAAATCGGACTATGACATCCTCGTCATCGTCAGCCAGAAGGAGATGACCGACCGCGCCGCCTATTGGGCGACCGCCGAGGAACGTCTCATTCGCGCCTACACGATCGAAAAGACGCTCCATACGCCGGTCAATTTCATTGTCCATAGCCTGCACGAGGTGAATGACGGGCTCTCGCATGGCCGTGTCTTCTTCATGGAGGTCGCGAAGGACGGGATTGCGCTTTACGAAGCGGATGACCGAGAGCTGGCCACGCCTAAGCCAAAGACGCCGGAGCAGGCGTTGGAAGCCGCCAAGGAGTATTTCGATGAGTGGCTGACCAGCGCCATGGATTTTTACGATCAGGCAAAACATGCGATGGAGCGTGGGCGCGGCAAAATCGCAGCCTTTGAACTTCATCAGGCGACTGAACGGCTATATTCCTGCGTTTTACTGACGCTGACTCTGTACACGCCTTACAACCATAACATCGCGTTCTTGCGCTCTCTGGCAGAGGGGTTGGATCGCCGTCTTTACGGCATCTGGCCCGAAGCCACACATCGCGAACGCGCGATGTTCCAGAAGCTGAAAGAAGCGTACACGAAGGCAAGGTACTCAAAACATTACCGGATCAGCGAAGAAGAATTGACTTGGCTCGGCCAGCGCGTCGAGGAACTCGGCCGCGTGGTACATCAGGTGTGTTCGGACAAGATCGCCGAGCTTGAGGCGGCGGCGCGCCGATAGGTGCGCTTGCCGGGACACCCGGATTCTGGCATAATCGTCGGCACGGAATGGAACGACTGGCGGCCATTCCGGGGATCATCCTGCCAGGCATCATGTAGGTCCGGCCGCGTGTCGGACGGTTGCTGATCGCCGCTCTGGCGGCACCACAGCGAACACCGCTTGCCCATCCGCGCCCAATCGCGCGGACCGCCGCGGTGCGAGCTGCAAATGACACCCCCAACAACCGACGTTTACGCGCGCGAAGTCGTAATGGCGCGCGTCGGCCATCTCATCCGGCGCAAGCAGCGCGAAGTCGAGCGCATCACCCGCATATTGCGCGGCCTGTTCGACCCCTCGCAGGTTCAGGCGCCCGAACCGGGACGGATCAAGCGGATCATCCTGATCGGTCCCTATGCAAGGCGATCCTGGTACGAAGACAGCCGGACGATCGAATTTTCCGATTATGAATTCTGGGTCGTCGTCAATCATCCGCTTTTCACTGACGAGCGTTGTTGGCGGCGCACGCGGGCGACGATCGACCGCGAACTTGGCAATCGCTGTGCGGTCGATGTCGAGATTTATTCGAAGTCGGACATTCGTGCCGCGAAGGCCGAGCGCGACACCTTTATTCTCGATCGGATCGAGGGCGGGATCACCCTCTATCGGGCGTCGCGCGATGCGCCGCTGCCGGTGAGTGAGCGCCGGGGAGAACGGCTATGACTGCCGCCCCCAGTTCGTTCGCGTCGTTCGACGCATTTTACCGTTGCGAGAGTAGACAGCTGTTCCATTTTTTCAGGCGCCGCGTTGGACGCGAAGAAGCTTCCGACCTCACGCAGGAAGCGTTCACACGAATGTTACGGACCGGAGCTTTTGAACGGGTCGAAAATCCTCGCGCCTATCTCTTTCGCGCTGCCCGCAATCTCGTGATCGAGCGCGCACGCCAAGGAAAACGTAAAGGAACGGGACTGTTCCCTTTTGACGACGAACGTGATGCGCCCGCCCGCCCAGAACAGATGTTGGGCATGGAAGCATCGGATTTACGCCGTGGCTTACGACGCGCAATTCTTGCGATGCCCCGGCGCACGAGGCGCATTTTCTTGATGCATCGGCTGCGCCGCCAGACCTACCGCGAAATCGCCGCAGAAATCGGCATCCGGGAACAGGGGGTCGAATATCATATGATGCGCGCGCTCTCGCGATGTCGGAAGGCGGTGGCATTTCAGCGGTGGTGAACGGAGGGCGATGCTCATTTGAGGAGGCCGCTTCTGCCCGAAACCAGGCATTCATCCTAGCGTCAGAATGGATGAAAGAGGGTGATGTCTCCGACGATTGCCATGTCAGCGTTCGGCCACTACGAGACTGGAAAATCAGGCCCTCGATCCTTGACGTCCTCGATTTTCTCCTGGACGTGACCATGCTTCTCAAGAATTTGGAGGATGTAGGGACTAGATATCGGCTCCACAATCAAGCGATGACCATCCTTTCGGATTAGTACCTCCTCTCCCGGAAGCTCGAACTCCTTTGGGATTCGAACCGCTTGGGTACGGCCATTTCTGAACAGCCTGACGACCCGTTCCTCTGCCATCACGTTCTCCAGCCACTTTCTAGGATTGTGGCGGAATTATCACAGCAGTAAACTCTATGACAAGCAACCTTTTCGCCCGGTTTTGCGCGGCGCGAAAGGCCGGTCTGCCCGAACCATCGGAAGTATTGCTCCAAGCGTCGGGATCAATTTGGACCCAACACAAATGCCCGAGGGAGCCGAAGCATGCCAGCTCCCCCAACATCTTTGCGGATATCGGAAGGCGTCAGAATTTCAGTTCGGCGCCGATCGAGAAGCTGCGCCCAACCTTGTAGGTGTTGACATCGATCCGCGAGTCGCCGGCCTGTTGGAACTCCTGATAGCGAGTACCCGTCAGGTTACGCGCCTCGAACTTGAGTTCAATCTCGGTTCCGAGCAGCGTGATCCCCTGCCGCGCGACGAAGTCGAGCCGGATGCCCGGCTTCTCCTTGATATCGGGCTGCTGCGGAGTGCCCGACGGGCCGCGGTTCGTCACACGTTCGCTCGCATAAGTGAGGAGTAAGGTCTGCTGGGACAGCTTGTCCTGGTCCTCAATACCGATCTGGAGGTTGCCGACATGTTCTGACTGGCCCGTGAGGGGCGCGCCATCGCGAAAGAAATCTGCGGCGGGAAGTACGCCGCCGTTCGCAAAGACTATATTGTCGTCAGCGCCTACGTTGATCTTCGATTTGCTGTACGTGTAGTTCGCGACGAACACGAGGCGGCGCGATGCAAAGAAGGGAGATTCCGATACCCCGCTGAGAGGGACATATTTGAGCACCTCGACTTCGGCACCATACAGCTGCGCTTCCGGCGCATTAGCAAAGCTTGTCTGCAGCTGGCCGGTCGAACGGAAGGCGAAGGCTTCGATCGGATTGTCGATTTTCTTGTAGAAGCCAGCAAGGGTAAAGCGTTCCCCTTTCCCGAAGAACCATTCGTAGCGGGCTTCCGCGTTGAACAGTTTGCTGTCGACGAGGAAGGGATTGCCGAAGAATTGGCGATCGGACTCGGTATCCTGATAGATCTGGAACGCAAGTTCGCGGAATTGCGGGCGCGCGATCGTTTTCGAGGCGTTGAGCCGGAGCTGCATGTCCTCTGCGAAATTCCAGGTGACCGTTGCGGCCGGCAGCCAATAACTGTTGTTCAGCCGGGTCGAGGTGACGCCGCCGGTCCCGATACCGAATAGATCAACCGGAGTTACATGCTGCTTGGCCGATTCATAGCGAACGCCCGCAATGAGAGTCACCCCGGGGCCGACTTCGGCTTCGACCTGACCATAGCCCGCGTGGATGTCCAAGCCGGCTTCATAGGCGGCCGCCCCCGCTTGACCCGAGGTTTCGGTGAGCTGGATATCATAGGTGTAGATGTTGAAGTCCGACAGGAGATAGTCGGGGCGTTGCTGAGTCACCGGGATCGGCAGCTCGTCAGCGGGCACGAAGCGAAACTCGCGCCGCGAGGCATCGCGCTTCGTGCTGGTGTAGGCATATCCTCCGTGGACCGTGATATTCATCGATGTCGGAAGCTTGTAACCGAGGTCGATGGCACCCGCATATACGTCCTCGTTGAGCTCGCTGAACACGATGCGGGCATTCTGTCCGGCAGCACGCAGGTTGTTGACATAGTCGCCGATGGAATCGTCGAACACATAGCTGAAACTGCGCTCATAGGGCGCGTCGCGCTTGGTATTCGCATAGGTTCCGCGGATGTCGACGCTGAGGTCATCGAACTTGAATTCGCCAACGAACTGGGTGTCGATAAGTTGCCGCTCGACCCAATTGGTGTCCTGTTTCATGACCCGCGTATTGTCACCGAGGCCTTCGGTATCGAAACCAGTCGACAAGCGCGACTGCTTGAGGGTGTCGTGGATATAGAGGTTCGTCCAGCGCAGCTTATGCTCGCCGAATTCAAAGCCGAGCCCGAGCAGCCCGTTGACGACGATGCGGTTGTCGGTGCGCACGGCACGGAAATTGACATTAGGGTCGAGGCGCCCTTCGGTGAAGCCGCCCGAGAGTTGCTGCACCGCGTCACGCGTCGACCAATTGTTGCTGAACCCTGCGGCGGCGATAAAGCCTAGGCGATTGCCGCCGATATCCCAGCGCGAGCCGGCACTGAGATCTGCGGAGAAATTCACCGGAATATTGTTGTTGCGCTGAAGAAGCGAGGTCGACGCATTCGACAGGCTCGCCGCGATGTCATGAATGTCGCGCGCCGAGAAGTCGGCACCTTCGGTGATGAGCTTGCCGCTGTTCAGAGCAGCCTTGAGAGGGCCTCGGATTGAACGCGTGCCATCGTCATAACCAAGGAAGTCGAAGTCGCCGCCATAATAGGTATAGCCGAGCTGGCCGGTCGTCTCGCTGTCGCCGCTCATGCCGAAACCGAGTTTGAGAAAAGGTTCGTCGGGCAAGGCTTTCGTCGTGAGGTTGATCACGCCGCCGCCGAACTCGCCCGGATAATTTGCCGAATAGGTCTTCTGAACGAGTGCGCTGCCGACAATGCTGGTCGGAAAGAGATCGAGAGGGACGACTCGCTTCAACGGTTCGGGAGACGGAAGCGGCGATCCGTTCAGCAGGGCGAGTGAGTAACGGTCACCGAGACCGCGCACATAGACATAGCCGTTGCCCACGACGGACAGGCCGGTCACGCGCTGCAGCGCGCCCGCAATGTCTCCATCGCCCGCGCGTTCGATTTCCTCGTTCGAGAGCACCGACACGACCTGCGGTGTCGCGCGAACGATATTGGGAATATAGCGGCCGGTGACGACGATTTCGCCGTCGAAAGAAGCACCGGGAACCGAAACCTCGACTTGTTCATCTTCCGCGGGGGGAGGTGTAGTCGCTGCCGGCGCGGGTTCGGTCTGCTCGCTCGTTTGCGCGATGGCGCTCGGCGCGATGAGCGCCGAACTCAGAAGCAGGAGGCTGGAAAATGTGTGCGACGTCCTCATGAGGAGTCCCCCCTTGTAGTAAATCGGAAAAAAGGGGGCGACGGCCCTTGCCGTCGCCCCTTGTCAATTTGTTGGCGATCAGGCGCTCGGCAGCGAGGTGCAAGCCGAGGCGCTGCCGAAGTCGGCGGTCGCGGAGTCACAGGTCCAGCCGCGGTACCAGGTGTCGTTCGCGTCGCGAACCGCGCCGATATAAGGCGTTGCCACGAAGAAACTGCTCAGCGTCGAGGCGTCGAACGCGGTCACGCCGCTTTCGTTGGCGCCGTTGACGAAAACATTGCTCAGCGTCGAGGTGAAGCTCGCATTGTTGTTCGTGCCGGCATTGAAAATCGCCTGGATTGCCGCTGCCGTCACGTTCCCGTCTTCCGCGAAGGCACCGGCGGTGCAGGCGAAGGCAACCGAGTTCAACACCGGCGGTCCGACGTCGTCGAGACCGGCGTTGGTCGCCTGCATTGTCGTCGCTCCATCAACGTCGAGACAGAAGCGGGGGCTCGTCACCACGCCATTGACCAGCGTATAGTCGGTGCCGCCGCGCAGCAAGATCGCGTTCGTCGAAGCGGCCAGCGTGCTGCGGTGCACGAAGGTGAAGTTCGCAAGGCGCGTGTTCTGGCGCGGCTGCGCATCTTCGTTGCCGTTCGAGTCGGCCTCGATCATCGCATCGCCCGAATTGCCGCCGGCGCGCTGCACCGCGATCACGAACTGGATGAAGCCCTTGTAGCCGAGATCGGTGTCAAGACCATCGTCGTCGGCGCCGGTGATGACCAGATTCTTCATGTTCTGGCGCCCACCGAAGGATTCGAGGCCATCGTCCGAACTGTTGTGAATCTGGACATGGTCGATGACCGTTCCCGATCCGACGCCGCCCGTCGTAAGGCCCTGCAATTCGTTGCCGGGCGCGATTTCGAAACCCGAATAGCGGATTTGTACATAGCGGATCCGGCCGCTGCTGTCGCCCGCAGTAGCGCCCCCATACAGCGCATTGGTTGCACCTTCGATATTCTGCTGACAGTTAGCCGAACCGCCCACGGCGCCGCTGAGGCAGTCGCTGATGGGCGCGCGGCCGAGCAGGACGACGCCGCCCCACAGGCCTTGGCTGGTGTCGGTGGCGGTGCCCACGACGTTAGCGCGCGCGGTGAAGATAATCGGGTTCGTGGGTGTGCCTTCGGCGTTGAGCTTTGAACCACGGTTAACGACAAGGAAGTCATTGCCCGAGGAGGCAAAGATCACAACACCTGGGTCGATCGTGAGGGTCGCAGCCTGACCGCCAGCTGCTGCACCATCGCCGCCGATGTCGGTGCCGACGTCGACGCGTCCGGCCAGCGAGTAGATCGTGCCGGGGAGATTTGCGATTTGGAAATTGGTGTTGAGCCGACCGCTGATTTCGCAGTTTCGACGGTTCGCTATTACGCCGCGATCGACAGTGCCTGTGGGGCAGCCCGCTGCTGGCGAAGTGGGCGTCGGTGTCGGCGTCGGGGTGGGAGTCGGCGTCGGCGTGGGGGTCGGAGCGGGAATGACTACAACGCCTTCGCCGGGCGAAGCCACATCGTCGGCGCCGCAAGCTGCCAGCGGCAGGGCTGCGGTTAGCATGAGAAATTTACGCAATCTGGTCATTTAGGCCCCCTTTTGGGTTTGCAGACAACACGACCGGTTGTCCCGGCGCGCTTTGGTTCGCTGCGGCCTGTATGATTCGATTATTATGCTAAAATGACGAAATGATGAATCTGACTGTCATGTGATTGACTTCATACTGTAATGATTGGGCTGCGCCAGTCCGTGGAAATGCGCAGCATTCCATAGCCATGATGGCGCCAGTTGCCGACCCCGGAAAGCATTAAATCATTCAGCTTGCAAATATTTGATATATTCATCTCGCATCGCAATAATAATGATGGCGTCCATTCGTTGAATGTCTCGTGAATATTTTCACTAATATTTATCGGATCGTATCTCATTTCGACGAGCTCGATTGTAATTTCTTCCCCGCAGTCGTTAAATTCATTTGCAAGGAATTTCACGCATCGCTGAAGATAACTGTATTCGCTCTGCTTTATGGCTCCCGCCGGCATTGATCGGTCGGCTTTGAGTTCGGCGTCGGGACATATTCGGACAAGGAAGGCGACCAGTTCACCCGGCTTGAATTTGGGCGCCGGCGCACAATAGGCGCGCTTGAACTTTATGCTGTTTTCGACGTCCGCCACGCCGCGGCCGCGAGATGGGCGCCGGAGCGCGTCGAGGTCGAATGGCGAGTAGAAGGCTATGCTGATACCAAAGCTGTGGTGTCGGATAATGGAAAACGCTTCGGGTGTCCGGTCGCCGAGCAATTCAATCAGGGCATGATGATACAACCTTCCAGGAAGCTGCCCCCCATTTCGGGGAGCAAACCCTCGATCATTCGCCCACAGGCTCAGCAGCCGCTCGTCGACCCGAAAGTTAAGAGAGAAGAGCGGCGGGGTCATCGAGAACCAATTGTTTCGTTCGTTCGTACCATGATTGCTTCTTTGTCTGCGAGGCCGCATTCGAACAAGTCTCGACTTGAAACTCGGAACTGGATGGACACTGTCCGACGAGGCTCGGTGGGCCGATCATTTCAACTATAGCGGCTATGTGCTTGCGGCTTAAAACTCAGGGTCACGCGCAGGACTGAGTCATCGACCCTTTCGCACAACCGTATTGGTCAAGCGACCGCCGGGTCGTTCCTCAGTCGCTCGGCGACCACTCCCGCAATAGCCTTACGCGCCGGTCGCGGTGCGCTGGATCGCTGCTTCGATCTGGCGCCGCTTGTTGGCACGCCGTTGTTGCCGGGCCAGCGCCATCGCCTGCATTTGTATCGCATCGATGCGCGACAGGCGGCCGACGCTGTCTTGCTCGAACTTGATGGGTGAGGTCGCTTCGCGTCCGAGGGCGTCTTCTTCGTTGAGCGCCTGAATCCGCGCTTGCGGCAATATCGGGCAGTACCAGGTGACAGCGGCACCGTGCCCTCAGCGGAACAGCAGCACAGGGATGATGGCGGAACGGATCATCTCCGTGGTGGCGCGGCCGACCAGCATGGCGCGCAGCGAACTATGGCCATAGGCGCCCATGATGAGCAATTTTGCGCCGCGCGCTTCGATATCGAGCGCGATGACCTCCTCGGGCTTGCGTTCAATCTGGCTGACGCGTGCATCCTTGTGCATCACGAGGGTCCGGTGGATGCACCGACGCCCTTTGCGGTGTTCGAGTGATTGAGCAACCATGATCAAGTCCGAGTTAAGTCGACCGCCGATGGCGCTCGGGCCCTGCGTATGATGCGCGCCCGAGCGCCCGGTGGCTCCGCTCTATTGGAGATCGCTCCCGTCCATCACCTTCGATGATTTTATCGTCGCCGCGACGGTCGCTTCCATTTCCTTATGCGGGGGGATCAAGCCCTTCGGAGCCAGATATCCTCCCTCTGCCGAGCCTTTGGCGAACTCGGCGACATATTCCATCAATCCCGGCACCGCCCCGATATGCGCCTTTTTGATATAGATATACATGGCCCGAGAGCCCGGATATTGCTCGGACGTGATCGTTTCCATCGAAGGCGATACGCCATCGATGGTGAGAGCGCGGATCTTGTCGCGATTGCCGTCCAGATAGCTGAAACCGAAGGCCCCGATGCTCGTGGGGTTCGTGGTGAGTTTGGAAATGATCAAATTGTCGTTTTCGCCCTGTTCGACGTAGTATGGCGACCCGCGAAGGGTTCCGCATATCTTCTTGTGCTTTTCTTCGTCGCTTGACTTCAGGGCTTTCATGGCCGGGTCTTTGTCGCAGCCTGCCATCAACAACAGTTCCTTGAAGCTATCGTAGGTGCCGCTTGTCGAAGGGGGACCAAGTACCGAAATCGCGATCGCGGGAAGCGCCGGATTGACCTCCTTCCAGGTCTTGGCAGTGTTGGGTTTGCCATAGGGAGTAGCGGCGAGCGCCTTGTAGACGTCCACGAGGGTCAGCGCCATTTCCGGACCCTTGGTCGATTGCCCGAAAGCAAGCCCGTCATATCCGATTTGTATCTCGATGATATCCTTGACGCCGTTGGCTTGGCATCGGTCGAATTCCGACTTTTTCATCCGGCGCGAAGCATTGGAGATATCGGGTGTCTTCGGGCCGACGCCCTGGCAGAAGCGCTCGAAGCCACCGCCAGTGCCCGTCGCATCGATCTTGGGAGTTTTGTTGCCGGTCGCTTCGGCGAATTTTTCGGCCACGGCGGTCGCGAAGGGATAGACGGTCGAAGACCCGACGGCAGCGATATAGTCTCGTGTATCGCCTCCGGACGAAGCCTGGTCCTCGCAGGCGGCGAGGAGCAGAGTGGAAGATGCAACGCCAACAGCGAGAATGGATCTATGCAGCATGGTGTTTTCCTTCGGGGGAGGGAACGAGCGCGAGAGCTTCCCCGGAGCCTCTCGCTTGATGAAATTGGGACAAGGCTCCCGGCCTTTGGGAGCCCCATGTCTCCGCACCGCGAGGCGAGCTTTGACCATCGGAAAGGAGCAGTATCGCTGTTGTTGGCCTGGTCATCGGAATCTCCGGCGCCGGCGCCGGCTTCGGCGCCGGGTCGAGGATCGGTGCGCCCGTTCGAGAAGGTCGAGAATATTGATTTGCCTCGCGGCGCGGCCGCAAAAAAAGCGAAACGCCGATAAACATGCGCTGCCCTGCGCGGCTTTTGTCCGGAAGATGTCCGGCAGCCGGCCCACTATTCGCCCGAAGCTGCCGCAACGGGCGGTTGGGCCTCGCCTGCCTTGTCGATCGACCCCAGAATTGCCGCAACGCCCGTCCTGGATTCCGTTGTATCGACACGGTCGCCGCGATCCTTGCGCTCGGAGTAGCGGTCGACGAGTTGATCGGCATGGCCGCGTGTCAGTACGGTAAAGCGCACCAGCTCCTCGGCAACGTCCACAATCCGGTCATAATAGCTCGACGGCAGCATCCGGCCCGCTTCGTCGAATTCCTGATAGGCCTTGGCGACGCTCGACTGGTTGGGAATGGTGATCATCCGCATCCAGCGCCCGAGGATGCGCAGCGTATTGACGCTGTTGAAAGACTGCGATCCGGCCGACACCTGCATCACCGCGAGCGTGCGCCCCTGTGTCGGTCGGAGGCCCTTGTAGGCGAGAGGGAGATGATCGACCTGCGCCTTCATGATACCGGTGATCTGGCCGTGCCGTTCCGGACTGCACCAGACCTGGCCTTCGGACCAGATGGAGTGCTGCCTCAGCTCCTCGACCGCCGGATGATCGTCGTCGGCAATCTGATCGGGCAGCGGCAGGTCGGACGGATCGAAGATGCGCGTCTCGCAGCCGAAGAGCTGGAGCAGGCGAGCGGTCTCCTCGACGACAAGGCGCGAATAGGAGCGCTCGCGCAGGGATCCGTAGAGCAGCAGGATGCGCGGCGCCGGATCGAGTGGTCCAAGGCCGAGCGCGGGCTGCGCGCGGAGATATTCGCAGCTGAGCGCCGGGAGGTGGTCGGGATCGGTAAGTGCGCGCAAGCGCGTGAATTGGGGTTCGGTCATTGGTCAGGCCTCCGAAGGCGTGCTTGCGGGGAACCAGTGGCGTCCGAGGCGGAAAGCAACGCTGACGAGCAGGATGAGAACGGGGACTTCGACGAGCGGGCCGATGACCGCCGCGAAGGCGACCGGCGAGGCAAGGCCGAAGGCGGCGATTGCGACCGCGATCGCTAGCTCGAAATTATTGCCCGCGGCTGTGAAGGCGACAGCGGTGGTGCGCGGATAATCGGCCTCGATGAGTTTCCCCATCCAGAAGCTGATCAGGAACTGCACGACAAAATAGACGGTGAGCGGAATGGCGATCCGGATCACGTCGCCGGGGATGGTCAGAATCTCGCTGCCCTTGAGACTGAACATCGCGACGATGGTGAAGAGCAGGGCGACGAGCGTTATCGGACCGATCTTCGGCAGGAAGCGCGTCTCGTACCATTCCTCACCCTTTGCGCGGGCGAGGAAGCGGCGCGTTAGGTAGCCGGCGAGAAAGGGGATGCCGAGATAAATGAGCACGGCCTCGGCGATCGTCCAGAAACTGACGTCTATGACGCTGCCTTCGAGCCCGAAGAGCGGCGGCAGGATTGTCAGGAAGAACCAGGCGTAGACGCTGAAGAAGAGAATCTGAAAGATCGAGTTGAAGGCGACGAGCGCCGCGACATATTGATTATCGCCCTTCGCAAGCTGGTTCCAGACGATGACCATCGCGATGCAGCGCGCAAGACCAATCAGGATGAGACCGGTCATATATTCGGGTTTGTCGGCGAGGAAGATGACCGCGAGCGCGAACATCAGGACCGGACCGATGATCCAGTTCTGGACGAGCGAAATGGCGAGAACGCGCTTGTCCTCGAACACGCGCGGCAGTTCGTCATATCGCACGCGCGCTAGCGGCGGATACATCATGAGGATAAGGCCGATGGCGATCGGGATATTCGTCGATCCGATCGACATCGCATCGATCGCAGCGGGGAGGCCTTTGAACAGCGATCCCAGGAGGACGCCGAGCGCCATCGCGAGGAAGATCCAGAGCGTCAGATAGCGATCGAGGAACGACAGGCGTTCGCGCTTGGTGTCAGTCATGACCGTCTCCTCAGGCCTGGACGCGATTGCCGTCGGCATCGACGACCTGTTCGCCGTCTTCCTTGGTGAAGGCGCCGAGTTGCGGTGCGGGGAGGATGTCGAGCACGGCCTCGGACGGGCGGCAGAGTTTTACCCCGAGCGGTGTCACGACAAGTGGTCGGTTGATGAGGACGGGATGCTCCATCATCGCATCGATGAGGGAGCTATCGCTGAGACTTTCGTCTCCGAGGCCGAGTTCGGCATAAGGCGTTCCCCTTTCGCGCAGGAGATCGCGGGGTGTGATCCCGGCGCGTTCGATCATTTGCTCGAGCAGCGCGCGCGATGGCGGCGTCTTCAGATACTCGACGACATGCGGTTCGATCCCCGCATTGCGGATAAGCGCGAGCGTATTGCGCGACGTGCCGCATTCGGGATTGTGATAGATGATGATGTCGGCCGTCATGCGCCCGTCTCCCGCCCGCTGGTCGCTCCTTCGCTGCGGCCGATTTCCTTCAGCTTTCGCTCCATCGCCATCTCGTCGATGGCCTGGTGCGGCAATGCGAGGAAGAGCGAGATGCGGTTCGAGAGGTAATGGAGCGCATGTTCGAACGCTTCGCGCTGGCCCGGACCTTCGACCGCGGCAGGGTCCTCGATGCCCCAATGCGCATTCATCGGCTTGCCCGGCCAAATGGGGCAGGTCTCGCCAGCGGCATTGTCGCAGACGGTGAAGATGAAGTCGAGCTTCGGAGCGTCCGGACCGGCAAACTCGTCCCAGCTCTTCGAACGGAGGTCTCCCGTCTCGAAGCCGAGATCGCCGAGGAGCGCCAGCGCTTGGGGATGAACCTCACCCTTGGGGAAGCTCCCGGCGCTGTAGGCGCGAAAGCGCCCCTTGCCATCGCGGTTCAGCAGCGCCTCAGCGAGGATCGAACGCGCGCTGTTGCCGGTGCACAGGAACAGCACATTATAAATCTTGTCGGTCATGAAATTCTCCTTCGACGCCGATTGCGTCGATCAGCAGCAGGAAAGTTCGGCGAGGAGCGGCTCGCAAAGCTCGGCGCGGCCCTGGCAGCAGTCCTTTGCAAGGAAGAGCATCAGCTCGCGGAGCGTGTCGATCTCGGCGCGCTGGATCTGCTGCCGGCCCCGCTTCTCGGACTTGACGAGTCCGGCTCTGGCGAGAACCGCGAGATGGGTCGAAAAGGTGCTTTGTGTGAGACCTGATGCACGAACTAGCTCGCCGGTCGACAGACCCTCGGGTTCGTGCTGGACGAGCAGACGAAAAGCCTCAAGGCGAGTGGGATGTGCGAGTGCGGCCAAAGCCGACAGTGCCGAATCGCTGGTCATTAATCGGCAATACCCGATGCAATTGAAGACGTCAAATCCCATCGGAAAAAAACGATGTTTACGTCGAAAAGGAGAGGGAAAAGCCTTCCCCTGACGGCCGGCCCCTTGATCCGTCCGTACCCTTTCCGCAAGGGCTGGCCGCCCCCGCGACGCCCCGGAAATTGTGCGCGGTTGAAAATGGGCGCTCGCTGCCGGCGGCAGGCGCCGACAGGGATCGCGCGTCTGCCTTGACCGCGCTGCGCACTCGGTCCGTCCGTCTTGGCGGGGCGGCGGCTAAGCACATCTGCGCACGCACGCCGCACCGCCTGCGGTCGCTCCGAGAGCGGGTCTGTTCTCACGATCCGCCGAAGCGGCGGATAAGCTCTTGTCGCTGACGATCATGTCGGCGCCGCGTTGAACGCGGCGGCGTTATCGATCGGCCTCCCGTCTGTCGCTGGGTTGGCCGGCTCTCCCCTCTGGGCGCGTCCCGGCGTCCCGCAAGCCGCTGCGCGGCTCTTCCTCTTCGTTTCAGCCCTTCGGGTGCGGGCCGCCTTCCTGGCCGCGCCCGGCAGGTCGTTCTCGCCGCCCACCCCGCTCCGCCGGGGGCCTGATGGTTAGGGGGCGGGAATGGAGGATAGCATGGGAAAGACCAACGAACGCCGTGATCGGCGCAAGCTCCTGTCCGTTGAACTTCATGATGCCTTACGCGCCAATGACGAGGCGCGACGTGCCGCCGTGATGGCGGGTGCGGTGGAGCCGGACTTCGTGCCGGTTGCCAAATTCTTCTCGCCGGTCGGTGCGGCGACGTGGCTCGCGACCGAATTGGGCGAGGATGGCGACACGCTGTTCGGCCTTGCCGATCTGGGTTTCGGCTGCCCCGAACTCGGTTCGTTCAGCCTGTCCGAACTGGCGTCGGTGCGGCTGCCCTTCGGTCTCGGCATCGAGCGCGATCTGGGTTTTGCGTCCGAGGTTCCGCTGTCGGGCTGGGCCGCTGCGGCGCGCCGCGCGGGATCGATCATCACCGCCGAACAGAATTTCCGCCGTGCCGCGCGCGGCGACGAACTTCCGAAGCCCAAAGGCTGAGGCAGACGCGGGCGGCGCGTCTCGCCGCCGAACCTAAGCCGGTCCGCCCAATCGCGAAACTCGACGGACCGGCACCTTCCACAAAGAGGAGAGTAGGGATGGTACGCCATACCCCGTCACCGAGGCTGGTTTTACCATCCCTCTCGCCGAACCGGACGTGCGGGTTTCCCAGCATCCGGCTCTCCACGCGCGACCGGGGTCGCGGGTGTCCGTCAGACGGCGGCGCTGAGCCGCAGCATCGGCCAGAAGTCGGTGGGTCGGTCGCCCGTCCACGCTTCCGCGATGGTGTCCCATCCGTTGGTGATCTTGGTGCCCCGGTAGGGGTAGGGCGCTGTTGCGCCCTCCCAGAACCAGCGCAGGCCCGCATTGCCCTCTGTCCATCGCATCGGACCATTCGGCTCCCTTTGGAAGAAGCGTCGCTTGACCGTCCGCGTGGTCTTCGGATGCTTTTTGCGCAGCCATTTGTAGATGCGCCACCACAGCCACCAGTCCAGTTTCCTAAACTCGCGGCGCGCCCGCATGGCGTGACGATAATAGGTTCGCCACCCCAGTATGAGCGGGTTGAGGTCGTCGATGATCGCGGACAAGGAGAGCCGAAGACTCGGCCTCTTCGTCCGCCCCTTGATCGTGTCGCGCAGACGCTGCAACCTGTCCAACGGGATCAGCAGCTTGCAGACGAACCGCCCGGTTCGGGTGGATCGCTTCTTCACGATCCGATAGCCGAGGAAGTCGAAGCCTTCTCGGATATCGGTAATCAAGGTCTTCTCGGGCGACAGCTCAAGACGCAGTTCCTCGCGGAGGAACGTCGCCAGCGCATCTTTCTCGGCTTCTGCCGCTGCCCTCGGCCCGGATACGAGCACGACGAAGTCGTCGGCGTATCGCACCATGTAGAAGGTTGCCTTCCCGCTGTTGTAATCGCGGGCGCGACGCTGGGTCGCACTGGTCACCGTCTCATAGGGGCCGGGCGTCCACCGTCGATATCGCTCCTCGATTGCCGTCAGCATGATGTTCGACAGCAATGGCGATATGATGCCACCCTGCGGCGTTCCCGCGACAGGATGGCGGACGGTGCTCTCGACCATGATCCCCGCCCGCAGGAAGGCGAGCACGAGCCGCAGGACCTTGCGATCCGTAATGCGACGGCGCACCCGCTCCATGAGCCGGTGGTGGTCGATGTTGTCGAAGCATCCCTTGATGTCACCTTCGATCACATAGGTGACCCGCGTATCGCCCCAGCGACCGGGATTAACCTGCCGCTGGATTGTCGCGATGGCGTCGTGGGTGCTTCGACCACGCCGGAAGCCGAACGAGGTCGGATAGAAGTCCGCCTCGAAGATCGGCTCCAGAACAAGCTTCAAAGCCATCTGTACCAAGCGGTCTTTCAGCGTAGGGATGCCCAGCGGTCGGAACCGGCCCGGCTTGCCCGGCTTCGGTATCCACCGCTGCCGGACAGGCTGTGGCCTGTAGGTTCCATCCCGAAGCTGCGCCTCGATCTCGTCGAGGAAGCGCTCCACCCCGCCGCTACGCTGTTCGACCTGTATCCGCCCAACGCCATCCGTGCCGGGCGTCTTGCTGCCCGCGTTGCGGGCCATCCGACGCCAGGCATAATTGAGCGTTCGGCGGTCACTCACCAGATTGAACACGTCCCCGAACCGCTTGTCCGGGGCCGCCTTACTCCACCGATACAGTTTGCTCTGCATGTCGAGGATAAACTCGGTATTCACCGCGCCGGGCTTCCGCCCACCTCCTGTCGGCTCACTGTATCCGCTGCCCCCCTTCGCCATGTGAACGGCTTTCCCGCTCTCGGACTACTACGAGGGCTCCGCCCCACTTTGCCGCGATCATCGGTCGCTTCGATCATCTCCGGGGGAGATGCGGCAACGCGGTTCTTGGGTTCCATTGCTGACCTTTCACCTGCTGTAGGGACCGACTTTACCCCGTGTGGCAACGGGCCTGCGACCACCACAGTCATAGTCGCAGGCTGGCACGTGCATCGGCACGCACCCCTAGGCCGCACACCCCAAGGCTGGCCCGGCACACCACTGACCCGAAGGTCCAGCCGCCCACTTCCGCGTTGGCGACAGTCATACTCTAACGAGGCGTCAGACATCGGTTCGATTGCTCTTCCCTTGGCAGGTTCGCTCGCCGGGACACTTCGGATCGCGGAAGTTCACCGGTCCCCGGCTTTGGCAGGTTCTGCTCATTTATGGCTCGCCGGAAGCACCCGGTTCACCTCACCCGCCCGCTTTTCCCCCCGCGCTGCGTCGCGTTGGGCGCGAGGTCCTCCCCCTCGCAAGGTCAGTAACAGCTTTTAATGAAACGAATTTCTCCTTTCTTTTCAAACCCAACGCACAGGAAGAAGATCATGAAACTCGATTTTATCCCGATGGACAGATTGTCGATTGCGACGACCAACATGCGCGGGAAGGGCAAGGACCCAGACGTGTCGGACCTGCTCCCCAGCATTCGGGCGCGCGGGGTCATCGTTCCGCTGCTTGTGCGGCCCGGTCCTGTCTCGAGCAACGTCGAGGGATGTACCGAAGGCCGGTTCGAGATCGTCGCGGGGCGTCGGCGCTTCACGGCGGCGACCATTGTCGCCAGCGAAAAGGGCGATGCCGAGCCGCTGCCCTGTGCGATCCTCGAAGAAGGCGATGATGCCGCCGCACTCGAAGCCTCGTTGATCGAGAATGTGGCGCGGCGCGATGCGGACGAGGTGACGCAATGGGTTACCTATACGCGGCTTGTCTGTGAGGGGCGCAGCATCGCCGATATTTCCGATACTTTCGGAATGCCGGAGGCGATGGTGAAGCGCATCCTCGCGCTCGGCAATCTGTTGCCGCGCATCCGTTCGCTCTATGCAAAGGAGAAGATCAGCGCGGGAACGGTGCGGCACCTGACGATGGCGTCCAAATCGCAGCAGCGCGCATGGCTGGCGCTGTTCGACGACGCGGATGCCTATTGCCCGCAGGGTCAGCAGCTCAAGAACTGGCTGTTCGGCGGCGGCGCGATCAGTGCGGCTCACGCCCTATTCGACGTCGAGGAGAGCGGCCTCGCGATCATTGCCGACCTGTTCGGCGACGAACGCTATTTCGCGGACAGCGATGCCTTCTGGACGGCGCAGCTTGCCGCCGTTGAGGAGCGGCGGGCGCGCTTTCTGGACGCGGGCTGGAACGAGGTCATTGTCCTGCCCAAGGGCGATTATTTTCGCGAATGGGAACATCGTCATGGGGCGAAGCGCAAGGGCGGGCGTGTCTATATCGAGGTGCGCGATAGCGGCGAGGTCGATATCCACGAGGGCTATGTCACGGCCAAGGAAGCGGCGCGGATCGAAAAGGGCGAGAAGATCGAAGTCGAACCTAAGGCGTCGCGTCCGGAACTGACTTCGCGGATGCAGACCTACATCGACCTTCATCGCCATGCCGCTGTGCGCGCCGAACTGACCTGCCATCCGGCTGCCGCCCTGCGGTTGATGGTTGCCCACGCCATCGCGGGGTCACCGCTCTGGAATGTGCGGGTCGAGCCGCAGTCTGCGAAGGATGACGATGTGCGCGAGAGCATTGAAGTCAGCAAGGCCGAGGCAGTGTTCGACGAGAAGCGGCGCGCGGTACTGGCGCTGCTCGACTTTGATGCCGAGGAACCGACGGTGACTGGGGGCAATTCTATATCGCTCGCGGACCTGTTCCAGCGGCTGCTTGACTTGCCCGACCGTGCGGTGATGGACGTGATCGCTATCGTCATGGGCGAGACGCTGTTCGCCGGGAGCGCGGCCATCGAGGCAGTGGGCCTCCATATCGGGATCAACATGACGGCATGGTGGAGCGCCGACGACGCTTTCTTCGCCGGTATTCGTGACAAGGAGGTGCTGACCGCACTGGTCGCCGAGGTGGGCGGAGCCGAGGTTGCCGCCGCCAATGCCGAGGAGAAAGGCGCGACCTTGAAGGCGATCGTTCGCGATCATCTGGACGGCAGCAACGGCCGCGCCAAGGTCGAAGGGTGGGTGCCGAAGTGGATGGCCTTCCCAGCCGCCGCCTACACCGAGCGCGGTGGGGTCGGTGCCGTGATCGCGCGCAGCGAAGCAGCCTCACATGACACCGAGGAAGAACCGCAGCGCAAAGCCGCGTAAAGCTAAGGGCGGCGATGTGATGTCGCCGCCCCTACGTCTTGGGTCCGAAAAATCGCGCGCCGCTCGCCCGTTCCGGGCGCGCGACGCATTGCCTTATCGGCCAAATAATCATGGCCGGACAGTCAGGCAGTTGATAGAGCCTCGTTAGAAAAGGAGGCCGCCGATGTCTGACGATGCCCAAGATATGTTGCTTACGCTGACCGCCGATATTGTAGCAGCGCACGTATCTAACAACAGCGTCGGCATGGCCGATATTCCCAATCTGATTTCGCGCGTGCATGGCGCGCTCGCGGGACTTGGTGGACCGGTCGAGGTACCCGTTGAAGAACAGAAGCCCGCTGTGTCGATCCGTGCCTCTGTCAAGCCCGACTACATAGTCTGCCTTGAGGATGGCAAGAAACTCACGATGATGCGTCGGTACCTGATGACTAACTTCGGCATGACGCCCGATGACTATCGCGCCAAATGGAACCTACCGAAGGATTATCCGATGGTCGCGCCGAACTATGCAGAGAAACGCCGGGCGCTCGCCAAGGAAATCGGTCTCGGCTCTAAAGGCCGCGGTGGGGGTCGGAAGCCCGTTGCCAAGGTAGCCAAGGACCCGGCACGGCGGGGGCGGAACTGACCTGACCCCGCACTTAGCCGGGGACGAAACCAATCGCCCGTTGGCAAAGACGAGACGGGCGGTTTTCCTAATTAAAAGGCGAGTTCGGTTTGCTTCATTGAGCCGAAAGCCTCACGCGGGGGATAGACGAGACTTACAATCAGCCACTGATCTGGGAAGCGGTGGATGGTGCCCATAAGAAACATCAAATCCGCAGCGGGAAGCTTCTGCTCGAGTTTTTCGCGAAACGGCGCTTCCCAGTTATCTCCATGCTGTTGGCGACAGTTCCAAAATAGCGCGCCGGCTTCCCAATCGGCTATTTTATGTCGGTGGGTATGAACCTCGCCATCAACTTCGCATTCGTAGCGGTAGTGGAACGCGAAAGGCAATTTGCGCAGCGTCCGTATGGCGCCGGCATCTTCATCGTCGAACAGGCCACCCTGCTGCTGACGCTGCACAAGCTTCTTAAGTTCATCGGCGGTCCAGTCAGGACTGTCGACCGGCGTGATGTCTAACCCCGCTATCTTGCTCGGCCTAACAAGCCCCAACGTCGTCTCTTCCGATTCGCGCGACTGATCGAGCGGAACGAAACCTGAGAAAACCCGGAGCTTGTTCAGTTCCCTCCGTCGCGCCTCCCAATTTCGTTTCGGCGAGAGAGGTGGACCCTCTAGCTGAATAGTATCGACATAGATTTTGTGGCTCTCGGGACGCCTATCGTCATTCGCCCTGTATATCTGCGCTGAGATCCATTGCCATTTCTTGAACTGCTGACCATCACGGATCAAGCGAAAGGGAACAGGAAAAAGCCTGATCAGCGATCCGTTTTCAAGCATTCCGGCCACGCAGGACGTCTCGGTATGCTTCTCGCTAGGAGACGGGTAAGTCTTGCATAAAATCAGAATTCGTTCGCGTCGCGATCCAGCCACACGATGCCTCCCCGGATACTTTTATCTTCCGGGTTGATAGCATCATATCTGAGCAGGTGCCACGCCAACTGGTAGGGCATCTTTGGAGCTGGTACCATTCGAGGCCTTGTTGACGCCGAGATTCTGTATCTTGAAATCTGCCGCTTTTGACATCTCGTTTGCGACGATCGTGCGATGGCATTCTTTTGGGCTGCGTTCAAAGCATAGCAGGACGGAAATATCGGTCTGCGCAACTTGAACGGCTTGCCGGAGCGCGGACTGGCTTTCTTCGGACGCTAGATGAGCGCCGTAGATTTCCAGGAACGCCATATAGTCGCCCCGCCGCATTGCTTCGCGTCCTTCCTTTGGGTCGCCCAATGACTTCAGGTGCAAATAGGCGATGCCCTCTTCCTCCAAGGCAGCCGACAGTGAGCCTTTCGAGAAGCCGGGCTTTCGCGAAACCGGAACATCGCGGATATCGATTACCCTTTCGACGCCGCACTCGCGGAGGGTGCTCAAAAACTGCGAGATTTCCGCGCCTTCGTAGCCAATAGTATAGAGAGTGCGGCTCATCATGTCTCCTTGCCAGAGGCCCGATAAAGGATAATCGAGTCCATAGTGAGGCACATTCTACCTACCTTGATGATCTTGAAAAAGGAGCGAGCGGATTGATGCATCCAAACGAACGCTCGATCTCCCAAGACTCGGAGGATAAGAGTAGGTGGGGCCCGCAAGCGTCACATTCGGAATCGAACCTGCGGACTTTTAAGTCCAGTACTGACGGGGGCTTTTCAGGGGGCCCCCAAATCAGCATCGGGCTGAATCACTAGGATTCCCTTCGGTTTTGGCGATTATTCGATTCCCCTCACCCGCTCCAGCTTCCCGCAAAACCTGCTGCGTCCATGCACGTGCCGCCCCGCTCCGGAGGCGGAGCGAGGCGGCAGCGCGTCGTTGCATGGCGCATGGCCGGCGTTTCCGCCCGGCCCGCGTCGGGCGCTAGAAAGTGACCGAAAGGCGCGCCACCAGCTGGCGGGATTGCTGGTAGGCGAAGGTGTTGCTGGACACCACTTCCCAGTCATAGACGTTGAACAGGTTGTTCAGCTGCACGCGGAAGGTGGCGGGGCGGCCCGACAGCTTCCAGTTGTAGCGCGCGCCGACATTCACCGTCGTCACGCCCGGCACCGTCAGCGTGTTCATCGTGTTGGCGATGCGCCGGCCGGTGGTGGTGCTGCCCACGTCGAAAGTCAGCCCTTCGATCTGGGGCAGCGCATATTCGGCGTTCAGCGAGACCAGGCTTTTGCTGGATCCGACCGGCTTGGCCCCGACCAGCCCGTCGCGCACGCCCTCGCCCAGCACGGATGCGTCCATCAGGATCGCGCCGGCCAGCACGTTCAGCTCGTCCGACAATTTGCCGACCAGCGACAGTTCGACGCCGCGGTGGCGCACCTCGCCCAGCCGCCGGTATTCGCGATCGGAATCGACGCTGAAATAGGGCTTTTCGACGTTGAACACGCCGCCGATCATCTTCACGCCGGGTGCCAGTTCCCAGCGCAGGCCGGCATCATATTGGCGGGTGAGGATGGCGGGCGGCGCCTGATCGCGGTTGACGGCGGTTTCCGGCGCGGAGGCGCTTTCCTCCATGCCGCGCGTATAGCCGCCGTAGAGGACCAGCGAGTTGCTGACCGCGACGGCGACGCCGGCATTGTACAGCCAGGGCTTGGACCGGGTGATCACCGTCGTGCCGTCGGCGGCGTTGGTGGTCTTCTTGTAATCCGCCTTCTGCACGCCCAGCGACAGCTCGCCCACGCCCTGCCAGATGCCTTCATAGGCGAGGCCGACCGACGCCTGCCGGATCTTGTCCTTCGCGGTGGGGCCGAAAACGGGATCCGGCTCGTCCAGCCGGGTGCCCGCCTCGACCGCCATCGGCCCATAGTCGAACTGCACGCCGCCGCCATAGATGCGGCTCTGGTCGCGCGCGCGGACCGAGACGTGGAATTTATGGCTGCGGTCGCCATCGGCGATGCGGCGCGACAGGCGGATTTCGCCGGATGTCGAGTTGGTGTCCAGCCCCGGCGATATCACGATCCGGTGATTGGCGGCCACGCCGCTGGCGTTCACCCCCTGGAACTGGTCGGAATAGTTGATGTCCTTCTTGATGTAGGAATGGAACAGGCCGGACGAAAGCTGCCAGTCGCCCAGGTCGGCGCGGGCGATGACGCCGTAGTTCACATGGTCCTGGGTCCAGATCGTCCAGGGCTGGCCATAATATTTCACCCGCTTGATCTCAGGCGGCAGCTGGTTGTTGGTCACCGTCATGCGCGGATGGGTGTTCTCGTCCGCATGGGTGAACCAGCTGAAAAAGGGCAGGATCTCCACATTGTCGGCCGGGCGGATCTTCAGCACCGCCGCCGCCGTGGCGTGGATCGACTTGCCGCCCCAATAGAGCTTCATGTCGTCCTGCACCTCGATGCCCGCGCCGATCGCCAGCCTGTCACCGGCCAGCGGGGCCTGGATGGTCAGCTCGCCGTTGATGCCGCCATAGCTGTTGCCGCCCAGCATGCCGCCGGCCCTGAAGCTGTCGCCGGGGATGCGGAGGCGATAATCGGCGACGCCGGTGGGCGCGGGAAAGGGATAGCCCTGCGCGGAGATGCCGACGCGCACCGCGCTGCCGGTCACCAGCTTGTTGTTGGGCAGCGAGACAGCGTCGATATAAAGTCCCTCGATGCGGATGTTGCCCGCCGCATAGGGGGAGAAACCGCGCACCGAGGAGGGGCTGTAGAGGCCGATCGATTCCCGGCCGATGCTGGTGCCGAAGGCGTCGCTCGCCGCGCGCAGGGCATTGTCGTCCGCCGCCTGCTGGGGGGCTTGCGGCGCGGGCTGCGGCGCCGCGTCCTGCGCCATGACCGGCGATGCGCCCAGTGCCGATGCGACCGCGATCAAAGCGACCGAACATTGCGCGAGCTGACGAAACTCAACCCGCATACTCTCCCATGACATCCAATATGCCCCTTCTACAAGAAAATCGCACGACAAGGATTTGCGAATAGCCATCCGCAAATCCTGAATTCACCGATTTGATTTGTTGTTTGTGGGGGATGTTATATAGTATGATTTTGATATTATAATTTACATTTATTCGCTGATTAATTCGATCCCATCATAAATCTACGGCTTGGGCCACATATTCATCAGCAGGTTGAGGAATTTTTCCGCGGCCGGCGACAGGCTGGCATTGCGCCGCCGCACGATGCCGATCGTCCGCACCACGGTGGGCGCGCCGATTTCGCGGGATACCAGGATGGGATGCTCGTCCTGCGGCGTCGCCAGCTTGGGGATGACGGAAATGCCCAGATTGGCCTCGACCAGCCCCAGCGAGGTGGACAGGTGGGTCACCTCGTAGAACCAGTTGAGCTTCACGTTGCGCTTGGCGAGCGCGGCGTCCAGCAGGGTGCGGTTGCCGCTGCTCCGCGCCACGGTGATCAGCCGGTAAGGCTCCAGGTCCGTCCACTTCACGCTCGGCTTGGTGGCGAGCGGATGGTCCCGGCGGCAGGCGAGCACGAAGACATCGTCGATCAGCGTATCGAAGATCAGTTCGGAATCGGACGCGCCCATCATGTTGACGCCGAATTCCACCTCGCCCCGCGCCACCGCGTTCAGCCCGTCGGCGGCGGACAGATCGAGGATGCGGAACTTGATCTTGGGATGTTCCTCGTTGAAGCGGCGGATCGCCGCCGGCAGGAAGTAGAAGGCGGCGGTGGGGATGCAGGCGATGGTGATCTGCCCGGTGCGCCGCGCGCTGATGTCCTGCACCGCGAACAGCGAGGCGTCGAACTCCTCGATCATCCGCCGGACGAGCGGCACCAGCTCCTGCCCCACCGCGGTCGGCGCGACATGGCGGGTGGTCCGCTCGAACAGCGGCGCGCCGATCGAATATTCCAGCTTCTGGATACGCCGGCTGAGCGCGGGCTGGGAAATGAACAGAAGCTCCGACGCGCGGTGAAAACTGCGAAGTTCGATGATCGCGAGGAACGCGCGAAGATCCAGAATATCGCAGTTCAGGCTCATATCGTCATCCCGCAATCATCACGGCCACAGGCCCCGCTATATGGCGCCCTGCGACCGGTCATTGTCCGGCCGCCAGGTGATCAGCCGCTTTTCGGCGACGTTCAATATCTGGTCGATGACCAGCACGAACACCGCCAGGATGATGATACCCGCGAACACGCCGACCGAGTTGAAATTGCCCTCCGCCTGCGCGATCAGATAGCCGAGACCGGCCGATGCGCCCAGATATTCGCCGATGATCGCGCCGACCACCGCGAAGCCGACCGACGTGCGCAGCGAAGACAGGATCCAGCTCGCCGCAGCCGGGAAATAGACGTGGCGCAGCAGGTTGCCGCCGCTCGCCCCCAATATCCGCGCATTGGCGAGCACGGCCGGGTTCACTTCCCGCACGCCCTGCAGCGCGTTGAAGAAGGTGATGAAGAAAACCAGCGTCACCGCCAAGGCCACCTTCGACCACAGGCCGAGGCCGAGCCAGAGCACGAAGATCGGCGCCAGCACGACGCGGGGGATGGCGTTCAGGCTCTTGATGAACGGATCGAGGATGCGCGCCGTCCGGGGGCTGAGGCCCAGCCAGACGCCCGCCGCCACGCCCAGCAGCGTGCCGATGATATAGCCGAGGACGGTTTCCGTCAGCGTGATGACGACATGGTTGTAGAATTCGGAATCCGAGATCCACGTCCAGATCTGGCTGATGATGTCCAGCGGCGCCGGGAAGAAGAACGCATCGATGATCCCCGCGCTGACGCCGAGCTGCCACCCGCCGAAAACGAAAACGGACAAGCCGATTTGAATGAGTCTTTCACTTGATCCGCGCATAACTCTTTTCCACTTCCCCGCGCAGGCAATTCCAGATGTTGCGATAAAGTCGGGTGAACTTGTCATCCAGCTTGATCTCCGACACGTCGCGCGGACGGGGAAGATCGACGGGGAAACTGTCCACCACATAGCTGTTCGGCCCGGACGCCAGCACGACCACCCTGTCGCCCAGCGCGATCGCCTCTTCCAGATCATGGGTGATCATGATCACCGCCCGCCGGTCCTCCTGCCACAGGCGCAGCAATTCATTCTGCATCAGGTGGCGGGTATGGACGTCGAGCGCGGAGAAAGGCTCGTCCATCAGGATGACCTTCGGCCCGGTGATGAGGGCCTGCGCCATCTGCACGCGCTTGCGCTGCCCGCCCGACAATTGATGCGGATAGCGCGCCTCGAAACCCTGCAGGCCCACCTTGGTGAGCCAGGACTGGGCGAGCGCGGTGCGCTCCGCCTTGTCCATATTGCCCCGGAAACGCGGACCCAGCTCGACATTCTCGATCGCGGTCTTCCAGGGAAGCAGCGCTTCCTGCTGGAACAGATAGCCGATGTCGTTCTGGATCGACACGGTCGGCACGCCGTCAATCTCCACGCGCCCGCCGGCCGGCTTCAGCAGTCCGGCGATCGCGTTCAGGATGGTGCTCTTGCCGCACCCGGTCGGCCCGACGATGGCGAGAAACTCGCCGTCAGCCACTTCGATGTTCACATTGTCGACGGCGACGAAATTGCCGAACGCCATGCGGACATTTTCCAGCAGGACCATCGGCCTGCCCGCGTCGGCCGCGGGACCGGCGCTCGCCCTGTTCAACTGGCTCGCGGAGCCGATACTCATTTTGCGCCTCCACTGGCTGCCGATGCGCGATCGACGAATTCGTTGGTGTAGGTCCGCGCCAGGTCGATGCGGGTCTTGCGGACATCGGGGTTGAAGGCGGAGAGCACGGCGAGCGGGGCCTTGCCGTCGTCGGGATGGAAACGCCCGTCCTTCGAGAAGATCGCCTTCGCCTTCTGGATCGCCAGCTCATAGGTCTTGCGGTCGCCCGCCAGATATTCCGGCGGCACGGCGCCGGCGATCGCCTGCGGATCATTGTCCTGGATGAAGGTCAGCGCCTTCAGCATCGCCCGCGTGATCTTTTCGATCTGCTCGGGATGCTTGGCGATGAAGTCGCGCTGCGCATAGAGCACCGACGCGGGATAGACGCCGCCATAAACCGCCTGCGCACCGCCCTCGCTCCGCGCGTCGATCAGGATCCGGCCGATCTTGCGGGCTTCCAGCATGGTCGCCGCGGGATCGTAATTGACCAGCAGGTCGATATTGCCCTGTTCAAGCGCCGCCACCGCAGCGGCGCCGGAGCCGACGCCGATCAACGAGATATCGTTGGCGGAGATGCCGTTGCGCTGCAGATAATAGCGGATGAAGAAATCGGACGACGACCCCGGCGCGGTGATGCCGACCTTGGACCCCCGGATGGTTTCCGGCCGGGCCGGGTCGAACTTGCTGTTCTTTCCCGCCGCGAGGACGAGGCCCGAATTGCTCGCCAGCATGACGAAGGCGACGACATCCTTGTTCTTCGTCTGCATCTGGATGGTGTGATCGTAAAAACCGACCGCGACGTCCGTCGACCCGGAAACCAGCGCCTGCAGCACCTTCGATCCGCCCTGCGCGAAATTCTCGGTCCTGACCTTGACGCCGGCTTCCTCGAAATAGCCTTTCGAATCCGCGATGAAGAAGGGCAGGTTCGGCATGTTGTACGAGGCGACGCTCATACGGACCACCGGCTCGTCGCTGGAGCCGGAACAGCCCGCGAGCGCCAGGCCGAACGCGCAGATAGCCCAGAGAAAATGACGCATAGTCCTAAAGCTCCACTTCGCTTTCCGCGAGCTGCACAGCGTTTTTCCTGATCAGGTCGAAATCCTCGCCCTGCCCGGCGGCGGCCGATGGCGGCTGCAGGAACACGCGCCCTTCGAACAGCCTGCGCGCCGTGCGCAGCACCCCGGCCATCAGATCGCCCTTGTCGTCATAGGAGAGCGCAACCTCGAACCGGCCGCTGGGATGTTCCACGGTGACGCGGGCGGGAATGGAAACGGGATCGGCGATGCGCCAGGCGATCGTGCCTTCGGTGGCGCACGCAGTCGCTATGCCCACGGCGCCGGTCGTCGCAATCGCCAGATGGCACTGCCAAGGCATGAAATAGCGCGCCCTAATCGTCCATCCGTCCGTCGATCTAGATAGAATAACGGGTTTCGGCACAACCTTTTCTTCGGCGTGATCGATCTTCATCCTGGCGGCGGCAAGTATTCGTATCCGCTGAAGTCTTTCTATCAGCTCGCGATTTTCATCGAGGTCGGCCGGGTTCTCCCCGCCGGTGAGGCCCAGATCCTCGGCATGGATCAACACCATGGGAATGGCGCAATCCAGGCAGGTGACCGGAATGCCGTCTATCTCGTCAATCGCATTGCCGGTCGGCAGCAGCGATCCGGTCACGCCGCCCGCCGCATCGACGAAGGTCAGCACGATGGGCGCGGCCGTCCCCGGAACGCCGCCGATGCCGGCGTCGCCCTCATAGCGCACCCCGCCATTGGCGGTCGGCACCCATGCATCGATATATTTGCCGGTATTGATGTTGAAAATGTGGATGCAGGTATTGTCGCCGGTCGCCGCCACCAGCCCGGCCTCGATCGCGAACGGCCCGACCGCCGCCAGCATGTTGCCGCAATTGGGCGTGAGATCGACCGCCTTGTCGAGCACCTGAACCTGGATGAACTGATAGTCCACGTCCGCGCCGGGGCGAGTGGAGGGCGAGACGATGGCTACCTTGCTGGTCAGCGGGTGGCCGCCGCCTATGCCGTTGATCTGCAACGGATGGCCGGACCCCATGATGGACAGCAGCATGTCGTTGCGGGCATCGGCATCCTGCGGAAGATCGCTCCCCAGGAAGAAAGGCCCCTTGGACGTGCCTCCTCGCATAAGGACGCATGGTATGCCCTGAAGATCATTCGTCATTACACATCAGCTCACTGAACATACCGGGCGTCATGGATCACTCGTGACACCGGGATGATTGATTTACGAATGCGAAGATTTTCCCCGCTGATTACTTTCACGCATCAATCGGCGTGGTTGGTCGCAAAGCCGGATCGATGGCGCCCATGCCGGTCTCACTCGCCCAGGACCGCGCCGGCGCGGCACGCCGCATGGTCCTGCGATGAAAGCGCGCCGCTGCAGCCGATGCCGCCGACGATCCGGCCGTTGCGCATGATCGGAAAGCCGCCGGGCGAAGCGACCAGCGTGCCGTCCAGCGTCGGCACCACGCCGCCGCCGGGTGCTTCCAGCGCACGGGCGAAAGCCTCCGTCGTCCGCCGAAACCGCGCCGCCGTGCGCGCCTTGTTGATCGCCACGCCGACAGAGCCGATCTGCGTCTGGTCCATCCGGTAGAGGTAGACCAGCTCCCCGCCGGGGTCGGTCACCGCAACCGCAAGCTTCCAGTTGCGCGGGGCCTTCATGGCCTCGCCCACCACCCGCCTGACCGCCGCCTCCGCCTCGGCGGCCGTCACCGGCTCGCCATAGGTGATGTCGAAAGGCATCTGGTCCGGCACCGAAGCCGGCGCCGCCGACTGGGCCACCGCCTGGACGGGAAGTGCGAGGAAGAAGAGTAGCGGAGAGAGAAAAGCGACTGAATATGTTCTCATGCCAGGTCCCCAGCACTTGTCCTGCGGCTGCATTGGTCAATACAGCCGCAGGACATGACCGAACTTAAGCTTGGCGTTTTCAGAACTTGAACCGGAAGCCCACGTTGAAATAGCGGCCGGCCCAGTCATAAGCCGCGGACGCCGGGATCAGGAACGAGCCCGGAGGACCGTTGGACCCGAAGGGCGGATCCTTGTCGAACAGGTTGGTGACCGAGAAATACAGCTCATGTTCGCCGCCGAAGCCGCCGAAGCTGTACTGGGCGTTGATGTCCGAATAGGTGACCGCGGGCAGGTTGTTGTGGTTGATATCCACGCCTTCCACGAAGTCGGGCTCAACCACCGATTTGTGGATATAGCGCTGACGCCACTGGACAGACCAGTTGTCCTTGCTGAAGCGCACCGTCGCCGTCGCGCGCCAGCGCGGCACTTCCGGCGTGCCCAGCTCCACCACCGGCGCGGAAGCGCCGAAGCCCAGCGTTTCCGATTTGGTGATGTGGGTGGCGAGCAGGCGCAGCTGCAGCTTGCCATCCGCGACCGGGCGATCATAGGCGACTTCGAAATCATAACCCGAAGCCGAAGCCACATCGAGGTTCATCGTCGGTTTGCGGAAGCGGACGCCCGCGCCTTCCGGCAGCACCTCATATTGCGCGCAGGCGAGTTCCCGGCCGTCCTGCTCGCAGAGCCGGACGATGTCGGTGTTGTCGAGAACGCCGATCGCATCCTTCAGCTTGATCTTGTAGCGGTCCGCCGACAGCTGCAGCCCGGGGATGAAGGACGGACGCAGAACGATGCCGTAGGTTTCGGTCAGCGCCTTTTCCGGCTTCAGATTGGGATTGCCGGAGGTGATGATGAAGCTCTGCAGCTGCTGGCCATTATAGATGAAATTGCCGGTCTGCTGGAACTGCGCGTTGAACAGCTCCACCGAGTTCGGGCCGCGAATGTCGCGCGACTTGGTGTAGCGAATGCGGATCGGATCGATGACCAGCCAGTTGAAGCCGTACTTCCAGGTCGTGACCGGCCCGGCCAGGCTGTAATCGGCGCGGCGGACGGCGCCGTTGACGTCCAGAGACTGGGCGAACGCCTTGTCCTTGAACACCGGGACGCCGACTTCGAGATAGGCTTCCTTGATGTTGTAGGAGCCTGACAGCGGCTGCGGGTTATAGGACTGGTAGACGCCGATGCGGTTGTTGAGCGCGGTCGGGAAACCGCGCAGCCCGTCGAAGTTCAGGATCGATTGCGACACCGCGTCGGACGTCTGCACCACGCCCTCATGCCGGTATTCCAGGCCCGCCGCGACGGCGATCGGCCCGGCGCCCAGCTGGAGCGTCTCGCCCAGATCGCCGGCGATGTTGAGCACCGCCACCTTCTGGGTCAGCTTCATGTCCTTTTCGGACGTGCCGTAGATGTAATCGAGCGCCTGCTCGGTGACCGAGCCGTGCCCGAAAATGTTCAGCGGCACGCAGCCCGGATCCAGCCCGTTGAGCGTGGAGCGGCAGACGATGTTGCCGGACACCGGATCCACCACGGCGTCGACCGCGGCGTAGATGTTCCGCATGTTGGTGCGGTTCTGCTGGCCGAGATATTGTTTGGTCTGGCCGTAGGTGTAGGACGCGTCATAAGACCAGCTGCTGCCGATCTTGCCTTCGAAACCCACGGAATAGCGGGTGACGGCCGCATGGGCCTTCACCGTCGCCCAGGGCGCATCGTTGAAATAACGGCCGACCTGGATGCTCTGCAGGTTCAGATCCACCATGCGCTGGCGGACGGAGTCCGGCAGGAAGGCGTTGTTGCGGAAAATGGTGAACCGGGCGGACGAGCCGACATGCTGGTTGGCGGCGCCGCCGTTCAGCGTGTTGGTCTTGGCATAAAGGCCCTCGGCGAAGACGGTGAAATTGTCCGTCACGTCGAATTCGCCGCGCGCGAACATGTTCCAGCGCCGCTGGTCGGGGCTGAAGCCGCCGACGCCCAGCGGCCCGTCGCCGCCCGACTGCCAGGTGGTGCTGGTGATGGTGCCGAAATCGAACATGCGCGTCCCGCCGCCGGGCAGGAACTCGATGCCGCGCAGCGGGCCGGAGGTGATCAGGCCGCCATTGGAGCCGGACGAGGCCCGCAGATCCTCCACGACGAGGAACGGCGTTCCGGTCGAGGGATTGGGGTTGGGAATGCGGCCGGCCGGGCGGTACCACCATTCGCGATCCGTCGCATAGGGATCGGCGACGCCCTTTTGCCGGAAATATTCGGCCGCGGCGATGAAGCGGCCGCGCCCGTCGGCAAATCCCTTGCCGAACGCCAGCGATCCCTTGACCGAACCCAGATCGCCATAGGTGGAGATGCCGGTGCCGACATCTCCCTTCACGCCGTCGAAATCCATGTCGAGGACGAAGTTGACGACGCCGGCGACCGCGTCGGAGCCATAGGCCGCCGATGCACCGCCGGTCACCACATCGACGCGCCGCACCAGCGACTGCGGGATGATGTTCACGTCGACCGAACCGTTCTGGTTGGTGGCGACCATGCGGTGGCCGTCGAGCAGGATCAGCGTGCGGTTTGCCCCCAGGCCGCGCAGGTTGAGCAGGTTCTGGCCCATCTGGCCGCCGGAAACGGAGGTCGCGCCGCCGCTGCCCGTCTTGTTGCCGTCGGCAAAGACCGGCAGCTGGTTCAGGCCGTCCGCAAGGTTGCCGGGCGCGGAAGCGGTCAGTTCCTCCGCCGTCGCGACCGTCACCGGGGTCGGCGCCTGGAAGTTGGTTTGAATGCGGCTGCCCGTGACGACGATCTCGGGTTCCGAGGCGTCATCCTCCGCCATCGCCGTTTCCGCGGACATGTCCTGCATGTCCTGCGCGAAGGCCGCGCTCGGGCTCAGCAGGGCCAGCGCAAGGGCCCCGCAGGAACCGCCGGCGACCAGGATCGCCTTTGAAAGGTTTGAAAGGGTCATTTCTAAAAGCCTCCCCACAATTCTGATTATTCCGGCAGCAATGGCCGCGCCTGTTTTCGGCGCACGGATGCAGAGCCCGTCCACGGCGCGGATCGCCGCGCCCGGAACCTGACCATCCAGTCTGCACTACTGCCAATTCAGCGCGGGGGCGGGACCGCCCCGCCCCCGGGCCGTCACTAAAGCCTGACGATGCCGATGCCGTTTTCGATCGTCACCTTGGTCCCCAGCTTGGCGGATTCACGCTGGATCTGCTCCAGGATCTTCCGCGCATTTTCCGGCGTGGGTTTTTCGGGCGTGCCCTGCCGCGACCAGGGCCGGTTCAGGTCCATGCCGAGATCCATGGGATGAAGGCGGATTTCATAAGGCTGGCCATTGCGATATTTGACCTCGCCGATCGCCCCGACCAGCGTTCTGGCCTGGTTGCGCCGCTCATTATCCCATTCATTGACCTCGATCGCGGTCTTGGCGCTGTTGAAGGGATCCTCGCCTTCACGCGTGAAGCTGCCTGCTTCGGTTTCGGGCAGGATCTGGTGGAACGAGAATTTGTTCAGCCCGTAGAATATGATGCCCGTATTCCCGTGCTTGCCCTTGTAGATCTCGATACCCTTGAAATTGTGGATGCCGTCCGCCGAATAGACGTCGGCGCCATTGTCGATGGCCCCGTGGGCGATCTCGCGCTCGATATCCAGAACGTCCCAATCCCAGCCCCAGCTTTTGAACGCGGTGGAATTCTGATGGATATGGGGGACCAGCGCGACGAAATCGCCATATTCCTTGGCCTGACGAACCTGCGTCATCAGCCGCTGCATATCGTCCTTCTTGGCTTCATACTGATATTCGCCGGTCTTGGGACCGGGCTTGAAGCGGCCGTTGAGGAAGATGTGCGCGCGATCCGGCTGCAGCTTCGGCATGTTGATCGCGTGCGGCAGCACTTCCTCGCGGCGCGCGATAATGCCGGCTTCGATATCCTTGATCGCCTTGAACTGCTCGTCGTTGACGACGTTCCAGGTGACCAGCTCCAGGCAGTTGAGGCCCGGCGTGCCGCCGATATTGTTGAACTTGTCGGTCGCGCACATCCTGGGGCTGCCCGACACTTCGCTGATCACATAGACGCCGACCAGCCCGACCCGGCCCTTGGGCGTGTGATGATAGGCGGCGCGGCCGGCATCGGCCTGATTCTTGCCGAAACCGGCAGCCTTGATCCCCGCGTCGCTCAGATGCTGCATGCTGTCGAACGTGCCCTGGATGCCCATGTCCAGGCCGTGATTATTCGCATGGCTGACCAGATCGAAGCCGAGATCGGCAAGGTCCTTCGCGGTTTCCTTGATGGTCCAGTTGCCGCCGCCACCGCGGGGCTCCTTGGAATTGAGATGGTCGTAGACGATGGTTTCCATATTGCCGATCGTCACGTCCGCATCGCGCAGCACCTTGACGAGATCCGGGTGCAGCGTCTTGCCGAACGGCTCCTGGATCAGCATGTCGCCGACGAACGCCGCGGTGAAATCTCCGCGCATCTTGTTCGCCAGATTGGGTTCCAGCGGCCGACGCTGGAATTCGCGCTCCTGAAACCAAACCGAGGACTGGGCAAAAACTGCGCCGCTCATCACGGTTGTTGCGGCCAAAGCCAATGAAGTCTTTATCAGAAAATTCTTTGCCCGCTTCATGAAATGCCCCTCCAGATTTTGATATTAAAATAGTACAGAATATATCTGTTCTTTGAGAACTCCCTGTAATACAAGGGATATTCCAATTTATACTTCTGAATTTCGCAATTCATATCGTAGGGTCGGTTATTCCACAATTGCAGCTTTTCCGCCGAACGATGACCAAATCGCATCAATTGTCGGCGATGGAACGGCCATGGTCCGTCGCCTGCGCAGCCCCGGCGGAGCGCGCGACGGCCAGGGCCAGCGCCCGGCGGACGGACCGCAGCGGCGGCAGGGCCGGGCGTTCCTGGCGCGTGATGGTGACAGGACGGAGCAGCGCCGCTTCCAGCGCGGCGCAATCGACCCCGTCAGGCGCGGTCGCCGAAGGAAATTTGGCGGCGAAACCGGGAATGCGCGCGCGGTCCGCCAGCAATCGCGTCCGCAGCCGCTGACCGACCGACAGCCGGATCGGCAGGCCGCCCGCAATCTTGATCCAGCAGTTCCAGCTGATGCCGATCCGGCGCATGACATCGGCCTGCGAGCCGACGAGCGGCGCGATATCGTCCACCAGCGCGCGGTTGACGATGCACATGCGAAACTCTCTACGCATCACGCCCCTCCCCCCAGGTCCCAACCCATCGCTCCCGTGATCGCCCCGATCTTCACGCCATTTGGGCGCGGCAGCGGCAAGGCGTATATCCGGGATATTCGGCCCACCCGGTGCCAACATCCCGCCTAAAGATGGATTGGAAATACAAAATTTCCGTACGGCCGATGGTCTATTTCGGAATCGCGACAAGTATAAATTCCTTTTTCGGTCATACCAATAACCAGAACGCAGCAATGATCGCGGCTTCGATCTGAGTTAGACTGTCGATGACCATGATTTTACGCGATTACTTGCGACCTGATCGTCGCCGGTGGCCCCGGCCGTCCGGCGCCCGCCCCGTCATTGCCGCTCCGCCCGTCCGGCCGCGCCCGCTCTATTGAAAGCCACTGATTTTGCTTCCATCCTCCGCCGCAGACAGGGCGCAAGCCCGCGCTTTCACGGGATGGGAAAAGATGATCTGCAATCGTCGCAATTTCATGGTTTCGGCCGCCGCCATGGGGCTGGCAGGCATCGCCTGGCCGGCCTTTGCCGCCATCGACCCGAAGCTGCGCGCCACGCTGGACGAGATTGCCCGCGCCGCGCTCCGCGATTCGCCGGAGGGCTATAGCTATCTGGGGCTGGACAGCGGCGAGAACAGCTGGGCGCGGGCGCGGTTGCGGGATCGTTCCGCGGCGGCGCGCGCGAAGGTGGCGACCGAGAACCGGCGCTATCGCAAGATGCTGGACGGCATCGACCGGGCCTCGCTGGCCGGGCAGGACAGGCTGCTCTACGATTCCGTCGCCTATGAACTGGCCAGCGGCGCGGCGGGCGCGGCCTTCGCCTATGGCGGCGTCGATGCGCTGGGCGGCGGCAACCCCTATGTGATCAGCCAGCAGGACGGCGCCTATCAGGGCACGCCCGAATTCCTCAATTCAGTGCACCGCATAGAGGCGCGCGCCGATGCCGAAGCCTATCTGTCGCGCCTCGCCGCCTTTGCCGGCGTGCTCGACCAGGAAAGCGCGCAGGCGCGGCACGATGCCGGGCTGGGCGTGATCACGCCGGATTTCGTGCTGGATACGACGCTGGCGCAGATGAAGGCGCTGCGCGCGACGCCGGCGGCGGCGTCCCGCATGGTCCAGTCGCTGGCGACGCGGGCGGCGGCGCGCGGGCTGGCCGGCGACTGGACGGCGCGGGCGGCGAAGATCGTCGAGGCGATGGTCTATCCCGCGCTCGACCGGCAGATCGCGGCGATGACGGACATCCGCGCCAAGGCCAGCCACGATGCCGGCGCGTGGAAGCTGCCGCAGGGCGACGCCTATTATGCCTGGCTGCTGCAATATGCGACCAGCACCACGCTGGACCCGGAAGCGATCCACCAGATGGGGCTGGAGCAGGGACGCGACCTGGACGCGCGCATGGATGCGGTGCTGAAATCGCAGGACATGACGCAGGGCACGGTGGGCGAACGACTGGCCGCGCTGACCCGGGACCCGCGCCAGCTCTATCCGAACACCGATGCCGGCCGGGAGGAGGCGATCGCCTATGTGAACGGCAAGATCGCGGAGCTGCGCCAGATGCTGCCCCGCATCTCGAAGATGACGATGAAGGCGGAACTGATGGTCAAGCGGGTGCCGCCGGAGATCGAGGCCGGGGCGGCGCTCGGCTATATGAACTTCGCCTCGCTCGACGGGTCGCGGCCGGCCATTTATTATATCAACCTGCAGGACACCGGAAACTGGCCGAAATTCACCATCCCCTCGCTCTCCGCGCATGAAGGGCTGCCCGGCCACACCTGGCAGGGCGCCTATGTCGCCGAACATCGCGACGATGTGCCGTTGATCAGCTCGCTGATGGGCTTCAACGCCTATACCGAGGGCTGGGCGCTCTATTCGGAACAGCTGGTGGACGAACTGGGCTTCTACAAGGACGATCCCTTCGGCCAGCTCGGCATGTATCAGGCGCTCCGTTTCCGCGCGTCGCGGCTGGTGACGGATACCGGGCTGCACGCCAAGCGCTGGTCGCGCGAACAGGCGGTCGATTATATGACGAGCAGCACCGGGCGCGCCCGTGCGGCCTGCACCAGCGAGGTCGATCGCTATTGCGCCGCGCCGGGGCAGGCGTGCGGATATAAGGTCGGCCATACCGAGATCGTCCGGCTGCGCGGCAAGGCGCAAGCGGCGCTGGGCGGGCGGTTCGACGTGCGCGATTTCAACGATGCGGTGATCCAGGCCGGGGCGGTGCCGCTGACCGTGCTGGCGTCCGCGATCGACGATTATATCGCCCGCGCGGGCTAGGCCGGACCGGCAAGACCGGCCAGCCGCCGGATTTCCGCAACCGCGACGTCGGCGAAAGCGGGCGTCATGCGGGCGCGGAAGGCCGGCGCGGCGGCGCGCACCCCGGCGGCGAACGGCGCATCGGCATGCAGCGCGCGCAAGGACTGGGCGAAGGGTTCGCGCCGGATGTCCTGCAGGGCCACTTCACCACCCAGCCCGGCGCGGGCCAGCCCGACGCCATAGCCGCGCTTTTCCATGTCGTAATGGACCACAACCTGCGGCAACCCGGCGGCCAGCGCGGAGCAGACGAAGCCATGGCCGCCATGCGAGACGACCAGCCGGCTGCGTGCCGCAATCCGGGCGAAGGGAAGCGGCTGAGGCTCAAAGGCCATGCCGAGCGCGCAAATGCTCTCGACCAGCGCGGGCGAAGCATCGCCGACATGGATCCGCACCGGCAGCCCCGATGCGGCCAGCCCGTGCCAGAATTCCGAATCCGGCTGCATCGCGGTGAAGCCATAGACGAACACCTCGTCCCCGCCGCCGTCAGACAGCGGCGGCAGCGGCCCGGCGATGGCGGGGGCGACCGGCGGCTCCGTCCGCCAGGCGGCATAGGCGTCCAGCTCGGCAAAGACGCCGGCCAGCGAGACGTCCGCGCCGTTGATCGCGGGCAGCGCGGCAATCGGATCGCGCCCGGCGCGGGCCAGCCCGGCATTGGCATTGTCCAGCGCCTGCCCCTCGTCATGCGCGGGCGGCCCTCCGGTCAGGCTGGGGAAGTGGGCCATGCCCGCCGGGGGGCGTTCAAAGCCGGTCCCCACGCCCAGCGCCGGCATCCGTCCACGGGCGGCCATCAGCAGCGCGGGCGCGAAATCGGCCACCACCACATCGGGCCGGACGGCGGACAGGATCGAGTCCCACCCGCCGATCAGCGCCGCCAGCGTTTCCGGGCGATCCAGCCCGAGGCGGACCAATATGTCGCCCATCGTCGCCACCGGCGCGCCGCCCGGGCGCGCCGCGTTGACCAGCAGCCGCGGCCAGAGCGGCGCCTGCCACAGCGGCACGGCGGCGGGCACCAGCCCTTCCGCCGCATCGATGCGCTGCACCGCCATGTCCACCATGTGGCCGTCCGCAATCAGCCGTTCGGCGATGGCGGCCAGCCGGCTGATATGACCGCGATTGGCCCCCAGTTCCCAGCCGAGCAGGATCCGCGCGATGGCCCCGCTCCGTCCGGGTCAGATGCCGTCGAGCACGGCATCGCGCCCGGCATCGGCCAGCGCGGCGAGCAGTACGGAGACGCAACTGTCCAGCGCCAGTTGCTCGGTGGAGCGGACCACGAAATTCGCGCCGACCCGGCCTTCGCGGAAAAAAGGATAGCTGCCGATCTGGCACGCCGGGTGCGCCCGCTCCGTGGCGGCGAGCATGTCGGCCACCTCGCTTTCCGCCACCCAGCAGCCGACGGTGCGCGACAGCAGCGGCCGGCCGCCCTCGATCTTGCCGGAAAGCGCATCGAGCATCATCGCGGTGATGTGCGGCACCCCGGCCATGATGAAGATGTTGCCGTGGCGGATGCCGGGCGCGCCGGACATGCGGTTTTCGATCAGGTCCGCGCCTTCGGGCACCCGCGCCATGCGCAGCCGCGCCTCGGTGACGCCGCCGCGCCCGGCATAATATTGCTCCAGCATGGCGCGGGCGCGCGGGTGGACGACCACCGGCACGCCCAGCGCCCCGGCGATCGCATCGACGGTGATGTCGTCATGCGTCGGCCCGATGCCGCCGGTGGTGAAGAGATAGTCGTTGCGCGCGCTGAGCGCATTCACCGCCTCGACGATGGCGGCCGTGCGGTCGCCCACCACCCGCACCTCAGACAGGCGAATCCCCTGGATATTCAGCCACAAGGCGATCTGCGCGATATTCCTGTCGGGCGTGCGCCCGGACAGGATCTCGTCGCCGATGATGACGAGGCCAGCCGTCCAGATGCGTTCGTCGGTCATCCGCCCGCCTTAACCGCTTCGGCGGCACTCGCAAAGGCCGCGCGGCCGCGCTATATCGCCCCGATGACCGAATATATGACCGTCACCGACGCCAGCCCGCTGGCCCGCACCCATGCGATCAAGCTGCACGGGCCGGAAGGATTCACCGGCATGCGCGCCGCCGGTCGGCTGGCCGCAGAGGTGCTGGACGCGCTTGTGCCGCATGTGGTGCCCGGCGTGACCACCGCCGCGCTGGACGATATGGTGCGCGAGCATATGCTGCGCGCGGGCGGTGTGCCGGCGACGCTCGGCTATCGCGGCTTCACCCACAGCTGCTGCATCTCCATCAACCATGTCGTCTGCCACGGCATCCCCGGCGCCAAGACGCTGAAGGACGGCGATATCGCCAATATCGACGTGACGGTGATCGTCGACGGCTGGCACGGCGACACCAGCCGGATGTTCCTCGTCGGCGATGTCGGGGTGAAGGCGCGGCGGCTGGTCGACGTCACCTACCAGGCGATGATGCTGGGCATCGCGCAGGCGCGGCCGGGCAACCGGATGGGCGACATCGCGCACGCCATCCAGAGCTTTGCCGAAAAGCATCGCTACGGCGTGGTGCGCGATTTCTGCGGCCATGGCGTGGGCCGGGTGTTCCACGATTCGCCGGAGGTCATCCATGCCGGGCGGCCGGGCACCGGCCCGGAGCTGAAGCCGGGCATGTTCTTCACCATCGAGCCGATGATCAACATCGGCCGCCCGGACGTGAAGGTGCTGGACGACGGCTGGACGGCGGTGACGCGCGACCGCTCGCTCTCCGCCCAGTTCGAGCATTCCGTCGGCATCACCGAGGACGGCTGCGAGATTTTCACCAAAAGCCCGGCGGGTCTGGACGCGCCGCCCTATTGAGACCGCCGGCCCTGCCTGAATTTCAGGCAGATCTCACCCGACTGCCCAGCGAAAGGGCAGCATCCACCGGCGGTCCCTGGCTGAATGCGCCCATTTCTGCGGTTCGCGGATTGGCACGCTTATTGAAACATGTTGGTCACGCGTTCGCGCGGGGGAGTGAGATTAAGTGAAAAAGATCGAAGCGATCATCAAGCCGTTCAAGCTCGACGAGGTGAAGGAAGCGCTGCACGATGTGGGCGTATCCGGCATCACCGTGACCGAGGCGAAGGGCTTCGGCCGGCAGAAGGGCCATACCGAACTGTATCGGGGCGCCGAATATGTCGTCGATTTCCTGCCCAAGGTGAAGCTTGAGGTGGTGGTCGAGGATAATCTTGCCGAACGCGTGGTCGAGGCGATTGCCGGCGCCGCGCAAACCGGCCGCATCGGCGACGGCAAGATCTTCGTGACGCCGATCGAGACCGCGCTGCGCATCCGCACCGGCGAACGCGACAGCGACGCGCTTTAGCATCCACTCCCTGCCGATCCCCATATCCAGCTTTACCGAGGAAGGTTGACCGACATGGCGAATACTGCCGCAACTGTGCTGAAGATGATCAAGGAAAAGGAGATCGAGTGGGTCGACCTCCGCTTCACCGATCCGCGCGGCAAATGGCACCACCTGACCATGGTCGCCGGGCTGATCGACGAGGACGCGCTGACCGATGGCCTGATGTTCGACGGCTCGTCCATCGCCGGCTGGAAGGTCATCAACGAAAGCGACATGACGTTGATGCCCGATCTGGACGCGGTCTATGTCGACCCCTTCTCCGCGACGCCGATGCTGATCATGATCTGCGACATCGTCGATCCCGGCACGGGCGAGCTTTATTCGCGCGATCCGCGCTCCACCGCGAAGCGGGCCGAGGCCTATGTGAAGGCCACCGGCATCGGCGACACCGTCTATATCGGCCCGGAAGCCGAATTCTTCATGTTCGACGACGTCCGCTTCGAGAACGGCTATTCCACCAGCTATTACAAGATCGACGACATCGAGCTGCCGGGCAATAGCGGCCGCGAATATGAAGGCGGCAACATGGCGCACCGGCCGCGCGCCAAGGGCGGCTATTTCCCCGTCGCGCCGGTCGACAGCGCGGTCGACATCCGCGCCGAGATGGTCTCGACCATGATCGAGATGGGCCTGCCGTGCGACAAGCATCATCATGAAGTGGCGGCCGCGCAGCATGAGCTGGGCCTCACCTTCGGCACGCTGACGCAGACGGCGGACCGGATGCAGATCTACAAATATGTCGTCCACATGGTCGCCCATGCCTATGGCAAGACGGCCACCTTCATGCCCAAACCGATCAAGGAAGATAATGGCTCGGGCATGCACACGCACCTATCGATCTGGGAAAAGGGCAAGCCGCTCTTCGCCGGCAACGGCTATGCCGGCCTGTCGGAAACAGCGCTGTTCTTCATCGGCGGCATCATCCACCACGCCAAGGCGTGCAACGCCTTCACCAACCCGACGACCAACAGCTACAAGCGGCTGGTGCCGGGTTATGAAGCGCCGGTGCTGCTCGCTTATTCCAGCCGCAACCGGTCCGCATCCTGCCGCATCCCCTATGGCACCGGGGCGAAGGCGAAGCGGGTGGAATGCCGCTTCCCGGACGCGCTGGCCAATCCCTATCTGTGCTACGCGGCCCTCACCATGGCCGGGCTGGACGGCATCCAGAACCGCATCCACCCGGGCGAGGCGATGGACAAGAATCTCTACGACCTGCCGCCGGCCGAGCTGGCGGACGTGCCCACCGTCTGCGGTTCGCTGCGCGAGGCGCTCGAGGCGCTGAAGGCGGACAACGCCTTCCTGCTCAAGGGCGATGTGTTCACCAAGGACCAGATCGATTCCTACATCGACCTGAAATGGGAAGAAAATGCCCGCTGGGAAATGGCGCCCAGCCCGGTCGAATTCGAAATGTACTATTCGGGCTGATCCCGGCCCCACGGTTCCGCCCGGCCCGCGCAGGTGCCGGGCGGAAGCCCTTGTCAGTTGCGGATAAAGACGCGATCTAGGGTGCCCCATCGCATCCCAGGAGCTTCCCCCATGCGCGACTATAGCAGGCATTATATCAACGGCATGTGGGTGGAGAGCGAGGGCGGCACCCGCCACCTGGTGATCAATCCCGCCACCGAACAACCCTGCACCGAAATCATGCTGGGCAGCCAGGCGGACGTCGACAAGGCGGTCGCCGCGGCGCGGACCGCGTTCGAAAGCTATGCACGGACCAGCCCGGCAGAGCGCATCGCGCTGCTCCAGCGCATCGTCGCCGAATATGAAAGGCGCATCCCCGACATTGCCGAGGCGATCTCCACCGAAATGGGTTGCCCCATCGCCGTGGCGCGGACGTCGCAGGCGGGCAGCGGCCTTGGCCACCTGAAGGCGGCGATCACCGCGCTGGAAGGCTTTTCGTTTGAGGAGCAGGTGGGCGCCAACCGGGTGGTGCGCGAGCCGATCGGCGTGGTGGCGCTGATCACGCCGTGGAACTGGCCGTTGAACCAGATCGCGGCCAAAGTGGCCCCCGCCATCGCCGCCGGTTGCACGATGATCCTGAAACCGTCGGAAGAAACGCCGGCATCCGCCGCCGTCTTCGCGGAGGTGATGGACGCGGCGGGCGTCCCGCCGGGGGTGTTCAACCTTGTCCAGGGCAGCGGCCCCGGCGTCGGCGAGGCGCTGTCGAAACACAAGGGCGTGGACATGGTGAGTTTCACCGGATCGACCCGGGCGGGGATTCTCGTCGCGCGCAACGCGGCGGAAACGGTGAAGCGCGTCCACCAGGAACTGGGCGGCAAATCGCCCAACATCATCCTTGAGGGCGCCGATCTGGACAAGGCGATCCCCGCCGGGCTCAACCGGGTGCTGATCAATTCCGGCCAGAGCTGCGTCGCCCCGGCGCGGATGCTGGTCCACGCATCGCAATATGCCGATGCGGCGAAGATCGCCGCGGCCAAGATGGAATCGACCCGGACCGGCGACCCGGCCGAGGACGGCCGCCATATCGGCCCCGTCGTCAACAAGGCGCAATATGACAAGATACAGGGGTTGATCCGGACCGCGATCGAGGAAGGCGCGACGCTGGCGGCCGGCGGGCCGGGCCGGCCGGAAGGGCAGGACAAGGGCTATTATATCCGCCCCACCTTGTTCACGGACGTGACCCCGGACATGACCATCGCCCGCGAGGAGATTTTCGGCCCGGTGGTGACGATGATCCGCTACGCCGACGAGGATGAGGCCGTCCGCATCGCCAATGACACCGATTATGGCCTGAGCGCCGTCATCTCCGGCGATCCCGCCAGGGCAAAGGCCATCTTCCCCCGCCTGCGCGCCGGCATGATCTACGTGAACGGCGGCACCTCCGGCTATGACATGCCGTTCGGCGGCTACAAGCAATCGGGCAACGGCCGCGAATATGGCAAGTTCGGCCTCGCGGAGTTCATGGAAGTGAAGGCGGTGCTGGGCGACCTGGACTGAGGCCACGGATTCATAAGCGCGGACCAAAGCGGTCGAGCGGACTGAGAGCGGCTGGGCCGTCATGAGCCTGCCCGGCAGCGGCGCTCTGCCGAATCGGGAATCGCGCCCATCGACAACATGCGGATTTTGGCCTTGAGCCGGCCTCGGCCGCGACCGAGGCCATGGTCTCGATGCCCCCTTTTGCCGTTGCAGCCTGTCGGTGAGGACGCGCGGATGTGCTGTCGGTCATCTGGATGACGCGGTCATGCGCAGCGGTAACCGTGTCAGCCATCCGGTTCCACACGCCTGCCTTCAGCCAGCACGCGAAGCGGTTGCAGCCGGCCATGGCGCGCCGCACGGTTTGTTGGGCAGCGGCGGTGCGATCACGCGCCATTCGAAGTCAGTCGCATGGCGAGTCTGAATCGGAGTTTGCCATCACCGGAATGTTCTCGGTAGCGTCGGTTAGACGGATCTGCTTCACTACCCGAATGCGCCCATGGGCAACCGCGACGATCATGCTGGCCATGTTGGCGGCAATGTTGGTGCTTGGTGGCTGTAACCGGCCTATTTCTGATCCCGGGAAGCTCCAGGCAATTCGCGCCGAAGCTCAAGCACTGGTGGATACGTACCCGCCGGAGCAGCCGAACCGCTGGAGAAACGTCCCAGCGGAACAATGGCCAAGCGTCATCGCAAGTCTTCAACCGCAGCGTGTTGAGGTTTACAGATGGGGTGTCGATATAACGATCAAAGCCGGCTTTGACGGGGGTTGGGGCTATGCAGTGCCACGACGCAAATCGGACCTCCCTATGCCCACGGCTTGTTATTCAGAGCCCGGCCCGGGCGTGTTCTGGCACGGGCCATGCTGACATAACCTACCAAGATCGCTGATTTTCTTCCACTTTTCGGGTCGCCACCCGGGCCGCTCAATAATCCTTCGATACGCGCAGGTTGACGCTTTCGCGGCCCAGCGTCGAGATGCTGGAGAGCAGCGACAGCCAGCGGGTGATCTGGAACTCGACGCGCGTCGCCGAATAGCCCTGCCCATCGGTGATCACCTCAACAAAGGTGCGGCGGGTGAGATATTTGCCCGCCGCGATCGACGTGCCCTGGCCCAGCGTCGGATCCGCCGGCAGGATGCGCAGCCGATCAAGCCCGGCCGCCTGGCGGACGGCGTTGATCGGGTTCAGGCCGTTGCCGCCGCCCTGCAGCGCGGCCACCGCCGCCGCCAGCTGCAGGGCCTCCGGCGCGGAAAGGTTGGTGATCGACGTGCCGAACAGCAGGCGTGAAAGCAGTTCGTCCTCGGGCAGAGCGGGCACGCTGGAAAAGGCGATCTCCGGCTTCTGGCCCGTCCCCGTCACCTTGATCGTCGCATTGAGGCCCTGAAGATTGGCCTGCGCGGCGATATCGAGCACCGGATCGGCGGGGACGGCGCCGGTGAAGCGGATGGTGCCGCGGTCGAGATCGAACCGGCGGCCCGCAAATTCATAGCCGCCGCGCACCAGATCCGCCCGGCCGGTAATGGCCGGTTCCTCCACCGTGCCGCCAATCTCCAGATCGGCGCGCCATTCGCTGTCCAGCCCAAGTCCCGTCACCATCAGCCGGTTGCGCGCCCGCGCCTTCAGCGCCAGCTGCCACGGCCGGGTGACGGGGGCATCGTCCATGCCTTCGCCGGGCCGGTTGATCTCCGTCACGACCAGCCGGGGTACCGCTTGCGCGGCCTCCGCCCGGCCAAGGCGGAAACGGCTGCGGTCGAGCACGACATCGCCGCCGATGGTGCCGCCGGACCCGTCCGATTTGATGGTCAGCGGCCCGGTGACCGTCGCGCCGATGTCGTCGCGGTCGAGCAGCACGGCGTCCTTCGCCGCTATCGCCAGGTCGATGCCGAACCCGTTGGCAGCGGAAAGGTCGAACGCGCCGGTGCCGGAAACGGTGCCGCCATTGCCGGCATTGGCGGAGAACTGGTCGATCACCAGCCGCGATCCGTCGAACCGGCCGCTCGCCTTCATGCCGGTGAGCACCGTGCCGGTGACGGCGCTTTCCAGCCGGGCATTTTCGGTGCGGATCGACCCGCGAATCCGGGGATCGGACAATTGGCCGGTCAGGTCGGCGCCAACCGCGACGGGGCCGGACAGGTCGATGATCTCGACGCCGGTCAGCCGCCAGAGCGTGTCCGCCGGGCCGTTATAGCGCAGCTGCGCGAACAGCGGCGCATTGGCCAGCCGCTCGAACACATTGCCTTCGGTGCCGAGCGGGGCCAGCCGCGCCTGCGCCCGGCCGATCGTCTTGCCGCCGCTGGCGACAACCGCGCGCGCCGCGGCGCCGTTGCCCCGGATCGCCGCCTTCAGCCCGACATCGACCGGCTGCGACGACAGCACCAGCCCGGACCGGGTCAGCCCGCGAATGGTGACGTCCATATCGCCGCTCGGCAGCGATCCGCGCTCCGACCGGTAGGAGAGGCGGCCGCTGGCATTGCCGCCAAGGCCCAGCGCCGGATAGCCGATGTCGAGGATGGTGAGCGGCAGCCGCTCCACCGTTGCGTCGACCTGGTTGACGTCGCCGGAGAACAGCCCGCCCAGCCGGGCGGCGCCGCCGGCAAAGCTGATCCCGGTCTGGCCCAGCCGCCAGCCGCCATCCTGCCGGGTGAGCACCGCCGGGCTGGTCAGCTGCAGCGGGCGGCGATCGACCGTGCCGCCGCCGGTGATGCTGATCCTGTCCGGTGACACGTCAGCCACCGCCTGCATGTCGAACGCCCGCCCGCGCGATCCTGCAAAGGCGGCCCGCACCGTGCCGGTGCCGCCCTTCAGCTTGGCGCTCGCGGCTAGCTGCGCCAGCGCCAGCCCGCCGCGGCGGATGCTCCGCGCCGTCACCGTGGCGTCGATGCCCATGCCCGCCGGGTCGAGCAGTATATCCCCGTCCAGCGAGGCGCGCTGGATGAAGATGGGCGGCGGCCCGGCAAAGCGCGCGCCGCGCACGTCGATGCTTGCGGCGATCCGCTGGATTCCGCCGGGCCGGTCGAACCGCAGATCGCCGGAGACGCCGCCGCCCGACAACTGCAGGCGGCCATCGAACCCGCCCGCGCCCGAAACGAGCTCACCCTGCGCGCGGCTGCCCGAAACATCCAGCGTCGCAATCTGGATCCGCGCCGGCGCGCCCGGCGGCAACAGGATCGCGCCGTTGCTGGTGAACGGCCCCAGCGTCGATCCGCCATTGGCCTTGTAGGCAAAGCCCGCCGTATTGGGCTCCAGCAGCGCATGGACGTTGCGCAGCCCCAGCGCATCCATCGGCCGGGGCAGGAACAGCTCAAGCCTTGGCCGGTCGATCTGCCCGTCCAGCACCAGCCGCACCGGCCCATAGCTTTGCTGGCGGCCGCTGCCTTCGAAATGGAAACTGCCGTCCTTGCGGCGATAGCCATTGCCGGAAAGGCTGATATGCGGCGCGGTCAGCCTGAGGCCGATCAGGTGCAAAATGCCGTCCGGCCCGCGTTCCAGCCGCGTGTCGATGTGCGGCAGCCCGCCCGCCAGCGAGGCCAGGAAGGCGTTGTCCAGCCGCCGCATCCACGCCTGCCCGCGCCCGACGATGCGCACCCCATGCCCGTTCGGGCCGGGCACCACCTTCAGCTCCGTCCTGACGTCGACAATGCCGAGGCCGGGGATCAGATAACGCTGCAACTGGCCGGTGAAACCGATATCGTAGCGCCCGGTCGCCAGATCGACGAGGATCGAGAGGGTGCTGGTCAGCTTGTCGGATTTGAGCTTCAGCCCGTCTCCGCTGATCGTCGCCGCACTTACCCGCAGCAGGCCCTCGATCGACAGGTTGCGCAGGATGCCGCCCGCCACGTCGCCCACGCCGGTGACGCGCGCGGCGCTCAGCCGGATCGGCACGGTCACCGGGCTTGGCCCCAGCGTGCCCTTGCCGGCGGCGCGGACCTGTTCGAACCCGGTCTCATCGAACGCCACGCCCGGCGCGGTGAGCAGATATTCGAAACGCGCCCGGCCGAACGCGCCATCGAAGAGCAGCTTCAGCGCAATGTCCCGGCCGCGCATATTGGGCACCATCGCCGCCGGCTGGAGCAGGTCGACATCGACCCGCATATTGTCGAACGCGCTCTCGGCCAGGTCGAGCACACCGTCCGCCTTAATGGCCAGCGCGGCGGAGCGCACGGAAAGCGCGGTCGTCAGCCGGCGCTTGTCCAGCTCAGCTGTGCCGTTGATCAGGACGCGCGGGGCGGAAAGCCGCGCCAGCCGCCCGGTGGTGATGCGGGCGGGAAAGGCGGTGCCGGTCAGCGTATAGCGGCCCTTCTGCGCGCCCAGCGCCAGATCGACGATCCGCTCGCCGCCCATGTCGAGCAGGGCCTTGCCCTGCCAGGCGGTCCAGCGGCCATCGCCGTTCACCTGCAGCGCGACCGGCCGTCTGGTGCCGATGATCTTGCCGAACACGCCATTGGCCTCGGCATCCAGCCGCGCGTCCAGGTCGAAACGGTCGCGGTCCGGCTCTGCATCCAGCGCCAGCGCCAGCCGGTCTCCGCGGCCGACAGCCGCATCGAGCTTCACCATCGCCCGGCCGCCCCGGATGTCGGCCCGGCCGGAGAGGCGGCCCGATTGCGCCTTGCCGGCAATGGCGGCGCCGACATGCAGGCGGTCGATCCGCAATTCGTCCACCCGGATATCGAAGCCGGGCAGGACCGGCCCCTTCTTCTTCGACGGCCTGAGCTTCGGCAGCTTGTGCAGCGTGGCGAGCCGGGCGGTGGCGCTGTTGATCGACAGGCGGTTGGCAAGCCAGGCGGTGGGCCGCCAATCCAGCGCGATGTCCGGCGACGAGAAGACCAGCCCTTCGGGATCGTAGATCCGCACGTCCTTCAGCCGCGAACGGCTGTAGATCGACCCCTCGATCCGCCCGACATGAATCTTGAGGCCGGACGAGGGAGAGAGAGCGGCGATCCGGTCGGTCAGGAAGCGATGCCCGGGCGCGGTATCGAGCGACCAGAGCGCCGCGAGCAGCAGCACGACCAGCGCCAGCGGGATGGCGGCGATCCAGCCCAGCCATCGCAGCCCGCGCCGGGCCGGAGCCGAAGGCGGCGGCGCGCCTTCTTCGGCTTCCTCCGCCGCCATCAGAAGGCCTGCCCCAGCGACACATAGACGGCGATCCGCGCATCGCCCGGCTGGCGGTTGATCGGCGTGCCGACATCGACGCGGATCGGCCCGAAGCTGGTATAATAGCGCGCGCCGATGCCCGCGCCGAAGCGCATCTTGTCGAAGCTCGGCAAAGCGGAGCGATAGATGTTGCCGCCGTCGATGAACGGCACCACGCCCAGCGCGCCGAAGCGCACCCGCGCCTCCAGCGAGAATTCGGTCAGGCTGCGGCCGCCCACCGGATCGTTGTTCAGGTCGCGCGGGCCGATAGCCTGATAGCTGTAGCCCCGCACCGATCCGCCGCCGCCCGCATAGAAGCGGCGGGATGGCGCGACGGCGTCGCTGGAAACGCCCGCGATGGTGCCGAACCGCACCCGCCCCGCCACCACGACCCGGTCGTTGACCGGCTGATAGGCGCTGGCGTCTATCTGCGCGCGGACATAACTGAACGTGCCCGATTGCAGCGACACTTCCGGCGACAGCCGCCCGCTCAGCCGATAGCCCCGGCTGGGGTTCAGCAGATCGTCCGACCCGTCATAGCTGAGGCTGGTGGGCAGCGCGCCGATGAAGAAGGTCCGCCGGCGCGGGGTGGCAGAAAGGCCCACCGTGTCGCGTTCGTCCGAGGCCAGCAGTTCGACGCCCAGCGACCATGTCCATTTCTTCTGCCAGATGATGTTGGTCTGCCGCTCTATCCCCGCGCCGATCTGAAAAGTCTTGGCCTCATAGGCGTTGCGATTGAGGTTGCTGGCGACCATCTGCGCAGTCAGCACCTGATCGCGGGTGCGGAAATTGTTGCGGCGCAGGCTGACCCCGGCCAGCTGCTCGCGCGTGCCGGCGACGCCGCGGAAGGTGACGGCCCCTTCCGGCGGCAACAGGTTGCGATGCTGCCAGCTCGCCTCCAGCCTGATGCCCTCGCCCGTGCTGTAGCCAAGCTCTCCGGCAATGGTGCGGGGCGGCGCGCGCTCCACCGCGACCGCGATGTCGACGGTGTCGGGCGTCTCCCCCGGCACCGGCTTGATCGACACGGTGGAAACAAGCCCGGTGGCGATCAGCGCGCGGCGCAGATCCTCCAGATCGCTCGCCTGAAACGTATCGCCGGGTTCGAAACGGGAGATGCTCTGGATGTGCCGCGCGCTGAACAGGGCGCCGTCCGGCACCACGATGCGGCCGAATTTGCGCGCCCCGCCCGGATCGACATCCAGCACCAGCGTGGCCGTGCGGCTGTCATGATCGACGACGATCTCCGGCTCGCCCACCTTGGCGAAGGGGAAACCCGCCTCGCCGATCTCGCTGCGCAGCTTCGCCTCGCCGCCGATCACCGCATCGGCATCCACCGGCTGCTCCGCCTTCACGCCGAAAGCCTCGCGCAGCGCGTCCGCCTTGCCCCCGGCCTCCTCCAGCCCGCGCACGTCCACGGCGGTGAAGCGATAGACCGGCCCCGGCTGGACATCGAGGGTGACGACCAGCCCACCGCCTTCCGCCGAGGCAACGCTGGTATCCACCGACGCATCATAATAGCCGTCGGCACGCAGCAGATCGCGCAACAGCGCGGCATCCTCGCGCGCGCGCCGATCGATCTGGGCGACGTTGGCCGCCTTGCCCTCGCCCGCCTTCAACACCGACAGCGCGTCGAAGCGTTCGCGGATGGCGGCTCCGTCCACTTCGCCAAGGCCGTTGAAGGCGACGCGATAGCGCAGTTGCGCGGTGCTGTCGGTCTGCGTCGGCGCGGCGGGCGACCCCGGCGCGACGGGATCGGCGGCAAGATCGGGCCAGTCGACGCCCAGATCCGGCAGGGGTTCGAGCGGCGATTCCGGGTCCAGCGGGGGAAGAGACGCGCCAATGTCCTGCGCGCAGAGCGGCGACGCTGACGACAGGAACGCGAGCGCGGCGAACATCATGCCACAGCGCCGCGGAAAGCAGCACATCATATCCGCGATCTAGCCGGGTTTCTCACCAGCCGCCAGACGGAAAGGATTTAGTGCACGGTTCCCCGGGCGGTCTGATCCGAAAGCAGGACGATCAGCCGCTCGATCTGCCGCCAGCGGCAGAAATGGCTCAGATTGCCACGGTCGCGGCTGCGATCCGCCCGCGCGGCGGCCTCGAAGCCCGCATCCGCGCCAAACCGGGCGATCAGGTCCGACGCGTCGGCAAGGCACCCCCTGTCGGCGACATAGGGCTGGGTCATCGGTTCATTGCCATGGCTCATCCGCCCGCCCTACCAATTTCCGTGCCAATCGCGCGCCGGACGGCCAGCCGGGGCGCGCAATGGTCAACGCCTTATTGACCAGGTGCCATTGCGGGACAGATGCGACGGGTGGCGTGTCGGGACGGGACATGGCATGGCGGATTGCATGACCCGCCCAACGCCCCGCTCCCCCCGTTCCGCCGGCATATTGCTGGCCATTTTCCCCATCGTCGGCGCGATCGTCGGCGGCAAGATGGGGCAGCCTTCGCTGGGGCTGGTCACCGGCACCGGCGTCGCGGCCGTGGCGGCCATCGCCTTCTGGCTGGTCGACCGGCGGCGGCAGGATTAGGCCGGACCGCCGCCCAGCGCCGGCAGGTCGCAAACGACATCCAACCCGCGCCGCGCCGCTATTCGGATGACGGCAACCGCCAGCCCCAGTCGGCATCGTCTGCGCCAAGGGCCGGCGGAGCGACGGCGGACACCATCGGCTCCCCGTCGATGACGATCGGCCCGCGCACCTGCGGCAGCACGCCGCCCTTCACGCCCGGCGCGTCCAGTTCCACCCGCATCCCCCGCGCCACGACCTGTGGATCGGCGAAGACCTGAGCGAGATCGTTGATCGGCCCGCCCGGCACGCCCTGCGCCTCGAGCGCGGCAAGCAGGGCGGCGCGCGGCATGAGCCGGGTGGCGGCGGACAGCAGCGCGACCAGCTCGTCCCGGTGGGCGACGCGATCCGCATTGGTGGCGTAGCGCGGGTCGGCGGCCAGCGCCTCCAGGCCCAAGATCTGCGCGAAACGGGCGAACTGCCGGTCGTTGCCGGTGGCGACGATGACATGCCCGTCGGAAACGGGGAAAGGCTGATAGGGCACGATATTGGGGTGGGCATTGCCCGCCCGCCGGGGCGGCACGCCGGACGCCAGATAATTCATCGCCTGATTGGCGAGCACCCCGGTCTGCACGTCGAGCAGCGCCATGTCGATCCACGCGCCCTGCCCCGTCTCGCCCCGCCGGTGCAGCGCCGCCAGCATCGCGCCGACCGCATAAACGCCGGTGAAGATATCGGCAAAGGCCACGCCGGTCTTTTGCGGTTCCCCGTCCGGCTCGCCGGTCAGGTCCATGATCCCGCCCATCGCCTGAACGAGGAAGTCATAGCCGGCGCGGTGGGCATAGGGGCCGGTCTGGCCGAATCCGGTGATCGAGCAATAGATCAGGCCGGGGTTCAGCGCGCTCAATGTCGCATGGTCCAGCCCGTAGCGCGCCAGCCCGCCGGTCTTGAAATTCTCGATCAGCAGGTCCGCATCCGCCGCCAGCGCGCGGATGCGGGCGATGTCGGCGGGATCGTCGAAATCGGCAGTGATCGAACGCTTGCCCCGGTTGCAGGCGTGGAAATAGGCCGCGCCCAGCGAAGCGCCGTCCGCGCCCTCGATGAAGGGCGGCCCCCATTGGCGGGTATCGTCGCCCGCGCCGCGCCGTTCCACCTTGATGACGTCCGCACCCAGATCCGCCAGCATCTGCCCGGCCCAGGGGCCGGCGAGGATGCGCGCCAGCTCAAGCACGCGGACGCCGGCGAGCGGTTTCGCCGCCGGGTTCGGCCGGTCAGGCAAAGGCGGCGATCCCGGTGATGGCGCGGCCCAGAATGAGCGCATGGACGTCGTGCGCGCCTTCATAGGTGTTCACCGTCTCCAGGTTCACCAGATGGCGCATGACATGATATTCCTCGGCAATGCCGTTGCCGCCGTGCATGTCGCGGGCGACGCGCGCGATATCCAGCGCCTTGCCGCAATTGTTGCGCTTCACCAGGCTGACCATTTCCGGCGCCATCCGGCCTTCGTCGAACAGGCGGCCGACGCGCAGCGACGCCTGCAGGCCGAGCGCGATCTCCGTCTGCATGTCGGCCAGCTTCTTCTGGACGAGCTGGGTCGCGGCAAGCGGACGGCCGAACTGCTTGCGGTCCAGCACATAATCCCGCGCGCGGTGCCAGCAATCCTCCGCCGCGCCCATCGCGCCCCAGCTGATGCCGTAGCGCGCGCGGTTGAGGCAACCGAACGGCCCCTTCAGGCCGGACGCATTGGGCAGCAGCGCATCCTCACCCACCTCGACATTGTCGAGCATCACCATGCCGGTGGTCGAGGCGCGCAGCGACAGCTTGCCCTCTATCTTGGGCGCGGTCAGCCCGGCAGCGCCCTTTTCGATCACGAAGCCGCGGATCGCGCCGTCATGCGCGTCCGATTTCGCCCAGATGACGAAGACATCGGCAAAGGGGGCGTTGGAAATCCAGGTCTTGGACCCTGAGATGCGGTATCCGCCCTGCACCTTTTCCGCCCGCGTCCGCATCCCGCCGGGGTCGGACCCCGCATCCGGCTCGGTCAGGCCGAAACAGCCCACCCATTCGCCGGTCGCCAGCTTCGGAAGGTATTTGCGGCGCTGTTCTTCGGAGCCATAGGCGTGGATCGGGAACATGACGAGCGAGGACTGGACGCTCATCATCGAGCGATAGCCCGAATCCACCCGCTCCACCTCGCGCGCGACCAGCCCGTAGGCGACGTAGGACGCGCCCGCGCAGCCATAATCTTCCGGCAGGGTCAGCCCCAGCAGGCCCAGCGCGCCCATCTCGTCGAAAATCGCCCGGTCGGTCTTTTCCTCGCGGAAGGCGTCGATGATGCGGGGCATCAGCCGGTCCTGCGCATAGCCGCGCGCGACATCCCGGATCGCGCGCTCCTCCTCGGTCAACTGATCGTCGATCAGCAAGGGGTCATCCCACTGCAACGTCGCGACTTTCGGATTATGCGCGTTCAAATCGGCCTCCATGAGTCTTCCGTGCGGCTTGTCATGCCCCGGATCGCATCGTCAAACGGGGTCGCCGTGCGCCCCGTCGCGTCTCCTTAGCACCCGATCCGCCTGCGCCGCCAGCCGTGCCGGGGCGTCTTTCCTCATTGGCTTGCGGCGGTTAGGTTGAGCGCAAGCACCACATCACCGGACTTGAGGGACCATGCGCAACATCCTGATTCTCGCCCTGCTGCTCTCCACCGCCTGCGGGCAGACCGCCACCGACGGCAACGGCGCGCCGGCGGCGATCACCGCCACCGATTCCGAATATGACATGGCCGCCCAGCGCGCCAAGATCGTCCGCATAGACATGAACCCGGACACCCGCTTCCTGAACGCGGAAGAACGCAAGGTGGTGAACCTGCTGATCCGCGCATCGGCCTATATGTCCGACATCTACCTGCGGCAGGTGAGCGACGACAATCCGGCGGTGCGCCAGACGATCGCCAGCGGCAACGCGCCCGACAAGGCGGCGCTGCTCGACATGTTCGACCTGCATTTCGGCCCGTGGGACAGCCTGGCGGAAGACCGCGCCTTCACCGGCGGCAAGGTGAAGCCCGCCGGCGGCGGCTTCTACCCCGCGGACATGACCAAGAATGAATTTGACGGCTATCTCGCACGCCACCCGGACCAGAAAAAGGCGCTGACCGACCCCTATACGGTGGTGCGCCGCCAGGGCGACCAGCTGATCGCCATCCCCTATTCCGAATATTACAAGCAATGGCTGGAACCGGCGGCCCAATTGCTGGAGGAAGCGGCGGCGACCACCAGCAACGCCAGCCTGAAGAAATTCCTGAGCCTGCGCGCCAAGGCGTTCCGCTCCAACGACTATTATGAGTCCGAGCTGGCGTGGATGGACGTGACCGGCACGCCCATCGAAATCGCGATCGGCCCGTATGAGGTCTATACCGACGGCCTTTATGGCGCGAAGACCGCGTTCGAATCCTTCGTCACGCTGAAAAGCCCGGCTGAAAGCGCCGCACTGGACAAATATAAGCATTATCTGCGCGACATGGAGGCGAACCTGCCGGTTGCCGACGCCTATAAGAATTTCAAGCGCGGCTTCGCCTCCCCCATCGTCGTCGCCGATCAGGTGCAGGGCGGCGGAGACAATGTGCCGGGCGTGCAGACGGTGGCGTTCAACCTGCCCAATGACGAGCGGGTGCGCGAGGCGAAGGGCGCGAAGAAGGTCATCCTCGCCAATGTGCTGGGCGCGAAATATGACCGCATCCTGCAGCCGATGGCGGCGCTGGTGCTGGTGCCGGACCAGGCCGGGCTGGTCGCCAAGAAATATATGGAGCTGGAGACGCTGTTTCATGAACTGTCGCACAGCCTTGGGCCGGGATCGATCACCGTCGCCGGCAAGGCCACCACGGTGGGCGAGCAGCTGAAGGAAATCTATTCCGCCAGCGAAGAGGCGAAGGCGGATGTGATGGGCGTGTACAACATCCTCTTCATGATGAAGAAGAACGAGATTCCCGCCGCCGAGAAGCCCCAGCTTTTCGCGACCTATCTGGCCGGCATCTTCCGCGCCATGCGGTTCGGCACCGAGGAAGCGCACGGCCGGGGCGCGGCCCTGCAATATAGCTATATGAAGGAGCAGGGCGCCTTCAGCTGGGACGAGGCGGCCAAGCGCTACCGCGTCGACGATGCGAAGATGGAGGCGGCGGTCGGCAAGCTGGTCGGCGATCTGGTGCGCCTGCAGGGCGACGGCGACTATGCCGGGATGAAGGCCTTTTTCGACCGCTATGCGCAGATCGACGGGCCGGCCCGCTCGGTCATCGCGTCGATGGGCGCCATCCCGGTGGACATCCAGCCCAGATATCCCGCCAGCCTTTGAGGTCGCCCGGCGGGACGCGTCTCAGATGCGCTCCGCCGACGACACCATGTCGGTGGCGCGCAGCGCCGCGATGATGCGGGTGAGGTGCTGCAGGTCGCGCACTTCAAGGCTGACATGGAAGGTGTGGAAACCGCCGTCGCGATTTTCCAGCCGCAGGTTCAGGATATTGGCCTTGTGCGCGCCGAACACCCCAGCGGCCACCGCCAGCGCGCCGGGTTCGTTCTTGAGGATGACGGAAAGGCGCGCCGTGCCGCCGTCCGAACGGTCGCCCCAGGCCAGGTCCACCCAGTCCGCATCGATGCCGTCGGCCAGGCTGGGGCAGTCGATGGCGTGGACGGCGATCGGCTCGTCAAAGCAGCGCAGCCCGACGATGCGGTCGCCCGGCACGGGGTGGCAGCACGGCGCCAGCTTGAACGCCACGCCCGGCGTTAGCCCCTTGATGGAGATCGCCTCGCGCTGCGAAGGGGCGCGGCGCGGCTCGCCCGGCACGTCCTCGCCGGCGGAGCCGGGCATCAGCGCCTCCATCAACTGGCGGTCGTTGACGGTGCCCCGCGCGATCTGGCTCATCAGCGCCGGCTCGGAATCGACCTTCAGCCGCTTCATCGCCAACGCCAGCGCCTCCGCGCCCAGCTGGGCGGGCAGGCGGGCCACCACCTCGTCATAAAGCTTGCGGCCCAGCGCGACGCTCTCATCGCGTTCCTTGTTGCGCACGAACCGGCGGATGGCGGCCCGCGCCTTGCCGGTGACGACGAAGTTCAGCCAGTGCGGCTGCGGCTCCTGCGCCTTGGATTTCAGGATCTGCACCTGATCGCCATTCTCGATGCGCGTGCGCAGCGGCACCACCCGGCCGTTGATCTTGGCGCCCACCGCCTGATCGCCCAGGTCGGTATGCACCGCATAGGCGAAATCCACCGGCGTCGCGCCCTTGGGCAGCTGGTACAGCTCGCCCTGCGGAGTGAAGGCGAAGATGCGATCCTGATACATCGCCATCCGGGTATGTTCGAGCAGCTCTTCCGGGCTCTCCGCATTCTCCAGGATTTCGATGAGGTCGCGGATCCAGCGGACCTGACCGTCCGGCCGCTGATGATCCTGCTTGTAGGCCCAGTGCGAGGCCAGGCCATATTCGGCCTGGGCGTGCATGTCCTGCGAGCGGATCTGGATTTCGACGCGCATGTTCTCGGCATGGATCACCGATGTGTGCAGCGATTTATAGCCGTTGCGCTTGGGCGTGGAGATATAGTCCTTGAACCGGCCCGGCACCATCGGCCAGCGCCGGTGGATCAGCCCCAGCGCGCGGTAGCAATCGTCCGCTTCCGGCACGATGGCGCGAAACGCCATCACGTCGGACAGCTGCTCGAAGCTGATGTGGCGCTCCGCCATCTTGCGCCAGATCGAATAGGGATGCTTCTGCCGCCCGGTCACCTCCGCCTCGATGCCGGCGCGGCTGAGCAGCAGCTTCAGGCCCGATCCGATCCGCGCGATCCGGTCCCCGCCCCCGGCGTGGAGCAGTTCCAGCCGCCGGGTGATGGAGGCATAGGCATCCGGCTCCAGCTCGCGAAAGGCGAGCGTCTGCATCTCGTTCATGAATTCGTACATGCCGATCCGCTCCGCCAGCGGGGCATAGATATCCATCGTCTCGCGCGCGATGCGGCGGCGCTTTTCTTCCGATTTGATGAAATGCAGCGTGCGCATGTTGTGCAGCCGGTCGGCCAGCTTGACCAGCAGCACGCGGATATCGTCCGACATGGCGAGCAGGAATTTGCGGAGGTTTTCCGCGGCGCGCTCATTTTCGGTCTGCGCCTCGATCTTCGACAATTTGGTGACGCCGTCCACCAGCCGGGCGACGTTGGCGCCGAATTTCGCCTCGATCTCCTCATGGGTGGTCAGCGTATCCTCGATCGTGTCGTGGAGGATCGCGGTGGCGATCGTCTCGTCGTCCAGCCGCAGGTCGGTCAAAATGCCCGCGACTTCGATGGGATGGCTGAAATAGGGGTCGCCGGAGGCGCGCTTCTGGCTGCCATGCATCTGCATGGAAAACACGTAGGCGCGGTTGATCAGCGCCTCGTCCGCGTCCGGATCATAGCTTTTGACCCGCTCTACCAGTTCATATTGCCTCAGCACGCGGCCTAGATGGGGCCGCGTGCTGCTGCATTGCAATAGATTTAGAGCCTATTTGGCCTTGGCGTTGCACTTTTCGAGCTGGGCCGCGTCGAAGCTGTCCGATCCGGCGCGAAAGCCGGCGAGCGGACCCAGTTCGCGCACCGCCACGGCGCAGACGATCGCGGCGCGGCTGGCGCTCGCCCCCGCCGAACAGCTCTGGCCGTCGCAGGTCCACACAATGTCGCGCGTCACCGCCTTGCTGACGGCCGGAGCGCTGACCGGGGTGGCGTTGTAGAAGCCGGCGGCAGGCGCCGCGACGGCGGTGGCGCTGAACAGCGTCAGGGACGCCAGCAGCGAGAAAGTGAGAGCCAGTGAGCGTAGCATTGTCCGTCCCTTCAAAATTAGGTTGCGAATCGCTACTTACTCAAATAAGTTTCGAGTTGCAACTAGAAACTTATTTTTCCTTGGCCGCTACGGCATCTTTGGAATAGGCTGCTGAGATTATGGGATTGAGAGAACCGCTCGCCGAGATTGCCGCCCAATGCAGCCTGCCCAAGGCGCTGGAGGCGATGGGTGAGCGATGGGCGTTCCTCATCCTGCGCGCGGCCTTCAACGGGCTTCAGCATTTCGAGGAAATCCAGTCCAGCCTGGGCATTGCCCGCAACATCCTGGCCAACCGGCTGGGCCGGCTGGTCGACGACGGCATATTGGACCGGGTGCCCTGCCCGCTGGACCGGCGGAAAGTGGAATATCGGCTGACCGAAAAGGGCATCGCCCTGCTGCCGACCATGATCGCACTACGCCAGTGGGGCGAACGGTGGGAAACCGGGTGCCCGTCAAACCCCGTGCTGGTCGACAAGCGCGACGGGCAGCCGGTGAGCCAGATCCGCGTCCATGCCCATGACGGGCGGGCGCTGGAATGGCACGACCTTGCCTTTCGCGATCGCAGCGAACTGGGTGAGGCGGACGCGGTGGCCGTCGCCGCCGAATAGGTCCGCCCCGCGCGGCGCCGCCTGACGCCGCGCGACCCGCAATCCCTTATTCGTAATCAGCGCCCAGATTCTGGTTGCGCGGCGGCGCGGCGGCGGTGAGGCGGAGCGCCTCGGCCGACTGGCTGAGCGAGCCGATTTCGTCCGGCGTATCCTCGTCGTCCACCTGGACGCGCTGCAGGTTGGACACCAGCGCCTCGGACAGATCGCGCGGCGTGATCGTCTCCTCGGCGATCTCGCGCAGCGCCACCACCGGGTTCTTGTCGCGATCCCGGTCGAGCGTCAGTTCGGCGCCGCCGGAAATCTGGCGCGCGCGCTGGGCCGCGAACAGCACCAGATCGAACCGGTTCGAGACCTTGTCGACGCAATCTTCAACGGTAACGCGCGCCATATACGCTCCAGCTTCATCACGATGGACGGAAAGGCGCGCAGATAGCGGCCCGCCCCGCCAATGTCAATGAAAAGCCCCGGTTCGGCGCTTGCCACCACCCCCCTGAACGGCGCATTCCGGGCGGGATGCAGACGCTGCCGACCCACCAGGCCGACGACGCCCCGTTGCACGTGGACGGCCATGTCCTCACCCTGCTCGAATCCGGGCCGCAACAGCTAGCCGCGCTGATCGCGCTGATCGACGGCGCGCGCCGCTCGCTGCGCCTGCTTTATTACATCTATGCCGACGACGCGGCCGGCCGGACGGTGCGCGATGCGCTGATCGCGGCGCGGGCGCGGGGGGTGAGCGTGTCGCTGATCATCGACGGCTTCGGCAGCGACGATGCGTCGGACCGGGCTTTCTTCGATCCGCTGGTCGCAGCCGGTGTCGACGTCTGCCGCTTCATCCCCACTTTCGGCCGCCGCTATCTGCTGCGCAACCACCAGAAGCTGGCGCTGGCCGACGAGTCGCGCGTCATCATCGGCGGGTTCAACATCGAGGACGACTATTTCGACGCCACCGACGGCCAGTGGCGCGACCTTGGCCTGCTGGTGGAAGGGCCGGCGGCGGAGCGGCTGACCGGCTATTTCGACGCGATGGCCGGGTGGACCCGCCAGCCGAAATCCCGCATCCGCGGCCTGCGCCGCGCGCTGGAGAGCTGGAGCCAGCCGGTCGGCGCGGTGCGCTGGCTGCTGGGTGGCCCGGCGCGGCGGCTGAACCCATGGGCGCGCGCGGTGAAGCGCGACATGCAGAGCGCGCGCAAGCTTTCCATGATCGCCGCCTATTTCGCGCCCAACCCGGCGATGCTCCGGCGCATCGACAAGATCGGCAAGCGCGGCGACGCCCGCATCATCACCGCCGCCAGATCGGACAATATGACCACCATCGGCGCGGCGCGCTTCTGCTATGCCGGGCTGCTCCGCAAGGGCGTGCGGGTGTTCGAATATCAGCCGACCAAGCTGCACACCAAATTGTTCGTCATCGACGACAAGGTCTATATCGGCTCCGCCAATTTCGACATGCGCAGCCTTTATCTGAACCTGGAGCTGATGCTGTGCATCGAAGACCCGGCCTTCGCCCGCCGGATGCGCCGCTATTTCCGGCAGGAGACGGCCGACTCCGCCGAGATCCGCCTGAGCGACCTGACCGGATGGCGCAACGCGCTCACCCGGCTGCGCTGGGCGCTGTGCTATTTCGTCGTCGCGGTGGTGGACTATACCGTCGCCCGCCGGCTGAATTTCGACGTGGACATCGACTGAGCGGCCGCCGGCCCTCAGTCCTTCCAGGCCCAGTAAAGCTGGGCGGGCGGGATGTTCCAGAATTCAAAGCCATGATCGATCCGGGGAAAATGCGGATCGAGGAAGGTCTTCACCTTGGGCGAGAATTGATAGACCAGGAAAGCGCCGCCCGGGCGCAGCACCGCCGCCGTTTCCGCCGCGATGCGCGGGCCGACCCCGGCCGGCAGCGTCGAAAAGGGCAGGCCGGAGAGGACGTAATCGGCCGATTCATGGCCAAGGTCGCGCACGATCTGGCGCACGTCGGCGGCGGAACCGTTGACCGCCTGGAAACGCGGATCGACGATGTCGTCGCGCAGATAGGCGATGAAATCCGGGTTGGTGTCGATCGCGATCAGCGCCGCGTCCGGGGCCAGCCGCTCCAGGATCGGCCGGCAGAATGTGCCGACGCCCGGGCCATATTCGACGAACAATCTGGTTTTCGCCCAGTCCACCGGCTTCAGCATCTTGTCGATCAGGATCGGCGAGGAGGGGATGACGGAGCCGACCATCACCGGATGCTTCAGAAAACCGCGCAGGAACATGCCGAACGGACGGCTGCGATGGGCGAGGCCGTGCGGTCTTGCCCGCCTGGTGACTTGGTCGGCGGAAGAGAGGTTCATCGTGATCCTGCACTGCTGTTTTCAGGAAATCGCCGTTGCAAATTTGGCGACTTTATTCAAGCACTCCCCCGGCACATCGTCACGTCACCCATCGGGCAGGACCGTTATGGCACGCATTGAAAAGGACATGATCGCCGTCATCTTCCGGTCAACGCGGAACGCGGACGATGGTGCCGGCTATGCCGAGGCCGCGGCGCAAATGGCGCGGCGGGCCGCCCTGCAGCCGGGCTATGTCGGCGTGGAGAGCGTGCGCGAGCCGGGCGGCGCGGGCATCACCATCAGCTATTGGGCGGATGAGGCGAGCGCGCTCGCCTGGCGCGACGATGCCGAGCACCGCCGCATCCGCGAGGCCGGGCGGGCGCGCTGGTATGACGATTACAGCGTGGTGGTGGCGCGAGTCGAACGCAGCTACGACTGGGCGCGATGACGCCCGCCCCACCGCCCGCCGCGCGGCTGAACCGCGATCTGACGCTGCTGTTCATGGTGATGATCACCATCGCGGCCGGCAACACGGCGCTGCAATCCGTGCTGCCCGCGATCGGCCGGTCGATCGGCGTGCCGGACACCGCGGTCGCCGCCGCCTTTTCCGCCTCCGCGCTGGTGTGGGTGATCGCCGCGCCGATGTGGGCGCGCCGGTCCGACCGGCAGGGCCGGCGGGCGATGGTGCTGCTGGGGCTGGTCGGCTTCATATCGTCGGTGCTGTTGTGCGGCATCCTGCTGACCGCGGGCATACGCGGCTGGATATCGCCGATGGCGGCGCTGCTCGCCTTCATCGTCGCCCGGCTGCTCTACGGCCTGTTCGGGTCAGCGACGCCGCCCGCCGCGCAGGCCATACTCGCCGCCCGCACCGACGGGGCGGAGCGCACCCGGGCGCTGACCCTGCTCGCCTCCGCCTTCGGGCTGGGCACCATATTGGGCCCGGCGCTGGCGCCCTTCTTCGTGCTGCCCTTCGTCGGGCTGGCGGGGCCGGCCTTCGTCTTCCCGCTGCTCGGGCTGGCCGTGCTGCTGGTCGCCATGCGGCTGCTGCCCGACGACGCCCATGGCGAAGGGACCGGGCGGGGCGCGGCGAGCAGCTATCCCTCGATCGGCGGCGAACCCACCGGGGCGAGCGTGACCGCCGCGACGGCGGAACCGGGCGGGGCCGAGGTGAAGATGCGCGACCCGCGCATCTGGCCGTGGATGCTGGCCGGGCTGGTCATGGGCCACGCCCAGGCGATGACCGGGCAGGCGATCGGCTTTCTGGTCATCGACCGGCTCGCCCTGCCGCTCGAGGCGGCGCAACAGGCGATCGGCATCGTGCTGATGACGGGCGCGGGCGCGTCGCTGCTGGCGCAATGGGGCCTCATCCCGCTGCTCGGCCTCAGCCCGCGCGCCATGGTGCTGTTCGGCGCGGTGCTGGCCGCCGCCGGAAGCGTGCTGACCGGCATCACCGGATCGCTCTACGGCATCGCCGTCGCCTTCGCGCTGGCGTCGCTCGGCTTCGGCTTCCTGCGCCCCGGCTTCACCGCCGGCGCGTCGCTGGCGGTGGGGCCGGAAGCGCAAGGCTCCGTCGCGGGCCGGACCACGGCGGTGAACGGCGCGGCCTTCGTGCTGGGGCCGTCCATCGGCGTCGGCCTCTACGAATTGTGGAAGCCGCTCCCCTATCTCACCGCCGCCGCCGCGCTGGCCTTTCTCGCCGTCTATGCGGCGGTCAGGCTGCGCCCTTCGGCCCCCGGGGCGTCAGCATCCCCGGAACGATGAAGCCGATCGGGTCGATCGCCAGCGCCTTCTGCTTCAGGTTGGCCGCGATCTGCTCATATTCATGCACCATCTCCGGCGTCACCGAGGCGCGGGTTTCGGCCAGCCCCTTTTCGAAATGCGCCATCGTCACCTCGCGCACCTCCAGCGATTCGCGCAGCGCGAAAAGGCCGGCGCGGCGCACCAGATCCTCCAGGTCCGCGCCGGTGAAGCGGTCCGCCCGCTCCGCCAGGGAATCCAGGTCGACATCGCCCGCCAGCGGCATCCGCGCGGTGTGGATGGCCAGAATCCGCCGTCGCCCGGCCGCGTCGGGCACGGGGACATAGACCAGCTCGTCGAACCGGCCGGGCCGCAGCAGCGCGGGGTCGATCAGGTTCGGGCGGTTGGTGGCGCCGATCACCACAACCGACTGCAACTCCTCCAGCCCGTCCATTTCCGACAATATGGTGTTCACCACCCGCTCGGTCACCTGCGGCTCGCCCATGCCGCCGCCGCGCGCCGGCACCAGCGAATCCAACTCGTCGATGAAGATCACCGTGGGCGCCACCTGCCGCGCGCGGGCGAACAGGCGGGCGATCTGCTGTTCGCTCTCGCCATACCATTTGCTCAGCAGGTCCGACGATTTGGTGGCGATGAAATTCGCCTCCGCCTCGCGCGCCACCGCCTTGGCCAGCAATGTCTTGCCGGTGCCCGGCGGCCCGTAGAGCAGGAAACCCTTGGCCGGGCGGATGCCCAGCCGCCGGAATGCGTCGGGGTCCTTCAGCGGCAGCTCCACGCCCTCGCGCAGCCGCTCGCGCGCGTCGTCCAGCCCGCCGATATCGTCCCAGCCGACATTGGGCGCCTGCACCATCACCTCGCGCATCGCGGAAGGCTGCACCCGCTTCAGCGCCTCGAAGAAATCCTCGCGCGTGACGGACAGGTTCTCCAGCACCTCGGGCGGGATGGTGCGGTCCTCAAGGTTCAGCTGCGGCATGATCCGCCGCACCGCCTCGATGGCCGCCTCGCGGGTCAGGGCGGCAAGGTCCGCGCCGACGAAGCCGAAGGTGGTGCGCGCCAGCGCGTCGAGGTCCACCTTGTCGCCCAGCGGCATGCCGCGGGTGTGGATGCCCAATATCTCGCGCCGTCCGCGCTCGTCCGGCACGCCGATGATGATCTCGCGGTCGAACCGCCCGGGCCGGCGCAGCGCCTCGTCCAGCGCCTCCGGCCGGTTGGTCGCCGCGATCACCACCAGATTGGCGCGCGCCTCCAGCCCGTCCATCAGCGTCAGCAATTGCGCGACAAGGCGCTTCTCCGCCTCGCCGCTCACCTGCCCGCGCTTGGGCGCGATCGAATCGATCTCGTCGATGAAGACAATGGAGGGTGCGTTCTGCGTGGCGCGCTCGAAAATCTCGCGCAGCGCCTTCTCGCTCTCGCCATAGGCCGATCCCATGATCTCCGGCCCGTTGATGAGGAAGAATTCCGCATCGCTTTCATTGGCGACGGCCCGCGCCAGCCGCGTCTTGCCCGTGCCGGGCGGGCCGTGCAGCAGCACCCCCTTGGGCGGATCGACGCCGAGGCGCTGGAACAGTTCGGGATAGCGCAGCGGCAGCTCCACCATCTCGCGCAGCTGGTGGATGGTGCCGCCCAGCCCGCCGATATCGTCATAGGTCACGTCGGCGCGGCGCGCTTCCTTTGGCTCCTCATATTCCGGGCGCAGCTCCACCTCGGTGGTCTCGTCGATATGGACGATTCCCTTGGGCGTGGTGGAGACGACCGCGAGCCGGATTTCCTGCAGCGCATAAGCGGGCGCGGCCATCATCTGGCGCAGCTGGGGCGGCATGTTGCCCTGCTCCACCCGCTGCTGGCCGGCGGTGGCGACGATATCGCCGGTGGTGATCGGCCGGCCGATGAAGGTGCGGCGCAGCGCGTCCGCCGAACCCTGCAGCCGCAGATTCTGTTGCGCGGGGGCGAAGACGACGCGCGTCGCGGCCTTCGATTCGCCCTTGCGCAGTTCCACGAAATCGCCGGAGCCGACCCCGGCATTGGCGCGCTGCAGCCCGTCGATGCGCAGGATCTCAAGGCCCTCATCCTCGGGATAGGGCAGCACCGCGCGCGCCGCCGTGCTGCGCTTGCCGATGATCTCGACGACATCGCCTTCCTGCAGGCCGAGCATGGTCAGCATGGCGCGGGACATGCGGGCAAGCCCGCGCCCGCTGTCTTCCGGCCGGGCGTTCGCCACCTGAACCCGTCGCGCGTCCGTCTCGCTATCCGCCATCTGATGCCCTCATCTCGCAAACAACCGGGGGCAAGATAGGCACGGCCGCGCCGGCTTGCGACCCGCGAGGCACAAAAAAAGGGCTGGTCCCGGAGGACCAGCCTTTGAAGTTTTAGGAGAGGATGCCTGAAAGGCCCGTCCTATGTGCCCCTCGAGCGGTTATTGTGCAAGTGCGAAAGGAAAATTGCTTGTTGCAGAAAACGCAATCGTGCAATGTCCATTTTCAAGGCGCTGTCAGATCATATTATTTTGGTAGAGAATCTCTTGCGCCGCACAATGGGAGCCTGATTTTGCGACGCTTGCCCCCACTCACCGCCATCGAGGCGTTCGTCCAGGTCGCCCGGCTAGGCTCGGTCAAGGCGGCGGCGGAGGAACTTGCCCTGTCCTCGCCCGCACTTAGCCGCCGGGTCCAGGCGCTGGAGCGATTCGTCGGCCGGCCGCTGTTCGAGCGCCGCCACCAGGCGATCGTCCTCAATGTCGAGGGCGAACGGTTTCTGGACGCCATCGCGCCGCAGATCGACGCGCTTTCCGACTCGATAGAAACGCTGACCAGCGGGGTCGATCTGCTGCGGCTCAGGCTGGGCGTGCCGTCGCTGTTCGCGTCGCAGCGCCTGCTGCCGCTGCTGCCGGACCTGCGCGCCCACCACCCCTCGCTGCATCTGGATATCGACACCGCCGCGCACAGCCTGTCGCGGCTGGGCGACGGGCTGGACGCCGCCATCGCCCTCGCCCGCGAGATCGACCCCGCGCTGTTCTCCCACCGGCTGGACCGCAACCGCATCTTCCCCATCGCGGCGCGGGCGCTGGTCGAGGGGCCGTCGCCGATCCGCGATCCGGCCGATCTGGCGCATGTCACCGTGCTCATCCACCGCGACATGCCGGACAGCTTTAACGCCTTTCGCGAGGCGATGGGGCTGGGCGATCTGGAACCGCAGGCGACCGATTATTATGATTCGGGGCAGCTGATGCTGGATGCCGCGGCGCAGGGGCTTGGCGTGGCCTTCATGCATGAAAGCCACCTGACCCACGCGCATGACGGCCGGCTGGTCCGGCTGTTCGATGCGGATATCGAAAGCCCTTACAGCTACTGGTTCGCCTGCCGGCCCCGGGCGCTGGAAACGCGCCCGGTCCGCAAGTTCCACGACTGGCTGGTCGGCGCCTTCGCCTAGAGCCGGCCGATATTCAGTTCATGCCGGCCTGCAAATGGCGATCTCCCGTGCTTCCGGTGCCCGCGTACCGAAACTACGCTGCGCTCCGGGTCACGGAAAACCACCATTTGCAGGCCGATCCGAACCGAATGGCGACCGGCCCTCATCCTCGCTGGGGATCAGGCGAAGGCGGGCCGGGTCACGCGCTGACGCTGGCCTTGACGATCTTGCCCGGCGTGCGCGGCGGCTCGCCCTTGGGCAGCGCGTCGACATGCTCCATGCCCTCGATCACCTCGCCCCACACCGTATATTGCCGGTCGAGGAAGGTCGCGTCGTCGAAGCAGATGAAGAACTGGCTGTTGGCGCTGTTCGGGTTCTGCGACCGCGCCATCGAGCACACGCCGCGGACGTGCGGCTCGGCGGAGAATTCGGCGGGCAGGTCGGGCAGCTTGGAACCGCCCATGCCGGTGCCGGTGGGGTCGCCGCCCTGCGCCATGAAACCGTCGATGACGCGGTGGAAGACGACACCGTCGTAAAAGCCCTCGCCGGCCAGCTGGCTGATCCGCTCGACATGGCCGGGCGCCAGGTCCGGCCGCAGCCGGATGACCACGTCGCCGGTGTCGAGGGTCAGGGTAAGGGTGCTGTCTGCCATCATGAACTCCTTGGGGGGATGGGATTTGAACGGCCCATATAGGGATGTCGCGCGCCGATGGAACCCGCCCGGCGCGCCGCCATGCCGCACCCCATTGCCATGCCCCCGCAGACGCGCCTAGGGACAGGCACGATCGCACGGATTCGGGAGGGCGCGATGAGCGAAACGGAACTGGCGCCCCAGGCTCCACCCGAAGCCAGCCTTGACGAGGACGACCGGCTGAAGCCCGCATTCGTCAGCGCCGTGCTGGAACGCGTCGAACAGGGCGATTCGGAGGGCGCGCGCCAGCTGGTCGATCCGCTGCACCCCGCCGACATCGCCGACCTGTTCGAGCTGACCCCCGCCGAGGACCGCCGCGCGCTGGCGAGCGCGCTGGCCGACCTGCTGGACGGCGACGTGCTGGCGGAAATGAACGATTATGTCCGCGAGGACCTGATCGACGCGCTGGAACCGCACGAGGTGGCGGACATCGCCACCCAGCTCGATACCGACGACGCCGTCGCGATCATCGAGGACATGGAGGAGGACGACCAGCGCGCCGTGCTGCGCGCGCTGGCCCCGGACGATCGCGCCGCGATCGAGGAAGCGCTGTCCTACCCGGAGGAATCCGCCGGCCGCCTGATGCAGCGCGATCTGATCGCGGTGCCGGAACATTGGAGCGTCGGCGACGCCATCGACTATCTGCGCAGCAATGAGGAACTGACCACCGATTTCTGGGAGATCTTCGTCGTCGACGCGCAGCACAAGCCGATCGGCACGCTGCAGCTGAGCTGGATGATGCGCACGCCCCGCGTCATCCAGCTGGCCGACGTGATGAAGCGCGAGCAGACGCTGATCCCGGTCGACATGGATCAGGAGGAAGTGGCGCTGCGCTTCCAGAAATACGGCCTGATCTCCGCCGCCGTCGTCGATGCGCCGGGCCGGCTGGTGGGCATGATCACCGTCGACGACATCCTGCACATCGTGCAGGAAGAGGCGGGTGAGGACATATTGAAGCTGTCCGGCGCGGGCGAAGGCGACATCAACGAGCCGATCCTGCTCACCATCCGCAGCCGGCTGACCTGGCTGGTGGTCAATCTGGGCACCGCCATGCTGGCGGCCAGCGTGGTCGGCCTGTTCGAGGCGACGATATCCAAGCTGGTCGCGCTCGCCATCCTGATGCCCATCGTCTCCGGCATGGGCGGCAATGCGGGCACGCAGACCATGGCGGTGGTGGTGCGCGCGCTCGCCACCAACCAGCTGACCAGTTCCAACACCAGGCGGATGATCCTGCGCGAATTGCGGATCGCGCTGGCCAATGGCGCGACGCTTGGCCTGCTGCTCGGCATCGGCGTGACGGTGGTGTTCGGCAACCACGATCTCGGGCTGGTCATCGCGCTCGCCATGATCACCAACAATCTGGTCGCCGGGCTGGCGGGCATATTGGTGCCGGTGGGGCTGGAGAAGCTGGACGTGGATCCCGCCGTGTCCTCGGCCGTTTTCGTCACCATGATGACGGACGTGATGGGATTTTTCTCCTTCCTCGGGCTGGCGACGCTGTGGGGCCTGGGGGGCTGAGCGGACGACGGGCATGGCGGCGCTGAACATCACCAAGGTCGCGGTCGGCTGCGCCAGCCTGGACATATTGCGGGATCGGATCGCTGCCAGGACCAGCAACCATGTCGCGGAAGTGACGACGCGATACCGCCCGACCCGCCATGAGGAGCTGATCGGCGGATCGCTCTACTGGATCATCAAGCACCGGCTGGTCGCGCGCCAGACCATCCTCGGTTTCGAGGAGATGGCGGACGCCAAGCGCTGGATCATCCGGCTTGACGGGCGGCTGGTGCCGGTCCGCGCCCGGCCCAGGCGGGCGCATCAGGGCTGGCGCTATCTCGACGCGGCCGACGCCCCGGCCGATTTCGACGGCAGCGACGCGGATATGGCGGATCTGCCGCCGGCGATGCTGAACGACCTCGCCGCGCTGGCGCTGATCTGAACGCCTCAGCCCGCGCCGCAGCGCACCGGGCCGGATCCGGTGCGGGTGACGGTGCAGGCCGGCTTACCGATGATCGTCACCGCCCCCGCGCCGGAAGAGACGATGCGCGCCGTACCCCTGGCGCCGATCGTCACCGGCCCGGCGCTCTGGCTGTTCAATTGCAGGTCGGACGCGGTGAGCGCCTTCGCGTCGATATCGCCGCTGCCGCGCACGGTGACGGTCACGTCCCGGGCCGCCCCGCCCAGCACCATCGCGCCGGCGCCGGTCAACGCCGCATCCAGCCTGTCAGTGGCGAGCGCGCCTACGGACAGGCGCGCCGACCCTTCGACCGACAGGGCGATGCNCGACCCTTCGACCGACAGGGCGATGCGCGGCGCGCGCATCCGGTCCACCGTCAGGCTGCCGCCGCCTGATATCCGCGCGGTTTCAAGCGTGAACACGGTCACCGCCACCGTCACCAGGCCCGCGCCCCCATCGGCATTGTCCGCCGCGCCCAGGCGCGGGCGCAGGATCAGCGTCCGCCCCTGCACCTCGGCATTGACCGCATCCAGCGCCCGCCGGTCGCCGCTCGCCTTCACCGAAGTGCTCCGCCCCGTCGCGACGGTGACGACATATGGCCCCTCGACCCGGATGCGCTCGAAATTGTCGACGCCGAAGCTGCGCTCCGCCGCCACGGCAGGCCCGGCGATGAGCAGCAGGGCGCAAGCGACCACGGCGAAGCGGGGGGCGATCATGCCCGCGCTATGCCAGCAAGCCGCCCGGCCGGGCAAGCTCAACCGCCGCAGCGCACCGCGCCGGAACCGAGCTTGGACACCGTGCAGGCCGCCTTGCCGACAATCTCGACATCGCCCGATCCGATCAGCGAGACATCGGCGGTGCCGTCCACGCCGGCCTTGACGTCGCCGGACCCTGCCAGCGAAATCCTGGCGTGCGCCGCCTTATAGCCGCCCATGTCCGCATCGCCCGACCCGGCGAGCGAAATGTCGATGCTCTGCCCGCGCCCGCCAATGGTGGCGTCGCCCGATCCGGCGATGTTCAGCGCCGTCGCGTCCGCCGTCAGGTCGACGATCCGCAAATTGCCGGATCCCGCCACCGACGCGGCGAAGCTGGTCGCCTGCGCGCGGTCCACATCCATGTCGCCCGACCCCGCGACCACCGCGCCCACCAGCCGGGGCAGGGTGACCGTGACGAGCACCGGCTTGTCGCTCTTGCGCCAGCTGAGCACGCCGTCCCGCTCGCGCCGCTCGATCCGCAGCGTGCCGTCCACCACCTCGATCTTCAGCCGGTCGAGCACGGCGGTGTCGCCCCTGGCGGTCACCGATTCAGCCGGCCCGACCTTGACGACCACATTGTCCGCGCCGCGCAGGGCGACCTTGTCAAACCCGGTCGCGGCGAAGCTGCGGCTGCCCTCGACACCGCTCGGGGCCGATGAGGACTCGCTGGCATTGCCGCTTCCGCAGGCGGCGACCATGGCCAGCACCGGCAGGGAATAGAGGATACGCATCCATCGTCTCCATTACTGTATTACTTAAATAATACAGCAACCGCGCGCCCTGTCCAGCCCGCGCCCGCCGCAACGAAAAAGGGCGGCCCCGCAGGACCGCCCCCTTTTCATGAATCTGGCTGGAAAACCGGCTCAGTCGGCGGCTTCGGCCGCTTCCTTGGCTTCCTTCGCCTTGTTGTGGATCAGCGCGGCGGCGTTCAATATCTCCAGGATCTGCTCCTGCGCCTTCGGCTCGTCCACCTGGTCCATCGCGGCCAGTTCGCGCGCCAGCCGGCTGGTCGCCGCTTCGAAGATCTGGCGCTCCGAATAGCTCTGCTCGGGCTGGTCGTCGGCGCGGAACAGGTCGCGAACCACTTCGGCGATCGACACGAGGTCGCCCGAATTGATCTTGGCCTCATATTCCTGCGCGCGGCGCGACCACATGGTGCGCTTCACCCGCGGCTTGCCCTTCAGCGTGGTCAGCGCTTCCTGCAGCGTCTTGTCGGACGACAGCTTGCGCATCCCGACGCTTTCGGCCTTGTTGGTCGGCACGCGCAGCGTCATCCGCTCCTTTTCGAAGCGCAGGACGTAGAGTTCCAGGTTTATCCCCGCAATTTCCTGGCGTTGAAGCTCGACCACCCGGCCGACGCCATGTTTTGGATAGACGACATAATCACCAACATCGAAATTCAGGGCCTTTGCAGCCATGCTGAACAACCTTTCTTCCTTGGAGCAATGCCCGCGCGGATGCGACCCGATCGGGGCGTGACAACGACCTGCGCTTTTCAGCGGACAGCCAAGATGTGCCTTGTTCTACGAAGCGGGGAATCCGCTCCCGTCTCCGGCGCATTTAACAGATTCGCAACAAAAATACCACCCCTTGGCACATTTGTGCGCCAAGTGATTGCTGTGATTGCCTGATCGGCGTTGCGAACGGGCCGGATCAGTCCCCCTGCCCGGGCTCCGGCGAGAAATATTTGTCATACTTGCCTTCGACGCCCTTGAATTCGTCGGCGTCGGCGGGCGCTTCGCGGCTGCGCGAAAGATTGGGCCATTGCGCGGAGAAGGTGGCGTTCAGCTCCAGCCACTGCTCAAGGCCGCTTTCGGTGTCCGGCAGAATGGCCTCGGCCGGGCATTCCGGCTCGCACACGCCGCAGTCGATGCACTCGCTGGGGTTGATGACGAGCATGTTCTCGCCCTCATAGAAGCAGTCGACCGGACAGACCTCCACGCAATCCATATATTTGCAACGGATGCAGGCATCTGTAACGACGTAGGTCATTGGTCGGGCTCCATGAGTGGTCGGCCCTCGCTATGGCGCGATTGTGGGAACGTCAACAACGCGCACGTACCTGCAAGTCGTTCTCAATTCCCTTACGGCTCCGGCGTCAGCTCGACATAGCAGCCGCGCGCCTCCCCGGCCGGGCCGCGCCGGCCGGGCAGCGCCTCGATGCGGATCACGCGAACCCGGTCGTTGAGCGGAAAACTCAGCACATTGCCGACGCGCACGGCGGCATGGGCGCGGTCGATCACCCGGCCGTCGATGCGCAGATGTCGGCCCTCCGCCATCGCCTGGGCGTCGCCGCGATGCTTGGTAAAGCGGGCGAACCAAAGGAATTTGTCGAGCCTCAGGCTGTCCGCCGTCATCGGCGCGTCAACTCCGCCAGCGCGGCAAAGGCGTTGCCGGGCGCGGCGCGGGGCCGGGGCCGGGCGCGGCGATGGCCCTGCCATGCCCAGTGCGGCCCCGCGCCCTCATGCCCGGTGGCCGCGCGAAAGCCCAGCAACGCCATCAGCCGCGCCAGCGCGTCGGCGGACAAGCCCATCGACGTCGCCAGCGCCGGGTCCGGCGCGAAGGCCCGTTGCCCGTCGCGCGCCTCATGCGCGGCGCGGGCGATGCGTTCGACCAGGTCGATTCGCAACATCTGCCCGCCAAGCATGCGATAGTCCGCGCCGCCAAGCGCGGGATCGGCGGGCAGCAGCGCCATGCCGGGTGGCGGCAAGGCGGGCATCGCCGCGCCGCGCCGCGCCGCCAGCAGCGCCGCCCGCCAGCGCATCGCCTCCGGCTTCAGCAGGGGCGCCACGAAAATGTCGAGCGCGCCGATGGTGATGCCCAGCCGCCGCGCCCGCCAGCGCATCGCCTTGTCCAGCCCGGCCAGCGCCGCATCGCCCTCGCTCCGGGGCATCGCGCCGCCCGCCTCGGCCAGCGGCGCCAGCAGGGCGCGCAGCGCGGGCGGCGTCGCCTTGTCCGCCGCCGCCGCGGCGATCTTTTCCAGCGGCGCCAGCGCGCGGGCGATGCGCCCCGCCAGCCAGCGTTCCAGCCGCGCCGCCACCGCCTCGCGCGGGGCGGCGTCCAGCGCGGCGACGGCGCGGTCGAGCAGCAGCCGGGGCCGCAGCAGGTCGCGCGTGCCGCCCAGCGTGGCGACGACGATGCCGTCCCAGGCTATGCCCACCGCGGCCCCCGCCTCGCTCACCAGCGCAAAGGCATCGTCCCGCGCCGCCGCCAGCGCCCGGGCGCGCGCAATCCGCTCCCCCGCCAGCCGCCGGTCGGCCGCGGCCAGCAGGCGGCGGTTGTCGCCGCGCCGCGCATCCGGCGTGGGCGTGAAGGCAAAGCCGGTCAGCCGGCCGATCGGCTCGTCGTCGACGCTCACCGTGCCGTCCGCAGCCACGGTGACGGGCAGCAGCGCGTCGTCGCTGCCGAAATCGCGCATCAGCACCGCCGTGCGCCGGTCGACGAAACGCTGGGTCAGCCCGGCGTGCAGCGCGTCCGACAATTTCTCCTCGAGCGCCTGGCTGCGCGCCGCCCAATGGGCGGGGTCCGCCAGCCAGTCCGGTCGGTGCGCGATATAGGCCCAGCTGCGCGCCGCCGCGATCCGCCCGGACAGGGTCTCGACATCGCCCTGCACGCTGTCCAGCCGCGCAATCTCCTCGGCGAACCATTGGTGCGGCACATGGCCGTCGCCCTCGCTCAGGTGCCGGAACAGCCGGCCGACGAAGCGCGCATGATGGTCAGCGCCGGTCTTGCGGAAATCGGGCAGGCCGCACGCCGCCCACAACCGCGCGACCATGGCGGGGGTGCGCGCCCGGTCGCGCACCCAGGGTTCGTCGGCCAGCCGCTTCAGCACGGCCAGGTCGGTGGCTTCGGGCGCGGCGCGCAGCACCGGCTGGTCCGGCCGCGCTTCCAGTGCGCCGATCAGCGCATCGATGCCGCTCGCGTCCGGCGATCCGTCGCGCCAGTACAGATGGTCCAGCGGCGGAAAATCGTGCGATTCGATCGCCTCTATCTCCTCCGGCTCGAAGCGCGCGCCGCTCTCCTCGCTGCCCAGCGTACCGAACGTCCCGTCGCGCTGGTGCCGCCCGGCGCGCCCGGCGATCTGCGCCATCTCGGCCAGGGTCAGCCGGCGCTGGCGGCGCCCGTCGAACTTGCGCAGCGAGGCGAAGGCGACATGCGCGACATCCATGTTCAGGCCCATGCCGATCGCGTCGGTGGCGACGAGATAATCGACCTCGCCCGCCTGGAACATCGCCACCTGGGCGTTGCGGGTGCGCGGCGACAGCGCGCCCATCACCACCGCCGATCCGCCGCGCAGGCGGCGCAGCATCTCGGCCACGGCATAGACTTCCTCGGCTGAGAAGGCGACGATGGCGGACCGTTTGGGCAGGCGCGACAGCTTCTTCGCGCCGGCATAGCTGAGCGTGGAGAAGCGCGGCCGCGCGATGATCTCCGCCTTCGGGGTCAGCGCGCGCAGCATCGGCCGCAGGCTGTCCGACCCCAGGATCAGCGTCTCCTCGCGCCCCCGCGCGCGCAGCAGCCGATCGGTGAAGACATGGCCGCGCTCCGGGTCCGCGCCCAGCTGCGCCTCGTCCAGGGCGACGAAGGCGACGTCGCGGTCGAGCGGCATGGATTCCGCCGTGCAGAGGAACCAGCGCGCCTTGGGTGGCAGGATCTTCTCCTCGCCGGTGATCAGCGCGACCTGTTCGACGCCCTTCAGAGCGACCACCCGGTCATAGACCTCGCGCGCCAGCAGGCGCAGCGGAAAACCCATCATCCCGCTGGAATGGCCGCACATCCGCTCCACCGCGAGGTGGGTCTTGCCGGTGTTGGTGGGGCCGAGCACCGCGGCGAGCGACGAAGACGCGAACATCGACATGCGTCCACCATCGGCAATCCGCCCGCGCCGCGCAAGCGGGGACAGGCGGCATCGTTTCATCCCCCAAAATCCGTCCGTCCACCGCAGGCGCGGGGCGCAAAAGCGCCCATTAGTTTGACTTTAACCCTGTTCGGGCCACTATCCGGCCCCGCGTCGCCCGTGCGCGGGTCGCAGAAAAGTTCGGGTTCGCAGGGGGCCGTCCACTTGTATCAACGCAGCGATCATGGATTCGGGTCGGCCAGCGGCACCGCCGCGCTGTCGATCGACCAGGCGATCGCGCCGATATTCGGCCGCCGCACGCCGCCCCTGCTCGACCGGTTCCACGGCCGCTTCGCCGATCTCGATCTGGTGCCGGATCTCGGCGCGCGGATCGGCTCGCGCGAATGGTATCGCGGGCTGGCGACGCTGGGCGCGCTCTGTGCCGCCGCCATCGCCCTGTCGCCGGGCTTCGACCGGCCCATTCCCGGCGCCGCCACACCCGCCTTCAACGAGGCGCAGTGGGACCATGCCCGCGCCCAATCCATCGCGCCGCTCGCCTGGGGCGGCGACACCGGCCGCCGCATGGCGGCGACGGACGCGGTCGTGCCGCTCACCGAGACGCCCGAGCGCCCGTCCATCGACCTCAGCGCCACCATCGGCCAGGGCGACGGCTTCGCCCGCGTGCTGGAACGCGCCGGCGTCGGCAAGCCGGAGGCCGCGCGCGTCGCCCAGCTGGTGGGCGGGGCGATGTCGCCGGACGATATCGCCGCCGGCACCCGGATGGACATCACGCTGGGGCGGCGGCCCAACCGCAACGTCGCCCGCCCGCTCGACAATCTGGAATTCCGCGCCCGTTTCGACCTGAAGCTGCAGGTGGAGCGGGTGGACGGCGCGCTGCGCCTCACCCGCATCCCCATCGCCGTCGACAACACGCCGCTGCGTATCCAGGGCCGGGTGGGCGGCAGCCTCTATCGCTCCGCCCGCGCCGCCGGCGCGCCGGCCAAGGCCATCGAAACCTATCTGCGCGCCATCGCCACCAAATTCCCGGTGACCAGCGTGGGCGGCGACGCCAGCTTCGACCTGATCATCGAGCGCCGCCGCGCCGAAACCGGCGAGGTGGAGATCGGCCAGCTGCTCTATGCCGGGCTTGACCAGGGCAAGCGCAAGGCGCGGCTGCTGAAATGGACCACCGACGGCCAGGTGCAATGGTATGAGGCGTCCGGCGTCGGCGAACGCAAGGGCATGATGATCGCGCCGGTCCACGGCCACCAGTCGTCCGGCTTCGGCATGCGCCGCCACCCCATTCTCGGCTATTCGCGGATGCACAAGGGGCAGGATTACGGCGCCCCCTATGGCGCGCCCATCTATGCCGTCACCGACGGCGTGGTCGCCTTTGCCGGGCGCAACGGCGGCTATGGCAATTTCGTCAAGATCCAGCACACGGCGGGGCTGGCCACCGGCTATGGCCATATGAGCCGCATCGTCGCGCGCTCCGGCACGCGCGTCCGCCAGGGTCAGGTGATCGGCTATGTCGGCTCCACCGGCCTGTCGACCGGCCCGCATCTGCATTATGAGCTGTACAAGAACGGCGTGGCGATCAACCCGCGTTCCGTCAGCTACACCACCACCGCGCAGCTGACCGGCGGCGAGCTGCAGCGCTTCAAGGCCCGGCTGGCGACGCTGCTGGCGGTCAAGCCCGCCGCCGCCGAAGCCAGGGCCGAAAAGGCGCCCGAACCGCCCAAACAGATCGCGACCCGCTGAAGCCACGCCGTTCGTGGCCGCCCCGGCCCGGTCCGTCGAAAATCCTTTGCACCTGCAGCAAAGCAAATCTTCCCATCACTTTAGGAAAGCCACGTCGCAATTCTCGACTGGGCGGGTAGAAATGCGGCAACGCAATAGTCGGACCCTGCCCGGGAGATATTGGGGCAATCCGCGCGATCCATCTTCTCAGGGAGACCCTTCATGCGCATCCATCTGAAATTCCGTCTTGCCGCTTCCGTCGCGCTGATCGCCGCCGCGCCGGGCATCGCCCACGCCCAGCAGGCCGGCGCCGATGCCGCCGCCAGCAGCAGCGACGACGTCATCGTCGTCACCGGCACCCGCGCCGCCGGCCGCACCCGGCTCGATTCCGTCTCGCCCGTCGACGTGCTGACCGCCAACACGCTGCGCCAGCAGGGCACCACCGAGATCGCCGAGGCGCTGTCCAGCGTCACCCCCTCCATCGATTTCCCCCGCGCCGCCGTGGTGGACGGCACGGATTCGGTGCGCCCCGCCACGCTGCGCGGCCTCTCGCCGGACCAGACTCTGGTGCTCATCAACAATGTGCGCGGCCATTCCTCCGCGCTGGTCAACGTCAACGGATCGGTCGGCCGCGGCTCGTCCGCCGTCGATCTGAACACCATCCCCGGCGTCGCGCTCGACCGGATCGAGGTGTTGCGCGACGGCGCGTCGGCCCAATATGGGTCGGACGCCATTGCCGGCGTCATCAACCTGCGCCTGCGCGAGGCGCGCTCCGGCGGCGGGCTGAACGCCAGCTACGGCCAGTATCGCACTAGCGTGGAGGCCGCCCGCGCCTCGCGCGACGCGCATGACGGCGAAACCTACACCATCTCCGGCTGGCAGGGCCTCGGGCTGGGCCAGGACGGCTTCCTGACGCTGTCCGCCGAATATCTGAACCGCAACCCGACCAGCCGTGGCGACGTCGATCCGCGCGCCACGCCGAACAAGGTCCGCTCGCGCTTCGGCGATCCCGATGTCGAGCAATATACGGTCTATGCCAATGCCGGCATTCCGCTGAACGACAGCTGGCAGCTTTACGGCTGGGGCGGTTACCAGCACCGCGACAGCGTCAGCGCCGCCTTCCCGCGCGTGCCCAGCAACGCCAACAATGTCGCCGCCGTCTATCCCGACGGTTTCCTGCCGCTGATCGGCGTGAAATCCAAGGATCTGACGCTGGCCACCGGCGTGCGCGGCGATATCGGCGCGTGGAAGCTCGACCTGAACGTCAGCTATGGCCGCAACCAGCTGGATTTCAGCACGCTGAACTCCATCAACTCCACCTATGGCGCGGCATCGCCCACTGATTTCGACGATGGCGCGCTGATCTATGACCAGCTCACCGCCGGGCTGGACGTCAACCGCGAATATGGGCTGGGCGAAGGCACGCTGACCGTGGCCGCCGGCGTCGAATATCGGCGCGAAGGCTATGAGATCCGCGCCGGCCAGCCGGAATCCTATAATCGCGGCCCGCTGGGCGGCAACACCAGCCTGGCGAGCGGTGCTCAGGGCTTCATCGGCTTCCAGCCGTCGAACGAGGTGGACGTCCACCGCGACAATGTGTCCGGCTATCTGGATATCGAGGCCAAGTTCAACGACCGGCTGACCATCGCCGCCGCGGTGCGCGGCGAAAGCTATTCCGATTTCGGCGAAACCGCGACGGCCAAGCTGTCCGGCCGGTTCGACGCGGCGGACTGGTTCGCGCTGCGCGGCGCGGTGTCGACGGGCTTCCGCGCGCCGTCGCTCCAGCAGAGCTTCTTCACCTCGACGGCGTCGGTGATCTCGGACGGCAACCTGCTGGAAACCGGCACCTATCCCGCGACCAGCCCGATCGCGACCGCGCTGGGCGGGCAGGCGCTGGACCCTGAAAAATCGACCAACTACTCGCTTGGCTTCGTCGTCCGGTCCGGCCGGTTCGAGCTGACCGTGGACGGCTATCACATCCGCATCCGCGACCAGCTGGCCCTGTCGGAGAACATCCAGGCCAGCTTCAGCCAGGATGTCGCGGATATCCTCGCCCCGTTCGGCGTGCAGGCGGCGCGCTTCTTCATCAACGGCGTCACCACCCAGACCAAGGGCGTGGACATCGTCGCGCGCTACCGCCAGCCGACGGCGAGCGCGGGCACGTTCGACTTCACCGTCGCCGCCAACGTCAACGATATCGACGTGAAGAAGGTGCCGACGACCACGTCGACGCTCGACCCCGCGCCGACGCTGTTCAACCGCCAGCGCATCCTGACCATCGAGCAGGGCACGCCGCGCACCAAGATCGTCGGGTCGATCGACTGGACGCTGGGCGATTTCGCCCTCACCGCGCGCGCCACCCATTATGGCGACGTGACCCAGCCCGGCACGGCGGCGGCGTCCGATCTGCACACCGGCAAGAAGACCATCGCCGATCTGGAGGCGCGCTATACCTTTGCCGACCGGGTGACGCTGGCGGTGGGCGCGGACAATCTGTTCGACACCTATCCCGATCAGGTGCCGGCGGCGCTCAACTCCACCGGGGTTACGGCCTTCCCCTTCTACTCGCCCTTCGGGTTCAACGGCCGCTTCCTCTACGCGCGCGTCGGCGTGAACTGGTAAGCCTGTCGACGGTTGCCGGCGCGCCCCGCCGGCAACCGTTCGGCCGACCCCCGTTGAAGTTACGGAAAAATTTCGTGTAGAGCCTCCCCCGGGTCCATTGCGACGGGCCGTGAAGTGGGGGACGAATGACGATCGAACAGGATGCGCTGCAGCTGTCCGGCGATGAGATGCGGACGCTGGGCTATCGCATGGTCGATATGCTGATCGGCCATGTCGAGGGGCTGCACGACGCACCGATAGGGCGCAAGGCCGGGCGCGGCGAACTGGAGGCGCTGCTGCGCGAGCCGGTGCCGGATGCGCCGGGCGACCCCGTCGCGCTGCTCGAGCGGCTGGATCGCGACGTGTTGTCCAACATGCTGCATGTCGATCATCCGCGCTTCTTCTCCTTCGTGCCCGGCCCCAATAATTTCGTCAGCGTCATCGCCGACGCGCTGACCGCCGGGTTCAACAGTTTCGCCGGCACATGGTTCGCAGGCTCCGGCCCGGCTCAGATTGAGCTGGTGGTGGTCGAATGGCTGCGCGGCATTTGCGGCCTGCCGGAAACGGCGGGCGGCCTGTTCGTCAGCGGCGGATCGATGGCCAATCTCACCGCGCTGGCGGTGGCCCGCAAGGCGGTGCTGGCGGACCGGATCGACGGCGCCGTCGCCTATACCAGCGATCAGACCCATAGTTCAGTGAAGCGCGCGCTGCGCGTGCTCGGCTTCGCGGCGGATCAGGTGCGCGTGCTGCCTTGCGACGACGATTTCCACCTGCCGCTGGAGGCGCTCGGACAGGCCGTCGCGGCGGACCGCGCGGCGGGGCTGACCCCATTTTGCATCATCGCCAATGCCGGCACCACCAACACCGGCGCGGTCGACCCGCTGCCCGCCCTTTCCCGGCTGTGCAAGGCGCAAGGGATGTGGCTGCACGCCGACGGGGCCTATGGCGCGCCGGCGGTGCTGAGCGATGCCGGGCGGCCGCTGCTCGACGGCATGGGCGCGGTCGATTCACTGTCGCTCGATCCGCATAAATGGCTGTTCCAGCCTTATGAGACCGGCTGCGTGCTGGTGCGGGACCGGACGCTGCTGCGCGACACTTTCCAGGTGATGCCGGAATATCTGCGCGACACGCAGGGCGGATCGGAGGAAGTGAATTTCGGCAATTACGGCGTCCAGCTCACCCGCTCCTTCCGGGCGGTGAAGCTGTGGATGTCGCTCCAGACCTTCGGGCTGGACGCCTTCCGCGCCGCCATCGGCCGGGGCATCGCCCTCGCCGAACTGGCAGAGGCGGAATTGCGGGCCGGCGCGCCGGAATGGGAAGTGGTGACGCCCGCGCGGCTGGGCGTGGTCACCTTCCGCTATCGCGCCGCCGGCATGGCCGACGATCAGGTCGATCTTTTCCAGAGCCGCATGGTCGAGGAAATGATGACGGACGGCTATGCGCTGGCGACCTCCACCGTGCTGAAAGGCCGCCCGGCGCTGCGCCTGTGCACGATCAACCCGCGCACCCGCGACGACGAGATCCGCGAGACGGTGCGCCGGCTGGCCGCCATGGGGGCGGCGCTGGCCGCGACATGGCCGCCCGCGCCCGCGCCCTGAAAGTACACATGTTAATCTTTTTGCTGGACTCGGCCCCGGCGCTTGCGTCAAATCCCCGCGATAAGGCGGGAGAGTTGACGCATGAAACGCTATGAACTGCTGATCGACGGCAAGGCGGTGGCCACCGCCGATCATTTCGCGGTGCACGATCCGGCGACGGGCGCGGTGGTGGGCGAATGCCCGGTCGCCACCCGGGCCGATCTGGACGCTGCCGTCGCCGCCGCCCGCCGCGCCTTCCCGCTCTGGAGCGCCGTGCCGGACGCGGAGCGCAAGGCGGCGGTCAACCGCATGGCAGACGTCATCCACGCCCATATGGAGGAACTGGCCGAACTGCTGACCCGCGAGCAGGGCAAGCCGCTGAACGGCATGGGATCGCGCTTCGAACTGCACGGGGCGGAGGGCTGGGCGCGGCACACCGCGTCGCTGGACCTGCCGGTCGAGGTCATCCAGGACGACGCCAAAGGCCGGGTGGAACTGCACCGCAAGCCGCTGGGCGTGGTCGGGTCGATCACCCCGTGGAACTTCCCGGTGCTGATCGCCATCTGGCATGTCGTGCCCGCCATCCGCGCCGGCAACACGGTGGTCATCAAGCCGTCGCCCTATACCCCGCTCAGCACCATCCGGCTGGTCGAGCTGCTCAACACGGTGCTGCCCGCAGGCGTGCTGAACGTCGTCGCCGGGCGCGATGATCTGGGCCAGATGATCTCGGAGCATGACGGCATCCAGAAGCTGGTGTTCACCGGCTCATCGGCCACCGGCAGGCGGGTGATGCGGACGGCGGCCGACACGCTGAAGCGCGTGACGCTGGAACTGGGCGGCAACGACGCGGGCATCGTCCTGCCCGATGCCGATCCGGAGGCGATCGCGGAGAAGCTGTTCTGGGGCGCGTTCATCAACAACGGCCAGACCTGCGCCGCGCTGAAGCGCCTCTATGTGCCCGATGCGCTGTACGACAGGGTGTGCGATGCGCTGGTCCGCTATGCGGCGGGCGTGGCGATGGGCAACGGGCTGGACGAGGCCAATATACTCGGCCCGATCCAGAACCGGATGCAGTTCGACAAGGTGACGGCGCTGGTCGAGGACGCGCGCACGCGCGGCGGGCGCATCCTGTGCGGCGGCGCCGCGCCGGAGGGGCCGGGCCTGTTCTATCCCGTCACCATCGTCGCCGACGTGACGGACGGGATGCGCATCGTCGATGAAGAACAGTTCGGCCCGGTGCTGCCGGTGATCCGCTATCATGACGTGGAAGATGCCATCGCCCGCGCCAACGCTTCGGAAAACGGGCTGGGCGGTTCCGCATGGAGCGCGGATGTCGACCGCGCCCGCGCCGTCGCCGGGCGGCTGGAATGCGGCACGGCCTGGGTGAACAACCATGGCGCGATCCGCCCCGATGCGCCCTTCGGTGGCGTCAAGGCGTCGGGCATCGGCGTCGAATTCGGGCGGCAGGGGCTGGAGGAATATACTTCGATCCAGGTGGTGCACCAGTAAGGCGCGGCCGTCAGGCGCCGCCGCGCGCCAGCACTTCCAGCCGGTCGAGGAACAGCCGCACCTTGGCCGGCATCAGCCGCCGGGCGGGCAGCAGCGCATAGACGCGCAGCGGCGCGCAGCCATAGCCGGCCAGCAATGGCCGCAGCGCCCCCGCCCGCACCGCCGGCTCGCAGAAAGTGGCCGTGATCCGCGCGATCCCCAGCCCCGCCAGCGCCGCCTGCCGCCGGATGCCGGCATTCGGGCTGCTCAGCCTTGGCGAAACGATGGGCACCGATGCGGTTTTCCCGCCCCGGCCCTTGAACGTCCAGTCGCGGTCGGACGGGGCGACCAGCAGCGGCAGCGCGCGGAGATCGTCCGGCGTGTGCGGCTCGGCATGGGCGGCGATGAAGGCGGGCGAGGCGAACAGCCCGCGCTCCAGCGAAAAGACCCGGCGCATCACCGCACTGCTGGCGGGCAGCTCGTCCTCCACCGTGGTGAAGACGATGTCGTAACGCTGGTCGAACAGGTTGACCGGCGCATATTCGACGTCGATGTCGATCTGCAGTTCCGGGTAATCGGCCAGCATGGTGCAGGCGACCGCGCCAAGGTGATGCGCGCCGAATTCATAGGGCGCGGCGATCCGCAACTGCCCGCCCACCGCCCGGCCGCGCGCCTTGGCGTCGTCCACCACATCGCGCAGATGGCTGAACAATGGGGCGATTTCCCGGTGCAGCGCCTCGCCCGCCTCCGTCAGCCGCAGCCGGCGCGTGGTGCGCTCGATCAGGCGCGCGTTCAGCCGTCCCTCCAGCCGGGTGATCGCCGCGCTGACCGTCGATTTCGGGCGGCCGAGCGCGCGCGCCGCTCCGCTGAAGCTGGCGCGGTCCACCACATGGCAGAACAGGTCGTAATCGTCCCAGTCCATTGTTCATCATAATGGACAATCTGTTCAGAATGGCCAGCTAAATCTCCGCCCGCTCCCGGTCTAGCATCGCCGCGCTGAACGGACGCGCAAGGAGACGGACATGTTCCTCAAAAACTGCTGGTACGTGGCCGCGTGGGACCATGAGCTGAACGACGGCAAGCTGCTGGAACGCACGCTGCTGGGCGAGACGGTGCTGCTCTACAAGACGCCCGACGACGCGGTGGTGGCGCTGGACAATCGCTGCTGCCATCGCGGCGCCAAGCTCTCGCAGGGGCGGATCGAGGGCGATTGCGTGCGCTGCATGTATCACGGCCTGAAATTCGACCCGAGCGGCGCCTGCGTCCAGATTCCGGGGCAGGACCGCATCCCGCCGAAGCTTGGCGTGAAAAGCTATCCGGTGATTAACAAGGATCATCTGGTCTGGATCTGGATGGGCGACCCCGCGCTCGCCGACCCCGCCGGCATCATCGACATTCCCTATTTGCGTGATCCGCAGTGGAAGGGCATTCCCGCCTATCTCCATTATGACGCCAACTATCTGCTGATCGTCGACAATCTCAGCGATTTCGCGCACCTGGCCTTCGTCCACACCAACACGCTGGGCGGGTCGGAAGAATATGCCTATGTCACCAAGCCGGTGGCAATCGAGCGGCTGGAAAACGGGTTCCGCGTCGAACGCTGGCACATGAACAGCGATGCGCCGCCCTTCCATAAAAAGGTGATCCCCAACAAGGCCGACAAGGTCGACCGCCGCAACATCGGCCATATGCAGATTCCTGGCATCTTCCTGCTGGAATCGCTGTTCGCGCCGGCGGGGAGCGGAGCGGAAAAGGGCAATCTGGAGGGCGCGCGGGAATATCGCAACTGCCAGTTCATGACGCCCGAAACGGAGCGATCGACCCATTTCTTCTGGAATTATCTCAATAATTTCGAAGGGACGGACTACACGATCTCGATGTCGCTGCTCGACAGCCTGATCGAAGGGTTTCTCGAGGACAAGGAGATCATCGAGCATCAGCAAAAGGTGCTGGACGACGATCCCGGCTTCAAGATGACGGCGGTGGCGGCAGACGTGGCGCTCTCCCACTTCCGCTGGACGCTGGACCGGATGCTCGAGGCCGAACAGTCCGAAACCGCGATGGCCGCCGAATGAGCAGCGCCGTGGACCGTTCCCTGATCGTCGAGGTGAGCGACGTCGCGGCCGAGGCGCGCGACGTGATGCGGCTGGAGTTGCGCCCGACGGGTGGGGCGATGCTGCCCCCGTTCCAGCCCGGCGCGCATGTGGAGATCGGCCTGCCGGGCGGGCTGGTGCGGCATTATTCGCTGGTCAACGACTGGCGGGAAACCGACCGCTATGTCATCGCGGTCAGCCGCACGGTGGACAGCCGGGGCGGATCGGATTTCCTGCACACCGGCGTGCGGCGCGGCATGAAGCTGAAGATCAGCGCGCCCAGGAACAATTTCTCGCTGAACCCGGAGGCGGGGCGCTATCTGTTCGTCGCGGGCGGCATCGGCATCACGCCGATCATGGCGATGATCCACTGGTGCGACGCCAATGAAAAGCCGTGGCGGCTCATCTACGCCGCCCGCAGCCGCCAGCGCGCGGCCTTTTTCGAGGATCTGAGCTTCGGCGCGGATTCGCACCGGATCCGCTTCCATTTCAAGGAGGAGAAGCGCGCCTCGCTGGACATCGCGGCCGCGCTGCAGGGGCTGGAGGCGGACGAGCATATCTATTGCTGCGGCCCGGCGTCGCTGATGCAGGCGGTGCGCGACAACAGCGCGGACCGCCCGGCAGGCACCGTGCGCTTCGAATGGTTCACAGCACCGGACGACCCCGCCGCGGGCTCCGACGACGACGAGTTCACCGTGACGCTGAAGCGCGACGGGCGGACGTTGACGGTGCAGCCCGGCGCGTCGATCCTGGAGGTGCTGGAGGGCAACGGCCTGGTCGTCCCCTATTCCTGCCGCGAGGGGCTGTGCGGCACCTGCCGCACCACCGTGCTCGCCGGCCAGCCCGATCACCGCGATTATGTGCTGACCGACGAGGAGCGGGAGGCCGGAACGGCGATGATGCTGTGCGTGTCGCGCGCGCTGTCGCCCGATATCGTTCTCGATCTGTAGCGTGAGCGGGCAAGGCCCTGCCGTTACGGCAGCCTTGCGCGATAAAAGTTAACATGTTAAACGATAACCGCCGCTCGCGCGCAGACGCGACGGAAGGCAGAGGGAGGACAGGCATGCGACAGCACAGGGTTCGACGCGCCATGTTGGGGGCGAGCGTAGCGATTTTGGCCGGGGCATGGGGCGGCGCGGACGCGCAGACCACGCCGGCGCCGCAACCGGCCCAGGCCGCGCCGGCGGATCAAGGCGTTTTCGCCGACATCGTGGTGACGGCGCAGAAACGCGCCGAAAACCTGCAGGATGTCGGCATTTCCATCACCGCGCTCTCCGGCGAGGCGCTGGGCACGCTCGGCCTGCACAATATGCAGCAGATCGGCCAGCAGGTACCCGGTCTGCAATTGCAGACCTTCACGCCGGTGCTGACCGTGTTCAACCTGCGCGGCGTTTCGCAGAACAATTTCCAGGACAATCTGGAGGCGCCGGTCGCGGTCTATATCAACGACGTCTACGTCGGCAGCATGAACGCCATCGGCCAGCAGATGTTCGACATGGAACGGGTGGAGGTGCTGCGCGGGCCGCAGGGCACGTTGTTCGGCCGCAACGCGACCGGCGGCCTGATCCACTATGTCACGCGCGGCGCGGACGAGCAGCAGTTGAACGGCTATGCCGAGGCGTCGCTCGGCGAGTTCGACAGCTATAGCGTCGAAGGCGCGGTGGGCGGCGGCGTCACCCCCGGGCTGCGGCTGCGGCTGGCCGGCCGCTACGAGCATTCGGACGGCTATGTGAAGGCGGGGTTCAACCCCATATTGGACCGCAAGGCGCTGGGCCGCACGTCGCACGGCGCCAATGGCTGGGCACTGCGCGGATCGGCGCAGGCGGATCTCGGCCCGGACACCACGCTGGACCTGATCGCCGCATATAGCCGCGACCATGACGTGCCGACCGGCCAATATACGGTGCGCTTCGCGGAGGCGGACGAGGAGACCGGCCTCGGCATCAACGCCGGCCCGCCGATCACCGGCGACGTCCACCGCCACGCGTCGGACGAGGACACATTCTTCAACCGGAAGGTCTTTTCCGGCACCGCCAAGCTGACCAGCAAGCTGACTGACGATGTCACCCTGACGTCGATCAGCAACTACACCTCGATGAAAAAATTCTACATCGAGGATGCCGGCGGCGGCCTTGTCTTCTTCCCGTTCCAGACGGTCGCCGACTTCAAGCAATATTCCCAGGAACTGCGCCTTTCCGGCGAGACGGACCGGATGCGCTGGCAGTTGGGCGGCTATTATCTCAACATGGATTTCGACGGCAGCTTCACCGCAGAGGGGGCGCCGATCACCGGCGAAGAGGATGGCCGGATCGTCGGCACCACCCGGCTACGCTCGAAAAACTGGTCGCTGTTCGGCCAGGCGGAATATGACCTTGCGCCGGAATGGACCGCCATTCTCGGCCTGCGCTGGTCGCAGGACAACAAGCATATCCGGTTCCAGACGCGCGGCTTCAACCTGGATGGCGTGCCGGATGGCAGCGTGCTGTTCGATTTCGCGGATGCTATCGCCGCCGACCCGCTGTTCAAGGACCATGACCGGATCGACTATGGCGACGTCGCCGTCCGGGCGCAGGTCAACTACAAGCCCAGCGACGACCTGCTGGTCTTCCTGTCGTACAATCGCGGCATCAAGGGCGGCAACTGGTCGCCCAGCCCCTCGGTCGATCTCGCCAACTTCCGGCACAAGAACGAGGTGCTGAACTCCTATGAGCTGGGCTTCAAATCCACGCTGGCGCCCGGGCTGCGGCTGAACGCCACTGCATTCTATTATGATTATCAGGATTATCAGGCCTTCGCCCTCACCGGGCTGCAGCCGCAGGTGACCAATTCCGACGCCACGGTGAAGGGCGGCGAGATCGAGCTGTTCGCGCACCCCGCCCATGGGCTCGACCTGTCGCTGGGCGCGTCCTTCCTGGATTCGGACGTGGATTTCGTCCCCGCCGTCTTCCCCGGCACCGGCACGGAAAATGCCAAGCTGCCGCAGGCGCCGGGGGCAAGCCTAAACGGGCTGGTCCGTTACGGGCTGGACCTTGGCGCCGGCGAACTGGCGTTCCAGGTGGATGGCCGGTTCAATTCCGCTCAATATCTGGAAGGGACCAATTCGCAGGTCTCGCACCAGGAAGCCTATGCCATCGCCAATGCGTCGATCAGCTTCACCGCGCCCGGCGATGCATGGCAGGCGAGCCTTTGGGTGAAGAATTTCACCAACTCCGAATATCTGCTCTACAATCTCGACCTGGGCCTCGCCGGCTTCGTCGAGCAGATTTACGGCCCGCCCCGCCAGTTCGGCGGCACGGTGAGATTCAGCTTCTAGAGAGTCACCGGTCCCCGGCCCGTGCCGGGGACCGCCTCAGGCCTGATCGTCCGGCAGGTCCGCATCTGGCCCGCGCGCGCCCAGCACCGTGCCGACCCGGTTCAACAGGGCATAGAGCGCGCGCACGTCCGCTTCCCCGATCAGCGCGGTCAGCCGGGCATATTCGGCCTCGGATTCCGGCGCGACCGCGTCGAACAGCGCGCGGCCCGCGGGGGTCAGCGCGATATAGGCCTTGCGCTGATCGCTGTCGGCGCGCGCGCGGCTGACGATGTCGCGGCCCTGCAGGTTGCGCACGGTGCGCGTCGCGCTGGGTTTCAGGATGAACACCCGGTCGGCCAGCTCGCCCATTTCCAGCCGTTCGACCTCGGCCAGCGCGCGGATGATCCGCCATTCCTGCTCGTTCAGGCCATGGCCGCGCAGCAGGCGGCGGAAACCGCGCATCACCGCCTCGCGCGCGCGCAGCAGCGCCATCGGCAGCGACCGCTCGAACGGGCGCATCCTCAGCCCCTCGTCCGGGACGCTCTCGGCAGGCGGCGGCGCTTTTCCGCGCCGGGGGGCTTTAGTCATCCGCCACCGGATTGCCGAGCATCCCGATTGCGGGAACGATCACTTCCACCATGTCTCCAGCCCCCAGATAGCGCGGCGGATCGAACCGCGCGCCGGCCCCCGTGGGTGTTCCGGTGGAGATGATGTCCCCCGGCCGCAGGGTCGTGAAGGTGGACACATAGGCGATTAGATAGTCGAACGGAAAGATCATATTCGCGGTGCTGTCATCCTGCCGCAGTTCGCCGTTCACCCGCGTCTGCAGCGCGATGTCGTCATAACCGGAAAAGGCGTCCGCAGTGACCATCCACGGGCCGATCGCCCCGCTGCGGTCGAAATTCTTGCCCTGGGTGACGTTGAATTTCGCGTGGCGCACCCAATCCCGCAACGTGCCTTCGTTCATGATGGTCAGCCCGGCGATATGGCCGAGCGCCTGGCTGCGCGGGATGCGCCGGCCGCCCTTGCCGATGACGATGACGATCTCGCCCTCATAATCCAGCTGCTCGCTTTCGCGCGGGCGCAACAGCGGGCGGCCATGGGCGGTGAAGGACCCCGGCGTCCGCATGAACAGACTGGGATATTTCGGCAGTTCGGACTGGTCGCGATATTCGGCGTTGCGGTTGTGATAATTGACGCCGACGCACAGGATCTTCTCCGGGTCCGGCAGGAAGGGGGCGATCACCGCATCCTCCAGCGCCATGTCGGCGGTGCGCCCGGCGACATGATCGGCCAGCCGCCTGCGCCCGTCATCGTCCAGAAAGGCGTGGATCGCGCCATGGCCGCCGCCGACCATGCGGGACAGGTCGACAATGCCGTCCCCGCTCACCGCGCCCCAGGCGAAGCCGCCCTGCCGTTCCAGCCGGACGATCTTCATGCTGCCACCGCGCCGAGCAGGCCGGCACGTGCCAGCACGCCGTCCAGCCGCCGCTCCAGTTCCGCCGTCGCCGGGGCCATGGGCAGCCGGTGCTCGTTCTGCGGGATGATGCCCAGCCGCTTCATCATATATTTCATCGGGATCGGATTGGTGTCGAAGAACACCGCCTGGTTGATCTCCAGCAGCCTGTCATGCAGCGCGCGGCCGCCTGGAATGTCGCTGGCCCACACCGCCTCGCACAGCCGCACCAGCATGTCGGGCCGCAAATTGCCCACTGCGTTCATCAGCCCGCAGGCGCCGATCGCCATCATCGGGAAGGACAGTTCCTCCAGCCCCACGAAAATGCGGAAATCCGGGCCGAAGCTGGTCAGGCACTCGGTGACGAAGCCAAGATCGTTGGCCGCGTGCTTCATGCCGACGAAATGCGGCGATCCGTCCTTCAGCGCCTTCATCGTATCCAGCGTCACCGACACGGCGGCGCGGCCGGGGATGTGATAGACCATCCACGGAAGGTCGTGCCGCCGGGCGAGGTGCAGATAATAGTCGACCAGCCCGCGCTGCGGCGGGCGCGAATAATAGGGCGTGACGATCAGCAGCGCGTCCGCCCCGGCCCTTGCCGCATGGTCGGAGAGCGCCTCCGTCTCGGCGAGCGACTGCGATCCCGTCGCCGCCACCACCGGCACCCGCCCGGCGGCCCTGCCGATCGCCACGTCGACCAGCCGGTTGCGTTCCTCGACGCTCAGCGAGGCGGGTTCGGACGTGGTGCCGTTGACCAGCACGCCGTGAGACCCCTGCGCGATCTGGAACTCCACCATGTCGCCATAGGCTTCATAATCCACGGCCCCGCCGCGAAACGGGGTGATCAGCGGGGGTATGGACCCCCTGAGGCGGCGGATATCCATGGAGACACTCCCTTGCATAAGATGGGGCCGGTTGATATTTAACATGTTAACAAGAGCCATCGGAACAGGTCAATGCCGCATCTTCACATCGAATATTCGGACAATCTGGACAGGGTGCTGAACATCCAGGCGCTGGTGGACCATATCCACGCCGAAGCGCTGGCCACCGGCATCTTCCCGCCGGGCGGCGTCCGCACCCGCGCGGAGCCGCGCCACCATTACCGCATCGCCAATGGCGATCCCGCCGCCGGCTATATCCACATGATGGTGCGCGTCGGCTCCGGCCGGGAACATGCGGTGCGCCGTGCGGCGGGCGACCGCATCTTCGCCGCGCTGTGCGATTTCACCGCCCGGCTCTACGCCGCACAGCCGCTCGCCCTCTCGTTCGAGCTGCACGAGATCCCGCCCGACATGGCGTGGCGCAAGAACAACCTGCACGAATTGCTGAAGAAAGAGTCCGCCGAATGACCTCGATTCCCGCCGCCGCCCAATCGGGCGAGCACCCCAACCGCACCCGGGCGAGGGCCTATCTGGCGCGCTTCCGTGTCGAGCCGCTGGGCCATTTCATCGCCGGCGAGGCGACGATGGGCAGCGGCGACGCGCTGTTCGACGTGACCGATCCGTCGAACGGCCAGCCGCTGGGTCAGGTCATCGCTGGCACCGATGCCGATGTCGATGCCGCAGCGCGGGCCGCCCGCGCCGCCTTTCCCGCCTGGGCCGCGCTGACCGGCAAGCAGCGGCGCGCCATCCTGCACCGCATCGCGGACGGCATCGAGGCGCGGGCCGAGGAAATCGCCTTCACCGAATGCATGGACGCCGGCCAGCCGCTGCGCTTCATGGCCAAGGCGGCGCTGCGCGGCGCGGAGAATTTCCGGTTCTTCGCGGACCGCGCGCCGGGCGCGCAGGACGGCGTCTCGCTGCCCACCGCGGATCATATCAATTACACCATGCGCCAGCCGATCGGCCCGGTGGGGGTGATCACGCCGTGGAACACGCCCTTCATGCTGTCGACGTGGAAGATCGCCCCGGCGCTGGCGGCGGGCTGCACCGTGGTCCACAAGCCGGCGGAATGGAGCCCCTACAGCGCCCGGCTGCTGGCTGAGGTCGCCCATGAAGCGGGCCTGCCGGCGGGCGTACTGAACAGCGTCAACGGCCTTGGCGAAGGCGCGGGCCGCGCGCTGACCGAACATCCGGCGATCAAGGCGATCGCTTTCGTCGGCGAATCGAAAACCGGCAGCGCGATCATGCGCCAGGGTTCGGAAACGCTGAAGCGCGTCCATTTCGAACTGGGCGGCAAGAATCCGGTGATCGTGTTCGACGACGCGGATCTCGACCGGGCGCTCGATGCGGTCGTCTTCATGATCTACAGCCTCAACGGCCAGCGTTGCACATCGTCCAGCCGGCTGCTGGTCCAGCGGTCGATCCACGACGCTTTCGTCGCCCGGCTGGCCGCGCGGGTGGCGGCACTGAAGGTCGGCGATCCGCTGGACCCCGGCACCGAGATCGGCCCGCTGATCCACCCCCGCCACCGCGACAAGGTGCTCTCCTATGCGGAGATCGCACGGGCCGAGGGCGCGACGGTGGCGGTGGGCGGCGGCACGCATGGCGATGCCGGCACATTCGTCCAGCCGACATTGTTCACCGGCGCCAGCGCGACGATGCGGATCGCGCGCGAGGAGATTTTCGGCCCGGTGCTGACCGTGATCCCGTTCGACGACGAGGCGGACGCCATCGCCCAGGCCAATGATGTCGATTATGGGCTGGCCGGTTATCTGTGGACCGGCGATGTCGGCCGCGCCCACCGCGTCGCCCAGGCGATCGAGGCCGGGATGATCTGGGTCAATTCCGAAAATGTCCGCCACCTGCCCACCCCCTTCGGCGGGATGAAGGCCAGCGGCATCGGCCGCGACGGCGGCGATTACAGCTTCGATTTCTACATGGAGACCAAGAATATCGCGGTCGCGCTGGGCAGCCACAAGGTGCCGCGGCTGGGCGGCTGACCCGGCTAGCCGATATTCATCACGCCCGCGAAGCCGCTGGTCGCGAAGATCGGGATCGGCTCGCAGAACCATAAGTCGCCGGTCGCCCCTTCGCAGGCGCCGGCGACGCTGATCAGCGTGCGGATCTCGAACCCGCCCTGCCCGGCATCGCGCAGCGTGTCCTCGTCGCTATAGTCGATCAGCGCGTCACGGTCGTTGCGGACCCAGCGGTCCAGGAAATCGCGGTCCCATGCCTCGTTGATCCGGCCGGAATTGGGCGTCGCCGGCCAGTGCGATATGCCGCCGGTGCCGACCAGCGCGATCCGTTCTGGCACGGCGTCGCAGCCCCGGCGCAGCGCCTGGCCGAACGCATAGGCGCGGTGCAGCGGGGTCAGCGGCGGCCCCTGGCAATTGATGTTGGCCGGGATGATCGCAAGGTCGTAGCGCGGGGTGAGGAAATTCAGCGGCACCATGATGCCGTGGTCGAACTTCCATTCCTCGGCATAGGCGACATCCGCCAGCTCCATCGCTCCGGCGATGATCCGGCGCGACAGGTCCGGATTGCCGGGCACCGTGCGCCTGCCGATGCGCAGCCAGTCCGGATCCTCGATCGGCCCTTCATACTGGTCGGCCATACCGATGCAGTAAGCGGGCATGTTGTTCATGAAGAAATTGGCGAAATGCTCCGCCGCGACGACGATCAGCGCATCGGGCCGCGCGGCCTCCAGCGCCTGCCGCATCCGGTCCAGGCTGGCGAAGAAGGGATCGCGCACCGCCGGGTCGGCGCGGTCGGCGCGCGCCGTCATGCCGGGGCCGTGGCTCATGATACCGGCGAAGACCAGGCTCATACCGCGCCTCCCCTGCCGCCATCCACGGCCGCATAGAGCCCGCCGCGCACCGGCCCATGTTCGGCCAGCCCGTCCTTCATCGCCTGGATATAATCATCCCAGGCAAGGCCGCGCCACGCCGCGAAATGCATCAGGATCTGGCCGTTGACGCCCAATATGTAGAGCTTGCCGATATCGTCGGCGCGGATCGCCTCCGCTTCCTCCCCGGTCAGCCGGTAACGGCCGATCACCGCCTCGCGGTCCGCAGTGAAGGCGGCCTGCACGGCGGGATCGCGGTTCAGCTCGTAGATCAGCTTTTGCACCATATATAGGCTCATCGCCCGGATCGCTTTTTAATTAACATGTTATATATTTGTAACGCGACAGGACCGGCCCGGCAAGCGAGGAGGACAATGATGACGACACGGCCCGCCCCGGCGCTGTTCCTCGGCCACGGTTCGCCGATGAATGCGCTTTCGGACAATGGTTTTACAAGGGCCTGGCGCGGGCTGAGCGATCGCATCGGCAAGCCCGCAGCCATATTGTGCATATCGGCGCACTGGGAGACGAAGGGCACGCTGGTCACCGCCGCACAGTCGCCGCGCACCATCCACGATTTCTACAATTTCCCGCCCGCGCTTTATGCCATGCGCTATCCCGCGCCGGGATCACCGGCGCTGGCGAAGCGGATCGAGGCGATGCTCGCCCCCCATGCCCGCGCCGATCTGGACAGCTGGGGGCTGGACCATGGCGCGTGGAGCGTGCTCGCCTTCCTCTATCCCGAAGCCGACGTGCCGGTGCTGCAACTGAGCATGGACATCCGCCGCACGCCGCCGGAGCATCTCGCCATCGGCCGGGCGCTGGCCTCGCTGAGGGATGAAGGCGTGATGATCCTGGGCAGCGGCAATATCGTCCACAATCTGCGCGTGCCGCGCGGGCCGGACGTGCCGACGCCGGATTGGGCCCGCCGCTTCGACGCGGGGGTGACGCGCGCCGTGCTGGCCGGGGAACGCGAAGCGCTGGCCGATCCGGCGGCCATCGATGCGGAATGGCGCATGGCGGTGCCGGAGGCTGAGCATTATCTGCCGCTGCTCTACGTGATGGGTGCGGCCCGCCCCGAAGACGCGGTGGAAGTGCCGGTTTGCGACGTTCAGGGCGGCATTGCGATGACCAGCTTCGCCTTCGGCCTGCCGCCGGCGTGACGGCCGGGCAAGGATGGTCTTGCCCGATAAATTTAACATGTTAATGATATCGCGCCATCAGGGAGGATATCCGCCATGCGTTCGAACAGCTCTGTCCTGGCTCTTGCCGCCGGCCTGTGCCTTTCCGCCGCCGCGCCGGCCTTTGCCGCGGACGCGCCCAGCCACCCGCTGGACGCGCTGACCGCCGGGGAAATCGACGCCGCCGTCGCGATATTGCGCGCCGCGCACAAGGTGGATGACGCCAGCCGCTTCCCCGGCATCAGCCTGGTGGAAAACAGCAAGGAATCGGTGCTGGCCTGGCAGCCGGGCCAGCCGTTCGAGCGCCACGCCCGCGCTACCTTCACCGACAAGGGCCGACTGTACGAGGCGCGCGTCAACCTGACCGCCGGCACGATCGACGAGGTAAAGGAGATCAAGGACCGCCAGCCGCTGATCCTGTTCGAGGAATTTCTCGGCGCCAGCGAGGTGGTGAAGCAGGACAAGCGCTGGCAGGCCGCGATGCGCAAGCGCGGCTATACGCGCTATGACGATATCGTCTGCGCGCCGCTCACCGTCGGCCCGGTGATCGACCCGAAATTCGGCACGATGCGCCTGCTTAACGTCCCCTGTTTCGACCGGGCCGGGGCGACCAACCATATTTACGGCCGACCGATCGAAAACCTGATGGCGGTGGTCGACGTCGCCGGGCGCAAGGTGCTGGAGGTGATCGACCTGGGCGTCGTGCCGATCCCGGCGGAGGTGCCCAATGTCGCCTATGACGCCGCAACCAGCAGCCGCGCCGGCGTGAAGCCGGTGCAGATCGTATCGCCCGGGGGCGATAATTTCACGATCAGCGGATCGTCCGTCGCGTGGGACAAATGGAATTTCCACCTGCGCGTCGACAAGCGCGTGGGGCCGATCATCTCGCGCGTCACCTGGCGCGACGGGGCGGAGACGCGGCAGGTCGCCTATCAGATCAACACCTCCGAAATGTTCGTCCCCTATATGGATCCCCGGCAGAACTGGGCCTACCGCGCCTATATGGACGTGGGCGAATATGGCTTCGGCGCGCTGTCCTCTCCGCTCAAGCCGGGATCGGACTGCCCCGCCAACGCCCATTATCTGGATGCGGTGATTTCCGACGATCATGGCAGGCCGATCACGCTGAAGAATGTCGTGTGCGTGTTCGAGCGCGCCACCGGAAACCCGCTGTGGCGGCATTATGAGGTGTTCACCGAATCGCTGGAAAGCCGGCCGGACGTGGAACTGGTCGTCCGCATGGCGCCCGAAGTCGGCAATTACGACTATCTGCTCGATTTCACGTTCAACCGCGCGGGCGAGATCGAGGTCAAGGCCGGCGCCTATGGCATCGACGCCACCAAGGCGGTCGCATCCAGGACGATGGCCGACAAGCTGGCGAAGGACGATACCGCATATGGCACGCTGATCGCGCCCAATCTGGTCGGCGTGAACCACGACCATTATATGAGCTTCCGGGTCGATCTGGACGTGGACGGGCAGAACAACCGGCTGGTCAAGGACCGCTTCGTCACCCGCACCCTGACCGACAACCCCCAGCGCCGCAGCCTGTGGCAGGTGGAAAGCGCCCCGGTGGCGCGCGAGCAGGCCTTTCCGCCCGCGCATGAATCCGCCTGGCTGCGGGTGGAAAGCGCCGGCCGCCACAACGCCATGGCCAATCCGACCAGCTACCAGTTCGCGCCGGGCCATGCCGATCTGTCGATCCTGGCGGAGGACGAGCCGCTGCAACAGCGCGCGAGCTTTGCCACCATGCCGCTGTGGGTGACGCGCTATCACCCGAATGAGCTTTATGCGTCGGGCGTCTACCCCAACCAGAACCGCGCCATCGAGGGCCTGCCCGCCTTCGTCGCGGACCAGGAGCCGATCGAGAATCAGGACATCGTGCTGTGGTACACGCTCGGTTTCCGCCACCAGACCCGGGCCGAAGACTGGCCGGTGATGCCGGGCCTGTGGCACGGCTTCAAGCTGCGCCCGTTCAACTTCTTCGATCGCAATCCGGGCATCGACATGGCCGAAGGCGCCGTCGCGCCCTGAGCCGGGTCAGGCGAACAGGCCAGTCACCGTCGCGATCCAGTAGAAGCCAGCGCCGATCAGCGCCGCCGCGGGCAGGGTGACGACCCAGGCCACGACGATGCTGCTCGCCACGTTCCAGCGCACGGCGGACAGGCGCCGCGACGCGCCGACGCCCACGATGGCCCCGGTAATGGTGTGGGTGGTGGACACGGGAATGCCCATCGCCGTCGCCGTGAACAGGGTGATCGCCCCGCCGGTTTCCGCGCAGAAACCCTGCGCCGGGGTGAGCCGCGTGATCTTCGATCCCATCGTCTGGACGATCTTCCAGCCGCCGAACAGCGTGCCCAGCGCCATCGCCGCCTGGCATGAGATCACCACCCAGAAGGGCACGTGGAAGCCGCCGCTCAACATGCCCTGCGAATAGAGCAGCACGGCGATGATCCCCATCGTCTTCTGCGCGTCGTTGCCGCCATGGCCCAGCGAATAGAGCGACGCGGAGACGAGCTGGAGCTTGCGGAAGCTCTTGTCCGCGAAACGCGGCGTCGCCCGCGCGAACAGCCATGAAATGAGCAGCACCAGCAGCAGCGCCAGCACCAGCCCCACCGCCGGCGACAGCACGATCGCCGCCGACGTCTTGATGACGCCGCTCCACACCACCACCGGCAGCCCCGCTTTGGCGATGCCGGCCCCCAGCAATCCGCCGATCAGCGCGTGGCTGCTGCTGGACGGGATGCCCAGCGCCCAGGTGATCAGGTTCCAGCTGATCGCGCCCATCAGCGCGCCGAAAATCACCGCCGCGTCGATAACGTCCGCCGCGACGATCCCCTTGCCCACCGTTTCCGCGACATGCAGCCCGAAGAACAGGAAGGCGATGAAGTTGAACCCCGCCGCCCATGCCACCGCGAATTGCGGGCGCAGTACGCGGGTGGACACGATGGTGGCGATGGAATTGGCCGCGTCGTGCAGCCCGTTCAGGAAATCGAAGACCAGCGCGACGCCGATCAGGCCGATCAGCAGCGGCAGCGATAATGTGGCGTCCATTCCGGGTCGTTCCAGCCGCTGGTCAGGCGTGGTCGATCACGAGACCCTGGATCTCGTTGGCGACGTCCTCGAACCGGTCGACCACCTTTTCCAGATGCCCGTAAATCTCGCGCCCGATGACGAAGGACATCGGGTCCGCATCGCCCTGCGCCTTGAACAGCGCCTTCAGCCCGGCATCGCAGATATCGTCGGCATGGCCTTCCAGGCGGACCAGCCGCTCGGTCAGCTCGTGCAGCCGGTTGCTGTTGTTGCCCAGCGAACGGAGCAGCGGAATCGCCTCCGCCGTGATCCGCGCCGCCTCGACGATGATGCCGCTCATGTCGCTCATCTGCGGCGGGAATTCGGTCACTTCATATAGGGTTATGGTCTTGGCCGCATGGTTCATCTGGTCGATGGCGTCGTCCATCACGCCGATCAGGTCGGTGATGGCGCTGCGGTCGAACGGGGTGATGAAGGTGCGGCGCACATCCTGCAGCACTTCGCGGATGATGTCGTCCGCCTCATGCTCGCGGTCCTGGATCTCCTTGCTGTAGGACGCGATGGTGTCGCCGCCCTGCAGCAGCCGCGCCAGCGCGTCCGCGCCGCCCACCAGCGTCGCCGCATGCGCCTCGAACAATTCGAAAAAACGCCCCTGCTTCGGCATCAATGCCTGGAACCACCGCAAAATCGCTATCCTTTCGCCCCCGCGATCGCGGACCCATAGCAAGGCGCTCTGGGCAAGCCCAGCGGTCTTTGGGGGTTCGCGAAACCCGGCGATCATCGCCTTCAATTCCGGTTCCCTGACCGCCTCGGCCGCCTCGGCAAGGTCGAACCAGCGGGTGTCGCGCTCATGCCGTTCGGGCCAGTCGCCGAACTGGCTGAGCACGGCCAGCGGAAACACGTCCACCCTCGCCGGCTCGGACGGCCGGCGGCGGTGATGCTTCTGATATTGGTAGGCGCCAAGCGCGGTCGGGCAGGGAATGCCGGAAATGCCGGCTTCCTCGAACGCCTCGTGCGCGGCGGCCTGATGCGGGTCCAGCCCGCGAATGGGATTGCCCTTGGGAATGATCCAGCGGCGGGTATCGCGCGAGGTGATCAGCAGCACCTTGGCGGATCCGTCCGGCTCGATGCGATAGGGAAGGGCGGCGACCTGTTTTATTTTCTCGGCTCCTGCCGCAACGCGCGGCGCAATCCCTCCTGCATCATCCGCGGGATAAGCGGAAGGGGCAGATGATTGACCCGCGCCGGCTGTGTCCCCAGGGTGACAGCCGTCAGCCATGGAAGGACGATCGATATGCGCGTGCTCGGCGCGATCCTGGCCGGGGGAAAATCGACCCGCTTCGGCGCCGACAAGGCCGCCGCGCTGGTCGACGGCCGCGCGCTGCTCGATCATGTCGCAGACGCGCTGGCGGCGCAGACGGATGCGCTGCTGCTCTTCGGCCGCGCCTGGCCGGGGCTGACCGGCATCGCTGACCGTCCCGCGCCGGACCTGGGGCCGCTGGGCGGCCTGTGCGCGGCGCTGCGCCACGCAGCCGATGCGGGGTACGGCCATGTGCTGACCGCCGGATGCGACGTGCTGCCGGTGCCGCCCGCGCTGCGTGAGACGCTGTCCGGACAGGGCGCCGCCATCGTCGCCGGCCAGCCGCTGTTCGGCTGGTGGCCCGCCGGGCTGGCCGACCTGCTCGACGCGCATCTGGCGAAGGGCGCGGACCGTTCGATCCGCGGCTGGGTGGCCGCGTGCGGCGCGCGGGTGGTGGCCATCGACACGCCGCTCGCCAACCTCAACACCCCCGCCGATCTGGCGGATTATCTGCGGCTCAGAACAGCACCGCGCCAAAGCGCAGGCCCACCACCAGCGCATCCGCCCGGCCCGCCGCCCAGCCGGGATTGAAGATATATTGGACGTCCGGCTGGATGGTCAGCCGGTCGTTGAGGCGGAAAGCCCAGCTCAGCTCGACATTGGTTTCCGCGCGGCGCTCCCCCGCGCCCGCGCGCAGGGCCGGATCACCCAGCCGGGCGTGGGCAAAGGCCAGCCCCCAACTGCTGCGATCCCCGCCATAGGTCAGCCCGCCGCCCAGATAGGTGCCGACCGGGTTGATCGCGCTGTTGGCGATGCCCAGCCTCAGCCAGGCGTCCAGCCGCTGCTCGCCCCGGCTGAGCACCATGGTCTGCCCCATGACATAGGCGCCGCTATTGCCGGACAGGCGCCGCGCGCCGCCATCGACCGCATCGAAGCTGCGGGTGTAGCTCCATGCGCCCAGCTGAAGCTGCGTGTCGTCGTCCAGCGCCAGATCGACCTCGCCGACCATCAGCAGCCCGCTCTCGCCGGGAAAGCGGACCACGGTGCGGCGCGGATGATCCGGATCGCCCGAAACGCCGTCGAACAGGCCGAGGCGCACCGACCAGCCCGGCTCGGTCCAGCGCATCACCACCGCCGACGCGGTCGTCGGGAAGATGGACGGCCCGTTCAGCCCGGTCTGCGCGAAATCCGCGCCGATGCCGTGCGAGGAGTTGAGGAACATCGCGCCCACCGCCTGCTCGTCGAAATCGTCGTTCAGGTCGATCAACCCCGCCTTCACCTGCCCCCGGCCCCCGCCGATGCGCGCGGCGACATAGGCCTGCAGCGGACGCAATCCGGGCGGCGCCTCGATATTGCTGACGCCCTGCCCGTCGCCCACCACATCGCCGGAGATGGCCCCGCCATGCGCCCATTGCAGGTTCACATGCGCGGACAGCCCGTCCAGGCCGATGGCGTCGCCGTCCACATCGGCCATCATGTCGAGCAGGCCCATATAGCGCATGCCGCGCTCGCCCTTCAGGCTGGCCATGCTGTCGCCGACATAGCTGATCTCGGCATCGATGGCGGGCGGCCCGTCGCCCGCCCGCGCCGCGTCCCCGCCCAGCACGGCGACGCCGCCCGCCACCGCCCGGGCCAGATGCCGCACCACCGCGCCAGCCACCGCTCAGCCCCGATCCCGCTTGAACCGGCGCATCCAGTCTGCCAGCGCGCTGTCGCCCAGCCAGTCGACAATCTCGTCAAAGGCGGCAGGCTGCTCGTCCTGCCCCAGCTTGAAGCGCGGCACGATGCGGTGGATCGCGGCGCTGAAGCCGATCACCTGATCCCGCATCCGCGCATAGCGGCCGCCCAGTTCCTCCACCGTCCACGGCCGCGCCCGGTCCGCCTCCATCCGCGCGACCAGCCGGCGCAGCGCGATGTCGGTCAGCGCGTCGTCGAAATGCACTTCCGCGTCGATGCGGACGACGGCGAAATTCCAGGTCGGCGCCCAGTCGCGGTTCGATAGCGGCTCAGGAGAAATATAGGCTTGCGGTCCCTGGAACAGGAACATGGCGCGCGGATCCGCCGTCAGCTGCGCAAACAGCGGATGCGCCTTGGGCACATGGCCGGTCAGGCCGGCGATCTGGCCGTGCCCGTCGCGGTCGAGCAGCATCGGCAGCGGGGTCGCGGCGGCGCCGGGGGCGGGCGCGATCACCCAGGCCAGCGGATGCGCGTCGATAAGCCGGGCGATGTCGTCGGCCGTGCAACGCTCGAACGGGCCGGTCATCCGCGCTCTGCCCTGTTGCGATCAGCCATGGCAATCCTCGTCCGGGTCTCCAGCGATCGCGCCGGGCGATCATGCCATCATCCATGCCCCGCCCGCCGGCAGGCCGCTTTGGGGGGTGGGCCAGAAACTGTCCAACACGGGCATAAGGCCCGATCCGCCCCCGGATATCGGCCGGGTTGATTAAATACCGACTGGTTGGTATGTATCGGTCGCGCCCGCCCGAATCGAACCCCGGCGATGATCGGGGCGACCGGAATGGCCCACTCATGAACGCGAAACGGTTGCGCGCCGCGATGCCGGTGCGATGATCGCCGAAGAGGAGAGAGACGATGGCTTATATCGATGGATTCCTGGTGCCCGTGCCGAACGACAAGCGCGAGGCCTATCGCGAGATGGCGGCCACGGTCGCGCCGCTGTTCCGCGAATATGGCGCGCTGCAGCTGGTGGAATGCTGGGGAGACGACATTCCCGTCGGCAAGACCACCGATTTCCGCATGGCGGTGAAGGCCGAGGAGCATGAGAATGTGGTCTTTTCCTGGATCGTCTGGCCGTCCAAGGAGGCCCGCGACGCGGGCAACGCCAAGCTGATGGCTGATCCGCGGATGCAACCGGACATGGACGCCATGCCGTTCGACGGCAAGCGCATGGTGTTCGGCGGATTCTCGCTGCTGCTCGACACCGCAGAGGACGGCTGACCATGGCCGCCATCGCGCCCTGCCTGTGGTTCGACGGGCAGGCCGAACAGGCCGCGCGCTTCTATGTCGGGATCTTCCCGGATTCCGGGATCGACCTGATCTCGCATTATGGGGAGGGGATGCCCTTTCCCGCCGGCACGCCGATGCTGGTAGAGTTCCGGCTGCGCGGCCAGCGGTTCCAGGCGCTGAACGGCGGCCCCGGCGTGCCCTTTACCGACGCGATCTCGCTGTCCGTCAACTGCGCCGACCAGGCGGAGGTGGATCGCTATTGGGATGCGCTGGTCGCCGATGGCGGCCGCCCGGTCCAGTGCGGCTGGCTGAAGGACCGGTTCGGCCTTTCATGGCAGATCGTGCCCGAAGCCGTGATTCGCATGCACAAGCAGGGCAATGCGGAACAGCTGGGCCGGATGATGGCCGCGCTGGTCGGCATGGTGAAGCTGGACCTCGCCGCGCTGGAAGCGGCCTATGCGGGAGAGACGCGATGAACGCCGACACCGGCTATGAACTGGCGATAGAGCGGCGGATCGCGGCGACGCCCGCCCGGGTCTGGCAGGTCTGGACCTTGCAGCTGGAGCAATGGTGGGCGCCGCGCCCATGGCAGACGCGGGTCATCGAGCTGGACCTGCGCCCCGGCGGGCGAAGCTGCATGGAAATGTCCGGCCCCGGCGGCGAAGTCAGCGTCATGGAAGGGGTGGTGCTGGAAATCGTGCCGGAACGGCGGATCGTCTTCACCAACGCCTTCCGGGCAGGCTGGATTCCCCAAACCCCCTTCATGGTCGGCCTGTTCAGCTTCGCGGCGGACGGGGACGGCACGCTCTATCGCGCCGCATCCCGCCATTGGGATGAAGCGACGATGAAACAGCATGAGGAAATGGGTTTCCAGCAGGGCTGGGCGCAATGCGCGGCGCAACTGGCGGAGATTGCCGAGGCCGGCTGACCGGCGCGTCAGCGATGGCGGTAGCGATAGCCCCGATTGCCATAACGCTCGGTCGAAAAGGAAATGACGGCGCCGCCATTGTCGCCCAGCGGGATCGCCGCGGTACCGAACAGCCCGCGCGCGCCGCCGGTGCCGATCATCATGCCGACCTCACCATGGATCTGCCGGCCGGGGCCGTCGTCGATCATCGCATATCCATCGTCCGTGGCGGCGGACGCCGCGCCCGATTCGATCGCCCGTTCAGCGGCGGCAGGGCTGAGCCGGACCACCGTGGCGTCCGCCACGTCCTCTGCCATGGCGGGTGCGCCAGCCATGGCGGCCGCCACGCAGGCAAGGAGATGCAGGCCAGATATCCGGGTCATCATCGCCGTCGCTACCATGGCCGACCTGTCGTCAGCATGAACGGCCCAGCATCGCTTCCGGCTTGACCAGCCGGTCGAACGTGGCGGCATCGACCAGCCCCAGTTCCAGCCCCGCCGCCTTCAGCGTCAGCCCCTTGTCCAGCGCATATTTGGCAATCTTCGCGGCGTTATCGTAACCGATCTCGGGCGCCAGCGCCGTCACCAGCATCAAGGACCGGTCGAGCAGCTCCGCGATCCGCGCCTCATTCGCCTCCAGCCCCTCGACGCAATGCTCGGCAAAGCCCGCCATGCCCTGCGCCAGCAAGTGGATCGAGCGGAGCACATTGGCGCCGATCATCGGCTTGAACACGTTCAGTTCCAGATGGCCCTGCAGCCCGCCCACCGTCACCGCCTGATGGTTGCCGATCACCTGCGCCGCCACCATGGTCAGCATCTCGCACTGGGTGGGGTTCACCTTGCCCGGCATGATGGAACTGCCCGGCTCGTTGGCGGGCAGGGTCAGCTCGCCCAGGCCGCAGCGCGGGCCGCTGCCCAGCAGGCGGATGTCGTTGGCGATCTTGGTCAGCGCCACCGCCAGCGTGTTGAGCGCGCCGGAGAAAAAGACCAGCGCATCATTGGCCGCCAGCGCCTCGAACTTGTTCGGCGCGGGCTCGAACGGCAGGCCGGTCGCCTCCGCCAGCGCCGCCGCCATCGCGGCGTCGAACCCCGGCGGCGCGTTCAGCCCGGTGCCGACGGCGGTGCCGCCCTGCGCCAGCTTGCAGATATTGTGGTAGAGCGCGCCGTCCAGCCGCTTGCGCGCGGCGAACAGCTGCGCCGCATAGCCCGAAAATTCCTGCCCCAGCGTCAGCGGCGTCGCATCCTGCAAATGGGTGCGGCCGATCTTGACGATGCCGCCCCACTGCTCCGCCTTCCCGCCCAGCGCCGCGAACAGCCGGTCGAGCGCCGGGAACAGCGCCGCCACCGTCGCCTGCGCCACGGCCACGTGCAATGCGGTCGGGAAGCTGTCGTTGGACGACTGGCCCATATTGACATGATCGTTGGGGTGGACCGGGCTCTTGCCGCCGCGCGCGCCCGCCAGCGCCTCGTTGGCGAGGCCGGCGATCACCTCGTTGACGTTCATGTTCGATTGCGTGCCCGATCCGGTCTGCCAGATGGCGAGCGGAAACTGGTCGTCGTACCGCCCGGCCAATATGGCGTCCGCCGCCGCGACGATGGCGTCGCCCAGCCGCGCGTCCAGCGCCCCGCGCCCGCCGTTCACCCGCGCCGCGGCCCGCTTCACATGGGTCAGCCCATAGATGATGCCCATCGGCATCCGCTCGTCCGGGCCGAAAGGGAAATTGACCGTGGAACGCTGCGTCTGCGCGCCCCAATAGGCGCTGGCGGGCACGGCGATGCCGCCGATGCTGTCCGTTTCGATCCGGCTCTGGGGGTCAGTCATATCCGTCATCCTTCACGATGCCGGACGCCTTATTTCTTCCGGCCGAAATCCACCGACACCACGTTGGAGCCGTCCGAGATCGGTTCCGCCAGCGGCGCATCATTCTCCGCGGCCTCCGGCGGCTCATGCTCGTCGGCATCGCCCTGCGCCTGGAATTGCAGCGCGAAATCCACCGAGGGATCGACGAAGCCAGTCACCGCCGCGAACGGAATCACCAGCCGCGTCGGAATCTGGTTGAAGCTCAGCCCCACCTCGAACCCGTCGTCATGGACCTTCAGGTCCCAGAATTTATGCTGGAGGACGATGGTCATCTCGTCCGGGAACCGCTCGGTCAGGTGGCGGGGGATGTCGACCCCGCCCGCGCCGGTCTTGAAGGTGATGTAGAAATGATGGTCGCCGGGCGGAACCCCGCCGGCCGCCGCCACCTCGCCCAGCACGCGGCCCACCACGGCGCGCAGCGCCTCCTGCACGATCTCGTCATAGGGAATCAGGCTGTCGGGCGGCGCGTCGGTCATGTTTCTCTGGTGAACGCCCGCAACCCGCCGGTCAAGACGTTGCGCGACGCTACGACATCGCTATAGGCCGCTGTCATGCGCACCGGCTCCGTCCACCGCCAGACCAAGGAAACATCGGTCGCTGTCGAGCTGAACCTCGACGGCACCGGCGTCTATGAGGTTTCGACCGGCATCGGTTTCCTCGACCATATGCTGGAGCAGCTGTCGCGCCATTCGCTGATCGACCTGACGGTCAGGATCGACGGCGACCTGCATATCGACCAGCACCACACCACGGAAGACAGCGGCATCGCCATCGGCGAAGCGTTCACCCAGGCGCTCGGCGACCGGCGGGGCATCACCCGCTACGGCACCGCCTATGCGCCGATGGACGAGACGCTGACCCGCGCCGCCATCGACATTTCCGGGCGGCCCTATCTGGTGTGGAAATCGGGCTTCAGCCAGCCCCGGCTGGGCGAGATGGACACCGAGCTGTTCGAACACTGGTTCCACAGCTTCGCCGGGGCGGCGGGCATCACCCTGCACATCGAGACGCTGTACGGCGACAATAACCACCATATCGCCGAAAGCGCGTTCAAGGCGCTGGCCCGCGCGCTGCGCCAGGCGGTGGAGATCGATCCGCGCAAGGCGGACGCCGTTCCCTCGACGAAAGGGACGTTGGGCGGTGTCTGACACCGTCGCGCTGATCGATTACGGCGCCGGCAACCTGAAATCCGTCCATAATGCGTTGAACGCCGCGGGCGCCGGCCATGTCCGCGTCACCGCCGATTCCGCCCTGGTGGCGGCGGCGGACCGCATCGTCCTGCCCGGCGTCGGCGCCTTCGCCGCCTGCATGAACGCGCTCGCCGCCATTCCCGGCATGGTCGAGGCGCTGAACGCCGCCGCCGTCGACAAGGGCCGCCCGTTCCTCGGCATCTGCGTCGGCATGCAGCTGCTGGCGGACCGGGGCGAGGAATATGGCGTCACGCCCGGCCTCGGCTGGATCGGCGGGACGGTGCGGGCGATCGTGCCGGACGATCCGGCGGTCAAGGTGCCGCACATGGGCTGGAACGACGTCACCCCCTCCGCCGCCCATCCGCTGATCGTGCCGGGCGAGGCCTATTTCCTGCACAGCTACGCCTTCTGGGGCGACGGCATGATCGCGACCACCCGGCATGGCGGCCCGCTGACGGCGGCGATCGGCCGGGACAATATCGTCGGGGTCCAGTTCCACCCCGAAAAGAGCCAGGGCTACGGCCTGGATTTCCTCACCCGTTTCCTGGAGTGGCGCCCGTGAGCATCATCGTCTTCCCCGCCATCGACCTGAAAGGAGGCCAGGTCGTCCGGCTGGCCGAGGGCGATATGGGCCGGGCCACCGTCTATGGCGACGATCCCGCCGCGCAGGCGCTGCTCTTTGCCGATGCGGGCGCGGCCCACCTTCATGTCGTCGATCTGGACGGCGCATTCGCCGGCCGCGCGGTCAATGCCGATGCGGTGACCGCCATCGTCCGCGCCTTCCCCGGCCATGTCCAGCTGGGCGGCGGCATCCGCGACCGCGCCGCCATCGAGCGCTGGTTCGCGCTCGGCGTCGCGCGGGTGGTGATCGGCACCGCCGCGCTCGAAAATCCCGATCTGGTGCGCGATGCGGCGCGCGATTTCCCCGGCGGCATCGTCGTCGCCGTCGATGCGCGCGACGGCATGGTCGCCACGCGCGGCTGGGCGGACGTTTCCGACGTGTCGATCGTCGATCTCGCCCGCCGGTTCGAGGATGCGGGCGTCGCCGCCCTGCTGTTCACCGATGTCGGCCGCGACGGATTGCTGAAGGGCTGCAATATCGACGCGACCGTCGATCTTGCCCGCGCCACCCGCATCCCGGTGATCGCCAGCGGCGGGGTGAAGGATATCTCCGATATCCGCATCCTCTCCCTCCATGCGCGCGACGGCATAGAAGGCGTCATCACCGGCCGCGCGCTCTATGACGGGCGGCTGGACCTGGCCGCCGCGCTGGCGGTGGCCGCGGCATGACCGTCCGCACCCGCGTCATCCCCTGCCTGGATGTCGCCGGCGGGCGGGTGGTGAAGGGCGTCAATTTCGTCGATCTGGCCGATGCCGGGGACCCGGTGGAACAGGCCCGCGCCTATGACGCCGCGGGGGCGGACGAGCTGTGCTTCCTCGATATCACCGCCACCCACGAGGCGCGCGGCACGATGGTCGACGTGGTCCGCCGCACCGCCGAGGTCTGCTTCATGCCGCTGACCGTGGGCGGCGGCGTGCGCACCCCGGACGACGCCCGCGCGCTGCTGCTCGCCGGGGCGGACAAGGTGGCGGTGAACAGCGCCGCCGTCGCCCGGCCGGAACTGGTCGCCGACCTTGCCGACCGCTTCGGCGCGCAATGCGTGGTCGGCTCCGTCGATGCCCGCGCGGTCGCGCCCTGCCGCTGGGAAATCTTCACCCATGGCGGCCGCCGCGCGACCGGAATCGATGCCGTCGCCCACGCGCTGCGGCTGGCGGAACTTGGCGCGGGCGAGCTTTTGATCACCTCCATGGACCGGGACGGCACCCGCGACGGCTATGATCTGGCGCTGATCCGCACCATTGCCGACGCCGTCACCGTGCCGGTGGTCGCCAGCGGCGGGGTGGGCACGCTCGATCATCTCGTCGCCGGCGTGACGCAGGGCCATGCCAGCGCGGTGCTGGCCGCCTCCATCTTCCATTTCGGCCAGCACAGCATCGCCGAGGCCCATGCCGCCCTCGCCGCCGCCGGATTGCCGGTGCGCGCCCATCAAGCCGGTTGACGCGCCCGCCGCCGCCGCGCCACATGCGGCGCATGACGACGACGCTCGACAGGCTTGAAGCCACCATCCGCGCCCGCCGCAATGGCGATCCGGCCGCCTCCTACGTTGCGCGGCTTACGGCGGACGGCCGCGCCCGCATGGCCCGCAAGCTGGGCGAGGAAGCGGTGGAAACCGTGGTCGCCGCGATGGAGGGGGATGCCGCCGCCGTCACTAGCGAAGCCGCCGACCTGATCTTCCATCTGGCGGTGCTGCTGGCCGACATGGGCCTGTCGCTGGATGCGGTGATGGCCGAGCTGGACCGGCGCGAAGGCGTGTCCGGCATCGCCGAAAAAGCCGCGCGCGCGAAGGAGTAACCATGCCGATCGACGCCACCCTGCCCTATGACGACCAGAATATCTTCGCGAAGATCCTGCGCGGGGAAATCCCCAGCACCCGTGTTTATGAGGACGATCACGCGCTCGCCTTTCTCGACATCAACCCCCAGGCGCCGACCCACATATTGGTGATACCCAAGGGCGCCTATGTGTCCTGGGACGATTTTTCCGCCCGCGCGCCGGATGCGGAAATCGCCGGTTTCGTCCGCGCGGTGGGCATCGTCGCCCGCAATGCCGGGCTGGTCGAGCCGGGCTACCGGCTGCTCGCCAATATCGGGCAGCATGGCCATCAGGAGGTTCCGCACCTGCACGTCCATATCTTCGCGGGCCGCCCATTAGGCCCGATGCTGGCACGATAAATTGTTGCGCGCGGCGCAACAGCGTTTAGGTTCCACCCCAATGAAATGACGCGCGTGATTGCGCGTCCATGCCCTGGAGGGGGACCAGATATGATTTTTGGGCGCGTCAAACCACTCGACGCCATTCTTGCCACCGCTGAAAAGAAATCGCTGACCCGGTCGCTCGGCCCGGTCCAGCTGACCCTGCTGGGCGTCGGCGCGATCATCGGCACCGGCATCTTCGTGCTCACGTCGGAAGCCGCGCAAAAGGCCGGTCCCGGCATGTTGATCAGCTTCATCATCGCCGGTTTCGTCTGCGCGGTGGCGGCGCTCTGCTATTCCGAGCTCGCCTCGATGGTCCCGGTATCCGGCTCCGCCTATACCTACACCTATGCGGTGATGGGCGAATTGCTGGCCTGGATGGTCGGCTGGGCGCTGATCCTCGAATATGCGGTGGCGGCCAGCGCCGTCTCGGTCGGCTGGTCCGGCTATTTCGTCGGCCTGATAGACAGTTCGCTGGGGATACACATACCAGCCGCCCTCGCCTCCGGCCCGGCATGGTCGATGGTGGACGGCATTCCCCATGCCGATTTCTCGGCCGGCATCGTCAACGTGCCAGCCATCGTCATCGCGCTGCTCGTCACCTGGCTGCTGATGATCGGCACCACCGAAAGCGCCAAGGTCAACGCCGTGCTGGTGGCGATCAAGGTGGCGGCGCTAACGATGTTCATCGCGCTCACCGTGCCGATGATCAACGGCGCCAATTTCGAACCCTTCCAGCCCAACGGCATGTTCGGCCATGGCGGGGAGAGCGGCCTCGGCGTGGTCGGCGCGGCAGCGTCGATCTTCTTCGCCTATGTGGGCTTCGACGCGGTCTCCACCGCGGCGGAAGAAACCAAGAACCCCCAGCGCAACGTCCCGATCGGGCTTATCGGGTCGCTGGCCATCTGCACCGTCTTCTACCTGCTGGTGGCGAGCGGCGCGATCGGCACGATCGGCGCCCAGCCCGTCGTCAACCCGGACGGATCGTCGATCGCGCCCGGCTCCGCCGCGATGGTCGCCCAGTGCAAGTCGCTGATGGCGATCGGCCAGGAACCGCTGGTCTGCTCCAAGGAGGCGCTGGCCCATGTGCTGCGCCAGATCGGCTATCCCTGGCTCGGCAACCTGATCGGCCTCGCCGCCTTCCTGGCGCTGCCCTCCGTCATCCTGATGATGCTGTTCGGCCAGACCCGTATCTTCTTCGTCATGGCGCGCGACGGCCTGCTGCCCGAAAAGCTGGCGACCATCCACCCGCGCTGGAAGACGCCGCACGTCGTCACCCTCATCACCGGGCTGTGCGTCGCCGTGGCGGCGGCCTTCTTCCCGGTCGGCCAGCTGGCGGACATCTCCAATTCCGGGACGCTGTTCGCCTTCTTCATGGTCGCGATGGCGGTGATGATGCTGAGGATCACCGATCCCAAGCGCAAACGGCCGTTCCGCACCCCGATAGTGTGGGTCGTAGCACCGGTGGCGCTCATCGGCTGCGTCACCCTGTTCCTCAACCTGCCTTATGAATCGAAGATGGTTCTGCCCATCTGGGGCGGGATCGGGCTGGTGCTCTATTTCCTATACGGCCGGCGCAAGAGCTATGTCGGCCGGGGCATCGTGGACGTGCATGAGGACGACGCCGATACGCCGCCGCAGCCGGTCCCGCCGCTGCCCGACGCGCCGACGCCGGGCGGCCGCCAGGCCTGACGCCAACAAAAAGGGGAGGCCACGGCCTCCCCTTTTCTTATCCGTGCCGTCCCCAGCCGGGGCGGCGGCAGCCGGTCAGGCCAGCCCGTTCGCGACCAGCGCCTTCAGGTCCGCCTCCGGCCGCGCGCCATAATGGGAAATCACCTCCGCCGCGCACAGCGCGCCCATGCGCAGGCTGTCGACGATGCCGCGCCCCTGCGCCTGCCCGGCCAGGAAACCGGCGGCAAACAGGTCGCCCGCCCCGGTAGTGTCCACCACCGCGTCGACCGGCGCGGCGGGCACCTCATGACGCGCGCCGTCCTTCACCGCGATCGCCCCCTTCTCGCTGCGCGTCACCACCAGCAGCGGCACCTGCGCCGCCACCCGGGCGATCGCCGCGTCGCAATCCTCGGTTTCCATCAGCGACAATATCTCCGCCTCGTTGGCGAACAGGATATCGATGTCGCCGCGCGCGATCAGATCGACGAAATCGCCGCGATGGCGCGAGATGCAGAATGTGTCGGACAGGGTGAAGGCCACCTTGCGCCCCGCCCCGCGCGCCACCGATATCGCCCGCCGCATCGCCGCGCGCGGTTCTTCCGGGTCCCAGAGATAGCCTTCGAGATACAGGATCTCGCCGGCCGCGATCATCGCCAGGTCGATCGCGCTTTCCGGCAGGAACTGCGACGCGCCCAGAAAGGTGTTCATCGTCCGCTGACCGTCCGGCGTGACCAGGATCAGGCAGCGCGCCGTGGGCGGATCGCCCGCGCGCACCGCGGTGTTGAAGGCGATGCCATGGGCGCGGATGTCATGCGCGAAGACCGCGCCCAGCTGGTCGTCCGCTACCTGGCCGATGAACCCGCACCGCCCGCCCAGCGCCGCGATGCCGGCGATGGTGTTGGCGGCGGAGCCACCGCTCGCCTCTATGCCCGGCCCCATCCGCTCATAAAGCGCCTCGGCCTCGCCGGTCGAGAAGAGCAACTGCATCGAACCCTTGTTCAGCCCCTCCCGGGCGATGAAGGCGTCGTCTGCCTTTGAAATCACGTCGACGATGGCGTTGCCGATGGCCACCACGTCATATTCGGCTGCTGCCACGAAAATCTCCCTACGGAATCACGATCTTGTTGAATGCCCGCATAAGGGGCTTTTCGCGCCCGTCAAATCGCGGACGCATTGACGGGCGCGCCCGCATCCGCAACCACCGGGGCATGATCCGCGCGTTCACCCTGTCGATCGGCCAGCTCGCCGATCCGCCGATCCTGCGGGTGCTGGCCAAATCGCTGGCGCTGACGCTGCTGATCTTCGTCGGCCTGGGGGTGTTGCTTCAGCTCGGCCTCGGCGCGCTGGCGGGGTGGAGCGGCATCGCCGCGCTGCATGGCGGCCTGGCCGCGGCGGCGGCCGTGCTGGTCGCCATCCTGCTCGGCATCCTGCTGTTCCGGGTGGTCGCCATCGCCGTGATCGGCCTGTTCGGCGACGAGATCGTCGGCGCGGTGGAGCGGCGCCATTATCCCGCCGCCGCCCGCGCCGCCCGCCCTGTCGGCCTTGCCCGCTCGCTGGCGATGGGCAGCCGGTCCGCAATCCGCGCGCTGCTGTTCAATCTTGCGGCGGTGCCGCTCTACATACTGCTGCTGGTCACCGGCGTCGGCAGCGTGGCGCTGTTCCTGGCGGTCAATGCGCTGCTGCTGGGGCGCGACCTGGGCGAAATGGTCGCCGCCCGGCACATGGAGCGCGCCGCCCTGGCGGAATGGCTTGCGGCGACGCGTGTGGAACGCGCGCTCACCGGCCTTGTCGTCGCCGGGCTGTTCGTGATTCCTGTCGCCAATCTGTTCGCCCCCATATTGGGCGCGGCCATGGCGACGCATCGATTTCACGGGGGTTTGAAATGACATATCGGACATGGCTGGCGGCCGGGTGCGGCGCGATCATGCTCGGCGGATGCGTCTCCACGCCCGCCCCCGTGCCCAACCGCGTGCCGATGGCGACGACCCCGCCGGTCTACAGCACCGCCGGGCTGGAACGGGTGATCGGCCAGGACGCGCGGGGCCTGGGCGCGCTGTTCGGCAAGCCGGACCTGGACGTGCGGGAAGACGCGGCCCGCAAGCTGCAGTTCGCCAGCGGCATCTGCGTGCTGGACGCCTATCTCTATCCGCCAGCACCCGGGCGGGAGCCGCTGGTCACCTATGTCGACGCGCGCCAGCCCAACGGCGCGGACATCGACCGCGCCTCGTGCGTCGCCGCGCTGGTGCGCCGGCAGGGCGGGCGCTGACCGCGCAGGCCGCTTTATCCGCGTGACTTTCCCGCTTCGTCACGCGACATAAACCTTTGCGCGGCATTGCTGACCGGGCCGATCGAACGACAGGACCAGCGTGACTCATTCTCTTGCGATCAAGGCGACCGGCCTGGTGAAGGATTTCGGCGGGCGACGCGCGGTGGACCATGTCGACATGGCCGTCCCGGCCGGCACCATCTACGGGGTGCTCGGCCCCAATGGCGCGGGCAAGACGACCACCTTGCGCATGTTGCTGGGCATTATCGATCCGGACGCGGGCGAACGGCTGGTACTGGGCCACACCGCGCCCCGCGCGGTGAGCGCGCGGGTGGGCTATCTGCCCGAAGAACGCGGCCTCTACCCCGCCATGAAGGCGCGGGACGCGATCGCCTTCATGGGCGCGCTGCGCGGGCTCAGCTGGGCGACCGGGCGGACGCGCGGCGCCGAGATGCTGGAGGCCGCAGGGCTGGGCCATGCCGTGGACCAGAAGATCCGCAAGCTCTCCAAGGGCATGGCGCAGCTGGTCCAACTGCTCGGCTCGATGGTCCACCGGCCCGACCTGTTGGTGCTCGACGAACCGTTTTCGGGGCTGGACCCGGTCAATCAGGAAAGGCTGGAAACGCTGATCCGCGGCGAGCGGGACCGGGGCGCGACCATCCTCTTTTCAACCCATGTCATGGGCCATGCCCAGCGCCTGTGCGACCGGCTGACCATCATCGCCGGGGGCCGCCACCGCTTCGAAGGCACGGTGATGGATGCGCGGGCCACCTTGCCGATGCGCGCCCATTTCGTGCCCCGCCCCGGCGACGAGGCGGTGCGCGCCCTGCTGCCGCCCGGCGCGGCCGCGGCGGGCGACGGCTTCGACTTCACCGTGCCGGAGGAAGGCATAGAGCCGCTGCTGGTCCGCATGATCGGCCAGGGCCACGGCATCGCCGGCCTGTCGATCGAGCGGCCGAGCCTGCACGACGCGTTCGTCCGGCTGGTCAACGCGGCGGATGCGGACGACCGGGAGACGGCGAAATGACGAAATTCATGCGCCAGACCGTGGTGATCGCGCGCCGCGATTTCATCGCCATCGTCTTCACCCCCACTTTCCTCATCTTCCTGCTCGCCCCGCTGCTGATGATCGGCTTCGGCGCGGTCGGCGGCATGGGCGCGGCGCGCATGGCTGAAGGCGGCGCGGACCGCAGCCGCATCGTCGCGCTGGTCGAACCCGCAACGGCCGCGCGCATGGCGCAGATCGACGGCCGGATGCGCGCCATATATCGCCGCGCAGAGATGCCCCCGGCGCTGGAAAGCCGCGCACCGGGCCGCGATCCGGCGGCCGCGGCCCGCGCCCTGTTCGAGGATGACCGGATCGAGGTTGCCGCCGTGCTCTACGGCCCGCTCGACCACCCGGCCATCCTCCACGGCCCCAAGGGCGAGCGCACCGCCGCCTATCTGGGCGAACTGGCGGAACAGACGTTGCTCGCCGCCCGCGCCGGGGCCGGGGATCCGGTCAGCCAGCCGATCCTGTCCGAATATCGCCGGTCCAGCGCCACCGATACGGGCCGGCAGGCGGCCGGTTTCGGCGCGGTGTTCGTCATGTTCTTCCTCACCCTGCTGCTCGCCGGCCAGTCGGTCGGCATGCTGGCGGAGGAACGCGCCAACAAGGTGATCGAGATTCTCGCCGCCGCCGTGCCACTGGAGGCCGTGTTCCTGGGCAAGCTGCTCGGCATGTACGGTGTCGCCATATTGTTCATCACTTTCTGGGGCACGTTGATGTCGCAGGCGGTGGCCTTCATGCCGGATAGCGGCCAGACGCTGATCGCCATCGCCCCGGCCATCGGCACGCCGGCCTTCCTCGCGCTGTTCCTGGCCTATTTCACGCTGGCCTTCCTGCTGCTGGGCGCGGTGTTCCTGGGGGTCGGCGCGCAGGCATCGTCGATGCGCGAGATCCAGATGCTGTCGCTGCCCATCACCATGTTCCAGGTCGGCATGTTCGCGCTGGCCTCCGCCGCCGCGAACAACCCCGATGCGACGATCGCCACCATCGCCCGCGTCTTTCCGTTCAGCTCGCCCTTCGCCATGGCCGCCCGCGCGGCCACGGATCACGGGCTCGCCCCGCACATGCTGGCGCTGGCGTGGCAGCTGATCTGGGTGGGGATCACCATCACCCTGTCCTCCCGCCTGTTCCGGCGCGGCGTGCTGCGTTCGGGCGGCAGCCTGATCCCGGCTTGGGCGCGGCGGCGGTCCGCCTGACCGCATCCGGCCCGCGGTCCGCCGCTTCTGCCGTTGACATCCATGTCAGCAATGCCACTCTCCCCCGATAACCGGGAGGATGGCGATGGCGACCTTGGCCCAGGACCTGGCGGCCGACCCGCTCGACGTGAGCCGGGCAGAACTTTACCGCGACCATCTCTGGCACGAACCGTTCCGCCGGCTGCGCGCGGAATCGCCGGTCTATCGCTGCGAAAACAGCAGCTTCGGCCCCTATTGGTCGGTGTCGACCTACAAGCCCATCGTCCATGTCGAATCGCTGCCGGACATCTATTCCTCGTCCTGGGAATATGGCGGCATCACGCTGGCCGAGCGATTCGACGACGGCGTGCCGATGCCGATGTTCATCGCCATGGACCGGCCCAAGCATACCGACCAGCGCCGCGCCGTCGCCCCCGCCTTCACGCCCAGCGAAATGGTGCGCATGTCCGATTCGATCCGCGCCCGCACCGCCGAGCTGCTGGACGAACTGCCCGTCGGCACGCCGTTCGACTGGGTGGACAGGGTGTCGATAGAGCTGACCACGCAGATGCTGGCGATATTGTTCGATTTCCCCTGGCAGGATCGGCGCAAGCTGACCTTCTGGTCGGACTGGGCGGGCGATATCGAACTGGTCCACAACCCGGAAACCCGCCGCGAGCGGCTGGGCCACCTGATGGAGTGCGCCACCTATTTCAAACGGCTGTGGGACGGCAAGGTCGGCCAGCCGCCGACGCCCGACCTGATCTCGATGATGATCCATTCCGAGGCGATGAGCCACATGGACGACGGGGAATTCATCGGCAACCTGATCCTGCTCATCGTCGGCGGCAACGACACCACCCGCAACTCGATGACCGGCGCGGTCTATGCGCTGGACAAATTCCCCGACGAGCGCGCCCGGCTGGAGGGCGATCCGGGGCTGATCCCCAATGCGGTGAGCGAAATCATCCGCTGGCAGACGCCGCTCGCCCACATGCGCCGCACCTGCGTGCAGGATACCGAACTGGAAGGGCAGAAGATCGCCAGGGGCGACAAGCTGGCGCTCTGGTATATCTCGGCCAATCGCGACGAGAGCGTCTTCGAAAATGCCGACCGGCTGATCGTCGACCGGCCCAACGCCCGGCGGCACCTTGCCTTCGGCTACGGCATCCACCGCTGCGTGGGCGCGCGGCTGGCCGAATTGCAGATCACCATCCTGCTGGAGGAGATGGCGCGCCGCCGGCTGCGGGTGAACGTCCTCGAACAGCCGGTCCGCGTCTCCGCCTGCTTCGTCAACGGCTATCGCTCATTGCCGGTGGAACTCAGCCGCTATTAAGCGGCGGCGGGCAGCCGCGCCTCAACCGCCCATCGCCGCGCGCGCCGCCTCGGTGACGGCCGCCATCGCCATGCGATACGGCCCGGGGCCGTGGCTGATCCGCGCCACCCCGGCCGCCGCCAGCTGTTCGCGTTCGGGAAAACCGGGAAAGACGATGATGTTCACCGGCAGGGGCGATGCCTTGCACAGCGCCGCGATCAACCCCTCGTCCCGCAAGCCGGGCGCGAAAAAGCCGCTGGCCCCGGCCTTCGCATAGGCATCGGCCCGGCGCAGCGCCGCTTCCACCAGATCCATGTCGTGCGCGGTCGCGGCCGTCTTCAGGAACAGGTCGGTGCGGGCGTTGATGAAGGCATCGGCGGAAACGGCGCGCAGCGCGGCGATGCGCGCCGCCTGATCGGCGATGGGATAAAGGCCCTCGCCGCCCACCAGCTGGTCCTCGAAATTGCAGCCGATAGCGCCCGCCGCCAGCGCGCGGGCGAAATTCGCGGCCACGCCCGCCGGGTCCGCCGCATAGCCGCCCTCGAAATCGATCGAGACCGGCAGCGCCACCGCCGCCGCGATCCGCGCCAGATTGGCGATGGCGAGATCGATCGGCAGCGCCTCGCCGTCGCCATGGCCATGGGCCGCCGCCACCGACCAGCTGCCGGTGGCGATGGCCTTCGCCCCGGCATCGGCCACGGCCAGCGCGCTGCCGGCATCCCATGCGTTGAACAGCACCAGCGGATCGCCCGGCACGTGGAGCGCCGCGAATGTTCTGGCCAGCGCGGCCCGATCCCCTGTCATCGCCATTCCCTTTGTCAGTGCACGAAGCGCGCCACCACGTCCCTGTAGCTGCGGCTCACTTTCACCTGCGCGCCCGAATCCAGCACCAGGAAGCATTCGCCATTGGTGTGCGGCTTCACCTGCTTGACCAGATCGAGGTTGACGATGGTGGAGCGGTGGACCCGCTGGAACCGGCGCGGGTCGAGCCGCTTCTCAAGATCCTTCATGGTTTCGCGCAGGATCAGCGTGTTGTCGCCGGTGTAGATGCACATATAGTCGCCGGCGGCGTCGATCCGCTCGATCGTGTCGACATCCACCCGGAAAATCTGGCCGCGATCCTTGATGTTGATCAGCTTCTCGAACCGGCTCGCCGCGGGCGCGTCCTCGGTATCGGCCATGTCGGCGGCCGCTTCGGGCGCAACTTCGGCCAGCACTTCCTTCAGCCGCTCCACCTCCTCCACGCCGCGCTTTTCGGACAGGCGCTGGCGCACCCGGTCCAGCGTGTCGGCCAGCCGCTGCTCCTCCACCGGCTTCATCAGATAATCCACCGCCTGCGCCTCGAAGGCGCGGATCGCATGGTCCTGATAGGCGGTGACGAAGACGAACAGCGGCGGCTCGACCTCCATCAGCCCCTGGACGACCGAAAAGCCGTCGAAACCGGGCATCTGGATGTCGAGAAACACCAGGTCCGGCTTGTGGGTCTTGATCGAGCGGATCGCTTCGCGGCCGTTGACGCAGGTGTCGATGATCTCGACATCGTCATGCGCCTCCAGCCGCAGCCGCAATCCCTGGATCGCGAGCGATTCATCGTCGACCAATATGGTTCTAATCGTCATGCAGCTTCCTTGGGCTGATCGTCCAGTTGGAACGGGATTTCGATCGTCACGCCGAAACCGCCTCCTGTGCGCGACTTCGCCTCGAAACGATGGTCCGCGCCATAGGCCTGCGCCAGCCTGTCCCGAATATTCGCCAGTCCGACGCCTGTTGAATAGCTGGGGGCGGATCGCCTGTCCTTCAAGCCCGGCCCGGTATCGATCACCTTGATCTGCACCCTGTCGACGATCAGCCGCGCCTCGACGGTGATGTCGGCGCCGTCCTCGCGCGGGGTGACGGCATATTTGATCGCATTTTCCACCAGCGGCTGCAGCAGCAGCGAGGGCAGGCGCGCCCGCGCGGCCGCCGGATCCAGCTCGAAACTGGGGCGCAGCCGGTCCTCGAACCGCATCTTCTCGATCTCGAGATAAAGCTTCAGCGTCTCGATCTCCTGCTCCAGCGTCACCTGCGCGGTCGGCTCGTTGACCAGCGTGTAGCGCAGGAAGGACGACAGGCGGGACAGCATGGCATTGGCCCGCTCCGTCTGTTTCAGCAGCACCAGCGTGGAGATGGAATTCAGCGTGTTGAACAGGAAATGCGGGTTCAGCTGATAGCGCAGCATGGCGAGCTGCGCCGATGAAGCCTGGCTTTCCAGCCGCGCCAGCTGATCAGCCTGCTCCTCGACGACCAGGAAGAAATTGATCGCATAATAAAGCGCGGACCAGGCGGCGATCACCGTGAAATCGAGAAAGATGGTGCCGAGGAACAGGCGCAGCTCGAACGGCTCGCCGGGCCGCTGGATGGTGTTGAACATCCAGGCGTCGATCATCGAATAGATGGTCGCCGCCGCCAGCACGGTCAGGATGGAAAACCCCCAGGTCACGACCGGCCGGCGCGAGATCAGCGCGCGGAACGCCGCCGCCATCACCAGCGTCAGCGAATAGCCCGTCGCCGTCGACACCGCGACCGGCACGAGAATCGACAGGGTGAAGCCGTTGGCGAAGCCCGATGTCGCGCGCAGCAGGAAATAACCCGCCCAGCCCGCGGTCTGCAGCCGCCAGAATGCACTGTTCTTGTCGTCGAAGAACGGACGGGGGGTAAATGCCATGCTTGCCATCGCAGGCCGGTCTAATGGATTTCCACCGGGGTTAGAAGCGCGCCCGCGCGAAACCCCGCCGGGGCGCCGGACACGCCCCCGAAACAACCCCCGCCAGCCGCGCCGCGCGCTCTGCTGCACCGCAGCAACGCGCCGATTGCCGTGCAACAGGATTAACCAAAAAATTTTATATGAAACCTATGAAATATAATAATATAAATTGGATTCTGATGCTTTTTTGCAACGCGAATTCTCTTTGTTGCGTCGCCCCCTAATTCGGACTCTGCTGTCACGATGCAGCAATATATCGCGGCCACATGGCAGCGGAACGGCGCCAGTCGTCGCAATGCGGGCACGAGCTCGACTAGGGGAAAACGAACATGCGGAATCAGCTCTATTTTGGCGCGGCCATCGTCGCGCTCATGGCGCCGGCGGGCTCCTATGCACAGGAAACGACATCGTCGATCCGGGGTGTGGTGACCTCGACCGGCGCGCCTGTCGCGGGTGCCTCCGTGGTCGTCACGCACGAGCCTTCGGGCACGCGGTCGGTCGCGACCACGGACGTCAATGGCAGCTTCAACGTCAGCGGCCTGCGCGTGGGCGGCCCCTTCTCCGTCACCGTGAACGGCAACGAGGCTCGAATCACCGATATCTTCACCGATGTCGGCCAGCCCTATGATATCCCCATCGAACTGCGTCAGGGCGAAGACATCGTCGTGACGGCATCCTCGGTCGCCAAGGCAGGGTCGATCTCCCAGGGCCCGGTCACGCTGCTCAACATCGAACAGATCGCCAAGGTCGCCACCGTCAACCGCGACATCCGCGATCTGGCGCGGCGCGATCCCTTCGCCCGGCTGGACGATACGCCGGGCGGCGGTCGCGCGGTCTCGTTCGCGGGGCAGAACGCCCGCTTCAATCGCTTCTCCGTCGATGGCGTGCCCATCACGGACAATTTCGGCCTCAACCCTGACGGGCTTCCCAGCCGGCGCAGCCCGATCCCGCTCGACGCCATCGGCCAGTTCCAGACCAAGGTCGCGCCGTTCGACGTGCGCGAAGGCAATTTCCAGGGCGGCGCGATCAACATCGTGCTGCGCTCCGGCACCAACCATTTCCAGGGCACCGGCTTCTACGCCTATTCCAGCGACAAGCTGACCGGCGACAAGACGAAGGACCTGGACGTCACGCTGCCCAAGTTCAAGATCGAGAATTACGGCGCCGAGCTGTCCGGCCCGATCATCAAGGACAAGCTGTTCTTCATGATCGCCGGCGAGCGCATTCGCGCCGGCACGCCGATCCCCGAAGGCCCGACCGACAACAATGCGGGTACGGCTATTCCGACGCTCACCCAGGCACAGGTCGATCAGGTCACCCAGATCGCCAAGTCGCGCTATAATTACGATGCCGGCGGCGTGCTGAACAATTCCGACGACAAGGACGACCGCCTGGTCGCCAAGATCGACGCCAATCTGTCCGACAGCCAGCGCCTGTCGCTGACCTACAGCTACACCAAGGACTCGATCAAATTTAACCAGAACAGCTTCACCACCGGCGTGCCGGGGCTTGGCCTCGAATCGAACGGCTATGTCGCGACCAACCGCCTGCACACCGGCGTCGTCCAGCTGAACTCCGACTGGTCGGACAGCTTCTCGACCGAAGTTCGCGGCTTCTACAAGGATTACAAGCGCGGTCAGGACCCGATCCTGGGTCGCGGTTTCGCCCAGTTCCGCGTTTGCACCGCGCCGACGTCGGATCGCGGCGCCGCCGCCAACCCGACCAGCACGACGGAGGCGACGAGCTGCGCCGCGGGGTCGTCCATCGTCTCGCTCGGGCCGGACATTTCGCGCCAGTCCAATGCGTTGACCAGCCGCACCTATGGCGTGTCGGGCCAGGCCAAGCTGACGCTGAACGATCATAATCTGAAGCTCTTCGCGGACTTCCAGGACACGAAGATCTTCAACATCTTCCTGCAGCGCACGTCGGGCGATTATTATTTCGATTCGATCGCGGATTTCGCCGCCGGAAACGCCCAGCGCCTGCAATATCAGAACGCCATCCCGTCGCTCGATCCCGCCGATGCGGCTGCCCGCTTCGGTTATCAGAGCTACAGCTTCGGCATCCAGGACAGCTGGAGCGTCAGCGATACGCTCAACGTCTCCTATGGCGCGCGCTACGATCTTTACGGCGGACATAGCCGCCCGGCGACGAACGCGACGTTCGCCAGCCGCTACGGTTTCCCGAACACGGCCTTCATTTCGGGCCGCGGCCTGTTCCAGCCGCGCTTCGGCTTCGACTGGAAGCCGCTCGACCGGCTGACGATCCGCGGCGGTGGCGGCATCTTCGGCGGCGGATCGCCGGACGTGTATATCTCGAACAGCTTCTCGACCACCGGCGTCCTGAGCAATTCCATCGATATCCGTCAGGCCAATAACGGCACCTTCACCGGCACCGGGCTGCCCGCCGGCGTCGGCGCCGACGCGCTGACCAATGTCGACGGCACGACCATCCCGACATCTGTGAACAATTATCTGCTCGCAGGCACGGTGTCGGCCAACTCGCCCACCAACGCGCTCGATCCCGATTTCAAGATCCCGTCGCAATGGCGCGCAACCATGTCGGCCGATTATGATGCGGATCTCGGTCCGCTGGGCACGGGCTGGACCTTTGGTGCCGACCTCTTCTATTCGGCGGTCAGGAACCAGGTGCTGTTCACCGATCTGCGCTCGGTGCCGATCGACGGATCGCTCACCCCTGACGGGCGCCAGCGTTATCGGGCGGTGACGACCTTCACCGACAGCAATTCGGACCTGTTCCTCACCAACACCAAGAAGGGCCGCAGCTACATCGCGATCGCGCGGATGCGCAAGGATTGGGACTTCGGCCTCAACGCCGGACTGAGCTTCGCCTATCAGGACGTGAAGGATCAGGCGCCGGCGACGTCGTCGACGGCATCGTCAAACTATGCCAACGGCGCCTTCTCGGACCCCAATATCGTCCAGTACGGCACCGCCAACGATCAGGTGAAGTACAGCTTCAAATATGACGTGACCTTCGAACGCGCCTTCTTCGGCGACTACAAGACCACGATCGCGCTGTTCGGCGAAACCCGCGCCGGACACCCGTACAGCTATACCTTCCTCGATCCGGCGTCGGGCCGCAGCCCGGTGTTCGGCACCATCGGCTCGGGCTCGCGTTACCTGCTGTACGTTCCCAAGGTTGGCGGCGACGCGCTCGTTTCCTATGATTCGACCGCAACGCAGACCGCCTTCGAGGCGTTCATCAACGCGACCGGCCTGAAAAACTATCAGGGCCAGGTCGCACCGCGCAACGCCTTCCGGTCCAGGTGGTTCACCCGGCTCGACCTGCATCTGTCGCAGGAAATCCCGACCGGCTTCGGCGGCTCGCGCATAACCCTGTTCGCGGACGTCGAGAATTTCACGAACCTGCTCAACAAGAATTGGGGGCAGATCCGCGAATATGCCTTCCCGTACAATGTCGCGCCGATCCGGGTGTCCTGCCTGACGGCTGCAACCCCCACCGGCACGGCGGGCACCGCCGCGACGTCGACCGCCCAGACCTGCGCTCAGTATCGCTACTCGAGCTTCTCCGATCCCAAGGACACGGTCTACACCCGCCAGTCGCTCTATGCGATCCGCGTGGGTGCGCGGTTCAGCTTCTGATACCCGCCTCTCGGCAATGGAAAGGCCGTCGCTCCCCAAAGGAGCGGCGGCCTTTTCCTTGTGCGGGCTTCAGGCGGCTTCGGCTGGCTTCACATACATGCTGTTGCGCGGAAAGGCGGTGACGCGGCGGAGCATCGGCTCGAAGAAGCTGAGCGGCGCGCTGTCATAAGCCGGGTCGAACGCGGCCTGGTCGTATTTCTCGCAGAATTCCGCGCAGGCCTGAAAATGCGGGTGGCCGCGAAAACCCTCGCGCATGTTCCGGTCCAGCCCCAGATGGTGGAAGAAATAATAGCCCTGGAACACGCCGTGCTGGGCGGTGATCCAGTGCAGTTCCTCGCTGACGAAGGGCTTCAGGATCGCCGCCGCCACGTCCGGGTGATTATAGCTGCACAAAGTGTCGCCAATGTCGTGGAGCAGCGCCATCACGACATAATCCTCGTCGCGCCCGTCGCGGTGGGCGCGGGTCGCGGTCTGCAGGGAGTGCTGCAGCCGGTCGACCGGAAAGCCCCCATAATCGCCGTCCAGCAGCCGCAGATGGTCGAGCACCCGGTCCGCCAGCCGGCCCGCAAAGGGCATGAAATGGCTGGAGATGACCGCCCAGTCCTCTGCGGTGCCTTCCGTCATCGCCGTAAAGCCGGCGCGGTCCTGGCTGCCGTCGCTCATCGTTCATCCTTTCCGCTGCGGGTCGCCGCCCGCTTCCGAATCGGAGTCTAAACCCCTGCGCCTCCGGGTCAATCGCCATCAATATATTGAAATATCATGATATTATCATCGTGTCGGTGGCGTTAACCATTCTTTATGCACCCAGCGACGATGCTCCCATGGAGACAGGTTCACAGGGGGCCAGCAACATGGGAAACAGCTACAAGAGCGCCGCATTCCTGATGGAAAGCCGGATGGCGGACGCCGCTATGGGCGACAGCAACGCCTGCTTCGAATTGGGGATCGCCTATTCGTCCGGGGCCGGCGGCCTCAACGTCGATCTCATCGAGGCGCATAAATGGTTCAACCTCGCCGCCCTGCGCGGCAGCGAACGGGGCCAGCAATGCCGGGCCGAAATCGCGGAGGAAATGTCCAGCCGCGAGATCGCCGAAGCCCAGCGCCAGGCCCGCGCCTGGCTGCACGGCGCCGGCGCCGCGCTCCGCGCCGCCTGACGTCAATCCTCTTTCCTGAACGGCGCCATCGCGCCCATCCTGTCGATGTCGCGCGCCACCGCGCGCCGCTCCGCCGCCAGGAAATCCGCCACCGCCGCGCGAAAGGCGGGATCGGCGATATAATGGGCGGAAAATGTCGCCACCGGCGCATAGCCGCGCGCCAGCTTGTGGCCGCCCTGCGCGCCCGCCTCGACATGGGCCAGTCCGCGCGCGATCGCGGCGTCGATCGCCTGATAATAGCATAGCTCGAAATGGAGGAAGGGCACCTCCTCCACCGCCCCCCAATAGCGCCCGTACAGCGTGTCGGCGCCGATCAGGTTCAGCGCCCCGGCAATCGGCCGCCCGTCGCGCAGCGCCAGCACCAGCAACACCCGATCCGCCATCCGCGCGCCCAGCAGGGAGAAGAATGCACGGGTCAAATAGGGCCGCCCCCATTTGCGCGCGCCGGTATCCTGGTAGAAATGCCAGAAGGCGTCCCAGTGCGCCTCGCCGATCGCGTCGCCGCTCAGCTGGACGATCTCCAGCCCCGCCACCGCCGCCGCCCGTTCCCGCCGGATCGCCTTGCGCTTGCGGGATGACAGCGCCGCCAGAAAATCGTCGAAATCGCCATAGCCGGCATTGGACCAGTGGAACTGGCTGTCGGTGCGGACCAGCCAGCCCGCCGCCTCGAACAGCGGCACCTGTTGCGGCGCGACGAAGGTGGCATGGGCGGAGGACAGGCCGTGCTGCGTCACCACCGCTTCCGCCGCCGCGATCAGCGCCGGGGCGACGGCCGCATCGCGCATCAGCAGGCGCGGGCCGGGCACGGGCGAAAAGGGCACCGCGATCTGCAGCTTGGGGTAATAACGCCCGCCCGCCCGCTCGAACGCATCGGCCCAGGCGTGGTCGAACACATATTCGCCCTGGCTGTGGCTCTTGGCATAAGCGGGCACCACCCCGGCCAGCCGCCCGTCCGCCCCGTCGATGGCGATGGGCAGCGGCTGCCAGCCGAACCGCGACACCGCGCTGCCCGAATCCTCCAGCGCGCTCAGGAAAGCATGGCTGACGAAGGGGTTGTCCGCCCCCGCGCACGCATCCCATTCAGCCGCGTCAAAGGATGCGACGCCGTCGCCGATCCGCGCGACGAGATCGGTCATGGCATGCGTTCGTAGATGATCTGATCCGTAGAGGCCGCCGCCGTCTCGCGCTGCGCCGGGCTGCGCACCGTCCAGGTCAGCACGGGCATGCCCCGCGCCCGCGCCCTGCCGGCAAAGCGCGACGGCAGATCGCGTATGTCATAGGCCAGAAAATCGGGCCGGGCGCGCCGCAAGGCCAGCCGGCGGACAAGCCCGCCCAACAGCCCCTTGCGCCCTTCTTCGGTCATCACCAGCCCGCGCACGATGCGGTCCTCATGGTCGTGGAACCAGCGCGACACCAGCGGATTGAACGACATCACCGCCGCTGCGCCGCGATAGCCCTCCAGGGCGCGGCGCACCGCCTGACACAGCGGCGCGACATGGCGGTCCGGCGCCTTGATCTCGATCAGCATCGGCACCCGGCCGTCGACCAGCGCGAGCACCTCGTCGAGCCGGGGAATGGATTCGTCGCCGCCGGTCAGTGCAATGGCGGAAAGGGCGGCGGGCATCCGCACGGCGACCGGCCCCCGTTCACCCGTCAATCGGTCAAGATCGTCATCGTGGAAGACGAAGGGCGTGCCGTCCGCCGCCGGCTGGATGTCGCATTCTATGCCATGGCCGATGGCGATGGCGGCGCGAAAGGCGGCGCGGCTGTTTTCCGGCGCGCCCGGCCCGTGCAGGCCGCGATGGGCAAAGGGCTGCGCGAACAGGAAAGCCACCCGTCGTTGCGACGGAGCCGCGCTGAACAGGGGATCAGGCGGCGCGAACGGCGACGATGGCATCGATTTCCACGGCCGCGCCCAGCGGCAGCACCGGCACCCCCACCGCGCTGCGCGCGTGGCGGCCGGCCTCTCCGAATATGTCGGCCATCAGCGTCGATGCGCCGTCGGCCACCTTGGCCTGATCGGTGAAGCGGCCATCGCTGTTCACGAACACGCCCAGCTTGACGATGCGCTCCACCCGTTCCAGCGATCCGAGCGCCTTCCTGATCTGCGCGACCAGCATCAGCGCGCAGGCCTGCGCCGCCTCCCGGCCGAACTCGATGTCGCGATCCTCGCCCAGCCGGCCGCGCATCACCTCGCCATTGCGGAACGGCAGCTGGCCGGAAATATGGAGCAGCCCCCCGATTTCCACCGTCGGGACATAAGCGGCGACGGGCGCGGCCGGGGCCGGGAGCTTGTGGCCGAGTTCGGCGATCTTCTCGTCTATCGTCATAGCCCCTCGTGAAGCACCGGCATGGCCGCCCGGTCAAGCCCCGGCCGGGGCCATCGCCTCGAAACGCGCCAATATCCATGCCGCCGCCGCGGGCCAGTCATCGATCCGCGCATGGGCGAAAGGCGCCGCCGCTACCGATCCGGCCAGGCTCGGCTCGGAAATCATGTGCAGCCGGTGGACGGCGGGGGCGTGGCGGGCGACCGATTCGTGATGCGTCGCCAGATCGTCGACGAACACCGTCACCGACGGATCATGTTCGGCAATCAGCCGCGCGACGGGCACGCCCTTGCCGCCCTGGTTGCAGACCACGCGATGGCGGATGCCCACCGCCTCCAGCTGCGCCACCCGGTCGGCATGGCACTGGTCGCCCAGATTGGTGAGGATGACGATATCGGCAACGCGGGCAATGTCGGCCAGCGCCTCGCGGGCATGGGGCACCAGCGTCTGGCGGTGCATTTCCGTCGCGAAGAACCCGTCGAGCAGCGGCCACATATCCTCGCGCGCCACATAGCTGCCGTCCGCGCGCCGCCGCATGGAACGGGAGAAATCGCCCCCGTCCGGCGCGAAATCCACGTCATGCGCCTCGCCCAGCCAGGCGCCGAACGGCACCACCATGTGCAGCAGCACCTCATCGCAATCGGAAATCAGCAGCGGTTTCTTCATGGTTCGAGCATCCTGCGAACATCGACGAGCATGGCGGGCGCAATCTCCAGCGCGGCGGCGCAGGCCAGCAGGTCCGGCTCATGCGCCTCCAGAAAGCCGAGCAGCGCGACAAGCAGCACCGGGTCCGCCGCGCGGCGGCGCAGATCGTCCGGCGTCAACCCGGTCAGCGCCAGCAGCCGGTCCGCCCGGGCGGGGTCGGACACCGCCCAGCCAAGCGCGGCCAGGCCGATCGCGATCGCATCTTGCGGGTTTGTCTCGGGCTTGCGCATCGCCTAATATGGGCTCCGGTGAAGCATGAGGGCCGCGTGGCAAAAAGGGTGCTCGTTGTCGAGGACAACGAACTCAATCTGAAACTTTTCTGCGATCTGCTGCGTGCGCACGATTATGTGGCGGAGCCGGTTCGCGATGGCCGGGAAGCCGTGGACAGCGCCCGGGCCTTCACGCCCGATCTCATCATCATGGATATCCAGCTGCCGCACGTCAGCGGGCTGGAACTGATCGAAACGCTGAAAGGCGATGCGGATCTCAGCGCCATCCCGATCATGGCGGTCACCGCCTATGCCGGGAAGGGAGACGAGGAGCGGATTCGCGCGGCCGGGGCCGAATCCTATGTGTCCAAGCCGATTTCGGTGATGCGCTTCGTCGAATCGGTCGAATCGCTGCTTGCCGCAGCGCCGAAGCCCGCCGGGGAAGAGAAAGCGCCCGGCCCGGATGAGGCCGGGGACGCGCCGCCGGTTACTTGATCTTGGCTTCCTTGAACTCGACATGCTTGCGCACGACGGGATCATATTTGCGCATGACCATCTTTTCGGTGGTGTTGGGGCTGCGCGGGTTCTTCTTCGTCACGTAGAAGAAGCCGGTGTCCGCCGTGCTCACAAGCTTGATCTTCACTGTGGTCGGCTTGGCCATGACCCATACCCTTTTATGCTGTCCGAAAAACAAAAGCGGCGTCGCCGCCGCTCCTATCAAGGCCGGGCAATTGCGCGAAACCGCCGCGATTGTCAAGGCGAGCCCATCATGCTTAACGCCGTCTTTACCCATTTCGGCCATGCTCTCCTCCGATCAACCGGGAGTGCGGGGCGATGGGGCTGGGCAATGAGGCGCTGCTGATGGTGCGGGCCGGCCTGTGCGACCGGATAGACGGCATCGCCGCCGGTTTGAACCACCTGTCCAGCGCGCGCCTTTACGATCATGTCGATGCCGTCCGCCGGGTCGCGCTCGATCATGGCTTCCTGCCCCTCGCCCAGCTCAGCCGCGGGCTCGAGGCCGCGCTGGCGGCCGGCGAGCGCGGGGTGATGGTGCTCGGCTATCTCGATCTGATGCGCGATGCGGCGGCCTGTGAACGGCTGGATGCCCAGGCCAGCGAGGCCTATCTCGCCGCGATCTCCGTCAGGCTGGCGGGCTGATCCAGCCAGTCGATCAGTGGAATCGAAATTATCGCCGCCGGCCATGCCCGTTGCGTGAGACTTTCGCGCCCCTCGTCCGTTATGATGGCGCAACGTTTCGAGAGCAAGGAGGCCATCATGGCGAAAGCAGGCAAGGAAAAGCTGAAGACTCCGACTGATCTGGGCAGCAACGCCACCAAGAGCGTGGCGGACGCGCTCAACGGAATATTGGCGGACAGCTATGCCATCTATCTGAAGACCAAGAATTTTCACTGGCATGTCTCGGGCCCGCACTTCCGCGATTATCATTTGATGCTCGACGATCAGGCGGCGCAGATTCTCGCGACCACCGACGCCATTGCCGAGCGGGTCCGCAAGACCGGCAACACCACGCTGCGTTCCATCGGCGACATCGCCCGCCGCCAGACGATCAAGGATAATGACGCCGAGTTCGTCTCCGCCCAGGCCATGCTGGCCGAGCTGCGCGAGGACAATCTGAAGCTGGTCGAATCGCTGCGCGAAGCCAAGGACATCGTCGACGATGCCAAGGACAATGCGACCAGCGGCATATTGGACGAATGGACCGACCAGGCGGAAGAACGCGCCTGGTTCCTGTTCGAGGCCAGCCGCACCGGTTGATCCCGCACCATCCCCGTCGGCGGCGCGGGAACCCTTTGGCCGTTCCCGCGCTTGTTGTTCAGGCAGAACAATCAGGGATCGGTCAGATGATCAAATGGGCGATAATCTTCCTCGTCGCGGCGGCCATCATGGCGCTGCTCGGCTTTGGCGGGATTGCGGGCGCTTTCGTGGGAATCGCGAAATTCCTGTTCTTCCTCGCCATCGCGGTGTTCGTCATCCTGCTCGTGCTCGGCCTTGCCGCGGGCAAGAAGGTGAAGGACGTCATCGATAGGCCCTGAGCCGGATCCGCTTCCGTCACCGGCGCTGCGGCGGTCCCACGCGGATCAGCCACACGTCGGGCGGGGCGTTCCAGCGCAGCGGCACAATGCTGGTACCCAGCCCCGCGCCGACGATCAGGCTGTGGCCGGGCCAGCGGATCATGCCGCACGGCCTGCGCCCGGAAAAGAAGGGCGGGTTGATCTGCCCGCAATGGGTATGCCCGGCGAGCATCAGGTGGATGTCGGGCGGCAGGAAATTCCTGTAGCTGATGCCATGGCTCAGGATGACCTTTGCGCCGGGCAAAGCGCGCATCTGGTGCACGGTCGATTCGAAATCCGAATGATCCGTCACCGAATCGTCGATGCCGCCCAGCGCCAGCGGCCCGGCGCGCACCGCCTTGTCCTTCAGCAGGGTGATGCCCGCCCGCACGATGGCCCGGCGCATCTCCGCCACCCCGCGCGCATGGTCGTGATTGCCCAGCACCGCATAGACACCCAGCGGCGCGCGCAGGCCGCCCAGCGGCGCCACCGCCTCCCGGCTGGGCACGGTGGGGAAGATCAGGCTTTCGCTCACCATGTCGCCCGCGATCAGGATCAGGTCCGGCCGGGTGCGGTTGAGCCCGGCGACAATGCGGCGCAACCGCTCCGGCGGCATGGACAGGCGCGATACATGGGTGTCGGACAGCAGCAATATGGTGATCGGCGCCGCGCCCTCCGGCCAGTCGGGCAGGGCGATCGTCGCATGGCGGACCAGCGGGTCGCGCTGCGCCTCGCACCAGCCCACAACGCAAACCGCCAGCACCAGCATGGCCAGCAGCGCGAAGCCGGTTCCCAGTCCCCGCCGTGTCATGCCCGGCCAATCCCTTTCGCGCTGCCGTGAAGGCGTTCGCCCAGCTGCTGGACGCGCTCGTCTATACACGGTCGCGCAACGCCAAGCTAAAGCTGATCGGCGATTATCTCATCGCCACGCCGGATCCGGATCGCGGCTGGGCGATGGCGGCGCTGACCGGCGACATGGATATCCCGGCGGTGAAACCCGCCATCGTCCGCGCGCTGATCGAGGAACGGGTCGATCCCGTGCTGTTCCGGATGAGCCGGGACTATGTGGGCGACACCGCCGAAACGGTGGCGCTGCTCTGGCCCGATCCGGCGACGCCGCCCCCGCCGGCGGACCTGTCGCTGGGCGCGATCGTCGATGCGCTGCGCCATCTCGGCCGGGCGGAGGCGCCCGCCATGCTCGCCGGGCTGCTCGACCGGCTGACGCCGCCGGAACGCTTCGCCCTGCTCAAGCTGGCGACCGGCGGCCTGCGCGCCGGCGTCTCCGCGCGGCTGGCCAAGACCGCGCTGGCCCAGGCTTTCGCGCTCGATGTCGATGTGGTGGAGGAGGTCTGGCACGGCATCGCGCCGCCCTATGCGCCCCTGTTCGCGTGGGGCGAGGGCCGGGCGGGGCAGCCCCGGGCGGCGGACCTGCCGCTCTTTCGCCCCTTCATGCTGGCCCATCCGCTTGACGCCATGACGCCGGATCTGGCGGACTATGCCGCCGAATGGAAATGGGACGGCATCCGGGTGCAGATCGTCCGCGTCGCCGGGCAGACGCGGCTTTACAGCCGGGCGGGCGACGACATCACCGCCGCCTTCCCCGACATTGCCGAAGCCTTCGCCATGGACGGCGCGGTCGACGGCGAACTGCTGGTCAAGGGCGACGCGCAGGGCGCGGACGAACAGGGCGGCGCGGCGGCCAGCTTCAACGCATTGCAGCAGCGGCTGGGCCGCAAGACCGTCTCAGCGCGGATGCTGGCGGATTACCCCGCCTTCGTGCGCCTCTACGACATATTGTTCGACGGCGGCGACGATGTGCGGGACCAACCCTGGCATCAGCGGCGGGCACGGCTGGAAACGGCGGTCGCGCGGCTCGACCCCGGCCGGTTCGACCTCTCCGCGCTGATCGCGGTCGACGATTTCGCCCAGCTGGCCGCGATCCGCGACAGCGCCCGCGATGCTGCCATCGAAGGCGTGATGCTGAAACGGCGGGACAGCCCCTATGTCGGCGGCCGCCGCGTCGGGCTGTGGTATAAATGGAAACGCGACCCGTTGGTCGCCGACTGCGTGATGATGTACGCGCAGCGCGGCTCGGGCAAACGATCCTCCTTCTATTCCGACTATACCTTCGGGTGCTGGACCGAATCGGGCGAATTGCTGCCGGTCGGCAAGGCCTATTCCGGCTTCACCGACGCGGAACTGAAGCAGCTCGACCGGTTCGTGCGCACCCACACGGTGGCGCGCTTCGGCCCGGTCCGCGAGGTGGAGAAAAGCCTGGTGCTCGAAGTCGCGTTCGATTCGATCCACGCCAGCAAGCGCCATAAATCCGGCCTCGCCATGCGCTTCCCGCGCATCGCCCGCATCCGCACGGACAAGCCCGCCGCCGAGGCGGACCGCATCGAGACGCTGCGGACGATGATCGGCTGAGCGCGACGCGGGCGGGAGCGCCAATGAAAAGGCCCGGCGCGCATCGCTGCACGCCGGGCCTTCGCTAGATCGCCGAAGCGGGTTTGCGGCTCAGGACTGGCCCGGGCTCAGGTTCACCGCCGCATATTTGCCGCGCCGGTCCACCTCCAGCTCGAAATCGAGCCGGTCGCCTTCGTTCAGGTTCGTCATCCCGGCGCGCTCGACGGCGGAGATGTGGACGAACGCATCGGGCTGGCCGTCGTCGCGCTGAATGAAGCCGAAGCCCTTCATCGCGTTGAAGAACTTCACCGTGCCGGAGGCTTTCTCGCCGGTAAGCTGACGCTGCGGGCCGCCGCGATCGCCGCCGCCGAAGCCGCCGCGCGCGCCGTCACGATCCCGCGGCGGACCACGGTCCGTCACCGGAAGCGGCTCGCCCTCGATCTTCAGGTCGGTCGCCGAGACGCGGCCGCCACGATCCACCAGCGTGAATTCAAGCGGCTGGCCCTCGGCAAGGCCGGTCAGCCCCGCCTGCTCGACGGCGGAGATGTGGACGAACACGTCCTCGCCGCCATCGTCGCGCACGACGAAGCCGAAGCCCTTTTGCGCATTGAAGAATTTGACGACGCCCTTGCCTTCGCCGATCACCTGCGCCGGCATGCCGCCGCGCGGACCGCCGCCGCCACCGCCGCTGCGGAAACCGCCGCCAGCGCCGCCGCCAAAGCCGCCGCGATCACCGAAGCCGCCGCCGCCAAAGCTGTCGCCGCCGCCAAAGCGGCTGCCGCCACGGTCCGTGTTGTAGCCGTCGAAACTCTCGTCGCCGAAACTGTCCCGCTTGTCCCTGCCGCCGCGCTGCCCACGCCGTCCTCTGTCGAAACTCATGCCCTGTATTTCTTTCCCGGTTCGCTCATCTCAACGCCAGAGCTTGCGCGCCGAGCGATGGCCGCAAGTCCACCACCACGAAAACCGATAGTCGCGGCGATGATTCGTCATAGCGAAAAAAAGGTCACGCCGCGAATGATTTCAGACGCCCGGCGCGCTAGACTGTCATTTTCCCGAAATGCTGTGGCCGGCGGCCCACAAAATGTACGCTTGCAGCGGCCGCCATGTCACGGCAATGACCTGCAAATGGATGCGATTTTCACCCTGTTCGCCGACCCCGCCGTGTGGGCCGCCCTCATCACCCTGATCGTGATGGAGGTGGTGCTGGGCATCGACAATCTGGTGTTCATTTCCATCCTCTCCAACAAATTGCCGGTCGAGCAGCGGCAAAAAGCGCGGCGCATCGGCCTTGCGCTGGCGCTGATCATGCGGCTGCTGCTGCTGTCGATGATCGCGTGGATCGTCGGGCTGACCGCGCCGGTGTTCGATCTGGGCATCACCGGCCCGCTGGATTCGCACGGCGCGCCCTCCTTCGAGACCGCCTTTTCCTGGCGCGACCTGATTCTGGTCGCGGGCGGGCTGTTCCTGGTGTGGAAAGCCACCAAGGAAATCCACCACAGCGTCGACAGCCGCCCGTCCGGCGACGTGCTGGACAAGAAAAGCGTCGCCGCGACCAATTTCGGATCGGCGATCGTCCAGATCATCCTGCTCGACATCGTCTTCTCGATCGATTCGATCCTGACCGCTGTCGGCATGACCGAACATCTGCCGGTGATGGTGATCGCGGTGGTCGTCGCGGTCGCGCTGATGCTGTTCGCGGCCGATCCGCTGGCCAATTTCATCAACGATAACCCCACGGTGGTCATGCTGGCGCTGGGCTTCCTGCTGATGATCGGCATGGTGCTGATCGCCGAAGGCTTCGGCGCGCATATTCCCAAGGGCTATATCTACGCCGCCATGGCCTTTTCCGCCGGGGTCGAGATGCTCAACATCTGGTCCAGGCGGGCCAAGGCGCGCGCGGCGCAGCAGGGCGGCGACACGCTAGGCCATTGAGCGTTCGGCGCCACGCGCCTATGCGTTGCCGATGACCGTCCATTTCCATGAAGAAGATCTGCCCGCCGGCGTGCTCGCCGACGGGCCCGTTGCCGTCGATACCGAAACGATGGGCCTCCAGCCCGGTCGCGACCGGCTCTGCCTCGTCCAGATATCGGACGGCGGCGGTGACGAGCATCTCGTCCGTTTCGGACCGGACAGCGATTATGCCGCGCCCAACCTGAAGGCCGTGCTGGCCGATCCCGCGCGGCTGAAGCTCTATCATTTCGCCCGGTTCGACCTGGCGTCGATCGCCGCCTATCTCCACGTCACGGCGGCGCCGGTCTATTGCACCAAGATCGCGTCGCGGCTGGTGCGCACCTATACCGACCGGCACGGGCTGAAGGAGCTGGTGCGCGAACTGATCGGCCAGGAAATCTCAAAGCAGCAGCAGTCTTCGGACTGGGGCGGCCCAACCCTTTCCGACGCGCAGAAGGATTATGCCGCGTCCGACGTGCGCTTCCTGCACGCGATGAAGGTGGAGCTGGACAAGCGGCTGCTGCGCGAGGGGCGGATGGAGCTGGCCCAGGCCTGTTTCGATTTCCTGCCGCACCGCGCCGCGCTGGACCTGGCCGGGTGGCCGGAGGTCGATATCTTCGCCCATGTCTGAAATCGCTGACCGGACGCGCAGCCAGCGCCAGCACTGGGCCGCGCCCGGCAGCAGCCACGACCGCGTCGTGCGGATCGCGCGGGTGGTGCTGCCCGCCGGCATCGGCATCCTCGCCGCCTTCCTCGCCATCGCGCCGCTGACCATGGATGGCGACATCAGCTTCGTGCTGGCCAAGGACAAGGTGGAGATGGCGCGCGAGCGGATGCGCGTGACCAGCGCCGTCTATCGCGGCGCCGACAGCAAGGGGCAGCCTTTCCAGCTGAGCGCCGGGTCCGCCGTGCAGGCCACCTCGCGCGATCCGGTGGTCAAGCTCAGCGACATGTCCGCCCGCATCCAGCTGGACGACGGCCCGGCGACGCTCGATGCTGGCCAGGGCCGCTACGATATGGACAGCGAAAGGGTGGCGGTGGACGGCCCGGTGCGCTTCCGGTCCGCCGACGGCTATCAGCTGGCGACCAGCGACGTGACGGTGGACATGAAATCGCGGCGCATGGCCAGCCGCGGCGCCGTCACCGGCCAGATGCCGCTGGGCGATTTCAGCGCCAACCGGATGAATGCCGACCTTGCGGGCCGCACGGTGACGCTGGATGGCCGCGCGCGCTTGCGTATCGTGCAGCGCTCGCCCAGATAGGCGCGATGAAGAGCCGCTCCCTCCTCTCCGCCGCCGCAATCGGCCTGGTGCTGGCCGTGGCGGCCGCGCCCGCCATCGGCCAGGCGCTGCGCAACCATGATTCCAACGCCCCCGTGGATGTGGAGGCGGACCGGATCGAGGTTCAGGACCGGGCAGATCGCGCGGTCTTTTCCGGCAATGTGAAGGTGCGTCAGGCCGGGCTGGCGCTCGATGCGGCGCGGCTGACCGTCGCCTATGCGGGCGGCGCGGCCAGCCAGGGCATCCAGATCCAGCGGCTCGACGCATCGGGCGGCGTCACCGTGCGCAGCGCCTCCGAAACCGCGCGCGGCGAATTCGCGATCTACGATCTCAACCGCCGCCAGATCACCATGCTGGGCGGCGTCGTTCTGGATCAGGGCGCCAGCCAGGTGCGCGGCGGCCGCATGGTCATAGACCTGGATAGCGGACGCGCCGTGGTGGACGGGTCGTCGGTCGGCGGCGCAGGTGTCGGCACCGGCACGGGCGGGCGCGTGACCGGCCGGTTCACCGTCCCCCAAAGAGCCAAATAACCGCCGATTTCGTTACATTCGGCGCGTAGGGGCTTCACCCGCGACCGTTTGTCATGCAGGAAGCTTGCCAATTAGCAGATCTTCACCATCTGCTCATAGGATAGTGCGCGCAAGCGGAGCCGAGATGAACGACATCACTACCCTGGACGCCCCCACCACGCCGAGCGCCGCCGCAACCGGCAGCGGGCTGTCGGTGGTCTCCATCGCCAAGGCCTATGACAAGCGCTCGGTGCTGTCCGATGTCTCGCTCTCGGTCGGGCGGGGCGAGGTCATCGGCCTGCTCGGCCCCAACGGCGCCGGCAAGACGACCTGCTTCTATTCGATCATGGGACTGGTGAAGCCGGATTCCGGCCGCATCATGCTGGACGGCGACGATATCACCGGCCTGCCCATGTATCGCCGCGCCATATTGGGCCTTGGCTATCTGCCGCAGGAAACGTCGATCTTCCGAGGCCTGTCCGTCTCGCAGAACATCTCGGCGGTGCTTGAGATGGCGGAGCCGGATCCCGTCGCCCGCGCCGCCCGGCTGGAAACGCTGCTCGACGATTTCGGCCTCGGCCGGCTGCGCGACGCGCCCGCCATGGCGCTGTCCGGCGGCGAGCGGCGGCGCTGCGAGATCGCGCGCGCGCTGGCGGCCGATCCGTCGATCATGCTGCTCGACGAGCCGTTCGCCGGCATCGACCCCATTTCCATCGCCGACATCCGCGATCTCGTCCGCCAGTTGAAGGATCGCGGCATCGGCGTGCTGATCACCGATCATAATGTCCGCGAGACGCTGGATATCGTCGACCGCGCCTGCATCATCTATGACGGCCGGGTGCTGTTCGCCGGCAGCCCGCAGGATCTCGTCGCCGACGAGAATGTCCGCCGCCTCTATCTGGGCGAGGGCTTCGCCCTGTAGCGCATCATGGCTATCGGACCCCGCCTAGACCTGCGCCAGAGCCAGTCTCTGGTGATGACGCCCCAGCTCCAGCAGGCGATCAAGCTGCTGGCGCTGTCCAATCTCGAGGTCGAGGGCTTCATCGCGGAGGAGCTTGAGCGCAATCCGCTGCTTGAGGCCGGATCGAGCGAGAGCGGCGGCGACGAGCCGGCGGGTGAGGACTGGACGGACGCGGCGGGCGGCGAGGCCGGATCGGGAGAAGGCGGCGCGGGCGGCGGCGACGCGGCGGGCGGCGAAATGCCGGACGAGCCCGTCACCGCGGACCGGCTGATCGAGCATGGCGATCCCGGCGGGGAGGTGCCGCTGGACGCCGATTATGCGGGCGAGACCTTTCACCATGACGGGCCGACGGACGGCGCGCCCGGCATGGACGGCGGCCTTTCGATCGGCGGCGCCAGCGCAGGCGGCTATGGCGAGGACGGCCCGGATTTCGACGCCATGGCCGGCGAGGCGGAATCGCTGCACGACCATCTGGTCGCGCAGGCCGGGGCCTGCCTGTCCGGCCCGCAGCTGGCCATCGCCATCCAGATGATCGACCAGATCGACGAGGCGGGCTATCTGCTGGCCGATCTCGGCGACATCGCCCGCCGCCTGGGCGTCGCGCCCGGCGATGTCGAGGCGGTGCTGCACGTCATCCAGACCTTCGACCCCACCGGCGTCGGCGCGCGCTCGCTCGGCGAATGCCTGGCGCTGCAGGCGCGCGAGGCGGATCGGTACGACCCAGCCATGGCGCGGCTGCTCGACAATCTCGATCTGCTCGCCCAGGGGCGCCTGCCCCAGTTGCGGCGGATGTGCGGCGTCGACGACGAGGATCTGGGAGACATGATCCGCGAGGTGCGCGGCTATGATCCCAAGCCCGGCCTGCGCTTCGGCGGCGCGCGGATCGAAACCGTGGTGCCGGACCTGTTCGTCGCCCGCCGCGCCACGGGCTGGGCTATAGAGGTAAACAGCGCCACCCTGCCCCGCGTGCTGGTCAACCGCAGCTATTATGCCGAACTGTCGGACGGCAATCATGACAAGGCGTCCCGGGCCTGGCTGTCGGATTGCCTGGCCAGCGCCAACTGGCTGGTCAAGGCGCTCGACCAGCGGCAACGCACCATCGTCCGTGTCGCCAGCGAGATCGTGAAGCAGCAGGAGGCTTTTTTCCTGAACGGCGTGTCGCAGCTTCGCCCGTTGACCCTGAAAGCCGTCGCGGACGCGATCGGCATGCACGAATCCACCGTCAGCCGGGTGACGTCCAACAAATATCTCAGCTGCGCGCGCGGGCTGTTCGAACTGAAATATTTCTTCACCAGCGCGATCCAGTCCGCGGACGGCGGCGACGCCGTGTCGGCGGAAGCGGTGAAGAGCGCCATCCGCGCGCTGATCACCGCCGAAGAACCGGGCGCCATCCTTTCGGACGATACGCTGGTCGATCTGCTGCGCGCCAAGGGCTTCGACATCGCCCGCCGCACCGTCGCCAAATATCGCGAGGCGATGGGCATCGGCTCGTCCGTGCAACGCCGCCGCCAGAAGGCGATCGAGATGCACGCCGGCTGATCCGCCGGGGCCGGGCCATGCGCCCGCACGCCCGCTGCTGATCGCTCACTTTCCCGATTTCCGTTTCATTTCGGGACTGCTTTACCGTTTCGAAACGCCTGCCTCCGCATAGGCCGTTGGTAATCGACGGATTAACGATGTGGAGTTGGCGATGATTCAGGGCCGCAATTATTGCGTGTTCAGCCTCGGACTGGCGCTCGCGGCCTGCGGTGGCGGTGGCGGCGTCAATTCCACGCCGACGCCCTCGCCGACACCCAGCCAAAGCCCGTCGCCCACGCCGAGCCCTTCGCCGAGCCCGTCACCGTCGCCGACGCCGAGCCCCACGCCTGCGCCGACTCCCACGCCGACGCCGACACCCACGCCGACGCCGACCCCCACGCCGACGCCGACCCCCACGCCGACGCCGACTCCCACGCCGACGCCGACCCCCACGCCGACGCCGACGAATACGACGCTGACCAACCTGCAATATGGCGAAACCTTTGCAGCCGTCGGCGCGCGGCTGACCGCCGTGGTGCAGCCCAATGGCTCGACGACCGGCGTCGGCTCGACAGCGACGGATTTCAGCGGCGGCGTTTCGCTGAGCTACGATCCGGCGACCGGCGGCTATACGGTGCGCGACGCCAGCTCGAGCCGGACTTTCCTCGCGTCGAGCAGGAACAGCACGCTCTCCAACACCACGGTGAGCGTCTATGATCAGTCGACCGGCACGCGCAGCGACCAGCTCGTCCTGTTCAATCCCGGCGCGGCCAACCCGCGGCTGGCGCTGACCTATGTCAGCTACGGCGCATGGCAGATCCTCAACGATCGCGGCACCGCGGCGGATTTCACCCAACAGTTCTTCGTCTATGGCATCCGCCAGGCGGCCGATCAGGTCAGCACCGGATCGGCAAGCTATACGACGAGGCCGGACGGCTTCTGGACCACCGCGTCCGGCATCTATTCGCTTTCCGGCACCAGTAGGTTCACGGCCAATTTCACCAGCATGACGGTGGCGACGTCACTGAACCTGAGCGGCACCAACGTGATCAACAGCAGCACCAAGACGCTCGGCCTGTTCAACGGCACCGGCACCATCGCGGCGCTGGGCGGCGGCTTCAGCGGCAATTTCACCCAGGTCGGCACCGATTCGGACGGCGCCGTCTATTCCGGGGCGTTCAACGGCGCCTTCTTCGGGCCGACGGGAAGCGAGATGGGCTACACCTTCCGCCTGACGAGCGGATCGGGCGCCGCGGTGGGCGCGGTTGTGGGCAAGGCGACCACGCCCTAGCTCTGTCCCATGCTGCGGCTGATCATCCTCGCGATGACGCTGTGCCTCGCCTCCGCGGCGTGGGCGCAGGAGGGTCGCGATTGCGCCACGGGGGAAACATGCGCCGCCAATCTCAGCGCGGCGCAGGTCTTTTCCCTTGCGGATCAATATATTGGCGCTGGCCAGCCGGATCAGGCGGAAACGCTGTACCGCGGCCTCGCGCGCGATCCGGATGGCGACGTGCGGGCAGAGGCCCGCTTCCGGCTGGCGACGCTCCGGGAATCGCGCGGCGATCTGCAGGGCGCGATCGACTGCTACCGCGCCATATTGGATGAAAAGCCCGGCGCGCAGCGCGTGCGGCTGGAACTTGCCCGGGTGCTGGCGCTGCAAGGCGATGAATCCGGCGCGCGGCGGGAATTGCGGCGCGCCGGCGCCGCCGGCCTGCCGGAAGACGTCGCCCGCGCCGTCGATCAGTTCGCGCTCGCGCTGCGGTCCAGCCGCCCGCTCGGCGCGTCGATCGAGATCGCGCTCGCGCCGGACAGCAATATCAACCGCGCCACCGACCGGGATACCGTCGATACCGTCATCGCACCGCTGCAACTGGATGATGATGCCCGCGCCCGCTCCGGGCTGGGCGTCACCCTCTCCGGTCAGGCATTCTGGCGGGCCGATCTCTCGCGCGATGCCGCGCTGCTCTCGCGCGTCTCCGCCCGGGCCGACCTTTATGGCGCCGGCCAGTTCAACGATGTCGTGCTGTCGCTCGCCTCCGGGCCGGAATTCCGCGCCGCCGGGGCGCGATGGCGGCCGGCGGGGGTCTATACCCGGCGCTGGTTCGGCGGCGATCATTATTCGGACAGCTATGGCGGCTCCATCAACGTGCTGAAACCGCTGAACCGGGTCAGCCAGATTGAAATGGAGGCAACCGTTCTCGCCAACCGCTACACGCTGAACCGCCAGCAGAACGGCACGCTGATAGACGTGAACGCCGCCTATGACCGCGCCTTTTCCACCCGGTTCAGCACCCGCATCGGCGCGCGCGTCACCCGTCAGGCGGCGGCCGAACCCTCGCTCGCCACCACCGGCTTCTCGCTGGAAGCGGTCGCCTCCCGTCAGATCGGCAAGCAGCTCGTCTTCATCCAGGCCAGCGCCGGCCGGCTGAAAAGCGATGCGCGCATCCCGCTGTTCACCGAGGTCCGCAAGGACCGACGCTATGACGTCACTGCCGGGCTGCTGCTGCGGCAATGGAGCTTCAAGGGCCTGTCGCCGCTCATCCGGGTCAGCCGGTCGGTCAACCAGTCCACCGTCGGGCTGTTCGATTTCAAGCGCACCCGCGTCGAATTCGCCCTCTCGCGCGAATTCTAGCGGCGATCAGACGTCCAGATTGGCGACGCTCAGCGCGTTGTTCTGGATGAACTCGCGCCGCGGCTCCACCACGTCGCCCATCAGCCGGGTGAAGATCTCGTCGGCGACGTCCGCCTGCTGGATCTCCACCTTGAGCAGCGATCGGTTCGCCGGGTCCAGCGTCGTCTCCCACAATTGCTCGGCGTTCATCTCGCCCAGCCCCTTGTAGCGCTGGATCGACAGGCCCTTGCGCCCCGCCGCGAGAATCGCCTCGAGCAGGTCCGACGGGCGCGACACGGCAATGCCCTTGGTGTCGGGCATCGGCGCATCGTCATCCTCGCCCTCCTCCACGGCGGTGATCGCGCTCCGCGCGCTGACCAGCCGGGACGCGACGGCATAATTATCCACCTGCTCGGCGGCCAGCCCGTGCAGCTTGCGGGCCTCCGCGCTCGCCATGAAGGCCGGCTCGATGATGTGATGGTCGGTCACGCCGCGCCATGCCCGCTCCAGATGGTAGCCGCCCTCCTCGGCGACGCGGCCGGTCCAGCGGGCGTCCGGGTCGGCGGCGTCGAGCCAGGTCGCGACCTTCTGGATCGCGGCCAGGCGGTCGTCGCCCCGCATGTCCGGGGCCAGCGCGCCGGCCAGCGCCAGCGCCTCGATGATCGACGGGTCGTAACGGCGCGGCACATAACGCATCAGCGTGCGCATCCGCCGGGCATGTTCCACCAGTTCCTGGAATTCGGGCAGGCCGCGCGCCACCCCGCCGGTTTCCAGCCGCAGCGCGCCCAGCCCGGCCTCGACCAGATACTGGTCCAGCGCATTGTCGTCCTTCACATAGACTTCGGATCGGCCGCGCGCGACCTTGTAGAGCGGCGGCTGGGCGATGAAGAGGTGCCCGCGCTCGATCAGCTCCGGCATCTGCCGGTAGAAGAAGGTCAGCAGCAGCGTGCGGATATGCGCGCCGTCCACGTCGGCGTCCGTCATGATGACGATCTTGTGATAACGCAGTTTTTCCGCGTTGAAATCGTCACGCCCGATGCCGGTGCCCAGCGCCTGGATCATCGTGCCGATTTCCTTGGACGCCAGCATCCGGTCAAACCGGGCGCGCTCGACGTTCAATATCTTGCCCTTCAGCGGCAGGATCGCCTGATAATGGCGGTCGCGCCCCTGCTTGGCGGAGCCGCCGGCGCTGTCGCCCTCGACCAGGAAGATTTCGGACTTTGCGGGGTCGCGCTCCTGGCAATCGGCCAGCTTTCCGGGCAGTGAGGCGATGTCCATCACCCCCTTGCGCCGGGTCAGCTCGCGCGCCTTCTTCGCGGCCTCGCGGGCGGCGGCGGCGTCGATCACCTTCTGGATGATGGCGCGGGCATGGGCCGGGTTTTCCTCCAGCCATTCCGCCATCTTGTCCGCCATCAGCGATTCAAGCGGCTGGCGCACCTCGGAAGACACCAGCTTGTCCTTGGTCTGCGAGCTGAACTTGGGGTCGGGCAGCTTCACCGAGACGACGGCGGTCAGCCCCTCACGCATGTCGTCGCCGGTCAGCGAGACCTTCTCCTTCTTCAGCATCCCCGATTTCTCGGCATAATTGTTCAGCGTGCGGGTCAGCGCCGCGCGGAACGCCGCCATGTGGGTGCCGCCGTCGCGCTGGGGGATGTTGTTGGTGAAGGGCAGGACATTCTCATAATAGCTGTCGTTCCACTCCAGCGCGACATCGATGCCAATGTCGTCGCGCTGGCCGTGCACCGCGATCGGCTCCGGGAACAGCGGGGTCTTGGCGCGGTCGAGATATTTGACGAAGGCGGCGATGCCCCCCTCATAATAAAGCTCATGCTGCACGCGCTCCTCGTGCCGGGCGTCGATCAGCAACAGCCGCACGCCGGAATTCAGGAAAGCCAGCTCGCGATAGCGATGCTCCAGCTTCTCGAAATCGAATTCGGTGATCTTGAACGTATCGGGCGAGGGCAGGAAGGTGACGCGCGTGCCCTTCTTGTCGCCGGCCGGGCCGATCACCTTCAGCGGCGCTTCCGCGTCGCCGCGCCGGAAGCGCATATAATGCTCCTGCCCGTCGCGCCAGATGTTGAGGTCCAGCCACTCGCTCAGCGCGTTGACCACGGAAACGCCCACGCCGTGCAGCCCGCCCGACACCTTGTAGGCATTGTCGTCGGTCGCGTTCTCGAACTTCCCGCCGGCATGCAGCTGGGTCATGATCACCTCGGCCGCCGACACCCCTTCCTCGGCGTGGATGCCGGTGGGGATGCCACGGCCATTATCCTCGACGGAAACCGATCCGTCGGCGTTCAGCTGGATGGTGATCAGGTCGCAATGGCCGGCCAGCGCCTCGTCGATGGCGTTGTCGGAAACCTCGAACACCATATGGTGCAGGCCCGACCCGTCATCGGTGTCGCCGATGTACATTCCGGGGCGTTTGCGGACCGCGTCGAGGCCCTTCAGGACCTTGATCGAATCGGCATTATAGCTGTTTTTCTGGGGTGTGCTTTCCATAGCCAGCATATAGCCATGCCAGCCGCAAAACCCAAGCAAAAGTGCGCCCTGCGGCGGCCCGACGCGTCATTGCGGGCGGATCGTTCCGTGGGCCACGGTGAAACGCATGGCGCGGGCCGGAGCGGCGTCGAACAGGCCCGGCTCGGTGCCGGTCATCCACACCTGCCCGCCGCCCTCCGCCAGCCGGTCGAACAACGCCGCGCGGCGCAGCGGGTCGAGATGCGCGGCCACCTCGTCGAGCAGCAGGATCGGCCGCCGCCCGGCCCGTTCCGCCACCAGATCGGCATGGGCGAGCACCAGCCCCAGCAGCAGCGCCTTCTGCTCGCCGGTCGAACAGCGGTCGGCCGGCTGCCGCTTGGCGAGATGGGTGACGATCAGGTCGCTGCGGTGCGGCCCGGCCAGCGTCCGCCCCGCCGCCGTGTCGCGCCCGCGCCCGCGCGCCAGTTCATCGGCCAGCGCGGCGCTGCCTTCCCCCTGCCAGCCGCCCAGCGCCAGCCCGGCGCGCGCGAACGGCCCTTCCGGCGCGGCGGCCAGCCGTGCGCCCAGCGCGGACACCGCCGCCGCCCGCGCCCCGGCTATCGCCGCGCCATGCTCCGCCATCCGCGCCTCCAGCGCCGCCAGCCAGTCGGCATCGGCCGGGCCGTCGTCGGCGAGCAGCTTGTTGCGCGCGCGCATCGCCGCGTCGTAGCGGGTGGCGTGCATGGCATGGCCCGGCTCCAGCGCCAGCACCAGTCGGTCCAGAAAGCGTCTCCGCCCGCCCGCCGCCTCGGTGAACAGCCGGTCCATCGCCGGGGTCAGCCACAGGATGGACAGCCATTCGGACAGCGCCGTGGCCGCCGCCGTGGCGCCGTTGATCCGCACCTGCCGCCGCTCCGGCTCGCCCGCGCTGTTGCCGGTGCCGACCGCGACATCGCCGTCCAGCCGCGCGGAGACCGCGAAATGGCCCGCACCGTCGCTGCGCGCCATGGCGGAAAGCGCCGCGCCGCGCAGGCCGCGGCCGGGGGTGAGCAGCGACACCGCCTCCAATATGTTGGTCTTGCCGGCGCCGTTCTCGCCGGTCAGCACGATGAAGCCCGGCCCCGGCTCCAGCATGGCATCGGCATAGGACCGGAAATCGGTCAGGCTGAGGCGGGAGACGACCATCGCCTTCCCCCTAGAGCATTTTCAGGCCGGATGGACACAGGCGAGGCGCCGGAAAATCGCCGCACGATCCGGTCCCGCACGGACGGATCATGCCGTTCCGGCCCCTCAACGCAGGCGTGGAGCGGTCGTCACACCCGCATCGGCATCAGCACGTAGAGCGCCGCCGCCTTGTCGTTCTCGCGGATCAGCGTCGGCGCGGCCGCGTCGGCCAGGTGCACCTCCACCGCGTCGCCCTCGATCTGGGCGAGGATATCCATCAGGTAACGCGCGTTGAAGCCGATCTCGAACCCCGGGGCGCTGTAATCGCCCGGCACCTCTTCCGCCGCCGTGCCATTTTCCGGCGAGGTGACGGACAGGGTGATCCTGTCGCGGTCCAGCGTCATCTTCACCGCGCGCGTCTTCTCGCTGGCGATGGTCGCGACGCGGTCGACGCCTTCCATGAAGCTCTTCGGGTCGATCCGCAGGATCTTGTCGTTGCCGGTCGGGATGACCCGCGAATAATCCGGGAAAGTGCCGTCGATCAGCTTCGACGTCAGGATCGCCGATCCCAAGCCGAAGCGGATCTTGGTCGCCGACAGCGATATCTCGATCGATCCGTCCACCTCGTCCAGCAGCTTGCGCAGTTCCGCCACGCATTTGCGCGGGATGATCACGTCCGGCATCCCCGCCGCCCCGTCCGGGCGCGGCACGGTGACGCGGGCCAGCCGGTGGCCGTCCGTCGCCGCCGCCTTCAGCACCGGCTGCGCCTCGTCCGTCACGTGCAGGAAGATGCCGTTCAGATAATAGCGCGTCTCCTCGGTGGAGATGGCGAAGCGCGTCTTGTCGATGATCTGGCGCAGCGTCGCGCCGGGCAGCTCGAAGCTGGTCGGCAGCTCTCCTTCCGCGATCACCGGAAAATCGTCGCGCGGCAGCGTCGCCAGGTTGAAGCGGGCGCGGCCGGCATTGACCTGCATCTTGCCGTCGGCGGCGTGCAGTTCCACCTCGCTGCCCTCGGGCAGCTTGCGGGCGATGTCGAACAGGGTGTGGGCGGACACGGTGGTCGATCCCGCCTGCTCGACCTTGGCCTCCACCGTCTCGACGATCTGCAGGTCCAGGTCGGTCGCCATCAGGCGGATGCCGCCGTCCGCCGTCGCCTCGATCAGCACGTTGGAGAGGATGGGGATGGTATTGCGCCGTTCGACCACGCTTTGAACATGGCTGAGGCACTTCAGCAGTGTCGCGCGTTCGATCGTCGCCTTCATGTCATTCCCCCGGGGGTCGAACCCGTTAAGTTGGTCGGGCGGTATAGCCGGTTGGGGGCCGTCCGCCATCACCTTTTCCTTACCAAGAAAAAGGGCCGGAGCAAGCGCCCCGGCCCTTCATTCGGACTATTCCGGCGGACGCATCCGGCACGGGCCGGAATTGCGTCGCCGTCCGCTCAGAAGCGGATGCCGACGCCGGCCAGCGCCTGATGACGCTCGACGCCGCGCTCATAGTTGGAATAGCGGTATTCCGCCTTCACATAGGCTTTGGAGCCAAGCTTCTGCTCAACGCCGGCGCCCACGCGGACGCCGTCCAGATGCGTCTTGGCGAGCGTCGTCTCCGTCGTGCCGTCGTTCGAGGTGAACTTGGCGTCGGCATTGGTGTACCCCGCCTTGGCGTAAAGCAGCGTGCTGGCGCCGATCGCGGTGCCCACGCGGCCGCCGACATACAGGTCGCGGCCCGCCTTCAGGCACAGGCGCGGGTCGGCCACGGTGGCGGCGCCGCCGTCGCAGCCGCGATTGTCCGAATCGCTATATTCCACCTCGGCGCCAACCACGGCGCCGCCCATCTGCATGTCATAGCCGGCGTTGACGCCGTACATGACGTCGTCGGAATGTCCGCTGCTCTGGACGCGATCCCACCCGACGACGCCTTCGATGCGCGGGCCGGTGAACGGCGCGCTGTCCTGCGCCATGGCAGGAACGGCGGCGGTGGTCGCCACGAGAGCGGCGAGGACAAGGTTACGCATACGCATAAAAAACTCCATTCAACATTATTCGCCCGCTCGATCCCGAGACGGGACCGGCCAAGCGCGCGAGACTTGGGATTTGTTGCATGAACCTCAGATAAATGGCGGATGAACCCCAGATAAACAGCGGTTTCTGTTGCATCTCGGCCACAATATTCGGATGAGGCGAGCCGTGGGATCGATCGGCCGCCTCTTCATCGCGCGACATGGGGAAACCGTGTTCAACGCCGCCGCCCGGCTGCAGGGCGCGCATCTGCACACCCCGCTCACCCGCGCCGGCTTCGCCCAGGCGGATGCGATGGGCGCCGCGATCGCCGCCTATCTGGGCGCGCGGCCGGCCCTTCAGCTCTGGGCTTCCGATACCGGCCGGGCATTGCAGACGCTGGCCATCGTCGCCGAGCATCTCGGCCTTGACTGGCACGGCGCCCGCACCGACGCCCGGCTGCGCGAAATCGACGTGGGCAGCTGGCGGGGCCGCTATTATCACGAGGTGATCGGCGAGGCCGGGCCGATCCTGGATCGCGAGATCGGCCTGTTCACCCGGCAGGCGCCGGGCGGCGAATGGTATGACGACATCGCCCGCCGCCTGCAGGGCTGGATCGACGATCAGGCGGGCCAGCCGGCCGACCGGCTGATCCTGATGCACGGCATTTCCAGCCGGGTGCTGCGCGGCATGTTGACCGGCGCTGAAACCCGGCCGGAATGGCGCGCCCCCATCGCCCCCGGCCTGCCGCAGGGATCGCTGGTGATGATCGAGGACGGCCGTGAAACCGTGATCGTCACCGGCACGGGGCGCTCGCCGGCATGAAAGTGACGCTCGCCTGCATCGCCGCCGCCGCGCTTGCGCTGCCCGCCACGGCGGCGGCGCGGGATTCGCTGGGCATTTTCGAAGGCTGGGGCGCGTTTCGCGACGATCGCCCGCTGCGCTGCTTCGCCATTGCGGAGCCGGTGCGCCCCGGCAAGGGCGCATGGCGGCCCTTCGCCGCCGTCGCGCACTGGCCCGGGCGCGGCGCGCGCAACCAGGTCAATATCCGCCTCAGCCGCGCACTCGCCCCGGGGGCGCAGGTGACGCTCGGCATCGGCGAGCGCAATTTCGCCATGGTCGCGGGCGGCGCGGACGCGTGGGCGCCGGATGCGCGCACCGACGCCGCCATCGTCGCGGCGATGCGCAGCGGCAGCCTGATGAGCATTTCCGCGCAGGCGGCGAGCGGCGGCCGCTTCACGGACAGTTACCGGCTGCGCGGCGCCGCCACCGCCATAGACGCCGCCGCGCTCGGCTGCGCCCGCCGCCGCTGAGCTTCGCCGCTGGCAAAATCGCGCATTTGCGCCTACATGCCCGCCATGCAGATTCCCGGACCCCTCGATTCCGTGCCCGTGCCGCGCGTCAGCACCCCGCGCGCCGACGGCCGCATCGACCTGATCGGCCTGTCGAGGGACCAGATTCGCGAGGCGCTGGCCGAATCCCAGCTCGATCCGCGCCAGGCCAAGCTGCGCGCCAAGCAGCTGTGGCACTGGATCTACAATCGCGGCGCCACCGATTTCCATGTCATGACGGATATCGCCAAGGACATGCGCGGCTGGCTGGAACAGCGCTTCGTCGTCGGCCGCCCGCAGGTGGTGGAGGCGCAGGTCTCGTCCGACGGCACGCGCAAATGGCTGCTCCGCTCCGACGACGGGCAGGATTATGAAATGGTCTTCATCCCGGATGCGGACCGGGGCACGCTGTGCGTTTCCAGCCAGGTGGGCTGCACGCTCAACTGCCGCTTCTGCTACACCGGCACCATGCGGCTGGTGCGCAACCTCACCCCCGGCGAAGTCGTCGGCCAGGTGATGCTGGCGCGCGACAGCCTGGGCGAATGGCCGTCCCAGCCGGACGGGCGGATGCTCACCAACATCGTGATGATGGGCATGGGCGAGCCGCTCTATAATTTCGACAGTGTCCGCGATGCGTTGAAGATCGTCATGGACGGCGACGGCATAGCCCTCTCCCGCCGCCGGATCACGCTCAGCACCTCCGGCGTGGTGCCGATGATGGCGCGCGCCGGGGCGGAGATCGGCGTCAACCTGGCGGTGTCGCTGCACGCGGTGACCAAGGAAATCCGGGACGAGATCGTCCCGCTCAACCGCAAATACGGGCTCGAGCAGCTGCTCCAGGCCTGCGCCGATTATCCCGGCGTCAACAACGCCCGGCGGATCACCTTCGAATATGTCATGCTGAAGGACAAGAACGACAGCGACGAGGATGCGCGCGAACTGGTCCGCCTCATCCGCAAATATCGCCTGCCGGCCAAGGTGAACCTGATCCCGTTCAATCCATGGCCGGGGTCGCCCTATGAATGTTCGGACCCGGAGAGGATCCGGCGCTTCTCCAGCCTGATCTTCGAAGCCGGCATCTCCGCCCCGGTGCGCACCCCGCGCGGCCGCGACATCATGGCCGCCTGCGGCCAGCTGAAATCGTCGAGCGAGAAGAAAAGCCGGGCCGAGCTTGACCGGCTGGCCGAGGAAAAGCAGCTGGCGCTGGGCTGACCCCGCGCGCCGCGATATGATCTTTCCTTGCGCGGCCAGTTCCGGCAGCATCCCGCCCGGCCGGGCCGGCGTCGCGCAGCGATCGCCCCGAAAAGCCCGCATATGAGGCACGAAACTGGGATGGATCATGTGGTGGTTGCTTGACAGGTTCCTGAAACAATCGGTCCGGCGCGGCGCCTTGACCGCGATAGAATCCAACGGGCGGACCCATCATTACGGCACGCCCGATCCGGCGATCCGGCCGGTGACGATCCGCTTCACGGATGCCGGCGCGCCCGGCTTCATCGCCCGCAACCCCCGGCTGGGCGCGGGCGAGGCCTATATGAACGGCCGCATGGTGGTGGACGAAGGCGACGTGCTGGATCTTGTCCGCCTGATCCGCGCCAACGCCGCGTGGGACGAAGGCGGCAGCATCGAGAAACGCGGCACCTTCACCGCCGCGGCCAGGCGGCTGTTCCGCCATATCGGCCGGATGAACTGGGAACGGCAGTCGAAACGCAACGTCGCCCATCATTACGACCTGTCGGACCGGCTCTATGATTTGTTCCTGGACGCGGACCGCCAATATAGCTGCGCCTATTTCACCGATCCGGCGAACAGCCTGGAACAGGCGCAGCTGGACAAGAAGGCGCATATCGCCGCCAAGCTGCATCTGAAGCCCGGCCAGCGCGTGCTGGACATAGGCTGCGGCTGGGGCGGCATGGCGCTCTATCTGAACCGCGTCGCCGATGTCGACGTGCTGGGCGTCACCCTGTCCGAAGAGCAGCTGAAGGTCGCCCGCCGCCGCGCGGAGGAAGCCGGGGTGGCGGACCGGGTGAAGTTCGAGCTGATCGACTACCGCCGGGTCACCGGCCGGTTCGACCGGATCGTCTCGGTCGGCATGTTCGAACATGTCGGCCCGCCGCATTACCGCACCTTCTTCCAGAAATGCCGCGCGCTGCTGGCGGACGACGGGGTGATGCTGCTCCATTCGATCGGCCGGCTGGGCGGGCCGGGCAGCACGGACGCCTGGACGCGCAAATATATCTTCCCCGGCGGCTACAACCCGGCGCTGAGCGAGATCGTCGCCGCCAGCGAGAGTTGCCGGATGGTGGTGGCGGACGTGGAGACGCTGCGCCTGCATTACGGGCTGACCATCCAGCACTGGTATGATCGCTGCGTGGCCGAACGGGCGGCGATAGAGGCGCTGTACGACGCGCGCTTCTACCGCATGTGGCAATTCTACCTGGCCGGCGCGCTGACCGTGTTCGAAACCGGCGGCATGTGCAATTACCAGATCCAATATGTCCGCCGGCGCCACGCGCTGCCCATCACCCGCGACTATATGGCGGAGGCGGAAAAGGGGTATCGCGAGCGGTTGTCGTAGCGGCCGGCGCGCCCTAATAGGGCGGCGATTCTCCCATCCGCGAAGGACCGACGATGACCGACAGGATCAACCGCGTAGTGCTGGCCTATTCCGGCGGGCTGGACACCAGCGTCATCCTGAAATGGCTGCAGCAGACCTATGGCTGCGAAGTCGTCACCTTCACCGCCGATCTCGGCCAGGGCGAGGAGCTGGAGCCGGCGCGCGCCAAGGCGCAGCTGATGGGCATCAAGCCCGAACATATCTTCATCGACGACCTGCGCGAGGAATTCGTCGGCGATTATGTCTTCCCGATGATGCGCGCCAACGCGCTCTATGAGGGGCTGTACCTGCTCGGTACCTCAATCGCCCGGCCGCTGATCGCCAAGCGCCAGATCGAGATCGCCCGTCAGGTCGGCGCGGACGCGGTCAGCCACGGCGCCACCGGCAAGGGCAATGATCAGGTCCGCTTCGAACTGGGCTATTATGCGCTGGCCCCCGATATCAAGGTGATCGCGCCCTGGCGGGAATGGGATCTCACCAGCCGCACCGCGCTGATCGACTTTGCCGAAAAGCACCAGATCCCGGTGCCCAGGGACAAGCGCGGCGAAAGCCCCTTCTCCACCGACGCGAACCTGCTGCACACCTCGTCCGAGGGCAAGGTGCTGGAAGATCCGTGGGAGGACGTGCCGGATTATGTCTATTCGCGCACGATCAACCCGGAGGACGCGCCCGACGCGCCCGAAGCCATCACCATCGATTTCGAACGCGGCGACGCGGTGGCGGTCAACGGCGTCGGCCTGTCGCCCGCCGGCCTGCTCGCCAAGCTGAACGATCTCGGCCGCGCCCATGGCATCGGCCGGCTCGATCTGGTCGAGAACCGCTTCGTGGGCATGAAGTCGCGCGGCATGTACGAAACGCCGGGCGGCACCATCCTGCACCTCGCCCATCGCGGCATCGAGCAGATCACGCTGGATCGCGGCGCCGCCCATCTGAAGGACGAGCTGATGCCCCGCTATGCGGAGCTGATCTACAACGGCCTGTGGTTCTCGCCGGAACGCGAGATGCTGCAGGCGGCGATCGACCACAGCCAGGCCAAGGTCACCGGCACGGTGCGGCTGAAACTCTACAAGGGCGGCGTCCACATCACCGGCCGCAAATCGCCGCACTCGCTCTATTCGGAAAAAGTGGTGACCTTCGAGGACGACGCCGGCGCCTACGACCAGCGCGATGCCGAAGGATTTATTAAGCTCAACGCACTAAGGCTGCGCCTGCTGGGCCGGCGCGACCGGTAAGGTCGCGCTACTTCGAGAAGGTCCAGTAGCGGTTGAGGACAAAGCCGAGCCACGGCGTCACCAACACCATCGGCACAATGGAACGGGCGACGGACTGGCCCAGCCAGTCGACGACCAGCCACACCCAGACACTGTTCAGAACATAGCAGAGCAGAGACACGGCGATGTAGCGCAACGTCGCCTGCGCACCGCCGCCGCTGTTGTTGGTGTGTCCGAACGTCCATCGGCTGTGCAGCACATAGCCGGCCACACCCGCGATGATCGCCGCCAGCGTGTTGGCGATATAGGGATCGACACCCCCCGGTTCAGCCATCACCCAATAACTAAGCGAATGCAGCAGGGTCATCGCACCGCCGCCGACCGCATAGGCCAGTATCTGCCCGATCAGGCTCTTGGGCACGGGAATCACGCCCTATCTCCCTGTTCCAGCGCAACGCGCGATTCCACATACAGGGCGAGCAGAAGGATGAGGGGCGCGAACGGCAAATGCATCGCCGCAAGCGTCATCTGGACAAGCGGCAGGATGAAGGCGAGGCCAAGGACGATGCGCCGCAGCGCGGCATGCACGCCTCGCGCACGCGCCGCGAAAACCAGCGCGGCAAGGCAGTGTACGGTCATGTCGTAAATGAAGGCATAGGGCAGGATGAGGAAAATCGCCGTCCCCGCCATCAGCCCCAGATCCACCGTCGAAATCCGCGCAAGGGCGCTGCGCACGATCACGAACAACGCATAGGCCGCCGTCGCCAGCTGCGTCCCATTGGCCCAGATTTCGGGCGCGCCCAGCCGCAGCATGGCAACCGCCGTGGTGGGCATCATGGTATGAAACGCCATTTCCGGAGCATCGATCAACCCAGCGTGAAACGCGAGCGTGTGGAACAGATAAGTGGGCCACATCTGCCAACCGAACAGCGCCGCCGAGACTGCAATCAGCGCCAGCGTCACTCCACCGGCCACCGTCATCGCCAACCAGCCACGGCGCAGCAGCATGATCGGCAGCACAAGCAGGCCGAGATGCGGCTTGATCGTCATCATCGCGAAGGCGAGGCCCGATTTCCCCGGCGCGCGGTCAAACCAGCGCCAGCCGTGCAGCGCCAGCGCGCCGATGAAGAAGCCATAATGGCCCGCCCAGACGGTGACGAATCCGGCAGGCAGCGCCGCGCCGAGCCACCATGGCAGGCCCACGTCACGCAGATAGGGCGCGGCGGCATGGACGAACAACGCCAGGCCGATCAACGTCCAGGCCAGCAGAGCCATCGGGTAGGGGATCAGGGAAAAGGGGATGGCAAGGAACAGACTGTGCGGCGGATAGGAATAGGCATAGATGCCCTTCACATGCAGCGCCGCCCACAGGCTCTGCCGATATGCCTCAATATCATAGAGAATCGCGGTCCGCCCCGTCGCGCCCAGCGTTCCACCCTGCCAGACATTGACGAAATCCCGGCCCAGCCGGACATAATCGTCGATCGCTTCCCCGCCGCGCAGGGCGATCAGGTCACGCAGCAGGAACTGCAGACCGAAAATCGCGGTCACTGCCGCGATGGCCAAGCTTATCCGGCCGAAGGGCGCTATGCGACCGCCCGTCACCGCGCCGGGCCGACCTTCTCGCTATAGAAGATGTCCCGCCCCACGCCTTCAATGACATGCTCGGCCGGAATCGGCGGCAGATAGCGCAGGAAACTGTGCGGATAGGGGAAGAAGTGCAGGTGCGGGTTGAAGGTGAAGCGATATTCCCGCTCGCGCGGCACCACCAGGATCAGCCGCTTGCCCGCCACCCGCCGCAACTCGGCCAGCGCGCCCCGGAAATCGAGGATATGCTCAAGCACATGGGTGCAGATCACGGTGTCGAAACTGCCGTCCTCGAACGGCAGCCGCTCGACATGGCCTTCGACGAAACGGATGTCGGCATGGCGGGTCCGCGTGCCCGGCTCGATGATGAAATCGGTGCCGGTCAGGGTCAGGTCGCCGCGGCGCTGCTTCAGCCAGTCGAGCAGATAGCCGGTGCCGCAGCCGACATCGAGCACGGTCTGCCCCTCCACCGCCGCCGCGATCCGCTTCAGGCAGGCCTCGGAATTGTCGGTGTCGTCCTGCACGCGCGGCATGCGTTCATAGACCGCGCGATATTCGTCGGCGGTAACGAAGGGAATCCGCTCGCGGAACCGCTCGATATCGTCGATCAGCGGCCCCCAATGCCGCCGGAAAAGCCAGCGCATCGGCCCGGAATCGCGGATGAACGGCGGGATCGCCTCCTCCAGGACGGTGCGGATGGCATTGACGGTTTCGCGTTTCATCTTGCGTCACGACTTTCCCGAAAGGCGCGGGCCGCCGCCGGCCCTTGTCCTTTCGATCCGCCGCCTTAAAGCATTCGTCCGGCCATTCAAGCGACGAGCATCTATGACGAATCCAGGGGGCGGGCGATGATCGACCGGGATGTGCGCAACATATTGTGGAAACGCTGGATGCTGCTCATCTGGCTGGCCGCCATGCTGTGGCTGGTCATCGTCCGCTGGGGCGCGATCCACTGGCTGGCGCTGAGCGACACCGACGACAATATGCGGCTTATGGAGGTCCGCGCCTGGCTGAACGGGCAGGGCTGGTTCGATCTGCGCCAATATCGGCTGAACCCGCCGGAAGGGTTCAACATCCACTGGTCGCGGCTGGTGGACCTGCCCATCGCCGGCATCATCGTCGCGGTGAAACCGCTGTTCGGCACGGCGGTCGCGGAACGGGTTGCCGTGGCGCTGGCGCCGCTGCTGGCGCTCGGCGCGGCGCTGTTCGGCATGGCGCTCACTGCCCGCCGGCTGGTCGCACCGCTCGCCTATGCGCTGGCCGCGGCGATCCTGCTCACCGCGCAGTCGACCATGGGCATGTTCCAGCCGACCCGGATCGATCATCATGGCTGGCAGCTTGCCGCGCTGGCCTTCGTGCTGGCCGGGCTGGTCGATGCGGACAGGCGGCGCGGCGGCCTCACCGTCGGCCTCGCCAGCGCCCTGTCGCTGGTGATCGGCATAGAGATGTTTCCCTATCTCGCGCTCGCCGGTGCGGCCGTCACCCTGCGCTGGGTGTGGACGCGCGACGAGGCGCAGCGCCTGCAATGCTATGGCATCGCGCTCGGCGGGGCCTGTGCGATCGGCTATGCGCTGTTCACCTCCAACGACAACCGGCAGGCCATGTGCGACGTGCTGTCGCCGGTCTGGCTGTCGGTGATGGTGCTGGGCGGCGCGCTGCTCGTCCTGCTCGCCCGCCTGCCGGCCGATCGCCGCATCGCCCGGATCGGCGCCGCCGCCGTCGCCGCCGCCCTACTCGCGGGCTTCTTCGTGCTGGCATGGCCGCACTGCGTCGGCCGGCCGGAAAGCGTCTCGCCGGAATTGCAGCGCCTGTGGCTGGACCAGATCCGCGAGGCGCGGCCCATTTACCGGCAGGAATGGAAACTGGTCGTCATCACGCTGACGGTGCCGCTGCTGGGGCTGATCGGGCTGGGCCTCGCGGCCTGGACCGGCCGGCGGGATCGCGAGCGGCTGATGGCATGGCTGTCCACCGGCGCGCTCGCGCTCTGCGGCTTCGCCCTGCTGTTCTTCCAGATGCGCGCCGCCGCCGCCGCGCAGCTGCTGGCGGTGCCCGGCTGCGTGGTGCTGATCTGGATCGCGCTGCCGCATGTGCGGGCGAGCGCAAATCTGCTGGTCCGCACCTTCGGCACGGTCGCGCTGTTCCTCGTCGGCTCCGGCCTGATCGTCCAGCTCGGCGTCAATGCCGTGCCGGAAAAAACCAAGCCGCCGCGCGTCGCCGCCATCACCAAGGCGGCGGACAAGGCGGGGGCATCGTGCACCACCATCCCGTCCATGGCGCCGCTCGACCGGCTGCCGGCGACGACGATCATGACCATGGTCGATCTCGGCCCCCGGCTCATCACCCTCACCCATCACAGCGCCATCGCCGGGCCTTATCACCGCAACGGCGCGGCGATCCTGGACATGCACCACGCCTATGACGGCACGCCGGAAACCGCGCACGCCATGGCGCGCAAACATGGCGCGACGCTGCTGCTGATCTGCCCCGGCTTCGCCGAATCCACCGTCTACAGGGCGCGCAGCCCCAAGGGCTTCTATGCGCAGCTGGAGGCGGGCAATGTACCGGCCTGGCTCACCCCGGTGCCGCTGCCCAAACGGTCTCCCTTCCGCCTGTGGCGGATCGCGCCCTGATCAGCCGGTAAAGCTGGCGCGCAGGCCGTCGATCACGAACTGCGCCGCCAGCGCCGCCAGCAGCACCCCCAGCAGGCGGGTGACCACCGCCTCGATGCGCTGGCCCAGCAGCCGCATCAGCGGCCCCGCGGTCAGCAGGCCCGCCAGCGTCAGGGCCAGGATCGCCACCATCGCGCCCAGCACGACCAGCGATTCCTGCAGCCCGTCGCTGCGCGACATCAGCAGCATCACCGTGGCGATGGACCCCGGCCCGGCGATCATCGGCATCGCCATGGGGAAGATGGAGACATCCTCTATCTGAGGCGTGTCGATGATCTTCTGGGCACGGTCCTCGCGCCGCTGGGTGCGCTTCTCGAACACCATCTCGAGCGCGATCAGGAACAGCATGATGCCGCCGGCGATGCGGAATGCGTCCAGGCTGATGCCCAGCGCCTTCAGCAACGGCTCGCCGAACAGCGCGAACACCATCAGGATCAGCGCCCCGACGATGACGGATCGCACCGCCATGGACCGCCGCTGCGCCGCCGACGCGCCCTTGGTCAGGCTGGCGAAGATCGGCGTGCAGCCCGGCGGGTCGATCACCACGAAGAAGGTGATGAAGGCGGACAGGAAAATCTCGATCACCGGCGCCCCGCATTGTCATGGAATACAGGCATCCGCCCGCCCCCGCCCCGCCATTGCCGTGCCCGCAGGCGATGCGTACCCGGCCCGCCGCCGATCGCGCGG
>NZ_MEFG01000015.1 GCF_001724715.1 Sphingomonas sp. SCN 67-18
CGCGAACGGCAGGCCGATGATCAGCCCGACGCCGCAGATCAGGGTAAGCGCGGCGAGCAGCCGGTCACGCCGCCGATCCACCTCGCCGGCATGATGATCGACCCGCGTCTGCACCGGTGCCGGTTCGTTGTCCGAATCCATGGGCCCGCCCCCCAACTCCACATCGCCCATCCCTATGCGATATTCCGGCAAATCTGGCGAGTGCCAACGCGCGCCACTGGACCGCCGTCCGCCGCGCGGTAAAAGCAGTTCATGGGCGAAACCATATTGGTCATCGACGAAGGCACGACATCGACCCGCGCCATGCTGTTCGCGCCGGACGGGCGGACGCTGGGCACGGCGCAGCGCGCCCTGACCCAGCATTATCCCGCGCCCGGCCGGGTCGAGCATGACGCGGCTGAAATCTGGGACCAGACGCTGGAATGCGCGCGCGAGATGGTGGCGCAGGCCGGCGGCCCGGGCGCCATCGCCGCCATCGGCATCACCAACCAGCGCGAGACGGTGGTGTTCTGGGACAAGCAGAGCGGCGCGCCGCTCGGCCCAGCGATCGTCTGGCAGGACCGGCGCACCGCCGACATCTGCCGCGCGCTGAAGGAGGCCGGCCACGAACCGTCCGTGCAGGCGCGCACCGGCCTGCTGCTCGACCCTTATTTCTCCGGTTCCAAGATCGGCTGGGCGCTCGACAACTGGCCGCAACTGCGCGCGGCGGGGAACAGGCTGGCGGTCGGCACCGTCGAATCCTGGCTGGTGTGGAAACTGACCGGCGGGCTGCACATCAGCGACGCCACCAACGCGTCCCGCACCGCGCTGATGGCGATCGGCAGTGGCGGGTGGGACGACGGGCTGGTCGACCTGTTCGGCGTGCTCCGCGCCATCCTGCCGGAAATCATCGATTGCGCGGGGAATTTCGGCAGCACGAAGGCGGATCTGTTCGGCGCGCCCATCCCCATTTGCGGGCTGGCGGGCGACCAGCAGGCGGCGACCATCGGCCAGGCCTGCCTCAGCCCTGGCGAGACCAAGGCGACATACGGCACCGGCGCCTTCGTGCTGACCGCCACCGGCGCCACCCTGCCCGCCTCGCGCAACCGGCTGCTGGCCACGGTGGCGCATCAGCTTGGCGGCCAGCGCCATTATGCGCTGGAAGGATCGGTGTTCGTCGCCGGCAGCCTGGTCAAATGGCTGCGCGACGATATCGGGCTGATCGGCAATGCCGCCGAGACGGAGGAACTGGCGCGGGCGGTGACCGACAATGGCGGGGTCTGCCTGGTCCCGGCGCTGTCCGGCCTCGGCGCGCCCTGGTGGGAACCGGACGCGCGCGCCGCGATTTCCGGCCTCAGCTTTTCCGCCGGGCGCGCCCATATCGTCCGCGCCGCGCTGGAAGCGATGGCGCACCAGACGCACGACCTGAAAGCCGCCTTCGCCGCGGACGGAGCCGACTGGAAGGAATTGCGCATCGACGGCGGCATGGCGGCGAACGACTGGATCGCCCAGGACCTGGCCGACATGCTCGACCTGGCTGTCGAACGGCCCGATTTCGTGGAGACGACGGCGCTGGGTGCGGCGATGCTGGCGGGCGTGGGGGCCGGGCTGTTCCCTTCCCTTTCCGACGCAGCGGCGATGCGCGGGCTGACCCGGCATTTCCGCCCCGCCATCGATCCATCGGTGCGGGGCGGGCGATTGCAGCAATGGAGCCGCGCCGTGCGGGCGACGCTGCCGGGCAAGGGCTGAGCCGCCATCCGATTTTACTGTATTAGACTCATAACACAGATGCTATGTGAACGCTGATGCGTGACGATGACGATATTGCGGTCGACGCCGCCGAACATGAGACGCCTCCCGCACCGGACGGAGCGCCCCGGCCAAGACGGCGGCTGCGCCTTGCCATGCGGATATTGGCGGTGCTGCTGTTCCTGTTCTTCGCCGCCATCGCCTGGCTGGCGGTGACAGCCCCGCTCTCCCGCTCGCTCCAGCCGATCGCGCCGCCGCAGGTGACGCTGCTCTCCGCCGATGGTCAGCCCATCGCCCGGCGCGGCGCGGTGATCGACAAGCCGGTGACCATCGCCGCCCTGCCCCGCCATGTGCCGGATGCGTTCCTGGCGATCGAGGACCGGCGCTTCTACAGCCATTTCGGTATCGATCCGCGCGGCATCGCGCGCGCGGCATGGCGCAACAGCGTGGCCGGCGGCGTGCGCGAGGGCGGCAGCACGATCACCCAGCAGCTCGCCAAGGTCGCCTTTCTGAACGCGGACCGCACCGCCACCCGCAAGCTGCAGGAGGTCCTGATCGCCTTCTGGCTGGAGGCGTGGCTGACCAAGGACGAAATCCTGCAGCGCTACCTTTCCAACGTCTATTTCGGCGACAATGTCTACGGCCTGCGCGCGGCATCCCGCCATTATTTCGATCGCCCGCCGGAGCAGCTGACCGTCGCGCAGGCGGCGATGCTCGCCGGGTTGCTGAAGGCGCCGTCGCGGCTGGCGCCGACCGACAATCTGAAGGGCGCGCAGGAACGCGGCAAGGTCGTCATCGCGGCGATGCGGCGCTTCGGCTTCATCAGCGCGGCGACGGCGGCGAAGGCGAAGCCGGCGACGCTGCGGGTCCGCCCTGTGCAGACGCTGCCCAGCGGCACTTATTTCGCCGACTGGGTCCTGCCCGAGGCGCGCGACCGGGCGGGCGCGGTTTATGGCGCGCAGACGATCCGCACCACGCTGGACGCCGCGCTGCAGCGTCAGGCCGAATGGGCGGTGCGCGGCGCAGGCGTCGGCGCGGCGCAGGTGGCGCTGATCGCGATGCGGCCGGACGGCCGGATCGTCGCCATGGTCGGCGGAAAACGCTATGGCGACAGCCCCTTCAATCGCGCGACGCAGGCGCGGCGGCAACCGGGGTCCACGTTCAAGCTGTTCGTCTATCTCGCCGCGCTCAGGGCCGGCATGACGCCCGACAGCATGGTGGACGATACGCCGCTGACCATCGGCGACTGGTCTCCGCGCAACAGCGACGGGCGCTATCGCGGCCGCATCACGCTGCGCGAGGCGTTCGCCGCGTCAAGCAATGTCGCCGCCGTCCGGCTGGCGCAGCAGGTGGGGATGCCCGCCGTGATAAGGGCCGCGCGCGACCTTGGCGTGACCAGCCCGCTCCATTCGCAGCCCAGCCTGGCGCTCGGCACCTCAGGCATCACCCTGCTGGAGTTGACGGCCGCCTATGCCGGGGTCGCCGGCAACGCCTATCCCGTGCAGCCGCACGGCCTGCCCGACGTGGAGCGCAGCTGGCTGGCGACGATGTGGGACCGCAAGAAGCGGTTCGACGAGGACACGATCCACGCCATGCTGCTCGACCTGCTCTGGGCCGCCGCCAATGAAGGCACCGGCCAGCGCGCGGCGCTGAAGCGGCGCACCTATGGCAAGACGGGCACCACCCAGGACAATCGCGACGCGATCTTCATCGGCTTTTCCGGCGATCTGGTGACGGCGGTGTGGGTGGGCAATGACGACAACAGCCCGTTGCGCGGGGTTGCCGGCGGCGGCCTGCCGGCGCGCATCTGGCGGGATTTCATGGTCCGCGCCGTCTCCAGCGAGCCGCGCCGGGACGCGCCGCCCGCGCCGATCGCCGAGCCGGAGGAGGATGATCCCACCGCGACGATCAACGCCGACATCAACGGCATGGGGCTGGACATCAAGATCAGCCCGGACACGATCAGCCTTTCGGCCGACGGGATGAAGGCGCCGCTGGAAATCCCGCTCTCGCCGCCGCAACCGCCCGGTAACGGCAGCGATCCACGCCCCGCCCAATAGCGCTTGAACGCCGGGCCGGTTTGGGGGCCTAGACCGCTTCCTCGCGCGAGGAGAAGGCGGCGAGCGGCTGCGCGCCCGGATCCGCCAGCAGCTGGCGCATTCCCTTCAGCGTCACCGGATTGCGGACGAGATCGGCCAGCGTATAGCGGTCGAGCACCGCCAGGAAGGCGCGCAGCGCCTCGTCGAACGGCCCCCGCAGGCCGCAGACCCCGGACAGCACGCAATTGTTGCGCGTCGGATCGAAACATTCGACCAGCGCCAGATTATCCTCCGTCGCGCGCACCACCGCGCCAAGGTTGATCTTTTCCGGCGGGTGGTTGAGCCGCAGGCCGCCGCCGCGCCCGCGCAGGCTGTCGACGAAGCCGGTCTGCGCCAGCGTCTGCGTGACCTTCATCAAATGGTTGCGGGAAATATCGTAGCGCCGCGCGATCTCCTCGATCGTGTGGAGCTGATCCGGCTCGACCGCCAGAAGCATCAGCATCCGCAGCGCATAATCGGTGTGCATGGTCAGGCGCATGACAAACTCTACAATCCCGGTCCTGGGCGGAACGGCCCGTTTTTTCCTGTCTAGCCGTAAAGATGGGGCAAATTAACCTCTTTGTCAGCCCCATGCGAAAACATGGCTTGATCGCGCTTTTCCGCCACTTGCTCCTGCGCGCTATAAGATGTATAAATTATACATCTTAATGGAGTCGGGCGAAGCGCGATGCGATCGAAGGACGACGACCGGGCCAGAACGGCATTGGCGGCCCTTGCCCTGCTCTGGGCGGGCATGGCGATCGGCGTCGCCTGGATCGCGACGCCGGTTAAGTTCGCCGCTCCCTCGCTGACCATGGCCGTGGCGCTGGAGGTGGGCCGTGTCACCTTCCACCTGTTCAGCCGGATCGAGTGGGGGCTGACGGCCGTGCTGGCGCTGCTGGTGCTGGCCGCCCGGCCAGGGCGCGTCCTCATCGTCATCGCCGCGCTGGTGGCGGCGCTGGTCGTTGCGACGGCGGTGGCGCTGCTGCCCGCGCTCGACGCCCGCGCCGCGCTGGTCATCGCCGGGCGGGTGCCGCCGCCCAGTCATCTGCACCACCTCTATATGGCGGCGGAGGCGATCAAACTCTGCCTGCTGCTTGCGCTCGCCGCGCTGGCGATCCGCCAACCGAAGGGAGAAAGGCAATGATGATGGTCCAGGATGTGGATGATCCCGCCCTGCTGCCGGGATCCGAACTGCATGTGCCCCGGATGCCCGGCCACTGGCTGCTGGCCAAGCTGGGCAAGCGGGTGCTGAGGCCCGGCGGCCTTGCCCTCACCCACGGGCTGATCGACGGGCTGGCGGTGACGCCGCACGACGACCTGGTGGAGTTCGCGCCCGGCCTGGGCCTGACCGCAGGGTTGCTGCTCGATCGGCATCCGCGCAGCTATGTCGGGGTCGAGCGGGACCGGGACGCCGCCGCCCTCGTCGCCCGCCGGCTACCCGCCAATGCGCGGATCGTCACCGGCGCGGCCGAAAGGAGCGGGCTTGCCGCCGGCAGCGCCAGCGTGGTGATCGGCGAGGCGATGCTGACGATGAACCCGGACGGCCACCGCCGCGCCATCATTGCGGAGGCGTGGCGGCTGCTGCGGCCGGGCGGGCGCTATGGCATCCACGAGCTGGCGATCGTGCCTGACGACGCGCCGGCATCGGTGCGGGCGGACATCGAATCGGCGCTCTCCTCATCCATCCATGTCGGCGCGCGGCCGCTAACCGTGTGCGAATGGCGGGCGCTTCTGGAAGACGCCGGCTTCGTCACCGAGGCGCCCACGCTGGTGCCGATGAACCTGCTCAACCCCGGCCGCCTGATCGCCGACGAGGGGCTGGGCGGCGCGCTGCGCTTTGCCCGCAACCTGCTGTTCGACGGCAAGGCGCGGCAGAGGGTGCGGGCGATGCGCCGGGTGTTCCAGGCCAATCGCGCCTATCTGCGCGGCATCGCCATCGTCGCGCGAAAGCCCTGAGGCGAAAGGCCCAGCCAGTCGCGCACCGCGGGGATGCGCCGCAGCACGAGCCGTTCGACGATCAGCACGATGAGCGCCGACAGGCCGAGCAGCGGCAGCATCACCGCCAGCAGCGCCAGCGCGGGGAGCACCGCCCAGCGATGGCGCGGCGCGCCTTGCGGAACCGGCGCGCCCAGCACGCCGTCCGGCCGCCTGCGCCACCACAGCACGGCGCTGGACAGGCTCATCAGGACAAGACCAAGCGCCGTTGCCGTGCCGAGAAGCTGGTTGGCAAGGCCGAACAGCTGGCCTTCATGCGCGGCGACGCCATAGCCGACCGCCCTGTCGATCCAGTGCCGCTGCGCGAAATCCTCACGTGAAAGGATCGCCCCGCTCGCCCCGTCCAGCGTCAGCGTGGTGCGCAGCGGCCGGTTGGCGGCGTCGGATCGCGCCGTCCAGTCCGCGCCCGGGGCGGCGGGCGGCGCGATCAGCACCGGCGCGGCCAGATGCAGCGGCGCGACCGTCGCGACCAGCCGATCGAGATCCGCATGGGGCGCTGCATCAGCGTGGGATTTGACCGGGGCAGCCAGGGCCATGCCGCCATGCGCTTCATGCCCGGCGGCGGCCATCCGCATCCCGGCATCGGCTTCACGGCGGACACGGAGCGCATCGGCCCGCCCGGTCGTCCAGTCCTGCGCCGCCACCGCCGTGCCGGTGAGCGCGCGGACCTGTTTCAGATATTGCCCCCAATGCGCCGCCCAGGGCAGGCCGGACACCAGCAGGAACAGCGCGAAGCCGGATACCCACAGGCCGGTCACGGCGTGCAGATCGCGCCAGAACAGGCGCTTTCCTTTCCGCAGCCGGGGGTAGAGCAGGCCCGCCGCGCCGCTCGCCCCGCGCGGCCACCAGAGATAGAGGCCGGTGAGGACCATCACGATCGCCCAGCACGCGCCCAGCTCCACCACCAGCGAGCCCTTGTCGCCCATCAGCAACTCGCCATGCAGGCGGAACAGGGTGGGCATCAGCCGGCTGTCCTCATCCACCGCCTTCAACACCGCCAGCGTTTCGGGGTGAACATAGACGCGCACCTGCCGCTCCCCCGCGCCCACCATCACCCGCGCGGCGGAGCGGGGCGTGGCGGGCAGCTCATAGGCCTGGAAGATCGCGCCGGGCACCGCGCGTACCGCCGCCGCCACCTGCTCGTGCGGTGGGCGCGGCGCGGTGATCTGCAGCCGGTCATAAGGCCGGTCGATCATCGCCTCGATCTGCGGCTTCCATAAATAGAGCGATCCCGTGCAGGCCAGCCAGAGCACCAGCGGAATGCACAGCAGCCCGGCATAGAAATGCCAGCGCCAGACGGTGCGATACCATGCGCCCGCCCCTCCGCTCACAGCCGCCACCCCGCTTCCAGCAAGAAGCTGCGCTGCGGATAGGGGTGGAACACCCAGGCGCGGTCGTTGGTGATATTGTCCACCCCGGCAGACAGCGTCACGCCGCCGCCCAGGGACCAGCTGACCCGTGCATCCAGCGCGAACAGTTCAGACGTATAGCCATAGGTGTCGCCACGCAGCTCCCCGCGCAGATCGGTATTGGGCCGCGACGCATAGCGCGCGCCGAGCGACGCCCGCACGTCCGGCGTGACCGCATAGCGCAGGCTGGCGTTCAGGCGCCAGCGCGGGATGCGGGGAAACTGCACGCCCTCGGTCGCGGGGTCGCCCCGGTTGCGCTGCGTCTCCGCATCGATCCACGCCGCGTTCGCATCGACATCCAGCCCGGTAAGCGGCCAGTCCCGTGCCTCCAAGATCAATTCCGCGCCGACCTGGCGGGTGCGGTCGATATTCTTGTACGCGTTGTTGACCACGCCGCTGGCGTTGAAACCGGCATAGGAGAAGATCGCATCCCTGACCCGCTGGTAGAACAGGCTGCCGGTCAGCGTCACCGGACCGGCGCGGCGGCGCAGGATGAAATTGGCGTCATGACTGCGTTCCGGCTTCAGCGCGGGATCGAAACTGTCCGGGTTGAAGCTGCCGTCTCCGTTCAGCGAACCCTGGAACAGCTCGCCGACGGTGGGAAAACGCGTTGCGGCGGCCAGGCTCAACTCCGCCGTCCAGTCCGCCGCAACGGCATAGCGCGCCGACAGCGACGGGCTGACCGCGCTGTCCCGCCGCGCCGCATAGCGGGTGACGGAGAGCGGACCGGCCAGCCCGCCGTCATAGGCCCGCCAGAAATCGGCGCGCAGCCCGGCGGTGACGGTCAGCGCGCTTGAAAGCGCAACTTCGTCCTCAGCGAAGAGGCCGATGGCGCGGGTCTTGCCGGACGGGCGGCTGACCAGCGCGCGCCCGTCCGCGCTGCGCCAATGATCGGTGCGGAAATTGGCCTGATCGGTGAAATAATGATTGGCATTGATGCCGATCGCCAGCCGATGCGCGCCCATCTCCCGTTCAGCGGCAACATCCGCCGTGTACCAGCCGGCCGCCTTTTGCTCGGTCAGCCGGCCCGGCCCATTGCTCAGGCCGTTGGCGTAACCGTCCGACAGGCGGGCATCCTGCCGGGCGAATTGCAGGGTGGAAAGGTTCATCCGCATATCCCAGCCGATGAGCGGCGCGCTGAGGCGGAAACCCGCCAGCCACTGGTCGCGCCCGTTGAGCCCCAGATTCGATCCGGTGGCGCGGTAGGCGGCGCCATCGATGCTGACGATGCCTTCATGCACCACCGCGCCGTCCGCATCGCGCAGATAGCTGTCGGGGTGGAGCAGCCTTTCCCGGTTGCGCCAGCCGACCAGCAGCAATTGTGCCTGCACCGCGCCGGATTCGAAACCGACCTGCGCGCGCAACTGGTCCTGCGTGCTGTTCACCGGCGCATAATCGGCAAAGACGGGCTGGCGCGTGATCAGCGCCGGATCCGTCACCGCGCCGGTGACCGGGATCGGCGCCGCCGGGCCGGAATATGGCGTCAGCTGATAATATTGCATCGGCTGGCCCTGGTTGCGCAGCCGCCGGGCGGACAGGCGAAGGGAGAAGAGGCCGTCCTTCTGGCGCAGCGCGAATCCGGCCTCGACCGATCCGCCCCACAGATTTTCATGCGTGCCATATTGGTCATAGGGCTGGAGCATCGCCTGCACATTGGCGAACGCCTCCGTGCGCGTCGGCGCGCGGGTGGTGATGTTGACGATCCCGCCCATCGAATTGCCGGGGTAGCGCGCCGAATAGGGGCCGTAGACCACGTCGAACTGCCGCACCTCGGCTGGGCCGACGACGCCCCATGAGGGCGGGAAGCTGAACGAATTGCCGAGGAAGTTGGAGACCACGAAGCCGTCCACCATCACCAGCGCCCGCGCCGATTGCACCGAATGGGTGCCGCGAAAGCCGGGCACGCCGTTATTGTCGCCGGCAAAGCGTTTGCGGACGAAGAAGTCCGGCGCATATTTGATCAGATCCTCCACATTCACCGCATTCACCCCGGCGAACTGATCCGCGCCCAGCGAGACGGACAGGCCGCGCGGCGCGATGGAGATCGGCGCCTGCTTCTGGCCGACGACGAGGATGAGATCGGCCTCCGCTTCATCGGGCGAATCGACCGCGACGGCGGGTGACGAAACCACCGCAAACACGCACGCGACAGCCATTCCCGGCCCTGCAAACCATCCCCCTGCCATCGTCGCGCTCCAAAGTGGTATATAATTTGCCTGTTATTGCGGGGCGCCCGTGCTGTCCATCGATAAAAGATTCATTTTATATATTGCTTCACCGAAAATCCGGTCCTAAGGAAACAGGCATACAACATGCATCTTCTCGGGAGCCCCCCAATGCCAGACCTGTCGCGCCGTTCCGCAGTGCTTACCGGAATCGGCCTCGCGGCGGCGCCGGCACTGGGCGCGCTGGCCGGCGCGGACACCGCCCGCGCCGCCGCCGCCGGGGACAAGGGAAGTCAAAAAAATCAGCCCGCCGGGTCGCACAGCTTCGAGATGAACATCGAAGACACCCGTATCGTGCTGGTGGGAGAGCAGACCTTTCACACCTTCGCCTTTGGCGGTCAGGTGCCGGGTCCGCTCTTCCACGTCCGCGAGGGGGACAGCGTGGAGGTGACGGTGAACAACCTCACCACCCTGCCCCACACCATCCACTGGCACGGCCTGTTGCAGCGAGGCACCTGGCGCATGGACGGCGTGCCGGACATGACGCAGAAGGCGATCGCCCCGGGCGACAGCTTCACCTACAAATTCGTCGCCGAGCCGGCCGGGACGATGTGGTATCACTGCCATGTCAACGTGAACGAGCATGTCGCCACGCGCGGCATGTGGGGGCCCTTCATCATCGCGCCGAAGAAGCCGCTGCCGATAGAGCGGGAGGTGACGGCCGATTACATATTGATGATGTCCGAATGGGCTTCCGCCTGGTCGGACAAGCCGGGCCAGGGCGGGATGCCGGGCGACGTGTTCGATTATTTCACGATCAACGGCAAATCATTCCCCGAAACCCAGCCGATCCGTGTGAAGCTGGGCGACGTCATCCGGCTGCGCCTGTTCGGCGCGGGCGAAGGGATGCACTCCATCCACATCCACGGCCATGTCTTCCAGATCACCTTCAAGGACGGCCATGCCCTGCCCGCCCCGATCAACGCGGATACCGTGCTGGTCGGCCCCGGCGAGCGTTACGACGTCATCCTGCGCTGCGACAATCCCGGGCGCTGGATGATCCACGACCATGTCGATTCCCACACGATGAACGGCCACACCCCGCATGGCGGGATCATGACGCTGATAGAATATGACGAAGTCCCCCGCGACGATGATTTCTATCATTGGGCGCACAAACAGTTCGTCCCCGATTTTTACTACGAGCAGAGCCTGAAGAAGCCGTTCGGCGTCTTTCACAACGAAGTCTTCAAGGGCACGCCGATCCTGTGATGGAGGACAGATTGAACAGGGGACTTGCATTTGCCACGGCGGTTGCCGCGACCATGCTGACACAACCGGCGACGGCGGAAACCGCCGCCGATCTCAAGGGGCAATGTGGCGCATGTCATGCGCTGGAAAAGCCGGCGACGCCGACGCTGGACCGGCTCTGGGCCCGCAAGGGGCCGGACCTCTGGTACGCCGGGGACAAGTTCAACCGCGACTGGCTGGTCCAGTGGCTGCAGGCGCCGACCACCATCCGCCCGGGCGGCGTGCTGTGGTTCAACCACGCGAAACCGGGCGAGCCGCGCGACACCATCGATACCGCGGCGGTGCCCAAGCATATGGCGGTCAGCGCGGCGGCCGCCGGCGGCTTCGCCGACGCGCTGATGGCGCTGAAAAGCAACGGCCTGATGCCCGCCGAACCATTCAAGGCGGAGGGGCAGAATCTGATGATGGGGGCCATGGCCTTCAACAAGCTGCGCGGCTGCACCGCCTGCCACCAGGACAAGCCCGGCAATGGCGGCCTTTCCGGCCCGCAGCTCTACGATGCGGGCAAGCGGCTGCAGGCCAATTTCGTGCTGGCCTACACCCAGGATCCCCAAAAGTTCGACCGCTATGTCTGGATGCCCCGGCTGACCCTGTCTGCCCAGGATCTCCAGCGCATCACCGCCTACATCAACACGCTGGGCAAGGAGGCCCAATGATGACCGGGATTTCCTCCAGCCTCGGTCGCCTGCTGGCACCGCTTTCCGTCCTCGCCTTCGCCGTCGCGGCCCAGCCCGCCGGCGCGGAGGATGCCGCCGCGATGAAGGCGTCCGAACATATCTACGACACCTATTGCGCGCAGTGCCACGGCGTGAACCGCAACGGCAAGGGCGTGAACACGGTGGGCCTGTCCGTCCAGCCGCGCGACCATAGCGACACGCGCGGGATGAGCTCCATCCCCATCGAGGAAATGACCAAGGCGATCCGCGAGGGCGGCGTCTCCGTCAACAAATCGGCGCTGATGCCGCCGTGGAACTCGGTGCTGAGCGACGAGCAGATCACCAACATGGTGGCCTATCTGCGCAAGGTCTGCCGCTGCGACACGCCGCAATGAAACCCCGTTCCCACGCACATAAAATGGAGAAATCGACAATGCGTGCCCATCTGCTCGCCACCCTGGCGCTCGGCGCCATGATCGCCACCTCGTCGGCCGAAGCCAAGGACGTCAGCCTGCACCTGACGGCGCGGGAAACCGATCTCGCCATCGACAACAAGGGGACGATGTACCCGTCATGGACGTTCGACGGGCAGGTGCCCGGCCCGGTGCTGCGCGTGACGGAGGGGGACACCGTCACCTTCACATTCTCGAACGACCCCAAGAACAAGAACAGCCACTCGATCGACCTGCACGCCGCCCAGCTGAACGTCGTCAAGGAATTCGAAGCGATCAAGCCGGGCGAGAGCAAGACCTTCACCTTCACCGCCGGCCACCCCGGCGTCTTCTTCTATCATTGCGGCGCGGAGCCGATGATCCAGCACATCGCGCGCGGCATGTTCGGCGCGATCCTGGTCGACCCCAAGGACCCCAAGGCGATGCCCAAGGCGGACCGGGAATATATTCTCGTCCAGTCGGAGATCTACGCCAATGCCGAAGACCAGCATGCGATGATGAAGAACGACTGGCAGAATGTCGTCTTCAACGGCGTCGCCTTCAAATATGATCCGGTGCACGACGCCAACGCCACCAAGATGCTGGTCGCCAAACCCGGCGAGCGGGTGCGTATCTATTTCGTCAACGCCGGCCCCAATGAATTCTCGTCCTTCCACCCGATCGCCGGGATCTGGGACAAGGTCTATCAGAGCGGCAACCCCAAGAACGTGATGCAGGGCCTGCAAAGCTTCGTGGTCGGCCCGGGCGATGCCTCCACCTTCGACCTGATCTCGCCGGTCGAGGGCGCGAACGCGATCGTCAACCACTCCATGCGCGCGGCGCACAGCGGCGCGATCGCGGTCCTCATGTTCTCCAACGATGCCGATCCAGAGATGGGCCGGGGCAATAACATACTGGTGCCCTGATTGCCCTGGCCCCGCCGCCGGCCCGCCCCTCTCCCCCTCCGCTTCGCGCCTGCCCGCGTCCGAAGCGGAGGACTGCCGGGCCGGCGGCACCATCCCGCACCGACGGGACCGGCGCGATGGCGTACATTGTATAACATGATGATCGCTGGAAGCGCCGCCTTGGCGCACCGCCGCATCGGCGGCCGAGAAAATTGTTGGTGCGGGTGGTCGGGCTCGAACCGACACTCCTTTCGGAACCGGATTTTGAGTCCGGCGCGTCTACCAGTTTCACCACACCCGCATCGCCGCGCGAGATTCGTCGCCCGTGCGCCTACCCCATAGCGTAGCTGGCGAGACTTTCCAGAGTCGGCGCACACCCCCGGGGCGATTTTTTCCGCTTCGCGCCAGGGCCGTCCGCATCGGGAGGTGCGCCGTCAGCCTGGAAGCCCCTTCCGCGCACACGACGGCATGCTATGAGGGGCGCGCAACAAACGCGTTCCAGTCCGAGTAAACCAGTCGCCTTGAAACCGACCGAGCCACTGCCCCTCCACCATAGCTGGCCGCTTGCCGAGCGAGAGGCGCGTTTCGGTCTCGGCTCCGTTTTCAATCTCGATCCCCACGCCTTGCCTGAACTGGACATGCCGGCGCTCGCCCGGCGCGGCATCGGCTTTTGGGAGTGCGACCTGATCGATAACGCGCTGCGCTGGACCGCGCCCGTCTACGACCTGTTCGGCCTGCCGCGCGGTCAGCCGGTCCGCCGGGAGGACGCCCTCGCCCTCTACGCGCCGGAGTCCCGCGCCGCGATGGAGGCGCTGCGGGCACACGCGATCCGCCACCGCCGGGGCTTCACGCTGAATGCGGAAATCCGCCCCGGCCTCGCCGGCAGCCGCTGGATGCGCCTGATCGCGGCGCCCATCTGCGACGGGGACCGGGTGATCCGGCTCTACGGGCTGAAACAGCCCATCTGAACCCGCCCACGGCAGGGCCAAGCTCAGCCGCCTGCGATATGATCCAGCACGGCCTGCGCGAACGCTTCCGGCTGCTCCACATTGGACAGGTGCGCCGCATCCAGCATCGTCAACCGGGCACCCGCAATCGCCGCCGCCAGCGCCTCACCATGCGCGGCGGGCGTCGCGGGATCCTGCGCGCCGCCTATGACAAGCGTCGGCGCGTCGATCAGCGTGGCCGTGCGCCGCATGTCCATGTCGCGGATCGCCGCGCAGCAGCCCGCATAACCCACCGGATCGGTGGCGAGCAGCATCGCTTCTACCGGCCGGATGGCGGCGCGGTCGCGCGCGGCGAAGCCGGGGGTGAACCAGCGCGTCACCGACGCCTCGGCGAGCGGCGCCATGCCCTGCCCAAGCGCCGCCGCAATGCGTGCATCCCAGCCGGAGGGCGGCCCCATATAGCCGGATGTATTCGCCAGGATCAGATTTATTAACCGATCCGGTTCAAGAATGCCGAGCCATTGGCCGACCATCCCGCCCAGCGAGAGGCCGCAAAAGTGGAAGCGCGCGAGTTGCAGGGCATCGGCAAGTTCAACCACGTCCCGGCCCAGCCGGTCCATCGCATAGCCGCCGGCAGGCGCATCCGACGCGCCATGACCCCGGCTGTCATAGCGGAGCACCCGATAGTCGCGCGTGAAAGCGGGCAGTTGCGGCGCCCACATGCCCATGGCGGTGCCCAGCGAATTGGAGAGCAGCAGCACCGGCGCGTCGGATGGCCCGTCGAAGCGATAGGCGATCCGGCAGCCGTCGCCCATGGCGACGAAACCGTGGGTCATACCCGCTCCAGGATCAGGCCGATGCCCTGGCCGACGCCGATGCACATGAAGACGAGCGCATAGCGCCCGCCGCCATGCTGCAACTGCGTGGCGGCGGTCTGCACGATCCGCGCGCCGGACATGCCAAGCGGATGGCCGAGCGCGATCGCACCGCCATTGGGGTTCACGCGCGGATCGGCCCAGTCCACGCCCAGATCGCGCAGCGTCGCGATGGCCTGGCTGGCGAAGGCCTCGTTGAGTTCGATCACGTCCATGTCGCCGATGGCAAGGCCGGTGCGGGCGAACAGTCGCCGCGCCGCCTCTATCGGCCCGATGCCCATGATGCGCGGCGCAACCCCGGCCGAAGCCATGGCGACCACCCGCGCGCGAGGCGTCAACCCATGGGCGGCGATGGCCGCCTCGGACGCGACGAGCATGGCCGCCGCGCCGTCGTTCAGGCCGGATGCATTGCCCGCCGTCACCGTACCATCGGGCCGCACCACCGGCTTCAGCGCGGCCAGCGCCGTAAGGCTGGTCGCACGCGGATGCTCGTCCTGCGCGAACAGGGTGGGATCGCCCTTGGGCCGCGCGATGGAGACGCCGACAATTTCCCCCGCCAGACGGCCGGATGCCTGCGCCGCCGCCGTCTTTTCCTGGCTGAGCAGCGCGAACCGATCCTGCTCCTCGCGGCTGACGCCCCATTGCGCGGCGACATTCTCGGCGGTCTGCGGCATGGGATCGACGCCATAGGCCGCCTTCATCGCGGGATTGACGAAGCGCCAGCCGAGCGTCGTGTCCTCGATCAGCTGGTCGCGCGCGAAGGGGCGGCCCGCCTTGCCCATCACATAGGGCGCGCGCGTCATCCCCTCCACGCCGCCGGCGACGATCAGCGCTGCATCGCCGGCGCGGATCGCCTGCGCGGCGTTGCCGACCGCATTGAGGCCGGATCCGCACAGCCGGTTGACCGTCGCGCCCGGCACGGCATCCGGCAGCCCCGCCAGCAGCAGCGCCATGCGCGCGACATTGCGGTTGTCCTCGCCCGACTGGTTGGCGCAGCCGAGGATCACGTCATCGACCGCCGCCCAGTCGACGCCCGGATTGCGATCGACCAGCGCGCGCAGCGGGATGGCGGCGAGATCGTCCGTCCGCACGCCCGCAAGCGCACCGTTCAGCCTGCCAATCGGCGTGCGGATCGCGTCGCAGATGAAGGCCTCGCTCATGCCGCTTCCGCCATGGCAATGGTGAGCGGCGCGCCCGTCTTCGCCACGACATCGTCAATGCCGACGCCCGGCGCGGTCTCGATCAGGGTCAGCCCGCCCCCGCGCCTGTCGACCGCGATCACGGCCAGATCGGTGACGATCAGGTCGACCACCGCCTTGCCGGTGAGCGGCAGCGTGCAGGCCTCCAATATCTTGGGCGCGCTGGTTTTGGAGACATGATCCATGACGACGATGACGCGCTTCACGCCCGCCACCAGGTCCATCGCCCCGCCCATGCCCTTCACCATCTTGCCGGGAATCGTCCAGTTGGCGAGATCGCCGCCGGCGGAGACCTCCATCGCGCCCAGCACCGCCATGTCGATATGGCCGCCGCGGATCATCGCGAAACTGTCTGCGGACGAAAAGAAGCTGGATGTCGGCAGCGCCGTGATCGTCTGCTTGCCGGCGTTGATCAGGTCCGGGTCGGCCATGCCCACCTCGGGAAAGGGACCGATGCCCAACATGCCGTTCTCGCTCTGCAGCGTCACGTTGATGCCATCCGGCATATGATTGGCGAGCAGCGTGGGAATGCCGATGCCCAGATTGACATAATAGCCGTCCTTCAGCTCCCGCGCCGCGCGGGCGGCCATCTCGTCGCGCGTCCAGGCCATCACGCCGTCTCCCGCGGACGCGTGGTCAGCTTTTCGATGCGCTTCTCGTTGATCGTCGAGAGCAGGACGCGGTCGACATAGATTCCGGGGGTGTGGATGCAGTCCGGGTCGAACGTCCCTTCGGGCACGATTTCCTCCACCTCGGCCACCGTCACCTTGCCGGCGGTCGCCATGTTCGGGTTGAAATTGCGCGCCGTCTTGCGGAACATCAGGTTGCCCGCCGGGTCGGCGCGCCAGGCCTTGATGATAGAGAGGTCGGCGCGCAGCCAGGTTTCGCGTATATAATCCTCCCCGTCGAACCGCTCGACCGGCTTGCCTTCCGCCACCACCGTACCAACGCCTGTCTTCACGTAAAAGGCTGGAATCCCTGCCCCGCCCGCGCGGATGCGCTCGGCCAGCGTGCCCTGCGGGTTCAGCTCGAGTTCCAGCGCGCCGGAGAGGTACTGGCTCTCGAACAGCTTGTTCTCTCCCACATAGGAGGAGATCATCTTCCGCACCTGCCGGCTTTCCAGCAGCATCCACAGGCCGAAACCGTCCGCCCCGGCATTGTTGGAGATGACGACCAGGTCCTTCACGCCCGCCGCCCTTATCGCCGGGATCAGGCTTTCGGGGTTGCCCGAAAGCCCGAACCCGCCCGACATGATGGTCATGCCGTCGAACAACAGGCCGTCCAGCGCCGCGGCCGGACTGGCGAAGACCTTGCTCATGCCGCCGCCGATTCCAGCGCCGGCACGCGCGGCCGGGCATGCAGCCCGGTATCGCCCGGGTCGACGCTGGCGGTCAGGGTGAAGTCGAACTCTATCTCGCTATAGGGCGTGTTCAGCCCCTCGGCCTGCATCGATTCCGGGTCGTCATGACGGACGATGGCGGGGATCAGCCCGTCGCGCGTGGCGAGGGCGAAATCGTCATGCAGATAGGGATCGCCGTCGATGTTGATCTGGGTGGTCAGCAGCCGACACCCCGGCGCGGACACGAAGAAATGGATGTGCGCGGGCCGCTGGCCGTGGCGGCCGATGCACCCCAGCAGCCGCTCGGTCGTCCCCTGTGGCGGCACAGCATAGCCCGACGGCACGATGCTCTGGAACTTGTAGCGCCCGTCCGCGCCGGACCGGATCCGCCGCCGGTTGTTGTACGGCGTCTGCGATGTGTCGAAATGGCTGTAATTGCCAAGCGTGTTGGCGTGCCACACATCCACCACCGCATCGGCGACAGGCTGGCCGGCGGCGTCGCGCACGCAGCCGTGCATCACCAGCACCTCGCCCGTGTCGCTGCCGTCGTCCAGCCGCGCGAAGCCCTGGGCAAGGGGGGCGCCGGGCACGTAGAGCGGCCCTTCGATGGTGCGCGGCGTGCCGGTTTCGATGCCGCGCCGGCGATCCTGCTCGTCCATCCGCATGTCGAGGAAATGATCGAAGCCCAGCCCCGGCGCGATCAGGCCGAATTCGGGCGCGCCATTCTGCAGGAAACCCAGCGTCAGCCAGAATTCGTCCGGGCTCACATCAAATTCGTCGATCACCGTGTAAAGGTCGGAGACGATGCGCCGCACGATCTGCTTGACCCGCGGATCGCCGCCTTCCTGAAGCACGCCGCTCACCTTGTCGAGAAGGGTCTGGGCGGCCCGGCTCTGCACCAAATCGGATGTCATGATAGCTCTCCTGTGAAAATAGTCGGCCCCGGGCCGCGTCGCCATGCGACCCCGGCGGGCGGCGAATGGCGCTGCGACCTAGCGGTCATCGTCGTGCAGCGATGATGGGTGGCGGCACAGCGCGGTCACCCGCACATCCATGAAGGGGTATAGCGGCAGCGTGCTGAGCAGATCGTGCAGCGTGCCGTTATCCGGCACGTCGAAGATGCTGACATTGCTGTAGCGGCCAACCACGCGCCAGATATGGCGCCAGGTGCCCGCCCGCTGCAGCTCCTGAAACCGCTCCTTCTCCGCCTGCTTGAGCCGGGCGAAACGGTCCGCGTCGTAATCGGGCGGCACGCGCACTTCCATCTCGACCATGAACAACATGGCGTCACGCCTCCTTTCGTGCGGCTATGCTGATGGTGGGCCGCGCCGGGGCGTCGCGCCGCAACGCCTCCACCAGCTCGTCGTTCAGCGCGATGCCCAGCCCCGGCCCGGTCGGCACCCGCAGCGCGAAATCCGCATAGGCGAGCGGCTCGGCCAATATCTCCTCGGTCAGAAGCAGCGGCCCGAACAACTCGGTGCCGAAAGGCAGCGCGCGGAATGTCGCGAAGACATGGGCGGACGCCACGGTGCCGACACCGGCCTCCAGCATCGTCCCGCCATAAAGCGCGATGCCCGCCGCCTCGCCGATCGCCTCCACCTGCCGCGCCGCGAACAGCCCGCCGGACTGCGCGATCTTGACCGCGAAGACATTGGCCGCCGCGCCGCTGGCAAAGGCATAGGCATCCGCCGGTCCTTGCAGCGATTCATCGGCCATCACCGGAATGGGCGAATGCAGGGCGAGCCGCGCCATGCCCTGTATGTTGGACCGCAGGATCGGCTGTTCGACGAGATCGCAGCCGATATCGGCCAGCGCCGCCACGCCGCGCTTCGCGGTCGACTCATCCCACGCCATGTTCACATCGACGCGGATCGACGCCCGATCGCCCAGCGCCCGCTTGATCGTCGCGACATGGGCGACGTCCTCGTCCAGCGGGCGCTTGCCGATCTTCAGCTTGAACGCATTGTGCCGGCGGCTGTCGAGCAGCGCGTCGGCCTCCGCAATGTCGCGGGCGGCATCGCCGCTGGCCAGCGTCCACAGCACCGGCAGCGTGTCGCGCACCCGCCCGCCCAGCAGCTCGCTGACCGGCAGGCCGGTCCGCCGTCCCATCGCATCGAGCAGCGCCGTTTCCACCGCGCATTTGGCAAAGTGATTGCCGACGATATGCCGCCGCAGCGCCGCCATCAGCAGCGCGGGGCGCTCCGCGTCGCCACCCACCAGCAGCGGCGCGAAATAGGTGTCGAGGGCCAGCTTGATCCCCTCCGGGCTTTCCGCGCCGTAACTCAGCCCGCCGATCGTGGTCGCCTCTCCGATGCCGATCACGCCGTCGGAACAATGAAGGCGGACGATGCACAGCGTCTGGCGCGCCATCGTCGCCATGGCGAGCACGTGCGGCCGGATGGTCGGAACGTCGACCAGCAGCGTCTCGATACGGCTGATCCGCACCATGGCTATTCCGCCGCGCTCTGCAGCGCCCCGGCCGCCTGCTCGGCGGCGATCATCTTGCGCAACAGCTTGCGCACCTTCACCGCCGCAATGTCGTTGGACATCAATACCGGGTTGAGGCTGAAGAAATCGGACGTGCCCATTTCGTCCTGCACGGCCTGGATCAGTGGGCCGTCCTCGGTTTCGAAGGCGGCGTGCATCGCCTTGATCTTCATCTCATTATAGTCGGCGTCCTCGACCACATGGTTGCGGCGCGTGGCGAAGAAATAATGGGTCGAGAATTCGTCCGCCGGCGTGCAGGTGTGCAGGTCGTACTGGGCGGTGGCCGCGTCGAAGCCCTTGCCGTCCTGCACCGCGCCCACCGAAAGCTGGATGTTGGCCGGCGCGCTCCAGGTGATGTCGAAATAATGCTCCGCCGGATCTTCCGGGCGCTCAAGGAAATTGGCGAAGATGAGCATCGCGGGCTGCTGCGACCATTCCCAGCGGGCGGAGATGTTGGTCGCCGTCTCGCGGATCGCGGGGACGATGGGCGACAGCTTGCCGCGCGTCGTGATGATCTCGCCATGGACATGGTCGATGTGGCTGAGGTCCATCACATTGTCGATGATCAGCTCATAGTTCGACGCCATCGCCATGTAGGTGTAGCCCACCGCATTGGCGTGTCCTTGTTCCAGCGGCGTATAATCGGGCAGCAGCGACAGGTCCGGCTCCGAAGCGTCCATCCATATCCAGATGAAGCCGTAACGCTCCTGCAATGGGAAGGACGCCACCCGCGCGGCCTGCGGGATATGCCCGTTGCCATGGGGATTGTGCGTGCACTGGCCGCCCGCGTTGAAGCGCAGCGCATGATAGGGGCAGGCCACCTCGTCGCCGACGCGCTTGCCCAGATGCAGCGGCGCAAACCGGTGCGGGCAGCGATCGTGCAGCGCCACCGGCGTGCCGTCCGCCGTGCGGTAGATCATGACCGACGTGCCCAATATCTTGCGGTGGAACAGCGCCTGGGCGTCGACCTCCGTGGACATCGCCGCCACGTACCAGGCCTTTTGCAGATATGCGGGCTGAACAGTCATGGGAAACCTCGTTTCGGCTAGAGTTGAATGACCAGTCTGGGGGTGAGGGCGCGCGAACAGCAGGGCGTGAACTGGTCGTTGGCGGCATGGTCCTCGTCGGACAGATACATGTCGCGATGATCGGGAATGCCCTCGACGACCTGCATCACGCAGGTGCCGCAAATGCCCTGTTCGCAGGATACCGGGACGCTGATACCGGCGGCGGCGAGCGCCGCGACCACGCTCTGCCCCGTGCCCACCGGCACCACCGTGCCGGTTCCCGCAATCTCCACCTCGAAGGGATCGTCGGCCGCATGATCGGCGGGCGCGGCGGTGAACCGCTCGGAATGGACATTGGCATCCGCCCATCCGGCCGCCCGGGCGCTGTCGAGCACATGATCCATGAACCCGCCCGGCCCGCAGACGTAGAGATGGGTATCGGCGGCGGGCGCGGAGAGCCGCGCCGGAATGTCCAGCCGCGTCTCGGGCCGGTCGTCGAAATGATAATGGATGCGCCCGGCAAAGGCCGGCCCGTCCAGCCGCTCGACAAAGGCTGCGCGATCCTGCGACCGGGTGAAATAATGCAGCTCGAACGATGCCCCGGCGGCGGCGAGATGCTCCGCCATCGCCAATATCGGGGTGATGCCGATGCCGCCCGCCATCAGCACGGCGTGCTGCCCCGGCACCAGCGCGAACAGGTTGCGCGGCGCGCTGATCCGCAGCCGGTCGCCTTCATGCAGATCGGCATGGGCGGACCGCGATCCGCCGCGCCCCTCCGCTTCCAGCAGGATGCCCAGCTCATAGCAGGCGCTGCGCCCCGGCGCGCCGCACAGCGAATATTGCCGCACCAGCCCGTTGGGCAGCGCCAGATCGACATGCGCGCCCGCCTCGAACGGCGGCAGCGCGCCGCCGTCCTCCGCCTCCAGCACGAAGGCGGCGACGTCCAGTGCCGCGATGCGCTTTTCGCGGACGCGCACGTTGATCCATTGCACGCTCATGCCGCTTCGCTCACCCCGGCGGCCTCGCGCGCTTCTTCCTCGATCAGCTTGTCGAGCACCCAGAGCATCCGGCCCGGCCCGGCGTCGTGGATGATGTCCACCTGCGGCGCGTCGGGATATTCCAGCATCCGCTCACGCTGGCCTTCCAGAATGCGCTTGTCCTCGAGGAAGGCCTGGGCGTTCGCGTTGAACATCAGGTCGACGATGCCGGGGAAATAGGTGTCCTCGCTCGTCCCCCACGAGAAATAATAGTCGACCGATCCCTCGTCGCGCGGGGTGACGGCCTGGCTGGAAAATGTATCCAGCAGCAGCTTGCCGTTGGTCGGCCCGCTGGTCGCGTCGCCCGCCTCGTGCACCGCGAAGCTGAGGATGAAATTGCACGGCACGCTCAGGCGGACATGCACCTGGATGTCGAAGCGCGCGTCCGGCGGAAACAGATGCTTGGCGAAATTCGGCCCCGGAATGTTGCGGACGCAATAGCGCGTCTCGATGCCGCGCGGCTGCATGCTGTGCTGGGGCTTGATGAAGCTCCAGTCCTCGCTGCCGCCGAAGGTCAGGCCATGCACCCACGAGACATGGCTAAGGTCCGCCAGATTGGCGATTTCCTGCCGGTAGCCGGTTTCGATGCGGATATGGTTGGTCTTCAGCCGCCAGCCCGGCTCGTCCGGCCCGATGGCGTAGCAGATGAGATCCGGGTCCGCCCGGGCGGGATCGCCCATCCACACCCAGATCCAGTTGTTGCGCTCCACCACCGGCATGGTCGGCACGCAAATGCCCTGCGGAATGCGCGGCATGCCGGGAATTTCCATGCACTGGCCATCGGGCGCGAAACGCATCCCGTGATACATGCAGCGGATGTCATCCCCCTCCTTGCGGCCGAGGGAGAGGGGGGCGGAGCGATGGGGACAACGGTCCTCCATCGCCACCACTTCCCCATTCCCCTTGCGATAGAGGAGGATGGACCGTCCGGCGATCCGCCGGACGACCAGATCGCCAGCCCCCAGGCCGACATCATTGTCCCAACCGGCACAATACCAGGCGTTTTTCAGGAACATGGCGATCACTCCCCTTCCGGTCAGAATTTCACGCCGAGGCGCGCATACCATTCGATCGGGCGGTTGTAGGTGCCGAACAGGACGCCGGCCGCCGCCTGGTTGCCGCCGCTGGTGAGGTAGCGGTCGTTGGTCAGGTTCACCCCGCCGACGGTCACGTCCCAGTTCCCGTCCGGCGCGCGGTAGGTCAGGCTGGCGTTCAGCATGTCCGTCGTCGGCCGGAGCAGCGCATAGGCCCGTTCGGAATCGTTCCAGACCTTGCTCGTCCGGGTATAGTCGGCCATCGCGACCAGCGCGCCGCCATTGCCCAGCCGATATTCGTAGCGCGGCCCGATATTCATCTTCCATTTCGGGGTCTTGGGCAGCGGCGCGCCGACGATCGTCCCGGCCTGCAACGCATTCGGCAGCACCTGGGCGGCCGGCAGGACCATGGTGTAATAGGCGTCGGTGTAGCCGATCGACCCGTTGAGGGTCAGGCCGTCGGCGGGCACCGCGACCAGTTCCACCTCAAATCCCTTCACGCGCGCATCGCCCGCATTCTGGATGGTCGGCGACACGCCCTGCTGGAAGTTGAGCTGGATGCCCTGATAACGGGTGGTGAACACGGCCGCGTTGACCTGCAGGTGCCGGTCGAAAAAGTCCGACTTCACGCCGACTTCAAAGCTTTCCGCCTTTTCCGGGTCAAAGCCCGCCGCCGTCGGCAACGGGTTGGAAAGCCGCGTCGTCCAGCCGCCCGTCTTGTACCCGCGCGACCAGGATCCATAGACCATGATCCGGTCGGTCGGGTGCAGCTGCACGCCCAGTTTCGGCGAGAAATTGTTGAACGTCTTGTACTGGGTCTGCGGCACATAATAGCGCAGCGGCTCGTCTGACGACGGGAAACCCAGCCCGGTGGTGCACGGATCGCCGAAGACCGGGCAGTTGAACAGCTTGTAGTTGAAGCCGTTCAGGTCGCTCTGCCCGCCGACGAAGCTCTTGTTCTCGTGGGTGTAGCGCGCGCCCGCCGTGACCGAGATCAGCGGCGAGAATTCATAGTCCAGCTGGCCGAAGAAGGCGTAATTCTTCGTCTTGAGCAGGTTGGGACCATAGATTTGCAGCAACCCCTGATCGAAGGTCACATAGTCTTCAAGGAAGCTGCGTTCCTTGAAATAATAGGCGCCGACGACATATTTCAGCGTCTTGTCCAGCAGCTCCCCGGTCAGCTGGAATTCCTGGCTGAACTGCCAGTTATCCAGCGAGAAGGAGAATTCCAGCGCGCGGACCGGGGCGCCGTCCGCGTCCAGCCCGGTGGACCATTTCAGGTCGCGATAGCCGGTGATCGATTTGAGCGTGATCCAGTCGGCAAGGTCGAAATCAACGGCGGCGGCGAAACCCCAGTTGCGCATCCGCGCGAAGTTTATGCCGGTCGCATAGCTCTTGTCCTTGTCGGCAAGCAGGAAGCGGCTGTCATAGGGCAGCCGGTCGTTGCTCGGGTCCGCATCCACATTGACGCTGGCGATGCTGCCGATCAGCTGGCCGGGGTTCAGCGGCGTGCCGCGCGATCCGCACATCGCGGTGGCGTTGCGCGCGGCGATTTCCGCGGCCGTGGAGCCGATGCAGAAATTATAGAGGCCGGCGAAGTTGAAGCCGTTGGGCGGCAGGCCGGATTCGCCGTCATAGAGCGCGGTGGTGCCGAACGGCGTCACCACCGCCCGGTCCGGCGTCACGCCGAACACATAGGGCTGGTCCGCCGTGTTCACCAACGCCTTGTTGGCGGTGCCCTGCTGGTCCTGGTGCAGATAATCGCCGGACAGGCGCACCGTGATGCGGCTGGTCGGCTCCCATTTCAGCTTGCCGCGCAGCGTCCATTCATTCTGGCCGCCCTCGGACGAGCTGCGCTCGACGCCGTTGGAGCGGAAAGCCGCGTCCTGGTCGTTATTGTAGAGCCCGCCATCGGGATAGGGGATCCGCTTCAGATAGCCGTCGCGGTTGCGCGTCGCCGCCGTCAGCGAAACGCCAAGCGTCTCGGTGATCGGCAGGTCAACGCTGGCGTTGATGTCCAGCCGGTTGTAACGCCCCGTGGTCACGTCGCCGCGAAAGGAAAAGTCCCGCCCCGGATCGCGCGTGACGATGGAGATCGCGCCGCCGATGGTGTTGCGGCCGAACAGCGTGCCCTGCGGCCCTTTCAGCACCTCGATCCGCTCGACATCCGGCAGGTCCAGATTGGCGCCGACCGTGCGGGCCAGGTAGATGCCGTTCAGATAGACGCCGACGCCGGGATCCAGGTTCGCGGCGAAATCATTCTGCCCGATGCCGCGAATATAGGCCGACAGGACCGAACTGGACCCCGAAAAGGGCGTGCCCGCGTCCAGCGTGACGTTCGGCGCGATGTTCGACAGGCTGGCGACGCTGGCGACCGCGCGCTCCTTGAGCGCGTCCGCCGTGAAGGTGGAAATGGCGATGGGAACGTTCTGGACGTTCTCGGCGCGCTTCTGAGCGGTGACGATGATGTCCGCGATGCCGGTGGAGCGTTCCTCCTCGCTCATGGCGGCGTCGGTACTGGTCTGTGCGTGCGCGGACGAAATGCCCATCAATGCGCATGCGGAAGCTGATGCGAGCAACAGCCCTGATTTCATAACCCCTCTCCTCATTTTATTGCTTTTTCCAGCGAGAGGGGCAGTGCAAAGCCTATGCCATCTTATTATCTATTTGAATTTAAATGATTATTTTGAAAATTGGGGCAATGGAACAATGCCGTGCCCTTGTCGGACGCATAATTTTGTGCGCACAATTCGTCCCATAAGAATAAATTTACGCAGCGAGGGAGGGTGGCATGGCAAAGGCCGGGCAACAGCAAACGCGCCCCAAAAGCACATCGGGCCGCTCGTCATGGTCGGAGATTTTCCAGATCGCGCGCGACCCCTCGCTCGACGATCTGCGCGAATCCTTCAAGTTCGACGTCGACAAGGCGGAGATATGGCTGAACGGCCGCCGCATGGTTCTGTCCGACAATCTCGGCCTGGGCATCATGCGCCGTGAGCTGATGGCGGCGCTCGGCTATGAGGGCGCGCGCGGGCTGATGTCGCGCATCGGCTATGGCATCGGCGCGGCCGACGCCGAACTGGCGCTCCACCTGCGCAAGGACGAGGATCTGTTCGTCGGCTTCACCGTGGGGCCGCAGCTTCATGCGCTGAAAGGCTCGGTGAAGGTCGAGCCGCTGGTGTTCGAGGCGGACCGCAAGAGCGGCAATTTCTACAGCGAATATCTCTGGCATAATTCGGCGGAATGCCACGCCCATGTCGCGGAAATGGGCATCGGCGCCCACCCCGGCGGCTGGCAGCAGGTCGGCTATGCATCCGGCTATGCCTCGGCCTTTTTCGGCCGGCCGATGATCTTTCGCGAACTGCAATGCATCGCCATGGGACATGAGCGCTGCTTCCTGGTCGGCAAGCCGGCGGAACTGTGGGACAATGCCCAGGCGGAGCTGCGCTGGTTCCGCGCCGAACAATATAGCACCCGGCCGGAGCATGATCCGGGGCGCAAGCAGGCGGTGGCTGAGGATCTTGAGATCGGCCAGCGCAGCATCGTCGGCGCGTCGTCAGGCTTCAACATCGTGCTCCATCTGGTCGACAAGGTCGCGCGCACCGATGCGCCGGTGCTGCTGCTGGGGGAAAGCGGGGTCGGCAAGGAGGTTTTCGCGCGCGAGCTGCACAAGCGCAGCCGGCGGGCCGACAAGCCGGTCGTCGCCGTCAACTGCGCCGCCATTCCCGACGCGCTGATGGAATCGGAACTGTTCGGCGTGGAGAAAGGGGCCTTCACCGGCGCCAACGCATCCCGCCCCGGGCGTTTCGAGCGGGCGGCGGGCGGCACGCTATTCCTGGACGAGATCGGCACGCTGTCGCTGGCCGCGCAGGGTAAGTTGCTGCGCGTGCTGCAGGAAGGCGAGTTCGAGCGGGTGGGCGGCGTCAAACCCCTTAAAGCCGACGTGCGGCTGATCGCCGCGACCAATGCCGATCTTCGCACGGACATGGAAAAAGGCACGTTCCGCGCGGACCTGTTCCACCGGCTCAACACCTTCCCCATCCGCATCCCGCCCCTGCGGGAAAGGCGGGCGGACATCCCCCTGCTCGCCAATCATTTCCTGCGGATCCTGTCCGCCAAGCACGGCAAGACCGGGCTGGAGTTCGACGAAGGCGTGATCCGCTATTTCCACGACTATGCCTGGCCCGGCAACATCCGCGAGATGGAGAACACCATCGAGCGCGGCATCATCCTGGCGGAAGATGGCGAGTTGATCGGCGTGCATCACCTCACCATGAACACCGGGGCCATCTCGACCAAACAGAGCCGGGAAAGCGGCCATGACCCGTTCTGGAACTTCATCATGTCGCAGGTCCGCAACGGGCCTGATGAGGATCTTGGCGGCAAGATGCTGGAGGCGGGCCTAACCATGGACGGCATGACGGATCTGCTGGTCTCCGCCGCGCTGGACGACAGCGCGGGCAACATCACCGAGGCCGGCCGGCGGATCGGCATGACCCGGTCTCAGGTCAGCTACTGGATGAAGAAGCGCACCGGCGGCGGCAAGACGCCATAAAGCAGGCCGCTAATTGGTCGGCGGGCGCCGGCGATAGCTGAGCGCCTCCGCGATATGGGCGCGGCCCACCTGCCCGGCACCCGCCAGATCGGCGATGGTCCGCGCCACCCGCAGCATCCGGCTATAGCCCCGCGCGGACAGGCGCAGCCTCTCCGACGCCTCGGCCAGCAGCGCCCGCCCGGCGACGTCGGGCGCGGCGACGGCATCCAGCAACCCGCCGTCCGCCTCAGCATTGGTGCGGACGCCATGGGCGGCGTAGCGCGTCGTCTGGATCGCGCGCGCCGCCGCCACGCGCGCCGCCACCTCGGCCGATCCTTCGGCGGATGACGGCAGTATGAGATCCGCCGCCGTCACCGCGCGCACCTCGACATGCAGGTCGATCCGGTCAAGCAGAGGGCCGGAAACCTTGGCCTGATAATCGGCGGCGCAACGCGGCGCGCGGGCGCAGGCCAGCGCTGGATCGCCCAGATGCCCGCAGCGGCACGGGTTCATCGCCGCAATCATCTGCACCCGCGCCGGAAAGGTGACATGGGCATTGGCCCGCGCCACGCTGACCGTGCCGGTTTCCAGCGGCTGGCGCAGCGAATCCAGCACGGCGCGCTGAAATTCGGGCAGCTCGTCCAGAAACAGCACGCCGAGATGGGCAAGGCTCACCTCACCCGGCCTGACCCTCAGCCCCCCGCCGACCAGAGCCGCCATCGAGGCGCTATGGTGCGGGTGACGAAAAGGCCGCGCCCGCGCCAGCCGCCCCTCGCTCAGCGTGCCGGCGACGCTGGCGATCATCGACACCTCCAGCGCCTCGCTTGCCGTCAGTTCCGGCAATATGCCGGGCAGGCACGCCGCCATCAGCGATTTTCCGGCCCCCGGCGGGCCGATCATCAACAGGTTATGCGCGCCTGCCGCCGCGATTTCGAGCGCGCGCCTGGCGCTTTCCTGTCCCTTCACCTGGTGCAGGTCCGGGCCGATCATCGGCGGTTCCGTTCCCCCCGGCGTCGGCGCTGAAAGCAGCGCGCTGCCCTTGAAATGGTTGAGCAGCGCCAGCAGGTCCGGCGCCGCAACCACGTCGATCCCGCCCGCCCAGGCCGCCTCCGCCCCCTGCGCCGCCGGGCAGACCAGCCCCTGCCCCTGCCCGGACGCATGCAGCGCGGCCAGCAGCACGCCGGGCGACGGCGCGACCCGCCCGTCCAGCCCCAACTCGCCGACGACGACATATTGGCTGAGCGTTTCGGCGTCGATCACCCCCATCGCGCCCAGCAGGGCCAGCGCGATCGGCAGGTCGTAATGCGATCCTTCCTTGGGCAGGTCAGCGGGCGAGAGGTTGACGGTGATCCGCCGGGGCGGCAGCGACAGGCCCATGGCGGCGATGGCGGCGCGCACCCGCTCCCGGCTTTCCCCCACCGCCTTGTCGGGCAGGCCGACGAGAACGAAGGCGGGCACCCCCGGCGCGATCTGCACCTGAACCTCGACCCCGCGCGCCTCGAGACCGAGATACGCCACCGTCGAGACTATCGCGACCATTCACCCCTCCCCACGCGCCGGCACAGCTTCGCCTTCGCCTCGCAGAGAGGGTGCGCCCTTGCGCCATGCTGCTCGAATCAAACATCTTTTCGCAAGCACAATATCGCGCCTTGTGCCGCCACGGCCCCGCCCCCACATCGCCGCAATGAGGCTGATCGATCGATGGCGGCGTTTTCGCGACGGGGAGGCCGCCCGGCTGACCCTGATGGCGATCGGCTGGCTCTTGATCGCGGGCGCGCCGGTGGTCGGCGTGTTGCCCGGCCCCGGCGGGCTGGTGCTGTTCGCCGGCGGGCTTGCCCTGCTGCTGCGCAATTCGCTGTGGGTGAAGCGCCATTATGTGCGGTTCAAGCGCCGCTGGCCCCGATACGGTGCCTGGGCGGATCGCGGCCTGCGCCGGTCCAGCGCCCGGCGTCGCGCCAAAATCGCGCGTGAAGAAGAGGCGGCCGGCGATTGACTTGGCGCACCCTTTTGCCTATTCGCGCTTCGACAGCGGCTGCCCCCGGGCGGCCCTTTTTTATTCGACTTTGAGGAATGAGCGATGAAGCGCACTTATCAGCCGAGCAACCTGGTGCGCGCACGGCGTCACGGGTTCCGCGCCCGCACGGCGACAGTAGGCGGCCGCAAGGTGCTGGCGGCCCGCCGCGCGCGCGGCCGCAAGAAGCTGTCCGCCTGATCACCTTGACCCGCCGCGCGGATTTCCTCGCGGCGAACAGCGGCCGACGCGCCCCCATGCCGGGCTTTGTCCTGCTGGTCAGGCCGCGCGACGATGGCGATCCCGCGATTCGAATCGGCTATACGGTTACCCGCAAGATCGGCAACGCGGTGGTCCGCAATCGCATGAAGAGGCGGTTGCGGGCGCTGGCGCGCATTCATTTGCCCGAATCGGGCATCCCCGGCGCGGATCATGTGCTCATCGGCCGCGCGGGCGGCGTAGAACGGGAATTCGCCCGGCTGGAATCGGAACTGGTCAAGGCGTTGGGCCGGGTGGCGCATGGATGATCGCGCGGCTGCTGATCCTGATCGCGCGGTTCTGGCAGATCGGCCCTTCGCGCGTCCTGCCGCCCAGCTGCCGCTTCGCGCCCAGCTGTTCGGCCTATGCAATAGAGGCGATCGCCCGCTATGGAGCGGTGAAGGGCGGCTGGCTGGCGATAAGACGGATCATGCGGTGCCACCCCTGGGGCGGATCGGGCCACGATCCGGTGCCGTGAATCAAAACTCTGCCATGACAACAGGAGTGACGGGTGGATAATCAGCGCAACATGATCATGGCGATCGTGCTGTCGGCACTGGTGCTGTTCGGGTGGAGTGCCATTTCCCGGCACTATTTCCCGACAGCGAACCCGCCGGTCACCAAAACGGTCGACGGCAAGCAGGTCGCGCTGCCCAACCCCACCGTCGATGCGCCCGCCGTGCTGCGCGACCGTGCCGTGGTGCTGGCGGAAACCCCGCGCCTGAAGATCGACACCCCAGCCGTCGCGGGTTCCATCAACCTCAAGGGGCTGCGCCTGGACGATCTGGTGCTGAAAAAGCACCGCGAAACCATTGACGAGAAGTCACCGCCCATTCGCCTGCTTTCGCCGGGCGGCGCGGCCAAGGCCTATTTCGCCAATTTCGGCTGGACCGGAGAAGGCTTGCGCGTGCCGGGCAATGACACCGTCTGGCAGACCAATGCCACGGTGCTCACCCCCGCCCAGCCGGCCACGCTGTTCTGGGAAAATGGCGAAGGCCAGCGATTCGAAGTCACCGTCTCGGTCGATGCGGACTATCTGTTCACCATCACCCAGCGGGTCGCCAACCATGGCGCGTCCGCGGTTGCGGCCCGGCCCTTCGCGCTCGTCTCGCGCGTCGGCAAATCGGCCGATCCGGACGGCTGGACGATGCACACCGGCCCGATCAGCTATTGGGACGGCCAGGCCCATTTCGACGTCAACTATCCCGATCTCGACAAGCAGGGGGCAGAGGGCACGCGCTTCTCCATCGCCGACGGCTGGCTCGGCTTCGGCGACAAATATTGGCTGACCGCGCTGGTGCCGGACGCGAAATCGGCGGTGGACGCCGCATTGTTCGCACGTTCGACGGACAATTACACGGCGGTGTTCAACCCGCCCTCCGCCACCCTGCTCGCCCCCGGCAAGGCGGCGACCATCACCAGCCGCTTCTTCGCCGGCGCGAAGGACGTGTCGTTGCTGGAGCGTTATGACCGGGAAGGCATCACGCGGCTCAATCTCGCGATCGACTGGGGCTGGTTCCGCTGGTTCGAAGTGCCGATCTTCCATGTCCTCGACTGGCTGTTCAAGCTGGTCGGCAATTTCGGCGTCGCCATCCTGCTGCTGACGGTCATCGTGCGCGGGCTGATGTTCCCGATCGCGCAGAAGCAGTTCGCGTCGATGGCGGGGATGCGCGCGCTGCAGCCCAAGATGAAGGCGCTGCAGGAACGCTACAAGGACGACAAGCCGAAGCTGCAGCAGGAAATGCTCAGCCTGTACAAGACCGAAAAGGTCAATCCGCTGGCCGGCTGCCTGCCGATCGTCCTGCAGATCCCGATCTTCTACGCGCTCTACAAGGTGCTGATGCTGACCATCGAGATGCGGCACCAGCCGTTCATCTGGTGGATCCACGATCTGTCCGCGCCGGACCCGATGACGCCGGTCAACCTGTTCGGGCTGCTCAACTTCACGCCGCCCGCCTTCCTGGCGCTGGGCGTGCTGCCCATCCTGCTCGGCATCACCATGTATCTGCAGTTCAAGCTTAACCCCGCGCCCACGGACGAGATCCAGAAGCAGGTGTTCGGCATCATGCCTTGGATCTTCATGTTCATCATGGCGCCCTTCGCGGCGGGGCTGCAGCTCTACTGGGTGATGTCCAACACGCTGACCATCCTCCAGCAGAAATGGCTCTACAGCCGCCATCCGGCCCTGCTCGCGGCGGAAGGCAAGCAGGAACCGAAGGCGAAGTGACGGATGCCGAACCCGAGTTGGCGGAAACGGCCCGGCACATCTTCGCCGGGCCGATCCAGTTCCTGAAATCCGCGCCCGGGCTGGAATATCTGCCCGGCGCGGCGGTGCCTGAAGTCGCCTTCGCCGGGCGCTCCAATGTCGGCAAATCCTCACTGCTGAACGCGCTCACCGGCCGCAATTCGCTCGCCCGCACGTCGAACACGCCGGGGCGCACGCAGGAGCTGAATTTCTTCGACGTGGGCGAGCCGCTGCTGTTCCGGCTCGTCGACATGCCGGGCTATGGCTTTGCCAAGGCGCCCCGGGACGTCGTCAAGCGGTGGCGCTTCCTCATCAACGATTTCCTGCGCGGCCGGGCGGTGCTGAAGCGCACGCTGGTGCTGGTCGACAGCCGCCACGGGCTGAAGGATGTCGACCGCGAGATCATGAAGATGCTCGACGACGCGGCGGTCAGCTACCGGCTGGTGCTGACCAAGGCGGACAAGATCAAGCCGACCGAACTGGCCGAGATGCAGGACCGCACGGCGGAGGAAGCGCGCAAGCGCCCCGCCGCCCACCCGGAGATCATCGCCACCTCGTCCGAAACCGGCCAGGGCATCGCGGATCTGCGCGCCGCGGTCATCGAGGCGATCGGCTAGACATCGCCCGCCGTCAGGCTAAACCCGCGACAGCGCACTGGCGGGAGAGTTCGGATGCTGAAACTCATCATCGGCAACAAGGCCTATAGCAGCTGGTCGCTGCGCGGCTGGCTGGCGGTCAGGCAATCCGGGCTGCCGTTCGAGGAGATTACCGTCCCGCTCTACGACGATGATTGGGACAAGCGCCGCGCCGGGGATGAATTCGCCCCCTCGCAGGGCAAGGTGCCGATCCTGTGGGACGGCGAGACGGTGATCTGGGATTCGCTCGCCATCATCGACTGGCTGGCAGACCGGGTGGGCCGCGACCGCTTCTGGCCCGAAGACGCGGCCGCGCGCGGCATGGCGCGCTCCATGGCGGCGGAGATGCACTCGAGCTACGCGGCGCTGCGCCGCCACCATTCGATGAACGTGCGCCGGCATTTCGATCCCGCGCCGCTACGCCCTGAAGTTGCGACGGACGTGATCCGCATCCTCGGCCTGTGGGCGGAGGCGCGGGCGCGGCACGGCAAGGCGGGGCCTTATCTGTTCGGCACCTTCGGCGCGGCCGACATCATGTTCGCGCCGGTCGTCACCCGGTTCGCCACCTATGCGATCCCGGTGCCGCGTTTCGCCGCCACCTATATGGAAGCGATCTTCGCCCACCCCTGGATGCGCGAGTGGATCGACGCGGCGCAGCAGGAAGACTGGGTGATCGAGCAGTTCGAGCAGCCGGCCAGCGCCTAGGCCGGACCGGCCGACGGGAACGGCGTTCAGGGCTGGAAGGGCGATCCGTCCTTGCGGCGGAACCCTGTGCCGCTGAACAGGTGCATGTCGATATCGGGATAATGGCAGTCGGTGGCGCTGGGCCGCCCGATCGCCACGAACACGCAGTCCGCCGCACTTTCGTTGACCAGCATATGGCCGTTGCCGTCTTTCTTGGGAAAGGCGGCGATATCGCCGGGGCGCATCGCGGTGCGGCCCGCATCGTCGACCAGCACCGCCTCGCCCGCCAGCATCACCACCAGCTCATCCTCGCCGTCATGCCAGTGGCGCTGCGACGATTGCGCGCCGGGCTTCAGCACGACATGGCTGGCGCCGAAATCGGTCAGGCCGCATTCGGGCGCCAGCCGCCTGTACCAGCGCCCTGCCACCGCCGCGGCATGTTCAGGCGGGTAGCCGGTCCTGTTGGTCGGCTGGATCGCATCCAGATCGAGCTTGGGCATCGAACGACTCCGGCTATGCAAAGCGCCGGGCGGACGCTACCGCCTGCACCATGACCGCGTCCACCGATCCGATCGCGCTCGCCCGCGCGCTCATCGCCTGCCCCAGCATCACCCCCGCCTCCGGCGCGGTCTTCGCCGTGCTGGAGGCCGAACTGACGGCGCTGGGCTTCACGGTCGAACGCTTCGTCGACGGCGCGGCCCCGGACGGTCCGGTGGAAAACCTGCTCGCGGTGCGCGGCGCCGGCGCGCCCCATTTCGCCTTCGCGGGCCATCTGGATGTCGTCCCGCCGGGCAATGGCTGGGCCACCGACCCCTTCGACCCCGTCATCCGCGGCGATCTGCTGCACGGCCGCGGCGCGGTGGACATGAAAAGTGCCATAGCCGCCTTCGTCGCCTCCGTCGCGCAGATCGGCGAGACGGCGGGCACCATAAGCCTGATCATCACCGGCGACGAGGAAGGCCCCGCCGTGCACGGCACCGTCGCGCTGATCGAGCGGATGGCGGAGCGTGGGCTGAAGCCGGATTTCTGCCTGGTCGGCGAGCCGACGTCGGTGGCGCGGCTGGGCGACACGATCAAGGTGGGGCGGCGCGGATCGGTCAACATGTGGATCGACGTGCCCGGCACCCAGGGGCATGTCGCCTACCCGCATCTGGCCGACAACCCCATCCCCAAGCTGGTCCGCGCACTCGCCGCGATCGACGCCATCGTGCTGGACGAAGGGACGGACTGGTTCCAGCCTTCCAATATCGAAGTGACCGACCTGACCGTCGGCAACCCGGCCAGCAACGTCATCCCCGCCGCCGCGAGCGCGCGGCTGAGCATCCGCTTCAACGACCGGCACAGCGGCGAGGCGCTGGTGAAGCGCATCCAGGCCGTGCTGGATGCGGAAGCACCGGGCGCGACGCTGACCGCCCGGATATCGGGGGAAGCCTTTCTGACCCCGCCGGGCACCCTGTCCGGGCTGGTCGCCGCCGCGATCACCCGACACACCGGCATCGAGCCGGAATTGTCGACGAGCGGCGGCACATCGGATGCGCGCTTCCTGTCCAAACTCTGCCCGGTGGTGGAATTCGGCCTGCCCAACGCGACGATGCACAAGCTGGACGAAACGGTGGCGATCGAGGATCTGCGCCAGCTGACCGCCATCTATGCCGATATCGTGAAGGCGGCGCTGGCGGGCTGAACCGGGTTCAGCGCGTGCCGGTCAACACATGGTTGCCGGCCATCCAGTCCATCAGCGCGGCCTCGGTCATCGGCCGCGCAATCGCATAGCCCTGGATGATGTCGCAGCCCATGGCGGCCAGCATGGTGCGCTGGGACGGATGCTCCACCCCTTCCGCCACCACCTCATAACCCAGCCCGTGGATCAGCCCGATCACGGAATGGACAAGAGTGCGGGCGCGTTCCGAATCGATGATGTCGGCGATCAGGCTGCGGTCGATCTTGACCCGGTCGATCGGCAGTTCGCGCAAGCGTGACAGGTTGGAGAAGCCGGTGCCGAAATCATCCACCGCCACCGTTGCCCCTTCGGCGCGGAGGCGGGCGATCTCCGCCAGCACGGCATCGCCGCAATGCATGGCGAGCGTCTCGGTGATCTCCAGCTCCAGCAGCCGGGCCGGGGCGGCGCTGCGCGTCATCGCCTCGCGGACCCGGGCGAAGAATTCCGGCCGCGCGATCTGGCGCGGGCTGACGTTCACCGCCAGCCGCTGCTCCACACCGGCCGCATCCCAGCGCGCCAGCGCGGCGGCAACGGCGTCGATGGCCCATTCGCCGATCTCGTGGATCAGCCCGCATTCCTCCGCACGGCCGATGAAACTGTCCGGCGCCTGCGTGCCGCGCGCCGGATGCTCCCAGCGGAGCAGCGCCTCGGCGGCGATCATCCGGCCGCTCTTCAGGTCGATCTGCGGCTGATAAAGCAGCGCGAACTCGTCCCGGTCCAGCGCCAGGCGCAGGTCGGTTTCCAGCTGGACGTTGTCTGCCAGCCGCTCGGCCAATGTTTCGCTGAACACCTTGGCCTGGCCGCGCCCCGATTCCTTGGCGTGATACATGGCGACATCGGCCGCCCGCATCAGATCGGTCAGCGCCCGGCCATGGGCGGGGCGCAGCGCGACGCCGATAGAGGCGCTGATCTGCGCCTCCTGCCCGGCAAGGTCGAAAGGCTCGGCAATGGCGTAGAGCACCCGGCGCGCCAGCCGTTCCGCCTCATCCCGATCGGAGATCTGCGGGAAGAAGATGGTGAACTCGTCGCCCGCCAGCCGCCCGATCAGCGGATCGCGCGCGAAGCGACCGGGGCGGCCGGGATCATTCTCCACCACCGCGCGCAGGCGGTTGGCCACCTTGGCGAGCAGCTGGTCGCCCTGGGCATGGCCAAGACCGTCATTGACCGCCTTGAAGCTGTCGAGATCGATAAACAGCAGCGCGGACAGCGTGTCGTCCGGCAATTCCCGCAGCACCCGGCCGACCTCGCGGCGAAAATTGGTCCGGTTGGCGAGCGCCGTCACCGGATCGAACATGGCGAGGGTGTGGACGCTGTCCAGGTTCAGCCGTACCTGAGAGAGCAGCCCGTCCAGCGCATTGGCAAGATCGGGCAGATTTTCCGAAACCGCGTCCGGCGTGGGCGAGACAAGATCGCCATGCGCCGCCTGCGATAGCCGCTCAATCGCCGCATCCACCGATTCGGCGACGGAGGCGACCGACCGTTCCGCCGATGCCCAGCTCATCACCGCGCAGACGATGGCGACGATCAACGCACGGCTGATGTCCGCGGCGGACATGCCCGCGCCGGCACCGGCAATAAGGGCGAGGATGAATGCGACTGCGCCGACGCAAAAGGCGAATGCTATCGCCCTGCTTTTCAGCGAAATTCCTTCCATTGCTGAATGCTTTTCCTGCTCTAGCATCTGCCGGCGTGCGGTGAATGCCTATTCATCGCAGGAACTCGTTAAAATACTCTCAGGACGCGCCCCTTTTTCGGCGCAATATGATGTACAGCGCGCCCGCTCCGCCATGGCGGGGATGCGCGCCGCGCACGGCCGCGATCGCGTCGGCATGGCGCGACGCGGCCAGCCAGTCGCCCACCGCGGCGCGGATCGCCCCGCGCACCGGCCCGCCTTCAGCGCGGGCGCGGGGCGGCTTGCCGGTGACGAGCAGCATCACGCGCGCGCCACCGCGGATGGCCCGCTCAAGCCCGCTGTCCAGCACGGCATAAGCGGACGCGAGCGTATGGCCGTGCAGGTCGACCGAAAGGTCGGGCGCCACCGTTCCGCGCGCCAGCCGGCGGTCCCAGCCGCCGTCCAGCGTATCGGCCGGGGGTTTCGCCTTCACCGATGGCGGCGCGGGCGGCTGGGCACGGGCAGGCGAAGGCGCGCGCACCGCCGCCGGACCGGGAACGGCCTTTGGCCTTGGCGGCTGGATCGCCCGCGCCGCGCGGCGCTCGATCGGCCGCACGCTGGCAATCACCCGCGCCCACAATGCCCCCTCTTCAGGGCTGAGGGGATGATCCGCCATAGCCGGCCTCCGCCTGAAGCCGCGCTATGATGCCGACGGGCACGAGCAGCAGCGCCGTGCCCCGGCCGGACATGCCGCCGGCAATCGCCCGCGCATCGTCGCCCGCGCCCCAGAATGTATCGAAACGATTGGCGCCCTTGATCGCCCCGCCGGTATCCTGCGCCACCCAAAGGCCGGTGCCCTCGACCCGGTCGAGCGAGAGCCACACCGGCGCGCCCAGCGGCACATATTTCGGGTCGGTGGCGACCGTCGCCCGCCCCGTCACCGGCAGGCCGAGCGCGCCCAGCGGCCCCGGCCCGGTCAGCTCGCGGAAGAAGACCACGCTCTTGTTCTCGCGCATCAGCGCCCTGCCCTCCGCCGGGTGGTCGCGCAGCCACTGGATGATGCCCTGCATCGATGCCTGGCCCTTTTCCAGCAGCCCGCGATCGCGCATCAGCCCGCCGATACCGGTATAGTCCCGCCCGTTCTGGCTGTCGTAACCGATCCGCATCACGCCGCCGTCCGGCAGGCGCAGGCGGCCGGAACCCTGGATCTGCAGGAAGAACAGCCCGATCGGGTCCGCCGCCCAGGCGATTTCCAGCCCGCGCCCGGCCAAGGCGCCGTCGTCGATGGCGCCGCGATCATAATAGGGGACCAGCCGCGCCCCTTCCACCCGGCCGCGCACCGACTTGCCTTTCAGGCCATCGCTGAACGCGCCGAGATCGACATCCACCAGATCGGCCGGGCGGCGATAGACCGGCACCTCATAGCCCGGCCGGCGGGTGCGCGATCCGGCGATCTCCGGCTCATAATAGCCGGTCGCGAAGGCGATGCCTGATCCCACCTGAAGGGTTTCGAAATAGCGCCGGAAGAACCCGGCCGCGTCGCCGTCAGCCCACGCCGCCGCCGCGTCGCAGGCCGTGCGCCAGTCTTCGGGCCGGGTGAGGCGCGAGGCGTCCTGCCGCTTGAGCAAGGCAGGGCAGCTGATGCGGAACGCCTGCAGCGCAAGCGCGGATTGCCTGGCGTCGAAGGGCAGGCTGGAAACCAGCGGGCCCTTGACGAAACCGGCGTCCCGCCCGTCCGCCGCCTGTGCGGAGGGCGCAGGGGCGGGCTGCGCCGGCATGGGCGTTGCCGGCGTGGGCCGCGCAGGTGCAGGCGCGTGCACGGGCGGCTGGGCCGGGGCCGGAGCAGGCGTTGCGCCGGGGGGAACGATGCGGGTGGAGCAGGCGGCAAGGCCGAGCATGGCGGCCATCGCCGCCGCCCGGGCGATCCGGCTCACGCGGCCTCGGACGTTTCGGTCAGGATCCAGTTGGGGTCCTTGTCGCGCACGTTGCGGCTGAACGTCCACACGTCATGCGTCGGCACGGCGTCGTTCAGCGATCCCGCGATCACCCGGCCCTCTGTATCGCGCGTGACCGCCGCGATATCGGCATCGAACCGTACCGTGATATTGGCCATCTTGCCGTCCATCCCGGCGGCGGAAATCACCGCCTTCTCGATGGAGACGAGGCGGTTGTCCAGCACCTCGCCGGCTTCCTTGCGGGCGGCGATCGCCTCGACGAAGGAGGCGTGCACATCCTCGTCGGTCAGCCAGCGCAATTCCTCTTCGTCGCCCTTCCAATAGGCTTCCAGGACCATGCGATAGGCCGCCTTGGCGCCGTCCAGGAACCGCGCGACATCGAAGCCGCTGTCCGCCGCGATCACCGCGCGCACGCCGATGCCGGCCGCCGGCTCGATAACCGTGTCGGGGATGACGGCGGGTTCCGGCGCCTGCTCGGGCAGGCCGCGCGCGGACGGCGCGGTCGCCAGCCGTTCCTCGGCCGGTTTCGGCAATGACTGCTCATGCCCGCTGCGCTTGCCGAGCACCATATAGAGGCGCAGCGCCAGAAATGCCGCCACCATCGCGAGAAGAACGATTCCGACCACTTGACCTCCAATACGCACAGGCGCGGCCCAACATAGGCGCTGACGCGCGATGATTCAAATGATCCGGCGGATTCTTCGCGCGCGGCCTGCGGAATCTTCACGAGCATTGTCGTTGGCATTGCCCTTGCTCCGCGCGCCTGCTAGTCGCGCGCCGCGTGGCCATGCCCGTCATGGCCGATCCCTTCCTGATGAAAAGGTTGCTTGCAATGGCCGAAAACGCTGACACGCCCGAAACGGGTGCGGCTCTCCCCAATGGCGAAGACACGATGCCCCAGGTCGGCGTTATCTCGCAATATGTGAAGGACTTGTCGTTCGAGAACCCGAACGCGCCGGCCGTCTATCAGTGGCAGGGCCAGCCGCGCATCGACGTTCAGTTCAACATCGCCTCCAACAAGGTGGCGGACGACGTTTATGAGGTGGTTCTGAAGATCGACGTGAAGGCCGAGGCGGACGACAAGACCGCCTTCCGGGTCGAGCTTTCCTATGCCGGCCTGTTCGGCCTGCGCAACATCCCGGAAGAGCAGATCCAGCCCTTCCTGTTTGCGGAAGCACCGCGGATCGCCTTCCCCTTCGCCCGCCGCGTGCTGGCCGATGCGGTGCGCGACGGCGGCTTCCCGCCGCTGATGCTGGAGCCGATCGACTTTGCCGGCCTTTACATGCAGCAGGCGCAGGCCGCCGGCATGGAACCGCAGGGCATAGAGGCCAGCGGCAACGCCTGATCCGGCATTCGCCGTCACCGGCATGGCACGGGCCGGGCCTGACGAAGCCTTTCCTTTTCCCTCCAGAAAGGGGAAAGGAGCTTCGGCGGGCCCGGCCCGCCTGATTCCGGCCGCGAACTGGGGGGCGATCGTCACATGAACCTGATCCGCGCGACCGGCTCGATCGGCGTCCTGACGCTGGTCAGCCGCGTGCTCGGTTTCGTGCGCGACATGCTGATGGCGCGCTTCGTTGGCGCCACCTTCGCCTCCGACGCATTTCTGGTCGCCTTCCGGCTGCCCAACATGTTCCGCGCGCTGTTTGCGGAAGGGGCGTTCACCGCCGCCTTCATCCCCATGTTCAACCGCAAGGTGGCGGAAGAAGGGGGCGATCTGAAGCCGGGGTTGAAGTTCGCCGAGGACGCGCTCTCGGTGCTGCTGCCCGTGCTGGTGGTCTTCACCATCATCATGCTGGCCGCGGCGACGCCGGTGGTCTGGATCCTTTCGGGCGGGTTCAACGGCGTCAGCGCGGCGCAATTCGCCTATGCGGTGGAACTGTCCCGCATCACCTTCCCCTATCTGCTGTTCATCTCGCTGGTCTCGCTGTTCGGCGGTATCCTGAATTCGATCGGCAAATTCTGGGTGGCGGCCGCCGCGCCCATCCTGCTCAACCTGACGCTGATCGTCGCGCTGCTCGGCTTCAACGGGCCGACCGAGGCGGACACCGCGCGCGTTCAGGCGATTGCCGTCACCGTCTCCGGCGTGTTGCAGCTCATCTGGCTGATGGCTGCCTGCCGCCGCTCCGGCGTCTCGCTGCGGGTGCGCCGCCCGCGCCTGTCGCCGGACGTGAAGCGGCTGATGAAGCTGATCCTGCCCGCCGCCGCCGGCGCAGGCGCGGTGCAGATCAACCTGGTGATCTCGACCGCGCTTGCCGCCGGCCTGCTGGCCGAAGGATCCGTTTCCTACATCTATTATGCCGACCGGCTGAACCAGCTTCCGCTCGGGCTGATCGGCATCGGTCTCGGCACGGTGCTGCTCCCCACCATCTCGCGCCAGCTTGGCGGCGGGCGGGAGGCAGAGGCGATGGAGACGCAGAATCGCGGCATGGAGCTTGCCCTGTTCCTCAGCCTGCCGGCCACGGCGGCGCTGATGGTGGCGGCGGTGCCGATCATCCGCACCCTGTTGGAACATGGCGCCTTCACCGCGCATGACACGGTGCAGAGCGCCTATGCGCTCTCCGCCTTCTCGCTCGGCCTGCCCGCCTATATTCTGGTCAAGGTGCTGACGCCCGGTTTCTACGCGCGGTCGGACACGCGCACGCCGGTGCGCTTCGCGATCATCGCCATCGGCGTCAATCTGGTGCTCAACCTGGCGCTGATCCTGCCGCTGAAGCATGTCGGCCCGGCGCTGGCGACGGCAATCTCGGCCTGGGTCAACGTGGCGCTGCTCTACCGCGCCCTGCACGGGCGGGGCCATTTCGTGCCCGATGCGCGGCTGCGGCGGCGCGCGGCGCGCCTGCTGCTGGCGTCAATCATCATGGGCGCGGCGCTCTACGGCATCGACCTGCTGATCGCGCCGATGACCGGTGGGGCGCTGTGGACGCGGATCGGCGGCCTCGCCATCCTGGTGGGCGGGGGCACCGCCATCTATGCCGCCGCGACCTTCCTGACCGGCGCCTTCACGCTTGCCGACCTGAAGATGCTGACGCGCCGTCGCACCGTGGACACCGCCGCTGCGGCTGATAAAGGCAAGCCATGACACATATGCGTATCGTTTCGGGTATCCAGCCCACCGGCAACCTGCACCTCGGCAACTATCTGGGCGCGATCCGTAACTGGGTGAAGATGCAGGATGAAAATGCGGCGGCCGGCGGCGACACGCTGTTCTTCCTCGCCGACATGCACGCCATCACCGTCTATAACGACCCGGCCTCGCTGACCGCCAATACGCGGGAAATGGCGGCGGCGCTGATCGCGGCGGGCGTCGATCCGGCCAAGGCGGTGCTGTTCAACCAGGCGCGGGTGCCCGCCCATGCGGAGCTGTGCTGGCTGCTGAACGGCACGGCGCGGATCGGCTGGCTGAACCGGATGACGCAGTTCAAGGAAAAATCCGGCAAGAACCGGGAAGGCGCGAGCGTCGGCCTGTTCGCCTATCCGGTGCTGCAGGCCGCCGACGTGCTGCTGTACCAGGCCACCCATGTGCCGGTGGGCGACGACCAGAAGCAGCATCTGGAACTGGCCCGCGACATCGCCGCCAAGTTCAACACCGATTATGCGCGCGAGGTCTTTACCCTGCCCGATCCGATCATCCCGCCTACCGCCGCGAGGATCATGAGCCTGCGCGACGGGTCAGCGAAAATGTCGAAGTCGGATTCTTCGGACATGGCGCGGATCAATCTATCGGACGATGCGGACATGGTGGCGCAGAAGATCCGCAAGGCGAAGACCGATGCCGACCCGTTGCCCGAGGATCCAGCGTTGCTGGCGGACCGGCCGGAGGCGCGCAACCTGGTGGGCATCCATGCAGCACTGGGCGACGAGACGGCGGCCGACGTGCTGGCCCGCCATGCCGGACAGGGTTTCGGCGCGTTCAAGCCGGCGCTGACCGAGCGGCTGGTCGAGACGCTTGGCCCGATTCGCACCCGCTTCGAGGCGCTGCGCGCCGAGCCGGCGGAGATCGACCGCATCCTCACCACCGGCGCCGCGCGCGCATCGGCCCTTGCCAAATCCACGCTCGAGGCCACTTATGCCGCATTGGGGCTTTGCCGCTGATCCGCAACTGCCGACGATAGCGGGCGTTCAACCGTTATTCAGGCATCGCGGCGCACCATCGGCAAAGGTCGCTAAGGCATTTATTGCAATCGGAAGGTTCCGGGTCATGACGGCGTCGAAGAAAATCCTTTCACTGGTCGTTCCCGTGGCGCTGCTGTCGCTCGGCGCGTGCGCGACGCCCTTCAAGGCGAATGTGGCGCGGTTCCAGGCGATGCCCGCCCCGCAGGGCCAGAGCTTCACCGTGCAGGCGAGCGACATGAAGCTGCAGGGCGGCCTGGAATTCGCGCACTATGCCGATCTCGTCACCCGCAAGATGGTGGCCCAGGGCTATCAGCCCGCCGCCAGCCCGCGCGATGCGACGCTGCTGGTCACGCTCGACTATGAAGTCGACAACGGCCGCGAGCGGGTCGAATCCGCGCCGGGCACCGGCTTCGGCTTCGGCTATGCCGACCCGTTCTACCGGCCGTGGTACGGCCGCTGGGGGCCGCGCCGCGCCTATCGCTACGGCTGGTACGATCCGTTCATGTTCGGCCCGCCCTACAGCTATGACGTGAGCAGCTACACCATCTACACCAGCGAGCTGGACATGCGGATCGACCGGACCGCCGACGGCCAGCGCCTGTTCGAGGGCAAGGCCAAGGCCCTGTCGCGCGACGACGACCTGACCCGGCTGGTGCCGAACCTGATCGACGCGATGTTCACCGGATTCCCGGGCAATTCGGGCGAGACGGTGCGGATCACCGTGGCGCCGGAAGAAGGCGCCCGCCGCCGCTGAAAAGGATGACGCCCGGCCCCGGCCAATCGCGCCGGGCCGGGCGGGTCCGCTCTCAGCCCTCGAGGTTGCGGATCAGGCTGCGCACGTCCGCGTCGATATCCGCATCGCAGCCGCGCAGCTTCTCGATCTGGCGGACCGCGTGGATGACGGTGGTATGGTCCCGCCCGCCGAAGCGCCGGCCGATTTCCGGCAGCGAGCGGGGCGTCAGCCGCTTGGCGAGATACATGGCGATCTGGCGCGGACGGGCGACGGCGCGGGCGCGGCGCGCCGACACCATTTCCGCCTGCCGCATCCCGAAATGAGCCGAAACCGCCTTCTGGATATCGTCGATCGTCACCCGCTTCTGGCCGGCGCTCAACATTTCGCCCAGCACTTCCTGCGCGAAATCCAGGTCGATGGCGCGGCCGTTGAGCACCGCATAAGCGGACAGGCGGTTGAGCGCCCCTTCCAGCTCGCGGATGCTGGTCTGGATGCGCGCGGCGAGCAGTTCCACGACATCGTCGGGCATCGCGACATCCGGCATCGCCGCCAGCTTGGCGCGGACGATGGCATGGCGCAGGGCGGGCCCCGCCGGCTTGATGTCCGCCACCAGCCCGCTCGCCAGCCGCGAGAGGATGCGCCCTTCCACCCCGTCCAGCGCATGGGGGCTGCGATCGGCGCTGATCACCAGCGGCTTGCCCGCCGCCATCACCTCGTTGACGGTGTGGAGGAATTCCTCCTGCGTCGCGCCCTTGCCGGCGATGAACTGGATGTCGTCGATCATCAGCAGGTCGGCGGAACGCAGCCGGGCCTTGAACGCCAGCGTATCGCGGTCGCGCATCGCCGAGACGAAATCGACCATGAATTTTTCGGCCGACATGAACAGGATGTTCGCGCCCGGCAGGCGGCGGCGATAATCCTGGCCGATCGCGTGCATCAGGTGGGTCTTGCCCTGCCCGGTGGGCGAATGGAGGAAAAGCGGGCTGAAGCGCGACGCGCCTTCGGCCAGGCTACGCGCGGCATTCGCCGCCATGCGGTTCTCATCGCCCGCGACGAAGCGGTCGAAGGTCATGCGCGGATCGAAGGCCGCGCCGCGCGCGGCGACGGGGGCAGGATCGGCCGCCACGGGATCGGGATCAGCGGGTGCGGAATAAAGCTGCGGCTGCACGCCCTCGGCAGCCGAGATCCGCACCTCCGCGATTCGCGGCAAGGCGGTGCGCCAGGCGAGCGTCAGCCGGTCGGCATAATGGGCGGAGACCCAGTTCGCCATGAATTCGGACGGCAGGGTCAGCAGCACCCGGCGGCCGTCTTCGTCGACGCCGGCCAGCGCGATGGGCTTCAGCCAGTGATCGAACAGGCGCGCCCCGCAATCGCGGCGCAGCCCGGCCCGGATCGAGTCCCAGGCTGCCGCGATCATTGCCGTGCCGTCATCCTGCCGTGTCTGGGTGCCGATTGTCATCCCTTGCTGATCCACACCCATCCCCATTATCCGGTCGTCGGCTACGGCCGGCCCAGTCGGACGCAAAACTCCCCCGGCCGGACCAGCGGAGTCGCGGCACAAAGACGCATTTTACGGCCAGAACCCGACACGAGTCGTCGTGCCGGAGATCCATGTTTTAGGAAGGCTGGCGGGACGGAAGCAAGGCCCGTGCTGTCAAAAATCCGAAATAAAGCCGTTGACTCGGGAATCCCTCAAGAATCCGATTTGTCCGCTCAATATATTGATTCGAAACGATTTAATCGAACCTGTCGAGAAGCCTTACAGGGCGAATCGTGGAGTGACCGTCATCGCACTGTCACGCGCGCGTCATAAAAAAAACGCCCGCCGGCCGGGTGGCCGACGGACGTTCGCGATCCGTTCGGGACGTGGGCTCAGCCGAGCGCCGCAACCCGCTTGCTGAGGCGCGAAAATTTGCGCGACGCGGTGTTCTTGTGGAGCACGCCCTTGGCGACGCCCCGGGCCAGTTCCGGCTGGACGGCCGCGATGGCGGCGGTGGCGGCGGCCTTGTCGCCAGCCTCGAGCGCCGATTCGACGCGCTTGACGAAAGTCCGGATGCGACCGATCCGGTTGCCGTTGACCACTGCGCGGCGGTCATTGCGCCGGATTCGCTTTTTTGCCTGCGGCGTATTCGCCATTGCTGCCCTCGAAATACGGGTGAAAAGAAAAAGGGCGCGGAATCGACCGCGTCCCGGAAGGCTGGCCCAATAACCGCGCAAGGCCGCGCGGTCAACCTGTGGGAGTCCTGTATTCGACGAGCCGCGCCGGCCCTCTCCTCCGCCCGGCCGCCCGGCGGCATGAGAGCGGATCAGGTGGCCGGGCCGCAGGAGCGGGCAGGCGCCGCCTGAACAAGCCGCATCTCAGCGCGCGCCCTCGCTATAGCCCGCGCGACTCCGGTTCAGCGCTGGCAGACCGCGCAATGAAAGGTCGAGCGCCCGCTATCCACCCGGCGCAGCACCGGCGCGCCGCAGGCGCAGGCTTCCCCCTCCCGCCCGTAAACGCGCCATTGCTTCGAGAAATAGCCCAGCTCGCCATCCGGCCGGGCATAGTCGCGCAGGGTCGATCCGCCCGCCACGATGGCCGCCGCCAGCACCTCGCGGATCGCGGCGACCAGCGCGACCAGCCGGGGCCGCGCGATGCGCCCCGCCGCCCGCGTGGGCGCGATGCCCGCCATGTGCAGCGCCTCGCAGACATAGATGTTGCCCAGCCCGGCGACGATGCGCTGGTCCAGCAGCATCGCCTTGATGGGCGCGGCGCGGCCGGCCAGCGCGGCCGCCAGATAGGCGGCGTCGAAGCCCGCGCCCAGCGGCTCCGGCCCCATCGCCGCGAAGGGCGGATAGGCCGCCAGCGCCGCCGTTTCGACCAGATCGACCGAGCCGAATCGGCGCGGGTCGTTGAGCGTGAGGCGGTGGCCGGGCGCGGTTTCGACCAGCAGATGATCGTGCGCGCCCAGCGACTCGGGGTCGAGTCGCCAGCGGCCCGACATGCCGAGGTGGAAAATCATCGTGTCGCCGCGATCCGTGGCGATCAGCCCATATTTGGCGCGGCGCGACAGGCCGGTGACGGTGGCGCCGGTCATCCGCTGCCTGAGATCGGCCGGAAAGGGCCGGCGCAGGTCCGCGCGGCGCGTTTCGACCAGCGTCAGCCGCTGCCCTTCCAGCATCGGGCGCAGCCCCTGCACCGTGGTTTCGACTTCGGGAAGTTCCGGCATGGCCGCCCACAGCTAGGTTGGGTTTGCCCCGCTCACAAGCCTTGGCTAGAGCCGGCGCATGACCGAGACAGTCTCCTTTGGCTATACAGACGTCGCCCCCGCCGAAAAGACGGCGCGGGTGGGCGCCGTCTTCTCCAGCGTCGCCAGCCGCTACGACCTGATGAACGACGCCATGTCCGCCGGGATGCACCGGCTGTGGAAGGACCGCTTCGTCCGCCGGGTGAAGCCGCGCGCGGGCGAGGAGATATTGGACATGGCCGGCGGCACCGGCGACATCGCATTCCGCCTGGCCCGGTCCGGCGCGCGGGTGACGGTGGCCGACATCAACCCGCAAATGCTGGAGGTGGGCATCGACCGGGCCGTGGACCGCGGCATTGACGGGCTGGTGTGGAGCGAGGCCAATGCCGAGACGCTGCAATTCCAGAACCGCAGTTTCGACGCCTATACGATCGCCTTCGGCATCCGCAACGTCACCGATATCCAGGCCGCGCTGGACGAGGCGCACCGCGTGCTGCGGCGCGGCGGGCGCTTCTTCTGCCTGGAATTCTCGACCACGCTGTGGCCCGGCTTCGACAAGGTCTATGACGCCTATTCGCACCGGCTGGTGCCCAAGATCGGCAAGGCGCTGGCGGGGGATGAGGACAGTTACCGCTACCTGATCGAATCGATCCGCCGTTTCCCCGACATGCCGACCTTCAAGGGCATGATCGACAAGGCCGGGTTCGTGCGCACCCATGTCGAGCCGGTGCTGGGCGGGCTGGTGGCGATCCACAGCGGCTGGAAGATCTAGGCGCTTGGCAACCCACCCGATCACCCATGTCTGGCGGCTGCTGCGCTGGGGCCGCACGCTTGCCCGCCACGGCGCGCTGCGCGGCATAGAGCGCGATCCGCTGACCCCGGCGCCGGTGCGGCGGCTGGCGCGGATCTCCCGTTTCGGCGCGCGCGTGCCCGCCACGCCCGCTTATGCCGACGCGTTCGAGGCGATCGGCCCGGCGGCGATCAAGTTCGGCCAGACGCTCGCCACCCGGCCCGACCTGGTGGGGGAGGCCGCCGCGCTGGACCTGATGCGCCTGCAGGACGCGCTGCCGCCGGTGCCGTTCGACGCGATCCGCGCGCAGATGACGGCCAGCCTCGGCAAGCCGATCGACAGCCTGTTCGCCAGCATCGATCCCGAGCCGGTGGGCGCGGCGTCGATCGCCCAGGTGCACCGCGCCGTCACCAGCGACGGGCGGACCGTGGCGGTGAAGGTGCTGCGCCCCGGCGTCGAGGATGAATTCGCCCGCGCCATCGAAACCTATGAATGGGCGGCGGCGCAGGTGGAGGCGATGGGCGGGGAGCTGGCAAGGCTGAGGCCCCGGCTGGTCGTCGAGACTTTCCGCCGCTGGACGGCGCGCGAGCTGGACCTGCGCCGCGAAGGCGCGTCCGCATCCGAACTGGCGGAGGCGATGGAGGCGGAGCCGGGCTATGTCGTGCCGGCGATCGACTGGCAGCGCACGTCCGGCAAGGTGCTGACGCTGGAATGGCTGGACGGGATCAAGCTGTCCGACCGGGCCGCGCTGATCGCCGCCGGGCACGATCCGGCCGATCTGGCGAGGCGGCTGGTGAGCGCCTTCCTGCGCCAGGCGATTGCCGAGGGCTTTTTCCACGCCGACATGCACCAGGGCAATCTCTTCGCCCTGTCCGGCAACCGGCTGGCGGTGATCGATTTCGGCATCATGGGGCGGATAGACCGGCGCGCGCGGGTGTGGCTGGCGGAGATTCTCTACGGCCTGATCACCGGCAATTACCGGCGCGTGGCGGAGATTCACTTCGAGGCGGGCTATGTGCCGCCCCATCATGACGTGGCGGAGTTCGCCACCGCCCTGCGCGCGGTGGGCGAGCCGATGCGCGGGCTGCCGGTCAAGGAGATGTCGATCGGCGCGATGCTGGACGGGCTGTTCGCCATCACCCGCGATTTCGACATGCAGACCCAGCCGCACCTGCTGCTGCTGCAAAAGACGATGGTGATGGTGGAGGGCGTGGCGACCGCGCTCGACCCGGATATCAACATGTGGGAAACCGCGGCGCCCTTCGTACGCGAATGGATCCGCACCGAGCTTGGCCCGGAAGCCTTCGTCGCGGACCGGATCGTCAGGGACGTGCGCACCTTCGCCCGCCTGCCGGAGCTGATCCGCAACATCGAGGCGCGCTACCCCGGCCCGGGCGGCGCGCCCCCTGCCCCGCCGCTGCCCGATATCCAGCTGGTGCGCGTCGGCGGCGGCTGGCGCTATGCGGCGGTGGCGCTGCTCGCCGCCGCAGCAGGGGCGGCCGCGACAGCGCTGCTCGGCTGATGGCCGGACTCGACTCCCGCGCGGGCGGCGGCCATGACGGCGCGATGATCGGCAAGCGCATCCTTCTGGTCGTCGGCGGCGGCATAGCGGCCTACAAGGCGTGCGAGCTGATACGGCTGCTCCGCAAGGCCGGGGCGGACGTGCGCTGCGTGCTGACGGAGGGCGGCGCGCAGTTCATCACCGCGATGACGCTGGCCGCGCTTTCCGAAAATCCCGTCCACACCAGCCTGTGGGACCTGAAGGACGAGGCCGAGATGGGCCATATCCAGCTCAGCCGGCAGGCGGACCTGATCGTCGTCTGCCCGGCGACGGCGGACCTGATCGCCAAGATGGCGGCGGGGATCAGCGACAGCCTGGCCGCCACGCTGCTGCTCGCCACCGACAAGCCGGTGCTGGCGGTGCCCGCCATGAACGTGCGGATGTGGCAGCATGAAGCGACGCGGCGCAACGTCGCCCGGCTGCGCGCCGATGGCGTGACTATGATCGAGCCGGACGAGGGGCCGATGGCGTGCGGCGAATATGGCCCGGGCCGCCTGCCCGACCCGGAGGCGATCGTCGCCGCCATCGCCGCCCATTTCGCCGCCCATTTCGCTGCCATGCCGGGCGTGGCCGGGCGGCTGGCCGGGCGGCATATGCTGGTGACGGCGGGGCCGACGCATGAGCCGATCGATCCGGTGCGCTACATCGCCAACCGTTCGTCCGGCAGGCAGGGCTTCGCCATTGCCGGCGCGCTGGCGGCGCTGGGCGCGCGGGTGACGCTGGTGGCCGGCCCGGTCGCCCTGGCGACCCCGCCGGGCGTCGACCGCATCGACGTGGAGACGGCCCGCGACATGGCCGCCGCCGTCAATGCCGCGCTGCCCGCTGATGGCGCCATTCTGGTCGCCGCCGTCGCCGACTGGCGGGTCGAACCGGCGCCGACCAAGATCAAGAAGCGCGCGGACGGATCGCCCCCGGCGCTCGCGCTCGCCGAAAATCCCGACATATTGGCCGGGCTGGCCGCCGATCCGCGCCGCCCGGCGCTGCTGGTCGGCTTTGCCGCCGAGACCAATGACGTGATCGCCCACGCCACCGCCAAGCGCGCCCGCAAGGGGTGCGACTGGATCGTCGCCAACGATGTTTCGGGCGATGTGATGGGCGGGGCGGACAACAGCATCCACCTGATCACCGCCGCCGGCACCGAAAGCTGGGACCGCGCCGCCAAGGGCACGGTCGCGGCGCGGCTGGCCGACCGCATCGCCGCCCATTTCGAAAGCATCGCATGACCATTTCCATCGCCATCAAGCGCCTGCCCCATGGCGCGGGCCTGCCGCTGCCCGCTTATGCCACCGCCCACGCCGCCGGCATGGACGTGGTGGCCGCCGAGGCGCTCACCCTGGCCCCGGGCCAGCGCCATGCCGTCGCCACCGGCTTCGCCATCGCCATACCGCAGGGCTATGAGGTGCAGGTGCGCCCGCGCTCCGGGCTGGCGCTGAAACATGGCGTCACCTGCCTCAACACGCCGGGCACCATCGATGCCGACTATCGCGGCGAGGTGAAGGTGATCCTCGCCAATCTGGGCGACGCGCCCTTCGCCATCGCGCGGGGCGACCGCATTGCCCAGCTCGTCCCCGCCGCCGTGCAGCAGGCCAGTTTCACCGAGGTGGCGGAGCTGGACGATACCGCGCGGGGCAGCGGCGGGTTCGGCTCCACCGGCATGTGATGCGCCGATGACGCTCAGCGACGACCAGCTGGAACGCTATGCCCGCCACATCGTGCTGAAGGAGGTCGGCGGCGCGGGGCAGGCAAGGCTGCTGGCGGCGCATGTCGCCGTCATCGGCGCGGGCGGCATCGGCTGCCCGGCGCTGCAGGCGCTGGCGGGCGCCGGCATCGGCCGGATCACGCTGATCGACGACGATATCGTCTCCCTCTCCAACCTGCAGCGCCAGACGCTGTTCGGCACCGCCGACATCGGCCGACAGAAGGTGGACGCCGCCGCCGACGCCCTTGCCCGGCTGAACCCGGACGTCACGGTGGTGCGCCACGCAAAGCGGGTCGGCGCGGCCAATGCGGACGCGCTGCTGGGCGGTGCCGGGCTGGTGCTGGACGGGTGCGACAATTTCGCCACCCGGCTGGCAGTGGCGGACGCCGCCCTGCGGCTGAGGATACCGCTCGTCTCGGCGGCGGTCGGCCAGTTTGACGGCCAGATTGCCACCTATTGCGGCTGGGAGGCGGACAAGCCCTGCTATCGCTGCCTGGTCGGCGCGGAGCCGGACCGGCCGGATGCGAGCTGTGCGGACCAGGGGGTGCTGGGCGCGCTCACCGCCGTCGTCGGCAGCCTCGCCGCGCTGGAGGCGATCCGCCAGATCGGCGGGCTGGGCGAGGACGGCGCAGGCCGGCTGCTGCTGATCGATGCGCTCACCCTGCGTTTCCGCACCATCGCGCTGCCCAAGGATCCGGGGTGCTCATGCGCGGGCTGACCATCATCGTCGCGACGCCCGACCCGGCACGCTTCCATGCCGCCCTGTCGATCGCCGCCGCCGCGGCCGCGACAGGCGCCGCGGTGCGCCTTTACCTCCACGCCGACGCCGTGGCGCTGGCGACACCCGGCGCCGTCCACCCCGATGCGACCCGCTTCGCCGCCGCCGGCCTGCCAACGCTCGACCAGCTGCGCGCCGATGCGCTGGCCATGGGCGTGCGCATCATCGCCTGCCAGACCGGCCTCGCCATGTGCGCGGCCGACGCCGCGACCCTGCCGCAGGGTGTCGAGGCGGGCGGACTGGTGTCGCTGATCGCCAGTCTCGGCGACGACCGGCTGGTGACGCTTTAACGCCCGACCTCAAACGCCGATCGATCCGACTGCCGCCTCGATGGCTTCAATCCTTGGGGGCGGCCTTCTTTTTCGGCGCTGCCTTCTTCTTTGCGGGGGCTTTTTTCGCGGTTGCCTTCTTGCGGCCTTTGGCGGGGCCGGCGGCGGCGCGGGCGTCGATCAGCTGGGCGGCTTCCTCAAGGGTCAGCGCGTCGGGCGCGATCGTCTTGGGGAGCGTCGCGTTGGTGGTGCCGTCAGTGACATAGGGGCCGAAGCGCCCCTCCATCAGCCTGATCTCCAGCTCCGTGCGCGGGTGCGCGCCGAGCAGTTTCAGCGGCTCGCGCNCGGCGCGCGGGCGCCGTTCGCCGCCTCGGCCAGCTTCACCACCGCCGCATTCATGCCGGTGTCGAACACCTCGGCGGTCGACGCCAGCCGCGCATATTTGCCGTCATGCGCCAGATAGGGACCATAGCGGCCGATGCTGGCGGTGATCGGCTTGCCGCTTTCGGGATGGTCGCCGATGGTGCGGGGCAGGCTGAGCAGCTTCAACGCCCAGTCCAGCCCGAAATCCTCGCCCGGAATATCCTTGGGAATCGACGCGCGTTTCGCATCCTTGCCGTCGCCCATCTGAACATAGGGGCCGAAACGCCCGCTGCGCTTGCTGACCTCCGCGCCGCTCGCCGGGTCGCTGCCCAGCACTTCCGGGCCGGTGTCGCCGCCCGCATCCGTGCCGCCGCCCTGCGCGAAGCGGCGGGTATATTTGCATTCGGGATAGTTTGAGCAGGCGACGAACGCGCCGAAGCGCCCGCCGCGCAGCGCCAGCCGCCCCTCCCCGCAATTGGGGCAGAGGCGCGGATCGCCACCGTCCGCCGTGGCGGGGAACAGATAGGGTTCCAGGAAACTGTCGAGCGCGGCCGTCACCTCGGACGGCTTCTGTTCCATCACCTGCGCGGTCTTGGGCTTGAAATCGCGCCAGAAGGCATCGAGCACCGCCTGCCACTGCGCCCGCCCGCCGGAGACATCGTCAAGCTGGTCCTCCAGCCCGGCGGTGAAATCATAGCTGACATATTTCTCGAAGAAGCGTTCGAGGAAAGCGGTGACCAGCCGGCCGCTCTCTTCCGCGAAGAAGCGGTTCTTTTCGACCCGCACATAGGCGCGGTCCTTCAACACCTGCAGCGTCGAGGCGTAGGTGGAGGGGCGGCCGATGCCCAGCTCCTCCAGCCGCTTGACCAGGCTCGCCTCGGAAAAACGGGGCGGCGGCTGGGTGAAATGCTGTTCGGCATGGACCGCCTTTTTGGCGGGCGCATCGCCCTGTGCCATGCGGGGCAGCCGCTTGCCGTCTTCATCCTCGCTGTCGTCGCGGCCTTCCTCGTACAGCGCGAGATAGCCGGGGAACAGCACCACCTGCCCGGTGGCGCGGAGCGCCGTCTGCCCGGTCGCGTCGGTCAGCTCCACGGTGGTGCGCTCAAGCCGCGCAGACGCCATCTGGCTGGCCAGCGCCCGCTTGAAGATAAGGTCGTACAGCCGGGCATGGTCGCCGCTGCCGACCCGATCCTTCGAGAAATCCGTGGGTCTTATCGCCTCATGCGCTTCCTGCGCATTCTTGGCCTTGGCGGTGTAGTGGCGGGGCTGGTCCGGCACATAGCTGGCGTCATAGCGGTCGGCGACGGCCTTGCGCGCGGCGGAAATGGCGCTGCCGTCCATCTGCACGCCGTCGGTGCGCATATAGGTGATCGCGCCGTCCTCGTAGAGCGCCTGCGCGATCCGCATGGTATGGCTGGCGGAAAAGCCCAGTTTGCGCGCCGCCTCCTGCTGAAGGGTGGAGGTGGTGAAGGGCGGCGCCGGGTTCTGGGTGCGGGGCTTCGTCTCCACCGAGGCGACGGTGAAGCGGCCATCCTCCACCGCCTTCTTCGCCGCCGCCGCATCGCCTTCGGCGCCGATGGTCAGCCGGTCTATCTTCTCGCCCTTCCAGCGCACCAGCCGCGCGACGAAAGCCTGCCCGTCCTGCTCCATCTCGGCGAAGACGGACCAATATTCCTGCGGCACGAACGTCTCGATCTCGCGCTCGCGGTCCACCACCAGGCGCAGCGCGACGGACTGCACCCGCCCGGCCGATTTGGCGCCCGGCAGCTTGCGCCACAGCACCGGCGACAGGGTGAAGCCGACCAGATAGTCAAGCGCGCGGCGGGCGCGGTAGGCGTCGATCAGGTCCTCGTCCAGCGCGCGCGGGGCCTTCATCGCCTCGGTCACCGCCGCCCTGGTGATGGCGTTGAACGTCACCCGCTCCACCTGCGCGGGCAGCGCCTTCTTGTTGCGGAGCACTTCCTGCACATGCCAGGAAATCGCCTCGCCCTCGCGGTCGGGGTCGGTGGCGAGGATCAGCCGGTCGGCCTTTTTCGCCTCGTCGGTGATCGCCTTCAGCTGCTTGCTCTTGTCCGCGTAATTTTCCCACTGCATCGCGAACCCGTCGTCGGGATCGACCGAGCCGTCCTTTGGCGGCAGATCGCGGACATGGCCGTAGGACGCCAGCACGCGGAAATCGCCGCCCAGATATTTCTCGATCGTTTTTGCCTTGGCCGGCGATTCGACGATGACGAGTTGCATAAAATACGGGTCCTCATGTGTACGCGCGAGGGTGGAAAGCCACGGCCTGTTTCGTCAAGCGGCTTTGGCTAGGGGCGGCGGGCGGCGGGCACAAGCCCGGAAGTGTCACGCCAGGCTGACCCGCGCGACGGCATGGCGCTCCAGCCGCCCGGCCAGTTCAAGCTCCAGCAGCACCGTGTGGACGATGGCGGGCACGATGCCGGACTGGCGGATCAGCTCGTCCACCGGCACCGCCGTGGGGCCGAGCAGCGCGGTTATCCGCGCGCGATCCGCATCCGACGCATCGGCATGGAGCGGCTGCGCGGCAAATTCATGCGCGGGCGCGCGGACGGCGCGGGCGTCGATCGGGCGGATCGTCTCGATGATGTCCGCCGCCGACTGGACCAGCGTCGCGCCGTCGCGGATCAGGCCGTTGCAGCCCTGCGCCCGCGGGTCGACGGGGGAACCGGGCACGGCCATCACGTCGCGCCCCGCCTCTGCCGCCAGCCGGGCCGTGATGAGCGAGCCGGATCGCGGCGCCGCCTCGACCACCACCGTGCCCAGCGACAGGCCGGCGATGATGCGGTTGCGATAGGGGAAGTGGCGCGCCCGTGGTTCCGTGCCCGGCGGCTGCTCTGCCACCAGCAGGCCGCGCGTGGCGACGGCTTCCTGCAGGGCGGCGTTTTCCGGCGGGAACACCACGTCGATGCCGCTCGCCACCACGGCGATGGTGCCGCCGTCCAGCGCGCCGACATGCGCCGCCGTGTCGATGCCCCGGGCCAGCCCGGAGACCACCGCCACGCCCCCTGCGGCAAGATCCTGCGCCAGGCCGCGCGCGAAGCGGCAGGCGGCGGCGGAGGCGTTGCGCGCGCCGACGACGGCCACCGCCGGGCGGGCGAACAGGCCGGTGTCGCCGCGCAGGATGAGCACGGGCGGCGCGCTCTCCAGCTCGGCGAGCAGCGGGGGGTAGGCGGGGTTGCCCAGAAACAGATATCTGCCGCCCAGCCGCTCGACCGCGGCCAGCTCGCGCGCGATGTCGTCAGGCGCGGCGAGGCGCGGGGCGCGTCCGCCGCCGCGCGCGGCAAGGGCCGGGATCGCCTCCAGCGCGGCGGCGGCCGAACCGAAGCGCGCCATCAACTGGCGATAGGTGACGGGGCCGATATTGGCGGAGCGGATCAGGCGGAGCCGGTCCAGCCGGTCGCGATAGCGGGCGTCGTCGGCGGCAGGCCGGTCAGCCACTGGCGGTTTGACCGACCTTCGGTTCGGTGCCGGCCAGCAGCCGCTCGATATTGCCGCGATGCTTCCACAGCACCAGCATGGCGAAGGCGATGAACAGCAGCACCATGTTGAATTCGCCCCACATGGAGGCTGAAACGGGCGCGGAAACCGCCGCCATCATCCCGGCCACGGAGGAATAGCGGAACGCCAGCAGCGCGCCCAGCCACACGGCGGCGAAGATCAGGCCGCAGGGCCAGTGCATGGCCAGCACGATGCCCAGGAAAGTCGCCACGCCCTTGCCGCCGCGAAAGCGCAGCCAGACCGGGTAGAGATGGCCGAAAAACGCCCCGGCCGCGCCCAGCAGTGCGCCGCCCGGCAGAATGGCCTCGCCGATCAGCACCGCCGCCGCGCCCTTCGCGCCGTCCAGCAGCAGGGTGAGCGCCGCCAGCCATTTTGTGGCGCCGATATTGCCGGAGCCGATGGCGCGGATGTCCCCGCCCCCGGCCATGCGCGTCAGCAGCAGCCCGAACGGGATCGACCCCAGCACATAGCCGAGCGCCAGCACCGCCAGGGGTTCGATCCAGAGAATTTCAGTCAAATGCCCGCCCCCACCATGACGCCACCTTATGGATTAATCACACCCCCGCAACAATGTAGATCAATCTGTGCCGGGGCGACGACAATTTCCGGTTGAATTTGGTCCCGCCCCAAACTCTCCCTACATTGGGGGCATGACGGATACACGACCCCTGCTGTTCTTCGATTCCGGCGTGGGCGGGCTGTCCGTGCTCGCCCCGACCCGCGCCCTGCTGCCCACCGCGCCCATCGTCTACGCCGCCGACTCGGCGGGCTATCCCTATGGCACCCGCGCCGAAACGGAGATCGCGTCGCGCGTGCCGGCGCTGCTCGGCCGGCTGGTCGAACGCTATCGGCCCCGGCTGGTCATCATCGCCTGCAACACCGCATCGACCATCGCGCTCGGCGCGGTGCGATCCGCGCTCGACCTGCCGATCGTCGGCACCGTGCCCGCCATCAAGCCAGCGGCGATCGCATCTAAAAGCCGGGTGATCGGCGTGCTCGGCACGGAAGCGACGGTGCGCCAGCCCTATGTCGACCGGCTGGCGGCGGAGTTCGCGTCCGACTGCACCGTCATCCGCCACGGCTCTGCCGAACTGGTCGACATCGCCGAGGCCAAGCTGCGCGGCAAGGCCCCCGATCCGGCGGCAATGGCGCGGATTCTGGCGGGTTTGACCGATCAGCCACGGGGCGACGAAATGGACGTGATCGTGCTCGCCTGCACCCATTTCCGGCTGGTCGACGCCGAACTGGCGGCGGCTGCACGGCGCCCCGTGCAGCTCATCGACGGCGCGGACGGCATCGCCCGGCGCATCGCCTATCTGACGCGGGGCCAGCAATGGCCCGCCCATCCGGTCGACAATGTCGCGGTGTTCACCCGCGTCGATTCGGACGTGCTGGAACTGGCGCCCGCCCTCCGCCGCTTCGGCCTGGACCGCATCGACGCGCTGTAACCCGCTTGTTGCGAGGCGTTCGCACTGGAATTTAACCGGTTGCGGCGATAGAGGAACCTCGACCGGGCACCGATTAATCGTCGAAGGTGGAATAGGTGGACTATCAGCGCGTCTTCTCGCAGGCCATTGATCGGCTTCATGCCGAGGGCCGCTACCGTGTGTTCATCGACATCCTGCGCAACAAGGGCAATTTCCCCAGCGCGCGCTGCTTTGCCGGCCATAACGGGCCGAAGCCGATCGTGGTGTGGTGCTCCAACGACTATCTGGGCATGGGCCAGCACCCGGCGGTGATCGGCGCGATGGAAGAGGCGCTGCACGATGTCGGCGCCGGATCCGGCGGTACCCGCAACATCGGCGGCAACACCCATTATCATATCGACCTGGAAGCCGAACTGGCCGACCTGCACGGCAAGGAAGGCGCGCTGATCTTCACCTCCGGCTATGTCTCCAACGAAGCGACGCTGTCGACGCTGGCCAAGATCCTGCCCGGCTGCATCATCTTTTCCGACGAGCTGAACCACGCATCCATGATCGCGGGCATCCGCCATTCGGGCTGCGAGAAGCAGGTGTTCCGCCACAACGATCTGGCGCATCTGGAAGAACTGCTCGCCGCCGCCGACCCGGACGCGGCCAAGCTGATCGCTTTCGAGAGCGTCTATTCCATGGACGGGGATATCGCGCCGATCGCCGGCATCTGCGACCTGGCCGACAAATATAATGCGCTGACCTATCTGGACGAAGTCCACGCCGTCGGCATGTACGGCCCGCGCGGCGGCGGCATTGCCGATCGCGAAGGGCTGGCGCACCGGCTGACCCTGATCGAGGGGACGCTGGGCAAGGCATTCGGCGTGATGGGCGGCTATGTCGCCGCGGACCGCAACGTCATCGACGTGATCCGCAGCTATGCGCCGGGCTTCATCTTCACCACCAGCCTGTCGCCGGTGCTGGTCGCGGGCGCGCTGGCCAGCGTGCGCCACCTGAAGGCGTCCAGCGCGGAACGGGACGGCCAGCAGGCCGCCGCCGCCACGCTGAAGCAGATGTTCGCCGATGCCGGGCTGCCGGTGATGCCGTCCACCACCCACATCGTGCCGCTGATGGTGGGCGACCCGGTGAAGGCGAAGCGGATCAGCGACATCCTGCTCGCCGAATATGGCGTCTATGTGCAGCCGATAAACTATCCCACCGTGCCGCGCGGCACGGAGCGGCTGCGCTTCACCCCCGGCCCCACCCATGACGAGGCGATGATGCGGGACCTGACCGCCGCGCTGACCGAGATCTGGGACCGGATGGAACTGCGCAAGGCGGCCTGAGGCCGCCCCGCCGCTTCAGCCCTTCCGTTCGAACAGGATGATCGCCTCATCCTTATAGGCGGTCCGCTCCACCTCCACGAAACCGAGCACGGCTGCCAGGCGCAGCGACGCGGCATTGCCGGGATCGATCATGCAGGTGATGCGCCGCCCGGCGAGATGGACATCGGCCCAGCCCAGCGCCGCTGTCATCGCCTCGCGCGCATAGCCTTGCCCATGAAAGGCGGGGGCGAACACCCACCCCGCCTCTACGGCCGAATCGAACCGCTCGTTCAGCCCGCGCTTGCCGCTGAACAGGCCGACATCGCCGATCATCCGGCCGCTCGCCTGCTCCTCCACCGCCCAGAAACCATAGCCGAGCAAGGCCCATTGGCCGGCATAGCGCAGCAGCCGGTGCCAGCTTTCCTCCGCCGTGGAGGGCACGCCGCCGATATGGCGGACGACGTCCGGGTCGCTCCACAGCGCCGCCACCGCGTCATAATCGTCGGCGCGGTGCGGGCGCAGCACCAGCCGCCCGGTGGCGATGACGGCTGGCTGGCTCAATCCCGGCAAAAGCCTTCGCCCGGGCGGATCATCAGGCAATCCTGCTTGTCCGCGAGATATTTGAGGCCGGTTTCCGCGCCGGCAACCGCGCGGATCGTCTCCGCCTTGCCGTTGCGGGTAAAGCCGATCGCGTCGTCCGCCGCCACGCCCTCATAGCGGCCGGTGCCGTCCATCAGCGTGACGGTGAGCGCATATTTGCCCGCCGCGCTGCCCGGCTCGATATCCAGCGCCAGCCCTTCCACGCCCACCCATTTGCCGATCCACGCATCGGTGGGCAGCGCGGTCTCCGAAGGCGGCACCACCTCCATTTCGGGCGGCGGCAGGGCATTGGACGGCGGCAGCCCGCCCTCCTCCGCCGTGGCGGCGGCAACATTTTCAGCCGGGGTCTTCGCACCGCTGCATCCCGCGATGATCAGCGCCGCGCCAAGGACGGAAAACATGCGGTTCACGGGCAATCTCCAGATCGTTGAACGACGACAACGCGCCGCCATGGTAGAGCGGCCCATGCCATGGTCCAGCCCTTTTGCGGGCGGGCGGCATGGCGGGCGCAGACTCCGTTATGGCCTTTCGGGCGATCAGCCCCTAGAGAGGCGCCATCCGAGTCACCCGGGAAACCATCATGGCACGTCGCATCGCCATCGCTTCCGATCACGCCGCCGTCGCGCTCAAGGCGCAGCTTGCCGGCTGGCTTGGCGAGCAGGGGCATGAGGTGATGGATCTCGGCCCGCAGGGCGGCGAATCCGTCGACTATCCCGATTATGGCTATCGGCTGGCCCAGGCCATCGCCAGCGGCGATGCGGAGCTGGGCGTGGCGCTGTGCGGGTCCGGCATCGGCATTTCCATCGCGGTCAACCGCAACCCCGCCTGCCGCTGCGCGCGGGTGACGGAGCCGCTCTCCGCCAGCCTGGCGCGCCAGCATAACGACGCCAACGTCATCGCCATGGGCGCGCGGCTGACCGGGCCGGACATGGCCATTGCCTGCCTCGACGCCTTTCTTTCCGCCCCGTTCGAAGGCGGCCGCCACCAGCGCCGCGTCGACAAGCTTTCCAACCCCGATACCGCCACGGAGCCGGCATGAGCACGAACCCGAAGACCCTTCACGACGTCCAGCCGGACGGTTTCTTCACCCGTGACCTGGCCGACGCCGATCCCGCCGTCTTTGCCGGCGTGACCCATGAGCTGGCCCGCGAGCGCCACCAGATCGAGCTGATCGCGTCTGAGAACATCGTGTCCAAGGCGGTGCTGGAGGCGCAGGGATCCGTCTTCACCAACAAATATGCCGAGGGCTATCCGGGCAAACGCTATTATCAGGGCTGCGCGCCCTCCGACGAGGTGGAGACGCTGGCCATCGAGCGGGCGAAGCAGCTGTTCGGCTGCGGCTTCGCGAACGTGCAGCCGCATTCCGGCGCGCAGGCCAACGGCGCGGTGATGCTGGCGCTGACCCAGCCGGGCGACACCATATTGGGCATGTCGCTGGACGCGGGCGGCCACCTGACCCACGGCGCGCGCGCCGCGATTTCGGGCAAATGGTTCAACGCCATCCAATATGGCGTGCGGCCGGACGATCATCTCGTCGATTTCGATCAGGTCGAGGCGCTGGCCAAGGAACATAAGCCCAAGCTGATCATCGCCGGCGGCTCGGCCTATCCGCGCATCCTGGATTTTGCGCGCTTCCGGGCCATTGCGGACGAGGTGGGCGCGATCTTCATGGTCGACATGGCGCATTTCGCCGGCATCGTCGCGGGCGGGCTGCACCCCACGCCCTTTGGCCATGCCCATGTCGTCACCACCACCACGCACAAGACGCTGCGCGGCCCGCGCGGCGGCATGGTGCTGACCGATGACGAGGCGATCGCCAAGAAGATCAATTCAGCCGTCTTCCCCGGCCTGCAGGGCGGCCCGCTGATGCACGTCATCGCCGCCAAGGCGGTGGCGTTCGGCGAGGCGCTGCAGCCCGGCTACAAGAGCTACATCGCCGCTGTCGTGGAAAACGCCAAGGCGCTGGCCGGGCGGCTGAAGGAACGCGGCGCCGATCTGGTGGCCGGCGGCACCGACACCCACCTTGCCCTCGTCGACCTGCGCCCGCTGGGCGTGACCGGCAAGGATGCCGACGAGGCGCTGGAACGTTCCGCCATCACCTGCAACAAGAACGGCATCCCCTTCGATCCGCTGCCGCCGGTGAAGACCAGCGGCATCCGCGTCGGCAGCCCGGCGGGCACGACCCGCGGCTTCGGCCCCGCCGAGTTCCGCGACATCGCCGACATGATCGCCGACGTGCTGGAAGGCCTGCGCGACAAGGGCGAGGCGGGCGACCCCGCGGTGGAGGCCGCCGTCAAGGCGCGCGTCCGCACCTTGTGCGATCGTTTCCCCATCTACCCGGAGCAATAGGTGCGCTGCCCGTTTTGCGGCCATGAAGACAGCCAGGTAAAGGACAGCCGCCCCACCGAGGACGGGGCGGCGATCCGCCGCCGCCGCCAGTGCGAGGGCTGCGCGGCGCGCTTCACCACGTTCGAGCGCATCCAGCTGCGCGACCTGACCGTGCTGAAGAGCGAGAACCGGCGCGAGCCGTTCGACCGGGAGAAGCTGGCCCGGTCCGTCGCCATCGCCTGCCGCAAGCGGCCGATAGACCCGACGCGCATCGAAAAGCTGGTGTCCGGCATCCAGCGCCAGCTGGAAACCAGCGGGGACAGCGAGATCGGCTCGATCCACATCGGCGAGATGGTGATGGAAGGGCTGAAAGGGCTCGACAGCGTCGCCTACATCCGCTTCGCCAGCGTCTACAAGGATTTCACCGAGGCCCGCGATTTCGAGGAATTCGCCGGCACGGTGATGGAAGCGGGCGGCAAGTGAACCGCCTCCGTCATGTGTCGACCGGTTCGAATCGCGCCGGGATCGGCTGCGCGATCGCCTCGAACGCCGTGCGCGCCGTGCGTGGGGAGTGCTCCGGCTCATGACCCGGGATGAGCAGGGTCCGGCCGATGTCCCGGGGACTGAGGCCGCCCCTCCCCCCGTCATCGTGCTCGTCCAGCCGCAGCTGGGCCAGAATATCGGCAAGGCGGCGCGCGCCATGCTGAATTTCGGGCTGACCGAGATGCGCCTCGTCGCCCCGCGCGACGGCTGGCCCAACCCCGATGCCGGCCCGGCGGCGTCCGGCGCGGACATCGTGCTGGCCAACGCCACCGTGTTCGACAGCGTGGCCGATGCGGTGGCCGATTGCAGCGATGTCTATGCGACCACGGTGCGCAAGCGCGGGGTGACCAAGCCGGTGCTGACGCCGGACGCGGCCGCCCGCACCATCCACGCCGCGCCGGGCCGTTCCGCCATCCTGTTCGGCCCGGAACGGTCCGGGCTGGACAGCGACGACGTGGCCGCCGCGCGCTACATCGTCACCGTGCCGATCAACCCGGAATTCGGGTCGCTCAACCTGGCGCAGGCGGTGATCCTGATCGCCTATGAATGGTCGAAGGGCGAGTCGCTCGCCAGCCCGCCCCGCGTCGACCTCGATCCGCCAGCACCGCAGGCGGAGCTGGACGGGATGATCGCGCAGCTGGAGGACATGCTGGAGCCCGCCGGCTATTATCACCCGCCCGAGCGCGCCGTAGTGACGCGGCGGACGCTGCGCACCCTGCTCACCAAGCCGGCATGGAACAGCAATGAGGTGCGCACCCTGCGCGGCGTTTTCCGCACATTGGCGCGGCCGCGTCAGCGCTGATCGAACCGCTCCAGTTCGTAGGCGATCGAGCCTTCGACCAGCCTTTCCCACAAATCGCCGACCAGTGCTTCCGGCACCTGCTGCGCGCGGGCATGGGCGCGGGCGTTGGCGATCACCTCCGCCTTGCGCGGCTCGTCGCGCACCTGGTCGCGCGCCGGCTTGATCCGCGCGGCCGCCTCCATATAGCGCATCCGCCGGCCCAGCAGGGCGACGAGCGCCTTGTCCACCGCGTCCACGCCGGCGCGGACATCCGCCATGGTGGTGCAGTCTTCGGCGGGCTTGATGATTCCGGTCATGGCGCGGCTCTAGGACGGCGGCGCGCGCCTGTCCAACTTGACCCGGCCCGCCATTTCCGCCATAGGCCGCCCCTTCGCAATTGGCTCCACACCCCGGTGAAGTGGCGGCCGCGCCGGACAATCCTGGTCCGGCGGTGCGATTCCGGGACGAAACGACAGCAAATTGGAGACTGAACATGTCGAAGCGCCAGAGCGCCAAGTATAAACTCGACCGCCGGATGGGCGAAAACATCTGGGGTCGCCCGAAATCCCCGATCAACAAGCGTGAATATGGCCCCGGCCAGCACGGCCAGCGCCGCAAGAGCAAGGTGTCGGATTTCGGCATCCAGCTGCGCGCCAAGCAGAAGCTGAAGGGCTATTATGGCGACGTGACCGAGAAGCAGTTCAAGCGCGCCTACACCGACGCCGCCAAGATGAAGGGCGACACCTCGCAGAACCTGATCGGCCTGCTCGAGCGCCGGCTGGACATGGTGGTCTACCGCGCCAAGTTTGCCCCCACCATCTTCGCCGCCCGCCAGATCGTTTCGCACGGCCACATCCGCGTCAACGGCGTGAAGTGCAACATCGCCTCGCGCCGGGTGAACCCGGGCGACGAGATCACGCTGGGCAAGAAGGCGCAGGAAATGGCGCTGATCATGGAAGCGCAGAGCCTGGCCGAGCGCGACATCCCCGATTATGTCGCCCCGGACGGCGCCGCCAAGGTCACCTTCACCCGCGTGCCCTCGCTGGACGAAGTGCCTTATCCGGTGAAGATGGAACCGAACCTGGTCGTCGAATTCTATTCGCGCTGATCGGCCTTCATCCGACGAACACGCAAAGGGCGGTCCCGCGGGGCCGCCCTTTCTCGTTGCGGGTGGTCCTTCGCGCATGTCATGAAGGCGGCAGCCTGTTCTCTTTTCTGGAGATTCAAATGACATCGCGCCTGTCCATCGCCTTTGCGGCGTCCCTGCTGGCCGCCGCCAGCGCGCCCGCCTTCGCCGCCGCCGCGCCCAATATTTCCGTCGACACGCTGAAGGACGTGACCCGGACCTTGTCGTCCGACGCGTTCGAGGGCCGCGCGCCCGCGTCGCCGGGTGAGGAGAAGACGGTGACGCTGATCGCCGACCGCTTCGCCAAGGCCGGGTTGCAGCCGGGCAATGCCGGGTCCTGGTATCAGGACGTGCCGCTGGTCGAGATCACCGCCAAGCCGGATGTCGCCATCGACATCAGCGGGGGCAAGGCGCCGCTCCACTTCGCCTACAAGACGGACATGGTGGTGGGCACTTATCAGGTGCAGCCGCGCGTGGAGGTGAAGGACAGCGACATCGTCTTCGTCGGCTACGGCATCAACGCGCCGGAGCGCGGCTGGAACGACTATGCCGGCCTCGACGTGCGCGGCAAGACCGTCATCATCCTGGTCAACGACCCGGATTGGCAGAACCCGACGCTGGAGGGCGATTTCGGCGGACGGGCGATGACCTATTACGGCCGCTGGCCCTATAAATATGAGGAGGCGGCCCGGCAGGGCGCGGCGGCCGCGCTGATCGTCCACGATACCGAACCGGCGGCTTACGGCTTCAACGTCGTCACCTCGTCATGGACGGGGCCGCAGTTCAACATCGATTCGCCCAACGGCCATGCCGACCAGTCCAAGGCGATCGGCTGGATCACCCACGACGCGGCCGAACGGCTGATGGCGAGCGCGGGGCAGGACCTGAACAGGCTGACCGCCGCCGCCAAGATGAAGGGCTTCAAGGCGGTGCCGCTGGGCCTGAAGGCGTCGCTGACGCTGGAAAATACGATCCGCAAGCAGGCGTCGCGCAATGTGGTCGGCATATTGCCGGGCAAGACGCGGCCGGACGAATATGTGCTCTATTCCGCGCATTGGGACCATCTGGGCCGGTGCGAGCCGGTGAACGGCGACGACATCTGCAACGGCGCGGTCGACAATGCATCGGGCAGCGCGGCGCTGGTCGCCATCGCCGAAGCCTATGGCAAGGCGCCGCGCCCCGAACGGTCGGTGGTGTTCCTGGCGGTGACAGCGGAGGAATCCGGGCTGCTCGGTTCCGCTTATTATGCCGCCCACCCGCTCTACCCGCTGGGCAAGACGGTGGGCGCGGTCAACATGGACGGGCTGAACATGCTGGGGCGCACGCGCGACGTGGTGCTGTCCGGCGGCGGGAAATCGGAACTGGAGGCTTATCTGGACCGCGAGGCCAAGGCGCAGGGCCGGGTGGTGAAGCCGGAGCCGACGCCGGAAAAGGGCTATTATTACCGGTCCGACCATTTCAGCTTCGCCAAGCAGGGCGTGCCCGCGCTCAGTTTCGGCGCGGGCGAGGACCTGGTGAACGGCGGCGTCACGGCGGGCAAGGCGGCGGCGGAAGATTATGAAAAGAACCGCTATCACGCCCCGGCCGACGAATATGACGAGACATGGGACTGGGCGGGCGCGCTGGAGGATGTCCAGCTTTACTACACGCTCGGCCGCGATCTTGCGGATGGCAATGACTGGCCAAACTGGTATCCGACGGCCGAATTCCGCGCCACGCGGGACAAATCCAGAGGAACGCAATGATCGAACGCCAACCTGCCGAATGGGCGCCGCATGACTGGGTGTGGATCGGCTTTCCCAGCCATGCGGAACTGTGGGAGGACGATCTGGCGCCTGCCCGCGCCGAGGTGGCGGCCTTTGCCAACGCCGTCCATGCGGGCGGCGATGGCGAGCGGGTGCGGCTGGTCGCCGCCAATGGCGAGGCGGCCGAGGCGGCGCGCGCGCTGGCCGCGCCCGGCGTGGAGGTGCAGAATGCGCCGTTCGGCGACATCTGGCTGCGCGACACCGGGCCGCTGATCGTCACGGCGGGCGGCGCGCTGGCGGCGCGCCAGTTCCGCTTCAACGGGTGGGGCGGCAAATATGACCTGCCCGGCGACAAGGACCTTGCCCAGCGGCTGGCGGTGGAGGCCGGTTTCGACCTGCGCCAGTGCCATTGGGTGCTGGAAGGCGGGGCGATAGAGGTGGACGGCACCGGCCTTGCCGTCACCACCAGCCAGTGCCTGCTCAACCGCAACCGCAATCCGGGGCTGGAACGGCACGAGATCGAGGCCCGGCTGCTGGGTGATCTGGGGCTGGAGCGGATCCTGTGGCTGGGCGACGGATTGTTGAACGACCATACCGACGGCCATGTCGACAATCTTGCCCGCTTCGTCGCGCCCGGCCGGCTGGCCATCCCCGAGGCGGCGGGAGCGGACGACCCCAATGCCGCCGTCTATGCCGATGCCCGCGCCCGCGCCGAGGCGTTCGGGCTGGATGTGGTGCCCCTGCCCTCGCCCGGCCGCGTCGAGCGGGACGGGGAGATCATCCCGGCATCCTACATGAACTTCTACATCGGCAATGCCGCCGTGGTGGTGCCGCTTTACGGCGCCGCCAATGACGACGCGGCGGTATGCGCCGTCGCGTCGCTGTTTCCACGCCACAGGGTTGTCGGCCAGCGCGCCGACCATATCTTGACCGGCGGCGGCAGTTTCCACTGCATCAGCCAGCAGGTCCCCTTGCGTCAGGATCCATGATGTCCAGCATTACCGTCGCCGCGCTGCAGCTCGCCTTTTCTGACGATATCGACGCGAACATCGCGGCGGTATCCGCGCTCGTCCGCGAAGCCGCGGCGAAGGGCGCGAAGATCATCCTGCCGCCCGAACTGTTCGAAGGCCCCTATTTCTGCCGGGTTGAGGATGAAGGGCTGTTCGCAGGAGCCCGGCCCGCCGCGGAGCACCCCGCCGTCATCGCCATGCAGGCGCTGGCGAAGGAACTGAAGGTCTATATCCCGACCAGCTTCTTCGAGGCGGACGGGCCGCACCATTACAACAGCCTGGCGATGATCGACGACGCGGGCGAAATCATGGGCGTCTATCGCAAGAGCCATATCCCGGACGGGCCGGGTTATGAGGAGAAATTCTATTTCCGCCCCGGCAATACCGGCTTCAAGGTGTGGAAGACGCGCTACGGCACCATCGGCGTCGGCATATGCTGGGACCAATGGTATCCCGAGACCGCCCGCGCGATGATGCTGATGGGTGCGGACATCCTGCTCTACCCCACCGCCATCGGCACCGAGCCGCACGACCCCGACCTTGACACCAGCCGGCTGTGGCAGCGCGCGATGGTGGGCCATGCCGTGTCGAACGTCGTCCCCGTGGTCGCCGCCAACCGCATCGGCACGGAACATGGCCAGCGCTTCTACGGGCACAGCTTCATCACCGACGAACGCGGCGATTTCGTCCAGCATTTCGGCAGCGGCGAGAGCGGCATATTGGTGGCGACGCTGGACCTGGGCCTGGCGAAGCGGCACCGCGCTGCCTTCGGCTTCTTCCGCGATCGCCGGCCGGAGCTTTACGGCCGGCTGACGCAGGACATCTAGCCGAGCAGGCCCAGCGCCAGCAGCAGCAGGATGAACAGGATGGCGGCAATGCCGGCGAACAGGATCAACGCGGCGGTGCGCACGGCGGCGGCGGGCGCGGACAGGCCGTAGGCGCCGCGCAACTGCCGGTACATGTGCAGCGGCGGCAGCAGGAACACCGCGCCGCCGATGAACGCGGACGACAGGCCCAGCGCCCCGCCGACGGTCAGCAGCACCACCATCAGCGTCATGAACGACAGCGAATAGATCACGAAAATCGCGTGGTCGTAGAGGCGGAACTCCCGCCGCCAGGCAAAGAGCAGCCACAGGAAGGGAATGGAGATGGGGATCAGCGCCCAGGAGAATTTATAGGCGTTGGTCTGCACCTTGTAGAGCAGCAGATTGGGGTTTTTCGACGCCTTTTCCACGCCATGGTCGAGCGAGGACCAGCCGGTCCTGAGCTTCAGCGCATCGGGGCTGGTGCCGCCCGTCATCCCCGCGGTGGCGACGTGCGCGGTGGCGATGGTGTCGTTCAGCCTTTCCCGCCGCCGCTCCAGCGCGGCGACGTCCTGTGCGCCGGCCGGTGCCGAGCGCAGCGCCGCGTCCACCGTCACCAGTTCGGCGCGCGCCTTCGCAGCCTCCCGGTCGAACGCCGCGTTGGTGCGTGCCCGATCGCCATTGTCGGCCTGGCCCGTCTCCAGATGCGCGCCAAGCAGGCTGATGACCGCGAACATCAGGAAGACTGAAAACAGAAACAGCGCCATCGGCGATACGAATCGCGCCCGCTCGCCATGGATGTAGCGCCGGGTCAGCTCGCCGGGACGCCAGGCGAGCAGGGGCAGGGTGCGCCAGATCCTGCCTTCGAAATGGAGCACGCCATGGGCGATGTCGTGCCACAGCGCGCCGAGCGACCGGTGGAGGTGCGCCGGCTGGCCGCAGCCATGGCAATAGGCCCCGGCCAGCGCCGCGCCGCAATTCAGGCAGACGCCGCCCGCGCTATCCGCCGGTGCCGCATGGTCCGGCGTCATGGCCGTGGCGATCAACCCGCCGGTGACCAGATCGCCCGCTGCTTCCGCTTCCCCCGTCATGTCATTTTTGTATCACTGCTTTTGATGGCCGACGAGGCTATTTCCTTTTTCATGGCCGTCCGTGATAGGGACGCGCCATGACCGACGCCGATCAGCAGATTCACGCCCGGATTACCGCCATGGCCACGCGCGCGCGCGCCGCCGCCGCCACGCTTGCGCGGCTGCCGGCAGCGCGGCTGGCCGATGCGCTGCGCGCGGCGGCGGACGCCATCCGCGCGGACACAGCCGCCATCGCCGCCGCCAATGCCGAGGATATGGCCCGCGCCCGCGCGGCGGCGCTCAGCCCCGCCCTGCTCGACCGGCTGTATCTGGATACGGCGCGCATCGCCGCCACCGCCGACGGCGTGGCCGCCGTGGCGGCGCTGCCCAGCCCGGTCGGCGCGGTGATCGACGAGAACAGGCGGCCCAACGGGCTCGTGCTCCAGCGCGTGCGGGTGCCGCTGGGCGTGATCGGCATCATCTACGAAAGCCGCCCCAATGTGACGGCGGACGCGGGCGCGCTGTGCCTGCGGTCCGGCAATGCGGTGATCCTGCGCGGCGGATCGGAAGCGACGGCCAGCAACCGCGCCATCCACGCCGCCATGGTGCGCGGGCTGGAAAGCCAGGGCCTTCCCGCCGACGCCATCCAGCTCGTCCCCACCACCGACCGCGCCGCCGTGGGCGCGATGCTGACGGCGGGCGGGCTGATAGACATCATCGTGCCGCGCGGCGGCAAATCGCTGGTCGCGCGCGTGCAGGCGGAGGCGCGGGTGCCCGTGCTGGCCCATCTGGACGGGATCAACCATCTGTTCATCGACGCCGCCGCCGATCCCGCCAAGGCGCTGTCCATCGCGGTCAACGCCAAGATGCGCCGCACCGGCATTTGCGGGGCGACGGAAACGCTGCTCATCGACCGCGCCTATGGCGACCCCGCGCCGATCCTCGCCGGGCTGGCCGACGCCGGCTGCGCGCTGAGGGGAGACGCCGCCGCCCGCGCCATCGATGCGCGCGTGACCCCGGCCAATGATGAGGACTGGGACACGGAATATCTCGACGCGATCTGCGCCGTCGCGGTCGTCGACGGGGTGGACGGCGCCATCGCGCACATCGCGGCCCACGGATCGCACCACACCGATTCCATCGTCACCGAGGATGCCGCCACGGCGGAACGCTTCCTGGCCGAAGTGGACAGCGCCATCGTGATGCACAACGCCTCCACCCAGTTCGCCGACGGCGGCGAATTCGGCCTGGGCGCGGAGATCGGCATTTCCACCGGCCGGCTGCACGCGCGCGGCCCGGTGGCGCTGGAAGGGCTGACCACCTATAAATGGCTGGTGCGCGGCGACGGGCAGGTCCGCCCTTGAACCACCGCCAGACGCCATGATCCTCACCGGCCTGCTGGGCGGATCGTTCAACCCGGCGCATCGCGGCCATCGGGCGATCTCGCTCTTTTCCATCGAGGCGCTGGGGCTGGACGAGCTGTGGTGGCTGGTCTCGCCCGGCAACCCGCTGAAGACCGGGGCGAAGGACATGGCACCGCTGCCCGCCCGGCTGGCCTCTGCCCGCGTCATGGCCCGCCGCGCGCCGATCCGCGCCACCGCGATCGAGGGGCAATTGGGCACGCGCTACACGGTCGACACGTTGCGCGCGCTGATCCGCCGCTACCCCAAACGGCGCTTCATCTGGCTGATGGGGGCCGATAATCTGGCCCAGTTCCACCGCTGGAAGGACTGGCGGACCATCGCGGCGCTGGTTCCGATTGCCGTCATCGCCAGACCGGGTTATGATGGCGCTGCCCACGCGGCTCCCGCGATGGGCTGGCTGCGTGGTTTCGTCCGGCCCGCAAGCCAGCGCAACCAGTGGACGCATTGGAGACCGCCGGCGCTCGTGCTGCTGCGCTTTCGCCCCGATCCGAGTTCGGCGACCCTGCTCAGGCAGGCAGACCCCCATTGGCATCGACGGTTCAACCACCGCGTCACCCGCGACGGCGTGACGCGCCAGGCCATTTATTGAGGAATCCCCTTGACTGCACCTTCCACCGCCCCGCAACCGACCGACCCCGACACGGTGGCGGCGCTGCACCGGCTGATCATGGACTCGCTCGACGACGACCAGGCGGTCGATGCCATTTCGATCCCGCTGGAGGGCAAGAGCAGCATCGCCGACCATATGGTGATCGCCAGCGGCCGCTCCACCCGGCAGGTGGCGTCGATGGCGGACAAGCTGATGCGGCGCATCAAGACCGAGTTCAACCGCTCCGCGCGGATCGAGGGCCTGCCCAATGCGGACTGGGTGTTGATCGACGCGGGCGACGTGATCGTCCACCTGTTCCGCCCGGAAGTGCGCAGCTTCTACAATCTGGAGCGGATGTGGGCCTTTGGCGAGGCGCCGACGCCGCCCGCCGACGCCTGATCCCCCTTGCTGCTGCACATCGTCGCGCGCGGGCGGATCGGCCGGGGGCCGGAGGCCGAACTGGTCGATCGCTATGCCAGGCGCATCGCATGGCCTTTCCGCGTCACCGAGCTTCCCGACAGCGGCGGGCGCATGCCCGCGCTGGAGCCGAACAGCGCGCTGATCGCCCTCGATGAGAAAGGCGAGCAGCTGGGATCGGTCGAACTCGCCCGCAAGCTGGAGCGGTGGCGCGACGACGGGCGGCGGGAGGCGCGGTTCCTGATCGGCGCGGCGGACGGCCATGCGGCGGCGGACCGCGACACGGCGGACCTGCTGCTCGCGTTCGGCCGGGCGACCTGGCCGCACCTGATGGCGCGCGCCATGCTGGCCGAACAATTGTGGCGGGCGACCAGCATCCTTGCCAACCACCCCTATCACCGCGATGGTTGAACGGTGTCGCGCCACGCCAGCCCCATCCGCCTTGTCCTGACGGCGCTTGCCGTGGCGGCCGGCTGCGCGGCCATCGCCCCTGCCCAGACCATCGATGCGGAACGCCAGCGGATGGCGGAGGCAAAGGCGGCGTCGGCCGCCGCCACCGATCGTTCCGCGCAGCTTGAGCGCCAGTCGCGCCAGGAACGGGACGAGGCCGCCCGCACCCGCGCCAGCGAGGCCGCCGTCGCCGCGCGGATCCAGGCGGCGGAGGCGGACATCGCCGCCGCGCAGGCGCGGGTCGCCATCATCGAACGGATGCGCCGCGCCCAGCGCGCCCGGCTGGCCGCCAGGCAGGGGCCGATCGTCCGGCTGGTCGCCGCCCTGCAGATGATGGCCCGGCGGCCGCCGGCCATGGCGGTGGTGCAACCCGGATCGCTGACCGACATGGTGCATGTCCGCGCCATGCTGGCGACGATGCTGCCCGTAGTCGCCACCCAGACCAGGGCGTTGCGCGCGGAAATCGATGCCGGGAAGCGGCTGCGCGCCAGCGCGGGCCATGCGCTGGCCACGCTGGAGCGGGGCCAGCAAAGGCTGGTGGCGGAACGGCTGGCGCTTTCCCGGATGGAGGCGGCCCAGCGCCGCCGGGCCATTGCGCTGTCTGACGACGCCGCCTTCGAATCGGACCGCGCCATCGCGCTGGGCGAAAAGGCGCGCGACATCGGCGATCTGATGGATGCGCTCGGCCAGCAGGCGAACCGGCGCGCGGCGCTCATCACCCTGCCGGGGCCGCTGCCCCGCCCCGCCCGCCCCGGCGCGGTCGCCACGCCGGGGGCCGCCGACGCCCCGGCGGCGCAGACGCTGCGCGCGGGCTACCGGATGCCGGTGATCGGCGAGGTCGTCACCGGCATGGGGGAAATTTCGGCCGCCGGGGTGCGGGCGCGCGGCCTGACCATCGCGACCCGGCCGGACGCGCAGGTGATTGCCCCCAGCGAAGGCAGGATCGCCTTTGCCGGCCCTTATCGCGGCTTCGGGCGGATCGCGATCATCGATCATGGCGGCGGGCTGACCACGCTGATCACCAATATGGAGCAGCTGAGCGTCAAGGTCGGCGACACGGTGGATCAGGGCAGCCCTGTCGGCCGCGCCGGGCGGGACCGGCCCACCATTACCGTCGAGCTGCGCCGCGACGGCCAGCCCGTCGACATCACCCGGCTGATCGGCTGACGTTCATCGCGCAGTCACGCCTTTTGCCTCAACCTAAAAGCCTGTATCGTCCGGCCGAACACCATGGGAAAGTCAGTTTCGATGTCCAGAGTCAGCCTCCACGGCCCGTTGTTGCGCGCCACCGCCCTCATCAGCGCGGTGGCCTTGCTGCCTGCCGCCACGGCGGCGCTGGCCGCGGTGGACAGCAGCACCTATCGCGAGCTCGACCAGTTCATGAACGTGTTCGAACGGGTTCGCGCCGACTATGTCGAGCAGGTGAGCGACGAGGCGCTCATCAAGGGCGCGATCGACGGGATGCTGGCAAGCCTGGACCCGCATAGCAGCTATCTGGACGCCAAGGATTTCCAGACCATGCGCACCCAGACGGAGGGCGCCTATGGCGGGCTGGGCCTGACCGTCTCCATGGAAGACGGCGCGGTGAAGGTGATCACGCCGACCGAGGATACACCCGCCGACCGCGCGGGCATCAAGGCCGGCGACTATATCACCCATCTTGACGGCAAGCTGATCTACGGCGGCACGCTGGACGAGGCGGTCGAGCAGATGCGCGGCGACCCGGGCACCTCCATTCGCCTCACCATCGTCCGCCCCGGCCGCGACAAGCCGTTCGATGTGACCATCAAGCGCGAGATCATCGTGCTGAAGCCGGTGAAGTGGGAAGTGAAGGACGGCGTCGGCATTATCAACATCAACGCCTTTTCCAAGAATACCGGCGCCGACGTGCGCGCCGCGCTGATGGGCGTGGACAAGGCGCTGGGCCGCAAGCCGCTGGGCTATGTCGTCGATCTGCGCTCCAACCCCGGCGGCCTGCTCGACCAGGCGATCGAGGTGTCGGACGCATTCCTGGAGCGCGGGGAAGTGGTGTCGCAGCGCGGCCGCAGCGCCGGCGACATCGAACGCTATTACGCCGCGCCGGGCGATTATGCCCATGGCCTGCCCATTGTCGTGCTGGTCGACGCCGGATCGGCATCTGCCGCGGAAATCGTCGCCGGCGCGTTGCAGGACCAGCACCGCGCGCTGGTGATGGGCGAACGCAGCTTCGGCAAGGGATCGGTGCAGACGCTGCTGCCGCTCACCGAGACGACGGCGCTGCGCCTGACCACGGCGCGCTATTACACGCCCTCGGGCCGGTCCGTGCAGGAAGGCGGCATAGAGCCGGACATCAAGGTGCCCCAGCTTTCCGACCCGGATTACAAGACGCGCCCGCGCTTCCGCGAGGACGACCTGCGCCGCCACCTGATCAACGAGGCGAAGATCGACAATTCCGTGCTGGAAGACGACGAGAAGGACGATCCCCGCTTCAAAGCGACGGCCGAGGAACTGGAAAAGCAGGGCATCAAGGATTTCCAGCTTCATTACGCGCTCGCCACGATCAAGCGGCTGGGCGCCGGCGGCGCGGTCGTCGCATCGCGCGGCAAGCGGTAACGGCATGACGCCGCTGCACAAGGCCCGCACCCTGGCGCTCGCCGTGCCGCTGCTGCTGATGGCGGGGGCGCTGGGATCGCAATATATAGGCGGGCTCTACCCCTGCGAAATGTGCCACTGGCAGCGCTGGCCGCACGAAATCGCCATCGTGGTGGCGCTGTTCGCCTTCGCCCTGACCGAACGGCCGGATGCAAGCCGGGCGATGACCGCGCTGGCGGCCGTCGCCATCATGGTCAGCGGCGGGATCGGCGTGTTCCACGCGGGCGTGGAATATGGCTGGTGGCAAGGGCTGACGACCTGCTCCACCGCCGCGCCGGCGGGCGGCAGCGATGCCGACATACTCGCCAATATCTGGGCGACGCCGGTCATCCGCTGCGATCAGGCGCAATGGGACCTGTTCGGCATCTCGCTGGCCGGTTTCAACGCCATCTTCTCCATCGGCGCGGGGCTGCTCATCCTTGCCCTGCTCGCCCGGCGCGGGACGGCGGCCCGGTGAGCGCGCGGCGCCCCGGCGACCCGAAGGCGGACAGCGGCGCCATGCTGCGCGTCGACCAGGCCGGGGAATATGGCGCGACGCGCATCTATGCCGGGCAACTGGCGGTGATGGGCGATCGATCTCCCGCGGCGCGGGCGATTGCCGGCATGGCCGCGCAGGAGGCGCGGCACCGCCAGCGGTTCGACGCGATGATCGTCTCGCGCCGGGTACGGCCCACGCTGCTGCAGCCGGTGTGGAATGTCGCCGGCTTCGCGCTGGGCGCGGTCACCGCCGCCATCGGCCCTAAGGCGGCGATGGCCTGCACGGAGGCGATCGAAACCGAAATCGACCGCCATTATGGCGAGCAGCTGGACGAACTGGGCAGCGACGACCCGGAACTGGCCGCGACGATAGCGGAATTCCGCGCCGAGGAGCTGGAGCATCGCGACGCGGCCATCGCCCATGGCGCGCACGACGCGCCCGCCTATCCGCTGATGAGCGGAGCGATCCGGCTGGGGTGCCGGCTGGCCATCGCGCTGTCGAAACGGATCTGAGCAACCAACGAGATGGCGCCGCCCCCGGGCGCCGGGCAGTACAGGAGCGAGTGATGAGCATGCGGAAATATCTGATGGCGGGCGCGGCGCTGTGCCTGTTCGCGGGCCTTGCTCCCCAGCCTGCCCAGGCCCAGCGCGGCGAACGCATCCTGCGCATATTCGGCGAGGACAAATGCCCCGCTGACACCATCTGCGTCCGCGCGCCGGAAAATGACCGTTACCGCATCCCCAAGGAACTGCGCCAGGTGACGCCGGGGCCGGAGGACGTCAGCTGGGCGCAGCGCGCGCAGAGCATGGAATATGTCGGGCGCACCGGCACGGAGAGCTGCTCGCCCGTCGGCGCCGGCGGCTGGACCGGCTGCTACAACAAGCTGGTCGCCGAAGCCCGCGCCCAGCGCCGCATGGATGCCGAGAACCAGCCTGTGATTCCCTGATAAATCGGGGCGCGGGGGGGTTGAGGCCGCCGCGTGGTCAGCCTACTCCCGGAAGAATCGGGAGAATGCGTCAATGGCCACACGGCCCGATCCGCACGGCGGATATTGGACAAGGAAGATCACCAACAACGCGGCGTCGGCGCTGCTCGTCTATGCGGCGCTGCAGATCGTGGCGACCAACGCGGTAGGGATGAGCGGCGGCGGATCGCTGGCCGGGTTCATCGGCATCGCTATATTGGTCGGGCTGGTCATCCCGGCGGTACGCTGGCTGGAACGGCGCTGGCGGCATCAGGAAGCGGACCTGCCGCCCCGCATGGCCGAGCGCCTGTTCCAGCGGGATCGCCGCCTGCTCTGGGCGGCGGCCCTCCTCCTCCCCTTCGCCTGGACCGCGCTCTATGTGCTGATCCAGCGGCTGACCGGTCTTTTCACGGGCTGAGCGCGGGCCCGAGCGGTCCCCCGGTCATTTTGCGCTGGCATTGGCGGCGCGCCGGGCGCAACGGCGGTTCATGAGCATGATAGAACAAGCCCTTGCGGCCCTTGCCGGCGCCATCGTCAGCGTCATTTCCGCCAGCGGCTATTGGGGCGTGCTGCTGCTGATGGCGATCGAATCCGCCTGCATTCCGCTGCCATCCGAAGTCATCATGCCCTTTGCCGGCTATCTCGTCTCCACCGGCCGGTTCGACCTGTATCTGGCGGCCACGGCGGGCGCGCTGGGCTGCAATCTGGGATCGGTCGTCGCCTATGAGATCGGCCGGCGCGGCGGCCGCACCGCCATAGAAAAATGGGGTCGCTACGTGCTGATCGGCCCGGGCGAGCTTGACACGGCGGACCGTTTCTTCACCCGTTTCGGCGGGTCGGCGGTGCTGGTCGGCCGCATGTTGCCCGTGATCCGCTCGTTCATCGCCTTCCCCGCCGGCATTGCGCGGATGCCGCTGGGCAAGTTCCACCTCTACACCTTCCTCGGTTCATGGCCCTGGTGCTTCGGCCTTGCCTGGCTGGGCATGGTGCTGGGCAAGGGCTGGAACAGCGATCCGCGCGTCAAGGCGGCGTTCCACAGCGCCGATGCGCTGATCGCGCTGCTCATCGTCGGCGCGCTGGCGCTGTTCGTGTGGAACCGCGTGCGCGGCGCGCGCAAGCCGCGCTGACGCCCCTCGCGCCGGGTCAGAGCCCTTCGCCGCCGACCCAGTGCGCGTTGGCAAAGCGGCGGGCGAGCGCCCAGGTCTGCATCCGCAGGCCTGGAACGGCGACGATCTCCCAATAGCCGCCGCGCGTCATCGGGCCGATGGCGAACAGCCGGTCGGACACCCGGCCGCCGCCGTCCACCGCGCGCGACTGGCTGTCCACATCCAGCCCCAGCCGCAGCACATCCGCCCGGATGCGCCCGGCGGCGAGCAGGTTGACCAGCAGCGACTCCGTGCTGCGCAGCAGGTCGCCCTGCGGGCCGGTGCAGTTGACGATGCGGCGCACCGGCATACGCTCCGTCGCGCTGCCCCCGCGCGGCCGCCAGTCCAGCGCCGCGCCGTCGCCCGCCGCCGTCACCGCCTGCGTCTTGCCGGCGATGAAGCGCAGCCGCCCCGCCCCGCGCAACGCATCGATCCGCCCGGCGACCTCGGGCGCGAGGCGGTGGCGGTGGACGTCCCAATATGGCCGCAAATGCCGGAGGAACCGGCCGCGCTCCGCCGCGCCCGCCGCCTGCCACATCGCCTGCGTCATCGGCCGCAACTCGTCGACCGCATCGCGCCAGCCCAGCGTCTCCGCCCGGCCCCGCACGTCCGCGACAAGGCGGGAGAGCATGGCCGGCGGCCGCTCGAGCCGTTCCGGCGCACGCCGGGCGGCGGGCCGGTGCGGACGGGGCACCAGCCCGCGCCGCGACAGGGCGATCATGGTCCCGCCAAAGCCGCGCGTATCCAGCAGCAGCGCCGCGTCGATGGCGGTCAGCCCGGTGCCCAGCAACAGCACCCGGTCACCATCGCCAAGCCCGTCCGCAATGTCCGACGCCCAGGGATCGCCGGCATAAACATCCTGCGGCAGCCGCTCCACCGCCAGCCCCGGCGGCGCATGGGGCGGCAGGTTGCCCAGCGCCAGCACCGCCGCGTCGGCATCGATCCGCCCGCCATCGGCCAGGCCGATCCGCACGCCCTGCCCGTCCTCCACCAGGTCGGTCGCCTCGCCGCGCACGATGGTCAGCCGGTCGCCCCCGGCCTGCCGCGCGGCATCGAGCAGTTCCGCCAGATAGCTGCCATAGACCGCGCGCGAGGCGAAGCTGCCCGCCCCGCCCGCGCCCCGCGCCGCCAGCCAGCGGACGAAATGATCCGGGTCGTCCGGCAGCGCGCTCATATTGGCGGCGCGCACGTTGAGCAGGTGCAGCGGGTGGCAGGCGCTGTAGGCGACGCCGCGCGCCAGATGATCGTCGCGCCGCTCGATCAGCGTCGCGCGCGGGCCGCCGTGCCGCAGCAGGTTGATCGCCTGCAGCGTGCCCGAAAACCCCGCGCCGACGATGGCGACATGCGCGGCGTTGCCGATGGTCATCGCGCCGCCCCGGCAAAGGGCGGCGGGACAAGCCCCGGCACGTCCACCGCCATGGCGAACAGCGCCCCGCCCCCGTCGCCCTCCGCCGTGGTGACGAACAGCGTCTTCAACGCCGCGCCGCCGAACGCCACCATGGTCGGCTTGCGGGCGGGCAGCGGATATTCCGCCATCAACGCGCCGTGCGGGTCGTAACGCTGCACCCGCCCGCCCTCGTACAGCGCGGTCCAGTAACAGCCCTCCGCATCCACCGCCGCGCCGTCCGGTCGCCCCCGGTCCGCAGCGTCGGGGTCGAGCTGCGCGAACAGCCGGGGATTGGCGATCGCGCCGGTCGCCACGTCATAATCATAGCAGCGCACCGCGAAGCGCGGCGTATCGGCATGGTAGAGCGTCCGCCCGTCCGGCGAAAAAGCCAGCCCGTTGGAGGTGAGCAGCCCGTCCAGCAGCCGCGTCAGCCGGTCGCCGTCCAGCCGGTACAGCCCGGCCTTGCCGCCCGCCTTGGGTTCATCCACCGTGCCGACGATCAGCCGGCCGGCAGGGTCGATGCGCCCGTCGTTGAACCGGCTGACCGCCGGATCCTCCGGGTTGGCGGCGATCATCCGCCGCTTGGCGGCGCCATCGTCGAGCAGCCAGATGCCGGATCGCGTCGCCGCCACGAAGCCGCCGCCCGCCGCCGGCGCGACGCAGCCGATGTCCTCGTCCACCGCGTCGACCCGGTGGCTGCGGGTGGCGGGATCGAACCGGTGCAGCGCGCGGCCCTTGATGTCGACGAAGAACAGCATTCGCCGCTCCGCCGACCAGACCGGGCTTTCCCCCAGCCGGGTGCGCGCATCGAGAACGGGTTGCAATTGTCCTGTCGTCATGGCCGTGGCCATAGTGGCATGGGAAGGCGAAAGCGAACAATGGCTGGCGCATCGCGCTTGACGCGGGCGAAGCGATTGCGAACACTGCACGGATGGTCAGCCCCACCCCGCCCGATCCCGCAGCCTTCTTCCGCGACATGCTGGGCCAGTGGGAAAATGCCGCCAATGAATTCGGCGCGAACCTGATGAAATCCGGCGAGTTCGCGCGCACCGTGCAGGGCGCGACCACCATCTCGCTGAAGGCGCAGGAGGCCGCGCACGAGGCGATGAGCCGGGCGCTGGCCGCCGCCAACATGCCAAGCCGCAGCGAAGTGGCGGATATCGCGGCCCGGCTGCAGGGGGTGGAGGAACGGCTGGCGCGCATCGAGGCGTTGCTGTCCGCGCTGGCGGGGGACAGGGGGGCCGCAGCGCCCGCCACCCCGGCCCGGCCGAAGCCGAAGCGCACCAAGGTGCCGCCGCCGCGGAAAAAACCCGCATGAGCGGCGGCGGTGCGGCGCCCGCTCCCGACCTGATCGACCAGGCCCGCATCGCGTTCGACCGCGCGCTCCAGCGCAACATCAAGGGCATCGGCTATTTCACCTCGCCCGCCCCGGTGCTGGGGGCCAGCCCCAAGGACGTGCTGATCCAGCGCGGCACGATGAACCTCTACCATTACCGGCCGATGGCGGACGAGGTGTACCGCGTGCCGTTGCTGCTCGTCATGGCGACCACCAATCGCGGCTATGTGTTCGACATGGTGCCGGGCCAGAGCCTGGTCGAGTTCCTGCTGAAGGCGGGATATGACGTGTTCATGCTCGACTGGAGCCCGCCGCGCGCGGACGAGAAGCATCTCGGCCTGGCCGATTATGTGCTCGATTTCATTCCCGCCTGCGTCGCCCGCATTGCCGAGGAAACCGGCGAGGACGAGCTGACCGTGGTCGGCTATTGCTTCGGCGGCGTGCTGTCCGTGCTGTGGGCCGCGCTGCACGCGGACGGGCCGATGAAGAATCTGGTCTGCTTCACCACGCCCGTCGATTTCAGCCGCATGGAATTGTTCCAGGCATGGGCGGACAAGCGCTTCTTCGATGTCGACCGGCTGATCGACACATTCGGCAACTGCCCGGCCGACATGCTCTACGCCGCCTTCGATCTGCTGCGGCCGGCCGGGCGGATCGCCGGCAATATCCGGCTGTGGGACAATATGTGGAACGACGATTTCGTCAAAAGCTACCGCATGTTCGACCGCTGGACGAGCGACATGCTGCCGCTGGCGGGGCAATATTTCCGCGAGACGACCCGGCAGCTGATCTGGGACAACCAGCTGATGGAAGGCGGGATGACGGTGGCGGGCCGGCCGGTCGATCTGGCGCGGATCACCGCGCCTTTCCTGCATGTGGTGGCGGAGCACGACCATATCGTGCCCTATGCCGCCTCCCACCCGCTGATCGACAAGGTGGGATCGGCCGACAAGGAGGAAGTGGTGCTGAAGGGAGGGCATGTCAGCCTGGTCGCGGGGGCCAACGCCATCCGCCGGCTCTGGCCGCGGCTGGACGAATGGCTGCAGGAACGCTCGACATGAGCGTGGCGGCGATCCGGCGGTTCCGCGCCGATGATGTCGACGCCATGCTGCGCTTCGCCCGCGCGCTGCCGGAGCACGACCTGCTGTTCCTCAGCCGCGACATCAAGCATCGCCGCGTGGTGGAAGCCTGGGTGGAGGCGGTGGAGGACGGCTTTATCGACAGCCTGGTGGCGGAGGATGAAAGCGGCCTTGTCGGCACCGCGGCGGTGGTGCGCGATCCGCTCGGCTGGTCCCCCCATGTCGGCGAGGTCCGGCTGCTGGTGGCGGCGGAGGCGCGGGGCCGCGGGCTGGGCCGCGACCTGCTGCAGGAGATTTTCCGCATTGCCCTGCAGCGCGACCTGAAGAAGCTGGTGGCGCAGATGACGCCTGACCAGGCCGGCGCGATCGCGCTGTTCGAAAGCCTCGGCTTTCGCGGCGAAGCGCTGTTGCGCGATCATGTGCAGGACCGCGACGGGCAATTGCACGATCTCGCCATCCTCAGCCACGATGTCGGGCGGGTGGCGGCGCAGCTGGGGGCGTTCGGCATCGCATGACGGCGGATGCGCATTTTACTTGCAGGCGAGTCAATTAGCCTGTTCACTCCCCCCATATGGCGTGAAAGGACCGAGATGCAGGCCGCAACCACCCGGACGATCAGCCCGCCGTCAGCCTTGCTGGCGCTGACCGAACTGCCCCGCGCGCTCGTCGAATTCGGGTCGCTGCCCTGGGCGACGCCGCTGCTGATGACCGCGCCGCGCGGCGACGGGCACCCGGTGCTGGTGCTGCCCGGCTTCATCACCACCGACATGTCGACAACCGTGCTGCGCCGCTATCTGCGGCGGCTGGGCTATGACGCCCACGCCTGGGAACTGGGCCGCAACCTGGGGCCGAAGGCGATCGGGCGGGAAGGCGAGCGGCTGATCGCCCGGCTGGAGCAGATCCATGCCGAAACCGGCCGCACCGTCAGCCTGGTCGGCTGGAGTCTCGGCGGCGTCATGGCGCGGCAGGTGGCGCGGCGGCTGCCCCATGCGGTGCGCCAGATCATCACCCTCGGATCCCCCTTCGCCGGCGATCCGCGCGCGTCGAACGTATGGCGCACCTATGAGCGGCTGACCGGCCAGAAGATCGGCGACAAGGACACGCAGGCGCAGCTGCGGGAGAGCGCGACCGTGCCACCGGTGCCCTCCACCGCCATCTTCTCGAAGGCGGACGGCATCGTCGCGTGGCAAACCTGCCGCGAGCCGGAATGCGCCACCACCGACAATATCGAGGTGCGCGGCAGCCATGTCGGGCTGGGCGTCAACCCGGTGGTGCTCTACGCCATCGCGGATCGGCTGGCCCAGCCGGAAGGGCAGTGGAAGCCGTTCGACCGTTCAGGCTTGAAGGCGCTGCTCTACCCCTCGTCCGGCCACATCCACTAAGGGCCGCAGCGGGGCAGCGTCAAAGGAATCGCAGCGCCATCCCGCGCCGTGGGCTGACGGGAACGCACGTCCGCCGGGACGGCGGGTCCGATCAGTCCTTCCTGCCGGTGAGCGGCGCCACCGCGTCGCGGCCGAATTTGGCGATCAACTCGCCCACTTCGCGGGCCTGCGCCATGCTGCGCGCGCCCTGATCGCGAATATAGTCGCCCTGCACCTTCATCACCCCGGCCAGGTCGGTGGCGCGGGCGGCGGCGCGCAGCGCGGCAAAGGCCTCGCGCGTGTTCGCCTCGGCATGGTCGATCACCGCCGTGCTCAACGCCGCGCTGTTCTGCGCCACCCGCGCCCCGCTTTCCTTCAGCGCCTCGGCAGCGGCTTCCAGCTTGTTGTCGCTTTTCTTCTCGGCCATGTCGTCATCCTTTCCTGGCTGCGGCCTTCTTCTTGCGTGCCGGCTTCGATTCCGCGCCCGCCGCCGCCTTCAATTCCGCGAAGGCGGCGCGCAGCGCATCGGCATAAACGTCCGGATCGGGCATCATGGCCCGATCGCTGGTGAAGGAAATCGCGATCTCGTCGCCATAGCTGTAAATGGTGTTGATCAACCCCATGCTATCGAAAATCGGCCCCAATCCCATCATTTTGACCATTTGCGCGCCGACGAAATAGAGCGGCACGCGCGATCCCGGCACGTTGGTGGCGACCACGTTGAACACCGGGGCATGGGCGTTGGCGACGCCCAGCCGGGTGTAGAGCCGCGCGCCAAGCCCGGCCAGGCCGGACGGGATGAGCTGGCTGTAATCGGTCAACGTGCGCGCGCCGACCGCGTTGGTGAGCGCCTTGGAATTGGCCGCTTCGCGGTGGACATGGTCCAGCCTTTCCATCGGGTCGGCGATATGGGTGCCCAGCGCCACCACCATCGCCGACACGAGATTGCCCATCGCCTTCTTCTCGCCCTCCGCGCGCACCGAAATGGGGGCCATCGCGGTCAGGCTGTCGGCGGGCAGTTCGCCCCGCTGTTCCAGATAGCGGCGCAGGCCGCCGCCGATGATGGTGAGGATCACGTCGTTGACCGTGCCGCCCTCGATCCGGTCCTTGATGGCGCGCACCTCGGCAAGCGGAAAGGCGACGCCGTCGAACACGCGGTGGGACGACACCTTGGCGTTGAAGCGGGTGCGCGGCGCAAGCCGCTGCCCGGCGATTTCCAGCTCGCCGGCACTCACCCCCCTGCCCAACCGCGCCACGCCGGGCAGCGACTGGCCAAGCGCCTCAAGATATTTGAGCGGCTGGCGCAGCCCGTTGAAATAGGAGCGGATCAACAGATCGGCCGTGCCCGGCGGCACTTCTGGCTGCCAGTCCGGATCGGCGGGGCGATCCGGCATGTCGGCGGTCACGTCATGGATCGCGGCGCTCATTTCCACGCCGGACATGCCGTCGATGGCGGCATGGTGAACCTTCGAGACCAGCGCGAAGCATCCGGGCGGGATGCCGGGGATGTTGTTCAGCCCCTCGACGACGGTGAATTCCCACAAGGGCTTGCTGAGGTCCATCGGCCGGGCGTGGAGCCGGGCCACCTGGATGCATAATTGCCGCCAGTCGCCGGGTTGCGGCAGGGCGATGTGGCGGATGTGATATTCGATATCGAAATCGGCATCCTCCACCCAATAGGGATGGTCGAGGTCGAAGGGCACGCGCACCAGTTTCTGGCGGAAGCTGCGCGCGCTGGAAAGCCGCCCCTCGACGAACTTCAATATATCCTTGAAGCGCACCGCGCCGCCCGGCGCCGTCGATGGATCGTAGATGCCGACCGAGCCGATGTGCATCGGCGTCGCCGGCGTCTCCAGATAGACGAAGCTCGCGTCCTGCCCGCTCAATTGCTGCATCGATCCGATCCTCTCCCGCGCCGGGTGTCGCGGCCTCCATTGTTTACGTTTACGTAAATGTCAACTCCGTTTACTTGCCGAAGCCGAACACGTCCTGATGATAGCGCCCATCCTCGATCATGCGTTCCAGCCAGGCCGATCCCTGCTCGTGGCCGGCGCCGGTCTGCCGCATGTGGATGCGGATCAACGTATCGCGCACCGCCGGGGCCATGAAACGACCATCGCCGCACAGGAAAATCTGCGCGCCTGCGGACATCGCCTCCCAAAGCCGGTCCTGCTCCGCCCAGATGGCGTCCTGCACATATTTCCACGGGTGACCGGGCACCGCCGAGAAAGCGAGCAGCGGCGCAACCACCCCGTCCGCCGTCCAGCCCTCCACCTCTTCGCGGCAGAACCAGTCATGGTCCGGATGGCGGCAGCCGTAGAACAGCAGGCTGGTCGCCACCGCCATGCCCGCCGCCTTCTGCGCGGCGCGTTCCTGGATGAAGCCGCGCAACGGCGCGAAGCCGGTGCCCGGGCCGATCAGGATCATCGGCACGGCCGGGTCGGCGGGCGGCGCGAACGGCGGATTGGGGCGGCGCACATAGCCGAACACGCTGTCGCCGGCGGCGAGATCGCGCATGTGGGTGGAGGCGAAGCCCTGATGCTCGCCAAGGCCGGACCAGGCAGGCGCCGCCATGGTGCCGACGATCAGTTCGACATGGCCGGGGCTGACCCGCGGAGAAGATGCGATGGAATAGAAGCGCGGGGCGATGGCGGCCGACAGTTCGATGAACGCATCGAGCGGCAGCTCCGCCGCCGGCAGCCCCTCCAGCAGGTCGAGCAGCGTCAGCCGCTTGTCCGCCACCTCCGCCTGCCACGCATCCCCGCCCAGCCGGGCCAGTTCGCGCTGCGTATGGGGGCAGCGCGTGTGCGCCGCCAGCACGTCGATGGCGCGGCGTGGCGCGGGGTCCTGCAATTCCACGAAATCGGTGAGCAATTGCCGGACCGTCACCGTCTGGCCGATCGGCAGGTGGCGGAAGCGGCCGCTCTGCCCTTCCGGCACGATCTGCATGTCGCCGCCCAGCCCCAGCCGCTGCAGCGCGCGGTCTACCAGCGCCGGGCGGTTGCGCGCATAGACGGCGACATGGTCGCCGGTCTGGTAGGACAGCCCCTGCGGCAGCGCGATGCGGATGAAGCGGGTGGAGGGGCGCGGCGGCTCCATGGCGAAATCCCACAGCCCGTCGGCAGGCTTCACCAGCTCGCGATTCTCGCTGATCGTCAGCCGCGTCGCCAGATCCGGCAAGACCTGCGCCCGCACCGCGCCGGCATCCACGACGCGCAGCGACAGCGCGGCGGGCGCGCGTTGCGATGGCTCGGCCCGCCCGCCCAGCGCGCGCCACAGGTCGCGCAGGAACTGCGCCACCGCCCCGTCGAAATCGCCCTGTCCGTCCGCTTCCGCGCGGGGCACCAGCCGCTGCGCCCCGGCCGCCTCCAGCGCGGCGTCGATCCGTTTCGGGAAAGCCTGGTAATTGGGCCACTGGCTGTTGCCGATGCCGAGCACGGCAAAGCGCGCGTCCGGCCAGTCCGCGCCATCGAAATGGCCGTCCTCTATCGCCTGTTCGACATGCACCGCACTATCCGGCGCACGGCCGTTATAGGTGGCGGTGACGGCCACGATCACCCGGTCTTCCGCCTGCAGGCCCAGCGCGAAGCTCTCGTCCATCGAGCGCACCACCGTGTCGAACCCGTCGACGGCGGCGCGCTCGGCAATCTCCTCGGCAATGTCGCGCGCGGTACCGAGGCTGGTGCCGTAGAGCACGGCGAGCCGCTGGCCGTTGCCCGCGACGGCGGCCACCGGCTCCTCCTCCGCCGCCGTCACCGGCGCGGGGGCGACGGACAGCCGCTCATGGGGCTGGCGTTTGCGCAGCCGCATGAAGAAGTCATGCGGCTTGATCGACAGCGTTTCCTTGATCGTCAGCCGATAGCCGTGCGGATCGCTTATCGCGAAGCGTTGCAGGATCATGGCCAGCGCCAGCTTTGCCTCCACCAGCGCGAACTGGCGGCCGATGCAGGCCCGCGCGCCGTTGCCGAACGGCTTGTAGGCATGGGGATGCCGCGCCCGCTCCGCCTCCGGCAGCCAGCGGTCGATGTCGAATTCCTCGGGCCGGTCCCACACGGCGGGATCGCGGTGCAGGCCGGGGGTGAAGATGTTGACCGGCCGGTCCTTGCGCAGCGCCCATTTGCCGCCGATCACCGTATCCTCATACGGCCCCACCGAAAATGCGGGCGCGGTCGGCCACAGCCGCTGCGCTTCCTTGATGATCCGCTCGATCACGTCGAGCTGGACGAGATGGGCATAATCCGGCCGGGTGTCGCCGGGGAGCACGCGGTCCACCTCGGCATAGGCCTGGGCCAGCACATGGGGGTGGCGCAGCAGCAGGTGGAAGGCGAAGGTCAGCAGCCCGCTGGTCGTCTCATGCCCGGCGATGAGGAAGGTGAGCACCTGATACCGGATGTTGAGATCGTCCAGCCCCTCGCCCGTTTCCGGATCGACGGCGGTCAGCATCAGGTTGAGCAGGTCCTTGCCGTCGGTCGGGTGCGTCCGCCGGTCCGCGATGATGGCATCGACCAGCGCGTTCATCTCCGCAATGTCGGCGGCGAACTGGCGGGCCTGCTTGCGCGCCAGCCTCTGCTGGATCGGCAGGCGGGTGATCATGTTCAGCGATTCGCCCAGCGCGCGGGCCAGCGCCTCCAGAAAACTGTCCAGCTGCTCCTTTTCGAAGCTGTTGAAGCGGTGGCCGAAGCCGGCAATGGCGATGCTGTCCAGCGTCAGCCGGGTCATGTCGTCGCTGACCAGCACTTCCTGCCCGTCCAGCCGCTCCCATTTGGCGATCAGCTGGTCGCACACCTCCAGGATCATGTCGTAATAGCCGCGCATCGAACGCTGGCTGAATGCGGGCAGCAGGATGCGGTGCGCCTTGCCCCAATTGGCTTCTTCGGAAAATGCCGTGAACAGCCCGTCGCCGGCAAAGCGGCGGACGACGCGCAGGCCGGGGCCGGGCAGCTTGCGGAAGCGCGTCTCGTCGCACAGTTCGGCGGCCAGGTCCGCGTCCACGACGAACAGCCCGACCCGGCTGCCGAATTTCAGCTTGAATATGCCATGGCCGAAGCTGCGGCTGACCTCCAGCAGATGGCCGATCAGCCCGCTGCGCGCGATCTGGTGGAGGTGGCCGACGACGGGAAGGCCGGGTGGCGACGGTATCGGTGCTGTGCTGGCCATGGCCTATGCCCTCTCCAAGGCCTTGAACTTTGGCCAAAGCGGCGGGATGCACAAGGGGGAAATCGCGGCCCTCCGGGGATTCTCAGGCCGGCTTCGCCCGGTCCGGATGCGCCTGCGCGAAAGCGGGTAGCGCCTGCGCCGCCGCGTCGATCCTGACCAGCGTCGGGAAGGGCGCCAGATCGACGTCGAAACGGCGCGCGTTGAACATTTGCGGCACCAGGCAGATGTCGGCGATGCCCGGCCTTTCCCCGCCCAGAAAGGCGCCCGCCCCGGCCGCCATCCGCTCCAGCCCGGCAAAGCCCTCCGCCACCCAGTGGCGATACCATGCGTCGCGCGCCTCCTGCGGCACGCCAAGCGGGTGGGACAGATATTTCAGGATGCGCAGATTGTTGACCGGGTGGATATCGCAGGCGACGGCCAGCGCCTGCGCCCAGGCGCGCGCGCGTTGGGCAGGATCGGCCGGGATCAGCCGGGGTTCGGGAAAGCGGGCGTCCAGATAGTCGATGATCGCCAGCGACTGGACAAGCATCTGCCCGTCAATCTCAAGCGTGGGGACAAGGCCCTGCGGGTTGCGGGCGCGGTTGGCCTCGTCCGCCTGCTCGCCTTCCAGCAGGTTCACCGGCACGCGCTCATACGCCACGCCCTTCAGGTTGAGCGCGATCCGCACCCGATAGGCGGCGGAGGACCGGAAATAATCGAACAGCCGGATGGTCATCGCCGCAGACCCAGCGCCCGCCCGGCCACCGCGTCGAGCCGGGCCAGCACCGCGGGGTCGCGCGCGTCCGGCGCGGTGATCAGCGCATAATCCAGCCCGGTGTCGATGGGTGAAGGCGCGCGCTCCGCCGGCAGCAGCGCGGCCAGCTCCACCACCAGCCGCCGGGCGCGCCCGGCATTGGCGTTCATCTGCGCGATCACGCTCTCCACCTCGACATGCGCCTCGCCCTCGCGCCAGCAATCATAATCCGTCACCATGCCGACCAGCGCGTAGGGCAGCTCCGCCTCGCGGGCGAGCCGCGCCTCCGGCATCGCGGTCATGCCGATCACGTCGCACCCCCAGCTGCGATAGAGATGGCTTTCCGCGCGCGAGGAGAATTGCGGCCCCTCCATCGCCAGATAGGTGCCGCCTTCGCTCACCTCGGCACCGGCCCTGCGCCCCGCCTCCGCAAGCAGGCCGGACAGGCGCGGGCAGACCGGATCCGCCATCGAGACATGGGCGACCATGCCGGTGCCGAAGAAGCTGGCCGGGCGGGCGACGGTGCGGTCGATGAACTGATCGACGACGACGAAGCGGCCCGGCGGCAGATGCTCGCGCAGCGAACCGATGGCGGACAGGGCGATCACGTCCGTGCAGCCAGCGCGCTTCAGCGCGTCGATATTGGCCCGGGCGTTGAGGTCTGACGGGGCGATGCGATGGCCCCGGCCGTGGCGCGGCAGAAAAACGAACTTCACCGCGCCGATCCGCCCGATCAGCAGTTCGTCAGACGGTGCGCCCCATGGCGTATCGACCGATATCCACTGCGCATCCTCCAGCGCGTCGATGGCATAGACGCCCGATCCGCCCAGCACCCCGATGGTCCACCCGCTCATTGACCCTCCCGTTTCGGCATCGCCGCGATATAAGCGGACAGCAGGCCGATCGCCTCGTCATGCACCGTCGCCCGCCCCAGTTCGGGCATTGCGATGCCGGGGTCCAGCGATTCCATGCGGAACAGCAGATAGGATTTTTCGGGCATGCCCGGTTCTATGGCGTGGGCGTGGCCGCCGCTGCCCCGGCCGGCGGCGGTGGGCGACTTCATCACGCCCCGGGCCACCGGGTCCCGTTCGTCATATTCCAGGTAAAGGCCCGAATTGCTCGCCGCGGCGTGGCGATTGTGACAATGGGCGCAATTGACGTCCAGATAGGCGCGGGCGCGCTGGTCGACCGTGCCCGTCGCCGGATCGTCCCAGCGCGGCAGGCGCGGCGCATCCACGGGGGCGCGGTCCAGCATCCCGGCGGCGACCAGCGCCTGCAGCTGCGCGCCGTCGTTCAGATTGCGCGCCTTGGGGCCGATCGGCACGATCGCCTCATATAGCGCATGGCAGCCCTTGCACTGGTTCTGGTTGGGGACGGCATAGCTGATCGCGCGCGGATTGCCGGCGGCGTCGATCCAGCGCGCGGGCACCCGCGTGCCGCCCCGGCGCAGCGTCGCCTCGCTATGATCGGCGTTCCAGACATAGGGCAGCGCCACCCAGCCGCTTGCCCGGCGCAGCATCACCCGCGTCTCGATGATCGTCACATCGTCATGCGGGCGGCGCAGGTCGGCGGCGAAACCGAACGTCTTGATGAGCGCGCTGCCCACCGGCAGGTCGATCAGCCCGCCGTCCCTGTAGGCCGCCGTCTTGCCCGGCGGCACGTAGAGAAAGCGGTATTTTTCCGCATAGTCGGAAAAGAGCGGCGTGTTGATGTGATAGGGCTGCACCCGCGCGTTCGGCCGGCTTGCCGCCATATCGGTGAAGAAGCGGAAATCCGACAATTTCTGGGGCAGCGTATCGCCCAGGATCAGGTCCAGCGCCACCGGCGGCGGCGCGGGAGACGCGCTCACCAGCGCCAGCCAGCCCAGCAGGCAGGCAAAGACGCGGATCACCGGATCGCCGCCTCCATCGCGGCGGGCAGCACCACCGGCTTCGGTTCCGGCAGCGGTGTTCCGCCCGACAGGTCGACCAGCTGGGGCTTCGCCTCGCTCACCGGGCTGGTCGGCTCGGCCAGGCCCAGCGAGAGAACGGGCACGGTTTCGCGCACCTGGAGCACCGCCTTGCCCACGCCGGTGCCGTCCCAGAAAATCGGCGGCAGGCCGCCGCCCAGCGCGGCCGCCAGCTCCGCCCCGCCGGGGAAGCCGGGCGCCCAGCCGGCGCGGCCATGCTTGTTGTCGCGGACCACCACATCATGGGCGAGCGGATCATATTTCGCGTCGTCGAACGCCTTTTTATACGCGACGACCATGACATTGGCCGTGGCGTTGCCGGACAGCGTGTTGCCGAAGACATGCACGTCGCGATTGGCCATCACCATCACGCCCGTGCCCATCGGCACGGTGGCGACGATGTTTCCGGCCGGCGCGAAATTGGGGGTGTCGTTATCCACCACCTCATTGTCGAACACGCGGATGGCGTGGCCGCCCATCATCGGCAGGTTGGGCAGGTCGAACACCAATATGCCGCCGGTATTGTGCACCGCGCGGTTTTTATAGACGTCGGCATTATAGCTGTTCTCGATCTCGATCCCGGCGACGTTCTGGCTGGCGGTGGAATTGCGGACGATGATGTTCCTGGACTGGCCGACATAGATGCCCGCATCCGACGCGCCCTTCACGGTCACGCCGTCGATCAGCACGTCCGTCGACTCGACCGGGTAGACGCCGTAAGCCCCGTTGGTCGCCTTTGGCCCGCCGGTCCATTCGACGCGGATATTATGATAGACGATGCGGTCCGCATCCTTGGACTTGATGCCGTCTCCCCGGCTGTCCTCCACCGCGAAATCGCGCAGCACGACATCGTCCGACGTGACGAGCAGCCCTTCGCCCGCGCCCTGCTGCCCGGCGAAGCTCAGCACCGTCTGGCCCGGCCCGGCGCCGCGCACCGTGACGCGATCGACATCCAGCGACAGGCCGTCGGTCAGTTCGTAGCGCCCCGGCGCCAGCATCACCGTGTCCCCCGGCGCGGCCTCGATCAGCGCGGTCTGCAACCGTTCCTGCGCGCCCTCCCCTGCCGAGACGTTGATGGTGCCCGCGCTGAGCGGAGCGGCGGTGGCGAGCATCAGGGCTGCGCCGGCGGTGAGCATCCTGTCCATGGCCGGATCATTGCAATTTCAACGCGCCAAGCCAAGCGGTTGACGCGGGCGCTACGGCATAGGAGCCTTGGCGGGTGAAACATCCGCGCAGCGAGGGCCGCATCATGATTCGTTCCATGTTAGCGGCCGCATCAATAACGCTCGCGACGCCGGGATTTGCCGCCAGTGGAATAGACGGGCGCTGGATAACGCAGGACGGCAAGGCGGTGGTCGATATCGCGCCCTGCGGCGCGGCGCGTTGCGGCACCATCGCCCGGATGCTGAAGCCGCCCGCACCCGGCGTGCTGCGCGACATCCACAACCCCGACGAGCGGCTGCGCGACCGGCCGATCCTTGGCCTGCCGATCCTCACCGGCCTGTCACCCTCCGGCGAGGAATGGCACGGCCATGTCTACGACCCCGAAAAGGGTAAATCATACAAGGCCATCGTCCGCGCCAATAAGGACGGCACGTTGAAGGTGCAGGGTTGCATCAGCCTGTTCTGCCGCACGCTGCTCTGGAAGCCGGCGCGCTGAGGCCGGGTCAGCCGGCGCGGCTGCGGCGGATGCCGTAGAGCAGGTAAAGCACCAACCCGATGCCGTTCCAGACCAGGAAATAATGCTGGGTGCGCGCCGGCAGGCTGGAGAACAGGTACAGGCAGCCGGCCACCGCCACCGGGCCGATGACCCAGGCGGCGGGCGCGCGGAAGCTGCGCACCGCATCCGGCGCGCGCAGGCGCATCACCAGCATACACACCGAAACGGCGATGAAGGCGATCAGCGTCCCGGCATTAGCCAGCGCCGCGATGGCGTCGATCGGCATCACGCCGGCGATGATGGCGACGAGGATCGCGGTGATCAGGGTGATGCGGACCGGCGTGCCCCTGCGCGGCGAGATGCGGGCGAGCGCGGTGGGCAGGAAACCGTCGCGCGCCATGACCAGGAAGATGCGGCTCTGCCCGTAAAGGAAAGCGAGCAGCACCGTGGGCAGCGCGATGACCGCCGCACCGGCGACGATGCGCGCTACGCCCTCGCGCCCCAGATCGCGCAGGATGAGCGCCAGCGGTTCCGGGCTGTCGGCGAAATGGGCGAAGGGCACCGCGCCCACCGCCACGGCCGCCACCACGATGTAGATGATCGTGCAGATCGCCATCGACCCGACGATGCCGATGGCCAGATCGCGCTCCGGCTTCCTGGTTTCCTCGGCTGCGGTCGAAATGGCGTCGAAGCCGTAAAAGGCGAAGAAGATGATCGCCGCCGCCGCCATCACCCCGCGTTCGACCCCGTCCGGGCTGACCGTCTTGGCGAAGCCGAACGGCGTGAAGGGCGAAAGGTTGGCGCTGTCGAAATAGGGTAATGTCACCGCGACGAACAGCGCGAGCGTGGCGATCTTCACCACCACCAAAATCGTGTTCAGCCGTGCGCTCTCCCGCGTGCCCAGCATCAGCAGGCCGGCCACCACCGCGATGATGAACACCGCCGGCAGGTTGATGACACCGCCCAGCTGCGGCCCCTCCGTCAGCGCGACCGGAAAGCCGAGCGGGGTCAGCAGCGGCGCCGCATAACCGGACCAGCCGACCGCGACAGTGGAGACGACCAGCGAATATTCGAGGATCAGGCTCCACCCCACCACCCAGGCGAATATCTCCCCAAGCACGGCATAGCTGTAGGTATAGGCGCTGCCCGATGCGGGCATCATCGTCGCCATTTCCGCATAAGCGAGGGCGGCGCAGGCGCAGATCACGCCGGCAATGCCGAAGGACAGCAGCACCGCCGGCCCCGCACGGTCCGCGCCGACGCCGATCAGCGTCAAAATGCCGGTGCCGACAATGGCCCCGACACCCAGCGCCAGCAGGTGCGGCCAGCTGAGCGTCGGCGTCAGCCGGTGCTCCGCGGGCTGATCCGCCCCGACGATGATGGTCTTGCGCCGCAACAATTTTTGCATGTCTTCCCCCTGACTCCCGCAGCTTAACCGGCAGGGGGAGAATGTCGAGATGCCGTGTAAAGCGTTACTCTAGCGATATGGTAGTAAAACTTGCTCGCAATCTCTACTCATTCAGTGGAGTAAAGCGGCGGAAGGGGAAACACAATGAACATCATCTCTCGCACCTTGTTGCTCGCCCACGTCTCCGCCGCCGCCATCGCGCTTCCCGCGCCGTTGCTCGCCGCGCCCGCAGATGACGCCGCACCGGCCGAAGCCAGCGCCGATGCGCCCGCGCCCGGTGACGGCGATATCGTCGTCACGGCCCGCCGCCGGGCGGAAAACGCACAGGACGTGCCGCTGGCGATATCGATCGTCGATTCCCGGTCGCTTGAATCCACCGGCAGCTTCAACGTCGGCAAGCTGACGCAGCTGCAGCCGTCGATCCAGTTCTATTCCAGCAATCCGCGCAACTCCGCCCCCAATATCCGCGGCCTCGGCGCGCCGTTCGGCCTCACCAACGACGGCATCGAGCAGGGCGTCGGCATCTATGTCGACCAAGTCTATTATGCCCGCAGCGCATCGACGACCTTCGATTTTCTGGATGTCGACCAGATCGAGATCCTGCGCGGCCCGCAGGGCACGCTCTATGGCAAGAACACGACAGCGGGGGCGATCAACATCACGTCGCGCGCGCCCAGCTTCACGCCGGAAGGGCGGGCGGAATTCACCGTCGGCAATCTGGGATTCGTCCAGGCCAAAGGATCGATCTCCGGCCCGCTGATCGAGGACAGGCTCGCCATCCGCCTTGCGACGTCCGCCACTCACCGGCGCGGAACCATCTACAACGTCACGACCGGCAACTATATCAACGAGCAGGAGAATCTTGGCTTCAAGGGCCAGCTTCTGCTGCGCGCCACCGACAGCCTCAGCCTGACGCTGGCGGCCGATTATAACCGCCAGAACCCGGAATGCTGCGGCCAGATCTACGTCCGCACCGGCGCGACCCAGCGCCCGCTCAACCGCCAGTTCGCGGAACTGGCCCGCCTGTCCGGCAACTATGCCGTGCCCAGCACCAACCCGTTCGACCGCATCACCGATCTGGATGGCGAATTGCAGGCGAAGCAGGAACTGGGCGGCGTATCGCTGCGCGCGGAGTGGAACCTGGGCGGCGGCACGCTGACGTCCGTTTCGGCATGGCGGTTCTGGAACTGGACGCCCTCCAACGACCGCGATTTCATCGGCCTGCCGATCACCACCATTTCAGCCAACCCGTCCAAGCAGCGGCAATTGTCGCAGGAGCTGCGCTACGCATCGGCGGGCGGCGGCAGCATCGATTATGTCGCCGGGCTGTTCGCCTTCCGCCAGACCATCCACACATCCGGCGTGCAGGAGCAAGGGCCGCTCGCCAGCCGCTGGCTGCTCAGCGGCGCGAACGCCAACGATCCGACGATCCTCGACGGGCTGCGATCGGAAAACGACATTGATTTCACCAACACCAGCCTTGCCGCCTTCGGGCAGCTGACCTGGCGGGCGACGGACCGGCTGCGGCTGCAACCGGGCATCCGGATCAATTACGACAAGAAGAACGGATCCTATGTCGCCACCGTCACCAACGCGACCAACACCGCGCTGACCGCGGCGCAACTGAGCGTGCTGGCGCCGCAAAACTATAATCCGAAGTTCAGCGACTGGAACGTGTCGGGCGATTTCACCCTGTCCTACGACCTGACCGACGACGTGCTGGCCTATGCCACCTACGCCAAGAGCTTCAAATCCGGCGGCATCAACCTTTCCGGCCTGCCGCTGGACGCCGCCAACAACCCGATCACCGCCGTGCAGACGATCAAGCCGGAAAAGGTCGACCATTTCGAGGTCGGCCTGAAAACCCAGCTGTTCGACCGCCGGGTGACCTTCAACCTGGCCGGGTTCTGGACGTCGATCGAAAATTACCAGGCCACGGTGACCAACGGCCAGGCCAATGTGATCCGCGGCTATCTGGCCAACGCCCAGCAGGTGCGGGTGCGCGGCATAGAAGCCGACATTTCCGCCCGGCTGAGCAACCAGCTGCGCCTCTACCTCAACACTGCCTATACCGACCATGAATATGTGAAGTTCGCCGACGCGCCCTGCCCGCCCGAACTGGCCGGCGGCACGGCGGCGGGCAGCAATCCGCCGGGGGCGCCGGGCACGCCGGGCGGGCCGAGCCCGGCCAATTGCGACATTTCCGGCCAGTGGCTGCCCGGCATATCGAAATGGGCGTTGAGCTATGGCGGCGAATATCATGTGCCAGCGACGATCCTGGGGCTGGACGGCGAGGTCTATCTGGGCGTCGATGCCAGCACCCGCTCGAAATTCTCGTCCAATCCCTCCCGGTCGCTTTACACCGATGTGGGCGGCTATACGCTGACCAATTTCCGCGCCGGCTTCCGCGCCGACCAGAAATGGGAAATCTATGGCTGGGTGCGCAACGCCTTCGACACCGAATATTTCGATTTCCTGTCCACCCAGTCCGGCAATACCGGCCTGGTGATCGGCCAGCCGGGCGACCCCCGGACATTCGGAATCACCGGCTCGGCGCGTTTCTGATCCGGCGGCCTGCTAGGTCAGGCCGACCATGAAAACGTCATAGCGCACCGTCTTGCCGACAATCTGGTGAGACGGTGCGCCCATGCCCGGCAAGAGCGGGGCGCGGAGCGGCCATTTCAACACCACGCGGTGCCGCGCGCAGGCGAGCGCGATGCCCAGCAGCTCGGCCGAATCGGGATCCGTGCCGACAAGTTCGCGCAGCAGGCGCATCTCCTGCTTCACCAGCGCGCTGTTGCCGCGCGGCGGATGCATCGGATCGACCATCACGACATCGGCATCCATACCAGGCAACAGCGCGCGCGCATCGCCATGGTGCAGCACGATGCGCGCCGCGATGTCGGCGGCCTCGCCCGCCGCCGCCCGCGCCCGCTGCAGCGCATCGGCAAGCGCCGCATAGACCGCCGCCGAACGCTCTATCATCGTCACCTGCGCGCCGAGCGAGGCCAGCACGAACGCATCGCGCCCCAGCCCCGCCGTCGCATCGACGATTATCGGCGCCGCGCCGCGCACCAGCCCCGCCGCCCGCGCCAGCGCCTGCCCGCGCCCGCCGCCAAAGCGCAGCCGATGGCCCAGCGCCCCGCCGACGAAATCGATGTGCAGCGCGGTGTCCGTCCCGGCGGGCACGGCGCGGTCAGCCCTTGCCTTCAAGTCTGTCCTTCAACGCCTTCAGCGCGCCGAATGGCCCGGCCTCGCCTTCGCCGATCACGCCTGCATCGCGCAGCGCCGCATCCGCATTCGGCCCGCGAGGGAACGGGTCCAGCGCCAGCGCCATGGTTTCCGCCGCCGCCTCGCCCAGATCGATCACGCCGCCGGAATAGAAGACCGTATCGCATTCCTCCGCGCTCAGCTCGATTTCCTCGCCTTCCGCCGGCACGGCGGCTTCAGCGACAAAACGGATCTGGAACGGCTCGGTGACGGTCGCCGGGATGGGATCGTCAGTGACGACGCAGCTCTGCACCACGTCCGCCTGTACCTCCCCCTCGGCAACCGGCGTACCAGCGCGCAGGACGATGCTGGCGGTGGCCGTCAGCCGGCCGATCGCCTTCAGGCCGAAACGGCGCGCCAGCGCGGCGCGTTCCGCCTCGTCGGCCTCTATCGCCAGTGCGCGCGGCGTCTGGCCGATCGTGTCGAGCGCGACGGGGCGGGAAAATTCAGGCGCGGTCATGCCCGGGGCAGTGCGCCGGAGACAAGATCGGCCGGGGCGCTTGCGGCCAGCGCGTCGGCAAAGGCGCGCAAGCCCGCGACGACATGCGCCAGCTGCCCCGCGGGCGGCGCATCCCCGCGATACAGGTTGCGCGCCAGCGCCTCGCCAAGCGCCGCGTCATCCCCGCCCAGCGCGGCCCGATAGGCTGTCAGCCGGCCGCCCAGCGCTGCCATCATCTTGCCGATATGCTTGCCGACCATCACGTCGCCGATGCCGATCTGGCGCAGCTGGCCGTCCATGTCGGACACGAACAATTCGGTCAGCCGGGCCGAGGCGAGTCGGCTGTCCTCGTCGCCCTCGAGGCGGATCAGCACCAGCGACAATATTGCCGCGATCATGTCGAATCGGCCGTCCAGCGTGTCAGCGACCCCGCCTTCCACATACCAATGCGGTTCCCGCCCGCGCGTAACGATGGCGTTATAAAGCGGAATCAGGGGCGCGCGATCGTCCGTCGAGCGGAACAGGCGGGCGATGAACGACATGCAGGGCGGCCTCATATGCTTTCGGCGCCCTTGTTTGCGGCGCCGCAACCGCATATTGAGGCGCTTGGCCGGGGATGCAATGCCTGGACGCGGCCAGCGTAATCCGCGGGAGAGTTTGAATGACGGTGATGTTGCGAGCCGCCGGTGTCGTCGGCCTGATTGCACTGGCGATCGGGACCAGCGGGTGCGCGCGCGTGCGCGGCCATTCCGGCTATCTGCTCGACCAGAGCCTGGCGGCTGCGATCCAGCCGGGCATCGACAATCGCGAATCCGTGGCCAAGACCATCGGCCGGCCTACCTTTGAGGGGCAGTTCGACAAGAACGACTGGTATTACGTCACCCGCGAGACGCGGCAATATGGCTTTTCCCAGCCCAAGCCGGTGAGCCAGACGGTGTTCCGCGTCCATTTCGACGCCGCAGGCAATGTCGCCTCCGTCGCCTCCACCGGCGTGGATCAGGTCGTCTCCATCTCGCCGACCAGCAAATCGACGCCGACGCTTGGTCGCAAGCGCGGCTTCTTCCAGGATCTGTTCGGCAATATCGGCGCCGTCGGCGCAGCCGGCATGGGTGGCGCGAGCGGCGGCCCCGGGGGCACCAACCCCTGACGCCCTTGGCCGGCGCCGCCGGCGGCCGGCCTTCTCCCTTTGAAACGAAGGCGCGCTAGCGGCTGCTAGCGCGCAATGCCGCCCGCCGCGAGCACCGCCAGCGTGACCAGTTCCGACGCCGTCGCCGCCATGGTGGCGACCTGCACCGGCTTTTCCATGCCGACCAGCATCGGCCCGATCACCGAATCGCCGCCCAGCTCACGCAGCAGCTTGGCCGAAAGATTGGCGGATTGCAGGCCGGGCATCACCAGCACATTGGCCGGCCCCGACAGGCGACAGAAGGGGTAGTTCGCCATCAGCGCGGGGTTCAGCGCCACGTCCGGCGCCATTTCCCCTTCATATTCGAAGCTGACGCCGCGGGCGTCGAGCAGGGCCACCGCCTCGCGGATATTGTGGAGCCAGTTGCCTTCCGGGCTGCCGAAGGTCGAATAGGACAGGAAGGCGACACGCGGCTCATGCCCCATGCGCCGCGCCACCGCCGCCGTGCCCTCGGCAATGTCGGCCAGCGCCCGCGCATCGGGCCGTTCGTTCATGGTGGTGTCGGCCATGAACACGGTGTGGGTCTGGCCGACCAGCACATGGATGCCGAACGGCGTCGACCCTTCGCGCGGATCGATGACCTTGCGGATTTCCCGCATCGTCTGGGAAAAGGTGCGCGTCGTGCCGGTGATCATCGCATCGGCCTCACCCAGCTGCAGCAGCATGGACCCGAAGATGTTGCGGTCGCGGTTCACCATCCGCTCGACCTCGCGGCGCAGATAGCCCCTGCGCTGCAGCCGCTCGTAGAGATAATCCACCATCTGCGGCACCAGCGGCGAATTGACGCTGTTGTGCACCTCGAAGCTTTCCGGGTTGTCGACGCCCAGCGCGCGCAGCCGGTCATGCACGTCGTCGCGCCCGACCAGCACCGGCGTGCCATAGCCGCCATCGCGGAACTGGATGGCGGCGCGCAGCACCACCTCTTCCTCGCCCTCGGCGAACAGCACGCGGCGGGGCTGGGCCTTTGCGCCCTCATAAGCCAGCGTCAGCACCGATGTGGTGGGGTTCAGCCGCGCGCGCAGCGTCTGGCGGTAAGCGGCCATGTCGAGGATCGGCTTGGTCGCGACGCCGGAATCCATCGCCGCCTGCGCGACGGCGGAGGGCACGATTTCCATCAGCCGGGGGTCGAATGGCGCCGGAATGATATAGTCCGGGCCAAAGCTGTGCGCCTTGCCGCCATAAGCGGCTGCCACTTCCTCCGGCACCTGCTGGCGGGCCAGGCTGGCGAGCGCGTGGGCGGCGGCGATCTTCATCTCGTCGTTGATCGTAGTCGCCCGCACGTCGAGCGCGCCGCGGAAGATGAAGGGGAAGCCCAGCACGTTGTTGACCTGGTTCGGATAGTCCGAACGCCCGGTGGCGATGATCGCGTCCGGGCGGGTCGCCTTGGCGAGCGGCGGGCTGATCTCCGGATCGGGATTGGCCATGGCGAAGATGATCGGCTGGTCCGCCATCTTCATCAGCATTTCCGGCTTCAGCGCATCGGCGGCGGACAGGCCCAGGAACACGTCCGCGCCCTCCAGCGCCTCGTGCAGGCTGCGCCGGTCCGTGCTGACCGCATGGGCCGATTTCCACTGGTCCATGCCTTCGGTGCGGCCCTGGTAGATGACGCCCTTGCGGTCGCACATCAGCACATGATCGGGCTTCACCCCCATCGACTTGATCAGTTCGGTGCAGGCGATGGCGGCGGCGCCCGCGCCGTTGACCACCACCTTGACGTCGCGGATGTCGCGCCCGGTCAGGTGCAGCGCGTTGATCAGCCCCGCGGCGGTGATGATCGCGGTGCCGTGCTGGTCGTCGTGGAAGACGGGGATGTTCATCCGCTCGCGCAGGGCCTGCTCGATGATGAAACAGGCCGGCGCGGCGATATCTTCCAGGTTGATGCCGCCGAAGGTCGGCTCCATCAGTTCGATCGCCTCGATCAGCCGGTCGGTATCCTCGCTCGCCAGCTCGATGTCGATGGCGTCCACGTCGGCGAAGCGCTTGAACAGGACGGCCTTGCCCTCCATCACCGGCTTCGACGCCAGCCCGCCCAGATTGCCCATGCCGAGGATCGCGGTGCCGTTGGAAATGACCGCCACCAGATTGCCCTTGGCGGTATAATCATAAGCGGTGGCGGGATCGTCGGCGATGGCCTGCACCGGCACGGCGACGCCGGGAGAATAGGCCAGCGACAAATCCCGCTGGGTCGCCATCGGCTTGGTCGCGACGATCTCGATCTTGCCCGGCCGTCCGGTCGAATGGAAAAGCAACGCCTCGCGTTCGGAAAACTGGACGTTGGAGCCTTCGTTCATTGTCGATCCTTGCCGTGGAGAACTTCAATTTCACCCTAGGGGCCGATCGCCCCTTTTGGAAGCGTGTGCCCTCGGCTATCGATCGGCGCAACGATGAAAATCCAGCAAAACTCATCATCATCCGATAGCGGCGCCACGCCGATGATGGCGCAATATCTGGCGCTTAAGGCGGAAGCGCCCGATTGCCTGCTTTTTTACCGGATGGGCGATTTCTTCGAGATGTTCTTCGACGACGCCAAAGCGGCGGCGGCGACGCTGGATATCGCCCTTACCGCAAGGGGCGAGCATGGCGGCGCGCCGGTGCCGATGTGCGGCGTGCCCGTCCATGCGGCGGAGGCCTATCTGGCCCGCCTGATCCGCGCCGGCCACCGCGTCGCCATCGCGGAGCAGACGGAAACTCCGGCGGAGGCCAAGGCGCGGGGATCCAAGGGGCCGGTGTCGCGCGCCATCGTGCGTTATGTGACCGCCGGGACGCTGACCGAGGAAGCGCTGCTCGACGCGCGTAGCGCCAACTGGCTGGTCGCCCTGGCCGAGGCGGGCGGCGCGATCGGCCTCGCCGCGGCGGACATTTCCACCGGCCGGTTCGAGATCGCGGCGATCGACGCCACCGCGCTCGATGCCGAGCTGGCCCGGTACGGCGCGGCCGAGATCGTGGCCGGCGAGGGTTTTCGCCTCGCCCCCGCCGGGGCGGTGTTCCGGCCCAGGGCGAGTTTCGACAGCGTGGCGGCCGAAGCGCGGATCACCGGCCTGTTCGGCGTCGCCACGCTGGACGGGCTGGGCAGTTTCGGCCGGGCGGAGCTGGCGGCGGCGGGCGGGCTGATCGCCTATCTCGACCATGCCGGCAAGGGCGCCCTGCCCTTCCTGCAACGCCCCATCGGGCGCAGCGGCGCGGCGCACATGATGATCGACGCGGCGACGCGGGAAAGCCTGGAGCTGACCCAGGCGACCGGCGGCGGGCGCGGCGGCAGCCTGCTCGATTGCATCGACGCCAGCGTCACCGGCGCCGGCGCGCGGCTGCTCGCCGCCGATCTGGGCGCGCCGCTCACCGACCGCGCCGCCATCGAGGAGCGGCTCGACCTGGTCGACCATTATGTCCGCGACGGCAACGGCCGGGCCGAGATGCGATCCGCGCTGCGCGCCCTGCCGGACATCGGCCGGGCGCTGGGCCGCATCGCCGCCGGGCGCGGTTCACCGCGCGACCTGGGCCAGCTGCGCGACGGGCTTGGCGAGGCGCGGCTACTGCGCGAGAGGCTGGGCCGGATCGCCAATCCGCCGCCGCTGCTCGCCCGCCTGCTGCCCGCATTTGACGGCCATGGCGCGCTGGTCGACCGGCTCAACCGGGCGCTGGTGCCGACCCCGCCGATCGACGCGGCGCAGGGCGGCTATATCGCCGAGGGCTATGATGCCGCACTGGACGATCTGCGCGGCCAGGGCGGCGAGGGACGGCGCGCCATCGCCGCGCTGGAGGCGCGGTACCGCGACGCCACCGGCATCGCCGCGCTGAAGATCCGCCACAACGCCGTGCTCGGCTATCATGTCGAGGTGCCGGCCAAACATGCCGACCGGCTGATGCAGGCGGATTCCGGCTTCACCCATCGCCAGACGCTGGCCGGCGTCGTCCGCTTCAACGCGCCTGACCTGCACGAGCAGGCGCTGCGCGTCGGGCAGGCCGGGGCGCACGCGCTTGCCGCCGAGGCCGCGCATCTGGAGGAGCTGACCGCGCTAGCGCTGGCCCGGCGCGACGCCATTGCCGTCACCGCCGACGCGCTGGCCCGGCTCGACGTCGCCAGCAGCCTTGCGGAAACGGCGGCGCTGGGCGGCTGGTGCCGCCCGGCGCTGGTCGACCATCCCTGTTTCGAGGTGGAGGGCGGGCGTCATCCCGTCGTGGAAGCCGCCGTCACCCGCGCCGGCGGACGCTTCGTCGCCAATGATTGCCGCTTGTCGGAAGACGCCCGGCTGTGGCTGGTCACCGGCCCCAATATGGGCGGCAAATCCACCTTCCTGCGCCAAAATGCGGTGATCGCCATCCTGGCGCAGGCCGGGGGTTTCGTGCCTGCATCATCGGCCAGGCTGGGGCTGGTCGACCGTCTTTTCAGCCGGGTCGGCGCGTCCGACAATCTGGCGCGCGGCCGATCCACCTTCATGGTCGAGATGGTCGAGACCGCCGCCATCCTGTCGCAGGCGACCGAGCGCAGCTTCGTGATCCTCGACGAGGTGGGGCGCGGCACCTCCACCTATGACGGGCTGGCCATTGCCTGGGCGGTGGTGGAGGCGGTGCATGAAAGCAACCGATGCCGCTGCCTGTTCGCCACCCATTATCATGAACTGACCCGGCTGGCCGGATCGCTGGACGCGCTGAGCCTGCACCATGTCCGCGCGCGGGAGTGGAAGGGCGATCTGGTGCTGCTCCACGAACTGGCGGACGGCCCGGCGGACCGCAGCTACGGCCTGGCCGTCGCCAAGCTGGCCGGCCTGCCGCCGCTGGTGTTGGCGCGCGCGCGCGACGTGCTGAAAAAACTGGAATCGGGGCGGGAAAAGACTGGCGGCATCGCCGCCGGGCTGGACGACCTGCCGCTGTTCGCCGCCACGATCGAAGCGGAGCCGGCTGCCGATCCGCTGCGCGAGGCGCTGGACGGCATCGATGCCGATGCGCTGTCCCCGCGTGACGCGCTGGAGGCGCTGTACCGACTGAAGGCGCTGGCCGCGCGGGGCTGATCGCGGATCAGGACGCCAGCGAGCGGAGCGGCGCCTGCAGCCGCCAGACCAGCCCATCCGCCGGAAAGCGCAGCTCGACCGCCCCGTGCAGCGACGCCGCGACCATCCGTTCCATCACCGTCCGGCCGAAACCCACCCGCGTCGGCGGGGTGACGGGCGGCCCGTCCTGCTCCGTCCACGACATGGCGAACTGTTCGTCCGTGACGGTCCATTCGATGGCGATATTGCCGTTGCCGGACGAGAGCGCGCCATATTTGCAGGCGTTGGTCGCCAGTTCGTGCAGGGCAAGGCCGATCACCCGCGCCGCATTGGGCGAGAGCAGCACTGCCGGCCCGTCGACATGGATGCGCGGATCCCCCGGGGTGACGAACACCGCGATCTGGCTTTCGATCAGCTCGGCCAGGTCGACCTCGATATAATCATGGCGGATCAGCGCGTTCTGCGCCGCGGCGATACCGGCGAGGCGATTGTCGAACGCATCGAGAAATTCGGGCACGCTTTTGGTGGTGCGGGCGATCTGCCGCGAAGTGGCCTGGATGACGCTGAGCAGGTTCTTGGCGCGATGCCCCATCTCGCCGAGGAAGAATTTCAGCCGCTCCTCATTCTTCTTCGGTTCGCTGATGTCGGTGATGATCGAGACGAAACGCTGCGGATTGCCATCCGCATCGCGCAGCACCGAGACGGACAGATCGGCCCAGACGATCTCGCCATTGGAGCGGACATAGCGTTTTTCCATGCGGTAGCCGCCGCCCGCGCCCCATTTCTGGCCGTTGAACAGGCCGAGATTGGGATCGGCATCTTCCGGGTGGGTTACTTTCAGGAAAGTCGCGCCGAGCAGTTCCTCGCGCGCATAGCCCAGATATTCGCAGAAATGACTATTGAGATCAATGAACTCGCCGGACAGGCCGACATGCGCGACGCCAACTCCGGCATGTTCGAAAAGAGCGCGATAATCGGCTTCGCTGATGCCCAGCCTTGCATGCAGCCCGGCAACTTCCCCTTCGACCGCCTTCACCTGCCTGCGCAGGTCCGCCATCAGGCCAGCATCCTCGCCTATAACGCCCTCCACTCTACCATCACGGTAAATAGCTATCACATTGTCCACGGTTGGCGAGCGGATTCCGCAGCAACATTCATTCTTGCGTGACCCGGCGCGCGCCAGCCCCTATCTGACGGTCATGTCCGCGCGTTTCGCCAGCCTGCCCAACCGCCGTGCGATCATAGATCGCCGTTCGCTGGCCGACGCGCTGGCGGCGCTCAGCCCCGACAGCCATGACGTGCCCGCACTGCGCGGCCGCGCGGTGGCGCTGCTGAAGGATGCGCTGGACGGCGGCCGGGCCGAAATCGCGGCGCGGCTGGCGGCGCACCCTTCGCGCGGCATAGAGGCAGCGGCGGGGCAGGCCTTCCTGATCGACCAGCTGATCCGCCTGATCTTCGATTTCACCACCCGGCGGCTCTACCCGATCAACAACCCGACCGCGTCGGAGCGGATCACGCTGATCGCGGTGGGCGGCTATGGCCGGGGCGAGATGGCGCCCTTTTCCGACGTCGATATCGGCTTCCTCACCCCCTATAAGCCGACGGGATGGACCGAGCAGGTCATCGAATCCATGCTCTACAGCCTGTGGGATCTGGGCCTGAAGGTCGGCCACAGCAGCCGCTCGCTCGACGAGATGATCCGCATGGCGAATGCCGATCTCACCATCCGCACCGCGCTGCTGGAAAGCCGCTATGTGTGGGGCGACCAGGCGCTTTACGACGAAGCGGCCGAACGCTTCCAGCGCGAGGTCGTCTCCGGCACCGGCCGTGCCTTCGTCACCGAAAAGCTGGCCGAGCGCGAGGCGCGCCACAAGAAACTGGGCGACAGCCGCTATGTCGTGGAACCCAATGTGAAGGAGGGCAAGGGCGGCCTGCGCGACCTGCATACGCTGTTCTGGATCGGCAAATATGTCTACCAGGTCCGCTCCGTCGCCGAGCTGGTCGACAAGGGACTGCTGACCCGGGACGAGCTGCGCCAGTTCCAGAATGCCGAGAATTTCCTGTGGGCGGTGCGCTGCCACCTGCACGCGCTTGCCGGCCGGGCGGAGGAACGGCTGACCTTTGACCTGCAGCGCGAGCTGGCCGCGCGGATGCGCTATGCGGACCGCCCCGGCAAATCGCCGGTCGAGCGTTTCATGCGCCATTATTTCCTGCACGCGAAGATGGTGGGCGACGTGACCGGCATGTTCCTGGCGCATCTCGACGAATCCATCGCCACGCGCGGCCGCCGCTTTGGCTTGCCGGCCATCACCCGGCGGCCGCGCAAGCTGAACGGTTTCAAGCTGGACCGGGGGCGGCTGGCCCTGCCGTCCGACGATTTTCTGGCCGAAGACCCCGTCCGCCTGATCGAGATGTTCGCGCTGGCGGACCGGCACGGGCTGGAAATCCACCCGCTGGCGATGCGCGCCGCCGGGCGCGACGCGCGGCTGATCGACGCCCAGGTGCGCGAGGATCCGCGCGCCAACGCGCTGTTCATGGACGTGCTGACCTCTCCGCGCGACCCGGAAACCGTGCTGCGCTGGATGAACGAGGCCAGCGTGTTCGGCCGCTTCGTGCCGGATTTCGGCCGGGTGGTCGCCCAGATGCAGTTCGACATGTACCATCATTACACGGTGGACGAGCACACCATCCGCGCCGTCGGGCTGCTGGCCAGCATCCGCCGCGGCGACCTGAAGGACGATCATCCGCTATCGACCGCGATCATGAACCAGATCGTGTCGCAGCGCGTCATCTATGTCGCCACCCTGCTGCACGACATCGCCAAGGGGCGCGGCGGCGACCACAGCGTGCTGGGCGCGGAGGTGGCGATGACGCTGTGCCCGCGTTTCGGGCTGACCCCGGCCGAGACGGAAACCGTCGCCTGGCTGGTGCGGTGGCACCTGCTGATGTCCGCCACCGCGTTCAAGCGCGATCTGGCCGATTTCAAGACAATCCTCGATTTCGCGGCCGCCGTGCAAAGCCCGGAACGGCTGCGGCTGCTGCTGATCCTGACCGTGGTCGACATCCGCGCCGTCGGCCCCGGCGTTTGGAACAGCTGGAAGCGGCAGCTGCTCTCCGACCTGTACGAGATGGCGGAGGAAGTGCTGCGGCTGGGCCATAAACAGACCGGCCGCAAGGAACGCATCCTCGCCAAGCAGGAAGAGCTGCAACAGGCGCTGGGCTGGCCCGAGGCGCGGTTCGCCGCGCTGAAGAAGCGGTTGCCGGAAAGCTACTGGATCGCGGAGCCCGCCGACATTCTGGAGCGCAACGCCCGTCACATCGCCGATGCGGGAGACAAGCCGCTGGCGATCGGCGCGCAGGTCTATCCGGACCGCGGGGCCACGCTGGTCACCGTCTACGCCGCCGACCATCCCGGCCTGTTCTACCGCGTGGCGGGCGCGATCCATCTCGCCGGCGCGAGCATCATCGACGCGCGGATTCATACGACGCGCGATGGCATGGCGCTGGACAATTTCCTGGTGCAGGACCCGTTCGGCCAGCCTTTCGACGATGCGGACCGGCTGGACCGGCTGCGCGCCACCATCGAGGATGCGCTGGCCAATCGCGGCAAGCTGACCGACCGGCTGGCCGCCAAGCCGCTGGTTCGCCCGCGCGCCGACGCGTTCCGGATCGAGCCGGCGGTGCTGATCGATAACAAGGCGTCGAACCGCTATACGGTGATCGAGGTCAACGCGGCGGACCGGCCGGCATTGCTCTACAGCCTGGCCGAGGCGCTGTTCCAGTCCAAGGTGACGATCCACAGCGCCCATGTCGCCACCTATGGCGAGCGCGCGGTGGACACATTCTACATGACCGATCTTCTGGGCGACAAGATCATCAACCCGGCCCGGCTGAAGGCGCTGGAAAAGCGGATGCTGGCCGCCGCATCCGGCGAGATCGCGGCGCGCCAGGCCGCCTGAGCCCGCCTGAAGCCGAGTCAGGCCGGCAGCGGCGTCGGCGGCAGATAGCCGATCACGACATCGCCCGGCTCAACCACCGGGCGCGCATCCGAGGTGAAGGGCAGCAGGCGCTTGTCCGGCTTCAGCACCGCCACCGCCTCGCCGCCGCCGTGCAGATTGGCGCGATAATCGGCATAGCCGAACTTGTCCGTCATCCGCGTGCGGCTGAACGTCCAGCCGGCGGCGTGGCGATTGAGCAGCTCGTCGGCGGAAGGCGCGCTCGCCATCAGCACGCGGCCCCGCCCCTTGACCGGCGCGTTGGCGTTGGGCGCGATCCGCACGATGCGGTCATGGCCCACCTCCGGGCCAAGATCGGCGGCGATCAGCGCATTATAGGCGTCATTGTCGCTGGCCGCGATCAGTTGCTGGAACTTGCCCAGCTCCAGATGGTCCTGCGTCACCTCATCCAGCACGTCGCCGCGATAACTGGACAGATCGCGCTTGCGCGCCGCGCGCAGGGCGAATTTGCTGGTGTCCGCCATCGTCACCGGCACGCCCAGCGCGGTCAGCGTCGCGCCCAGCTCGACCGTCCAGTCATTCGCGCCGACGATCAGCACGCCGTCATTCTCGCTTGTCCAGATGCCCAGCCGCCGCGCCACCCATCTGGCGGAAAAGCCGTGGGCGATGATCGTCGCCACCACCACGCCGAAGCTGAGCGGGATCAGCGCATCGGCATCCGGCACGCCAAATTCCGTCATCCGGATCGCGAACAGGCCGGTGATCGCCACAGCCACCACGCCGCGCGGCGCGATCCAGGCGACGAACAGCCGTTCCCGCCACGGCATTGTCGAGAACATCAGGCTGGTGAGGACCGTGAGCGGCCTGACCGCGAACAGCAGCAGGAGCAGGAAGATCAGGAAGCGCGCCTGGAAGCGGCTCATCACCTCCCAGTCCAGCGTCGCGGGCATGAGGATGAACACGCCGGAGACGAGCAGCACCGCCAGATCCTCCTTGAAGCGGTGCAGGGCGTGGCTGGACAGCATCGGCCGGTTGGCCATCACCACGCCCATGACGGTGACGGTGATGAGGCCCGTCTCATGCTTCACCAGGTCCGCCAGCACGAAGCCGGCGATGACGGTGACCAGCACCACCGGGGCCTTCAGATATTCCGGCACCAGCCCGCGCGGGAACAGCCAGGTCAGCCCATAGCCGAGCCCCGCCCCCAGCAGGCCGGCGAGCAGGCTGGCGGCCACAACGTCGAAGCCGATCGCGACGACATCGGCCTGCGGGCCGGAATAGGTGACATAGGCATAGATGCCGACCGCCAGCAGCGCGCCGATCGGATCGTTGACGATGCCTTCCCATTTCAGCGTGTCGCGCACGCGGGCGGGGATGCGCAGCGTCCGCAGCATCGGCCCGATCACGGTCGGCCCGGTCACCACCAATATGCCGCCGAACAGCGCGGAAACGGGCAGGGAAAGCCCCGCGCCATAATAAGCCGCGGCGGTGCCCAGCGCCCAGCCCACCGGCACGCCGACCACCACCAGCCGCAGGACCGGACCGCCGGCCAGCCGCAAATCGCGGAAATTGAGGCTCAACCCGCCTTCGAACAGGATCACCGCCACCGCCAGTTTGATGATCGGCCCCATCAGCGCGCCGAAATCACGCTGCGGATTGATGATGCCGCCGTCGATGAAGAGGGCGCTCACCGGGCCGGCCAGCACCCCTGCGATCAACATCAGCGCGATGGCTGGCCTGCCCGTCCGCCAGGCCAGCCACTGCGCGCCGATGCCCAGCAGGCCGATCAGCGCGATCTTCACCATCAGGGACTCGAACATCGCCCCACAATGGGCAAAAGCGGTGGCGCGCACAAACGAAACCGGCCCGCCCCGATGGTTCGGGACGGGTCGGCGATAATCGGGTCAACCGATCAGAACTTGCCGCGCAGCGTGATGCCGTAGGTGCGCGGCTCGGCCAGGAAGGCGGAGAAGATCTGCCGACCGCCCGGATAGGCCGGATCGACGAACTGCGCCGGCGCGGTCAGCGAAGGCGCCGCCCCTTCCTGGAAAGGCGAGTTGAACGCAACCTGGGCATAGCCCTTGTTGAACAGGTTCTGGCCCCAGAGTTCCACGCCCCAGCGGTCGTCCGCGCCGCGAATGCCGATGCGGCCGTTGAACAGGGCGTAGCCGTCCTGGCCCTTTTGCGGGAACAGGTCGGAACCGGTGTTGTAGTCGCCGGTCATGCGGGTGTCGAAATAGACGAGGCCCGACAGGCCGGAACCGCCGATCGGCGGCGTCCAGGTGAGCGAGGCGGTCGTCACCGTCTTGGGCGCGTTGGACAGGTTGCTGCCCGGCAGTTCGCGCAGCGCCTGATCCAGCGGCGCGCCGCTGCTGTTGCCGACCAGATTCTTGCGATATTTGGTGTCGGCATAGGTGAAGCCCGCCGCAACGCGCAGATAGGGCGACGGCGTCAGCGACGCTTCCAGTTCCACGCCCTGCGCGACGACGCCATAGCCGACATCGCCCGCCGGGCAGGCGCCGGAGGTACCGGCGCTGGCATTGTAATTGGGCGCGTTGTTGAACTTGCTCTGGTCGCGGTCCGCCCCGTTCAGATCGGCGTCGCAGCCGTTGATGTTCTGCACCAGGAAGACCGAGCCGTTGAAGGTGTTCAGCTGGAAGTTGGAGAATTCCTGTCGGAACGCAGCCACGTTGAAGGTGAAGTTGCGGAGGGAGAATTTACCGCCGATTTCATAGGCGTTCACCTTTTCCGCGTCGAACTGCAGGTTGCCGACCAGCGCCTGAACGCCGCCGGCGCCACCCGCCTGCGCGAACGTCTGCAACGGGCTCTTCAGCGCGGAACGATCCAGGTTGAAGCCGCCCGCCTTGTAGCCGCGCGCATAGCTTGCATAGACCAGCGCATTGTCGCTCGCTTTCCACGACAGGATCGCGGTGCCGGTGAATTGATCCTCGCTGCGGCTGTCGTGGATCGACTGGCCGTTGATCTCGGCGGTCGAATTCCCCTGACAGGTCAGGCCGATCAGGGCGCCGGCGGTCGGCCCCAGCGCCGCGTTGGTCAGGAACGGGCCGAATGCGGCCTGCTGCGCGGCGCAGAGCGTGTTGTTGTTGTTGAAGCTCGCGTCGAACTTCTTCTTCTCCGTCGTCCAGCGCGCCCCAAGCGTCAGATCCACCGTGTCGGTGACATGGACGATATTATGGGTGAAGACCGCGAAATTGTTGCTTTTCTGGTGATAGAGATCGTTGTTGGCACCCACCTGGCGCACCGCGTCCAGCCGGTCGAAGCCGGACAGGACGAACGCACCCGTCGTCGGCCCGAGGCCGCCGGGCAGGGTCGAGGTGATGAAGCCCCGGCCCGTCGCGCTGATGCAGCCCGTTGCCGAGGGATCGTAGAAAGCCGCCAGCGTGCTGCCCGAAACGATGCGGCAGGTGGCGTAGCGACCATAATCGCGGCCGAACTTCAGATTCTCGGTGAGATCCAGCGATTCATGGGCGTAATAGCCGCCCACCAGCCAGTCGAGCCGGTCGTCGAAGGCCGCGCCCTGCAGGCGCAGTTCCTGGGTGAAGGTCTTGAATTCGCGATTATAGGCGTTCTTGCCCGGATCGCGGTACAATATGTCGACCTGGCTATAGTCGGTGTCCGATCCCTGATCCGACGCATAGTCGCGATAGCCGGTGATCGACACCAGCCGGGCGCCGCCGAAATCCCAGTTCAGTTCGCCGGAAACGCCCCAGTCCCGCGTCTTGCCGTCATAGCTGCGGCCCTGCGAGACATAGATGTTGCGATCATAGGGGTTGGCGGTGAAGGCGGCCATGTTCTGGCCGAGATCGCGCAGCACGCGCACGATGTTGTTCTGCGCCGGATCGAGCAGGCCACCGACGGTGGGCTGTTCGTCCGCACGGACATAGGCCGCCGCGCAGCACGCCTCGTCGCGCTTCGAATAATCGCCGATCAGGCGGAAGCTGATGTCGCTCGACGGTTCGAACAGCAGCTGGCCGCGCACGAAATAACGGTCGCGATCGTTGACGCGGGTGTCGTTGACGACATCCTTGTAGAAACCGTCGCGCTTGACATAGACGCCGTCCAGCCGCGCCGCGATGGTTTCGCTCAGCGGGCCGGTGATGCTGCCGCCCAGCCGGTAATAATCATAATTGCCATAGGTGCCCTCGATTGTGCCGCCCATGGTGAAGCTGGGCTTCTTGCTGATGATGCTCAGCACGCCCGCCGATGCGTTGCGGCCGCCCAGCGTGCCCTGCGGCCCGCGCTGCACCTCGACCCGCTCGATCTCGCCCAGTTCGTTGAGGCCGATGCCCGAGCGCGAGCGATATACGCCGTCGATGAACACCGCGACCGAACTTTCCAGGCCGGGATTGTCGCCCACCGTGCCGATGCCGCGGATACGGGCCGAGCCGTTGGACTCGCTGCCCGTCGACGACACCAGCAGCGACGGCGCCACCTGGTTCAACTGGCGGATGTCGTTGGCGCCGGAATTCTGGAGGGATTCGGCCGAAACGGCGGAGATCGCCACCGGCACGTCCTGCAGCTGCTGTGCGCGCCCCTGGGCGGTGACGATGATGACGCCCGAATCCTCCGCCTCATCGGCAGGCGCGGGTTGCGCGTCTTGCGCAAAAGCAGGCGAAATAAACGCAAGACAGGCAACGGAAACGAGCCACGACGATTTCGACATCACACCCTCCCAGCTGAAATATTTTCTTTATGCTGATGCAATTCTATATCGGCTGTTGCGCGAATTCCACCCGCGACTCCGGGGAAACTGGCGGAATCGCGCGGATTAGCGACCTTTTTGCCACAGCGGTCTGCCTTCATCATGACGTGACGCTACGGCATCTGGGCATTTGTTTCGCCACCACATGGGCGCGCTGCGCGTCCGTGCCGGCGATCGGGGAGAGGCATATGGGTGTAACAGGAATTGGCGGACTCTTTTTTCGGGCGCGTGACCCGCAGGCGCTTTCGGCCTGGTATGTCGCGCATCTCGGCATCGGTCCGGGGTGCAGCGCGACGGGCGCGGCGAGCGATCCGTGGAGCTGGCAGACCGCGGGCGGGACGACGGTGTTCGCGCCCTTCCCGCAGGACAGCGATTATTTTCCGGCGGACCGGCAATGGATGCTGAACCTGCGCGTCGACGATCTCGACACGCTGCTGGCGAAACTCAGCGCCGCCGGCGTCGCCATCGTCACGAAACCGGAATGGGATACGCCCGAAACCGGGCGCTTCGCGCGTATCCACGACCCCGAGGGCAATCCGGTCGAGCTGTGGGAACCGCCGGCCGACTGACCGGCCGCCCGCTTATTTGGGCGACAGCACCATCAGCATCTGGCGGCCTTCCATGCGCGGATAGGATTCGACCTTCGCCGTCTCCGCCGTATCCGTCTGCACGCGCTGGAGCAGCGCCATGCCGAGCTGGCCGTGCGACAGTTCGCGGCCGCGGAAGCGCAGGGTGACCTTCACCTTGTCGCCTTCCTCGATGAAGGAATGGATCTTCTTCATCTTCACGTCATAATCATGGTCGTCGATGTTCGGACGCATCTTGATCTCCTTGATCTCCTGCGTCTTCTGCGACTTGCGGGCAAGATTGGCCTTTTTCTGGGCCTCATATTTGAACTTGCCGACATCGAGGAACTTGACGACGGGCGGGTCCGCATTGGGGGACACCTCGACCAGGTCCAGGCCCACTTCGGCTGCCTGCTCGATCGCTTCCTGGGTGTACATCACACCCAGATTCTCGCCGTTTTCGTCGATCACGCGCACCTTGGGCGCGCTGATGAATTCATTATAGCGCGGGCCGCTGGCCGGCGAGGGCGCCATGGGGCGCCGGATCATTGGGGGACGTATCGCAGATTCTCCTGAAACGATGAAGGCGCTGTATCTAGTGCGGATCGGGCGCGAAGGAAAGACGCAACGCGGCCCGGGCCAGCACCTTCCCTCACGCCAGATCGGGCGGCACCGCCGCCGCCGCCAGCCGCGCGACCAGTTCGTCCAGCGGCACCACTTCCTGCCGGGCGTCGCTACCCAGCGGACGCAGGGCGACGGTGCGTTCCTCGGCCTCGCGCTTGCCGAGCACCAGCAGGTTGGGAACCTTGGCCAGCGAATGCTCGCGCACCTTGTAGTTGATCTTCTCGTTCCGCAGGTCCGTTTCCACCCGCAGCCCGGCCGCCGCCAGCTTCTGCGCGACCTCGCGGGCATATTCGTCCGCGTCGGAGACGATGGTGGCGACCACCGCCTGCACCGGGGCCAGCCACAGCGGCAGCTTGCCGGCGAAATGTTCGACGAGAATGCCGACGAACCGCTCATAGCTGCCGAAGATCGCGCGGTGCAGCATGATCGGCCGGTGGCGTTCGCCATCCTCGCCGACATAGCTGGCGTCGAGCCGCTCGGGCAGCACCCGGTCCGACTGGATGGTGCCGACCTGCCAGGTGCGGCCGATGGCGTCGGTCAAATGCCATTCCAGCTTGGGCGCGTAGAAGGCGCCTTCGCCGGGCAGTTCCTCCCAGCCATATTGCTCCGTCGCGAAGCCCGCCTTGGCGACAGCGTCGCGCAGTTCGGCCTCGGCCAGGTCCCACACCTCCTCGCTGCCGAAACGCTTTTCCGGGCGCAGCGCCAGCTTGATCGCATAGGTGAAGCCGAAATCATTGTAGATGCGGTCGGCAAGCTGGCAGAAGGCGCGCACTTCCTCGACGATCTGGTCTTCGCGGCAGAAGATGTGCGCGTCGTCCTGGGTGAACTGCCGCACCCGCATCAGCCCGTGCAGCGCGCCGTGCGGTTCGTTGCGATGGCAGCAGCCATTTTCGTACAGGCGCAGCGGCAGGTCGCGATAGCTTTTGATGCCCTGCTTGAAGATGAGGACGTGCGCCGGGCAGTTCATCGGCTTCAGCGCCATCCATTCGGCGGCGTCGGAGACGAGCGGGCCTTCATCTTCCACATTGGGCACTTCGTCGGGGATGACGAACATATTCTCGCGATATTTGCCCCAATGGCCGGATTGCTCCCACTGGCGCGCGTCCATCACCTGCGGGGTCTTCACCTCGCGATAGCCGGCATTGTCGATGGCGCGGCGCATATAGGCTTCCAGCCCGCGCCAGATGACATAGCCCTTGGGGTGCCAGAAGACCGATCCGTGCGCTTCCTGCTGGAGGTGGAACAGGTCCATCTCCTGCCCCAGCTTGCGGTGATCGCGCTTGGCCGCTTCCTCCAGCCGGGTCAGGTGCGCGTCGAGCTGCTTCCTGTTGAGCCAGCCGGTGCCGTAGATGCGGCTCAGCATCGCGTTCTTCTGGTCGCCGCGCCAATAGGCGCCGGAGACGCGGGTGAGCTTGAAGGCCTGCGGATCGAGCTTGCCGGTGGAGGCGAGATGCGGCCCGCGGCACATGTCGAACCAGTCCGCGCCCGAGCGATAGACGGTCAGTTGCTCATCGCCCGGCAATTCGGCCGCCCATTCCGCCTTGAACGCCTCACCCTGTTCGCGCCACCGCGCGATCAGCGCCTCGCGCGGCCAGACTTCGCGAACCAGCGGCTTGTCCGCCGCGATGATGGCGCGCATCTCCGCCTCGATGGCGGGCAGGTCTTCCTCGGTGAAGGGCCGGTCTTTCGGCGCGAAATCATAATAGAAGCCGTCGTCCGTCGCCGGGCCGAAGGTGATCTGGGTGCCCGGGAACAGGCGTTGCACCGCCTCCGCCAGCACATGCGCGAAATCGTGGCGCGCCAGTTCCAGCGCGTCCGCCTCGTCCCGCGCGGTGACCAGCGCCAGTTGCGCGTCGCCTTCCAGCGGGCGGTTGATGTCGCGCAGTTCCCCGTCCACCCGCGCCGCGATCGCCGCCTTGGCCAGCCCCGGCCCGATCGCCGCGGCGATATCGCCCGGGGTGGTCCCCGCCGCCACCCGGCGAACGGAACCATCGGGAAGGGTGATCGAAAACATCTCGGACATGCGTGAATTCCGCTGGATTGAAAGGCGCCGGGCGCTTGCCGCCTGCCTTGATGAGCCGTCCGGTTCAAGTCAAGCCGAAGCCCGCAGGCAATTGCGTTGACGGCGCATGAAAATCATTGTCAACCTTATGAAGGGGAAGAGAAAAACAGGGGGACATATGGAAGATTCGGATCAGGGCGGCAGCGCGTTCGCGTTCGAAGGCAGCTGGCGCGAGTTCGCGCCCATCGCATTCACCAACCTGCTGCTGACCATCGTCACATTGGGTTTCTACCGTTTCTGGGCGACGACGCGGGAACGGCGCTATCTGTGGAGCCGCACCCGCTTCATCGACGACAGGCTGGAATGGACCGGCACGGGGCTGGAACTGTTCATCGGCTTCATCCTGGTGGTGCTGCTGTTCGGCATCCCGTTCCTGATCCTGCAATTCGGGCTGCAGGCGCTGGTCCTGCGCGGTGAAGTGGTGCTGGTCGCGCTGATCACGCTCAGCATCTACCTGTTCCTCCTCTACATGTTCGGGCTCGCCCGCTTCCGCGCGCTCCGTTACCGGCTGAGCCGCACCTATTGGCACGGCATCCGGGGCGGCAGCGACGATCAGGGCTTTCGCTACGGCCTGTCCAGCATCTGGCGGCCGGTCGTCGGTTTCCTCGCTTTCGGCCTGATGATCCCATGGTCGATGACGACGCTGTGGAACAAGCGGTGGAACAAGATGAGCTTTGGTCCCTTCGGCTTCGAATCCGGCGCCCAATGGCCCAATATCATGGGCCGCTACCTGTTGTGCGTGGGCTTTCCGTTCATCGCCATGCTTGCCGGGCTGATCGCACTGGCGCCCATGGCGCCCGCGGGTTACGATCAGCAAGCTGCAGTCATCAGCGGGGTTATCCTCTTCCTGATCGTCTATGTCGGCTTCGCACTGGTGATGACGGCCTTTTATGCGGCCTTCTTCCGGGAGGCGGTGGACAGCCTGTCGCTCTCCGACCTCAGTTTCGGGTTCACCGCGCGGACCATGGACTGGCTGAAACTGATCCTCGGCCATATCGGGCTGGTCATCGTCACGCTGGGCATCGGGCTGATCTTCATCCGTTACCGCAACTGGCGGTTCTTCATCACCCACATGGACGCCTATGGGGAGATCGACACGGCCGCCCTCACTCAATCCGCCACCCGCGAACCGGGCCAGGGAGAAGGGCTACTGGACGCCTTCGATGTCGGCGCCATCTGACCCGATGGCGGACGAAGCCGACGCCGCGCCGACATTGTGGCATTATGACGGCGTCAGCGCCCTGCGCAGGACGCCGTCGCTGGACATGGCCGGCGACGGTTTCTGGCTGGTCGACGATGACGGGCGGACCGGCCCCTTCGCCTGGAGCGCGCTGCAGGCGCGGGATGGCGGCGGTGGCGACGCCGTCTATGGCCTTGCGGACCGGCCCGGCTGGCGGATCGGCTTTTCGGGCGACATTCCGGCGGAGATACGCGACCGGTTGCCGGCCGGTGGACGTTATGGCCGGCTGATCGACCGGTTCGGGCTGGCGCCGGCGACCGCCGCATTCGCCGTCGTCGCGGCCATCGCCATCTTCACGCTGATGAAGCTGCCCGGCCTGATCGCGCCCTTCATACCGGCCGAGTGGGAAAGCCGGATGGGCGACGCGATGGTGGGCGATTTCGGCGGCCGCCTGTGCGACGGGCCGGGCGGACAGGAAGCGCTGGACAGGCTCACCGCGCGGATCGCCCCGCACGTCCGGCCCATCGACGTGCGCGTCGCCAATATCGACATGGTCAATGCCGTCGCGTTGCCGGGCGGCAAGATCATCATCTTCCGCAAGCTGCTGGACGACGCGCGGTCGCCGGACGAGGTGGCCGGGGTGCTTGGCCACGAAATCGGCCATGTCGAACATCGCGACGTGGTGCAGGCGCTGCTCCGCCAGACCGGGCTGAGCGTGCTGATGCTGGGCACGGGAGGCGATGCGGGCGGCTATTTCAACGCGCTGGTTTCCGCCACCTATTCGCGCGACGCGGAGAGCAAGGCGGACGGATTCTCCATCGGCGCGCTGAAGGCCGCCAACATCTCGCCGCGGCCCACCGCTGCTTTCTTCAACCGGCTGGCGGGCGAGGAAAAGGTGCTGGGCAAGGCCGCGACCGCGCTCAGCTATGTCGCGAGCCACCCGCTATCGCAGGACCGCGAGCGCCGCTTCGCTGGCAGCGCGACGGCCGGGCAGCATTACCGCCCAGCCCTCAGCGAAGCGGACTGGACCGCCCTCAAGCAGATCTGCAGCGCCGACCCCGATGTGGCGGAGAGCAGCGACTGGCTGAGCGATTGACGCGACGGGATCAGTCGACAAGCGCAGCTTTTGCTTCCCTTGCGCGCCCGGCGGTGCGATCCCGGTCCGGTTGATGGGACAATCAGGATCTGACCGCTGTGTTGAACAAGCTGTTTCGCGACCATCCCGCCGAAATCGGCGAGAGCTATGGCGAGCATTTTCGCGTGGCCGTCGGCTTTGGTTGCAGGATGATCGGCGGCGGGGCGGCCTGCCTGGTCCATGCGCTCGTCCCGGCGCTGTTCATGACCACCGGCAGCCGCACGGTGAAGGCGCTGTACGGGCAGATGGTGGCCAAGCGCGCGGCGTTGCGGGAGGCCAATATCGAAGCGCAGGCGATTGAATGGGTGATCTGACCGCGCCCGCGCCCGCCTATCTGCCCCGCGCCGACGGCACCCGCCTCGCCTATCGCCTGCGCGCCGGGGCAGGCCCGGTCGTCATTTTCCTGCCGGGCTATATGTCCGACATGGCGGGCGGCAAGGCGGTGGCGCTGGACGCATGGGCCGCGCGCGAGAGCCGCGCGCTGCTGCGCCTCGATTATTCCGGCTGCGGCGCCAGCGACGGCGCGTTCGAGGACGGCACGCTCGACATATGGCGCGACGACGCGCTGCACCTGATCGATACCCTGACAAGCGGGCCGCTGGTGCTGGTGGGATCATCCATGGGCGGCTGGCTGATGCTGCTGATCGCGGTCGCCCGGCCGGAGCGGATCGCCGCGCTGGTCGGCATCGCCGCCGCGCCCGATTTCACCGACTGGGGTTTCAGCCAGGACCAGAAGATTGCGCTGCTGGCCGAAGGGCGGATCGTCGAGCCGTCCGAATATGGCGAGGCGCCGATGGTGACGACGCGCGCCTTCTGGCAATCTGGCGAGGCGAACCGGCTGCTCCAGCGCAGCCTGCCGATCGACTGCCCGGTTCGGCTGCTGCACGGCCAGCGCGATCCCGACGTGCCCTGGCACCATTCGCTGCACCTGGCCGAACGGATTCGTTCAGCCGACGTGCAGACGCTGCTCGTCAAGGATGGCGACCATCGCCTGTCGCGCCCGCAGGACATTGGCCTGCTGCTGGACGTGATCGGCCGCTTGCCGGAGTCGCCATGATCGCCCTTGCCCTGTTGCTGCTCGCCCAGGCGGAGATGCCCGCCGACCGGCTGGACGCCTGCGCCGCGCTGGCCGACGAACAGCCCGAGGCCGCGATTGCGGAGGCGAGCCGCTGGATCATGGCGCAGGGCGGCGCGCAGGCGCGGCAATGCCTTGGCATCGGCTATGCCGCGCAGCAGCGCTGGTTGCCCGCCGCCACCGCCTTCGAGCAGGCGGCGCGCGAGGCGGAGGTGGCGCGCGACGGCCGCGCCGCGCAAATATGGGTGCAGGCCGGCAATGCCCGGCTGGCGGCGGGCGACGCGCCGGGCGCGCACGCCGCGCTGACCGCCGCGCTGTCGAGCGGGATATTGACCGGCGGCGAACGGGGCGAGGCGCATCTGGACCGGGCCCGCGCCTCGGTTGCGCTGGGCGACCTTAAGGCGGCGCGCGACGATCTGGACAAGGCGGTGGAGCTGGCTCCGGCCGATCCGCTGGCCTGGCTGCTCTCCGCCACGCTGGCCCGGCGGCAGGGCGACCTGAACCGCGCCGGCCGGGACATCGCGGAGGCAGCGAAGCGATCGCCCGACGACGCGGCGGTGGCGCTGGAGGCCGGCAATATCGCGATCCTCTCCGGCGCGGCGGAGGCGGCGCGCGTCGCCTGGCAGGCGGCGGTGGCCGCCCAGCCGGACAGCGACGCGGGACGGGCGGCGGCGGCATCGTTGAAAGAGCTTGGTTCCCCGCCCGCAGCGCCTAAATAACGGGCATGAAATATCTTCACAGCATGATCCGCGTGACCGATCCGGCCGCCACCGTCGCCTTTTTCGAGCTGCTGGGACTGCGCGAGGTGCGCCGCATCGACAATGAGAAGGGGCGCTTCACGCTGATCTTCATGGCCGCGCCGGGCGATGAGGACGCGCAGGTGGAGTTGACCCATAATTGGGACCCGGAACGCTATGACGGCGGCCGCAATTTCGGCCACCTCGCCTACCGCGTCGACAATATCTACGAGACATGCCAGCGGCTGATGGATGGCGGCGTCACCATCAACCGCCCGCCGCGCGACGGCCACATGGCGTTCGTCCGCACGCCGGACAATATCTCGATCGAACTGTTGCAGGACGGCCAGCTGCCCCCGGCGGAGCCATGGGCATCGATGCCCAATGAGGGGGTGTGGTGATGGCGCACGCATGGCCCGACAACCGCTTCACCGCACTCGTCGGCTGCGCCCACCCCATCGTGCAGGCGCCGATGGCGGGCGCGGTCGGCCCCGCCATGGCGCAGGCGGTGATCGCCGCCGGCGGGCTGGGATCGCTGCCCTGCGGCATGATCACGCCGGAAAAGGCGCTGGCGGACGCGGCGACGGTGGGCGGCGGGCCGCTGAACATGAATTTCTTCTGCCACAGCCTGCCGGAGGACAGCGATCCGACCGCGTGGCGCGCGATGCTCGCGGCCTATGACGCGGACTACGCGCCCGATTACAGCGCCCCGCCCCCGCCCGTGCGCGCGCCCTTTGGCGAGGCGATGTGCGCGGTGGTGGAGCAGGTCCGCCCGGCCGCTGTCAGCTTTCATTTCGGCCTGCCGGACGAAAGGCTGGTCGGCCGTGTCCGCGCGAGCGGCGCGAAGGTGATCGGCAATGCGACCAGCGTGGCGGAGGCGGTGTGGCTGGCCGAACGCGGCTGCGACGCGATCATCGCGCAGGGCCTGGAGGCGGGCGGCCATGCCGGCTGGTTCCTGCCCGCCCACCCCGCCGCGCGGCTGGGCATTTTCGCGCTGATCCCGCAGGTGGCGGACGCGGTACAGGTGCCGGTGATCGCCGCCGGGGGCATCGGCGACGCGCGCGGCATCGCCGCCGCGATGATGCTGGGCGCATCCGCCGTGCAGATGGGCACGGCCTATCTCCACAGCCCGGAAAGCCTGATCTCGGCCGCGCACCGCAAGGCGCTGGCCAGCGAGGCGGCGCGGCGCACCGTTGCCACCAACCTGTTCACCGGCGGCAACGCCCGCGCCATCCCCAACCGGCTGATCGACGATCTTGGCCCGGTCAACGGCGCCGTCCCGGCCTATCCCGACGGCGCGGCGGTGATCGCCCCGCTGCGCCGCGCGGCGGAGGCGAAGGGCGATCCTGCCTTCACCCCGCTATGGTCCGGGCAATCCGCGCCGCTGTGCCGGTCGATGCCCGCCGCGGAGTTGACCCGCACGCTCGCCGGGGAGGCGCTGGCCCTGCTGAACGGAGACGCCCGGTGAGCCGCACGCTCGACATCGTCCGCATCCCCGTGCTCATCGACAATTATGTCTGGCTGGTCCACGAACCGGCCTCCGGCGAAACGACCGTCATCGACCCCGCCGTCGCCGATCCCGTGCTGGCGGAGGCGGACAGGCGCGGCTGGCGGATCAGCCAGATCTGGAACACCCACTGGCACCCCGACCACACCGGCGGCAATGCCGCGATCAAGGCGGCCACCGGCTGCACCATCACCGGCCCGGGGGCGGAGGCGGCGCGCATCCCGACGCTGGACCGCATGGTGGGCGACGGCGACATCGTCCGGCTGGGCGCGGTGGAGGCGGCGGTGATCGCCGTGCCCGCCCACACCGCCGGGCACATCGCCTATCATGTCGCGAGCGAGGCGGTCGTCTTTGTCGGCGACACGCTGTTCGCCATGGGCTGCGGCCGGCTGTTCGAGGGGACGGCGGACCAGATGTTCGCCAACATGCGGCGGCTGGGCGCGCTGCCGGGCGAGACCGCGGTCTATTGCGCGCATGAATATACCCAGTCGAACGGCCGTTATGCGCTGGTCGCCGAACCGGGGAACCGGGCCATTGCCGAGCGCATGGCCGCCGTCGACGCCGCCCGCGCGCAGGGCGAGGCGACGGTGCCGACCACCATCGCGCTTGAGCAGGCGACCAACCCGTTCATGCGCGCGCCGGACGTGGCGACGCTGGCCGAGCGCCGCGCCGCCAAGGACGCGTTTCGCGGCTGACGGCGCGGGGATGCGTTTGGCGGCTGATGCCGCAAGGGCACGTTTCGCGGCTGCCGCCGCCGGGGGAAAATCAGCTTTTGTAGAGCGCGTCCAGCCGCGCGCCATAAACTTCGCGCAGCACGTGGCGGCGGATCTTCAATGACGGCGTCAGCTGCTGGTTCTCGATGGAGAAGGGTTCGTCGGCGATGATGATCTGGCGGACCTTCTCGATCACCGACAATTCCTTGTTCACCCGGTCCACCGCCGCCATCACCGCGGAGCGGAACTGAGGATTGTCCGACAGCGCCCGGAAGTCGCAGCGATAATCATTGGCGATCGCCCATTCGGCGGTCCATTCCGGATCGGGCACGATCAGCCCGACGACATGGGGCCGCCGGTCGCCCGCCACCATGGCCTGCAGGATCTCGGGCTGGAGGGTCAGCATCCCCTCCACCTTCTGGGGCGCGACATTGTCGCCCTTGTCGTTGATGATGAGGTCTTTCTTACGGTCGGTGATGACGATCCGGCCCTTGTCGTCGATATGGCCGATATCGCCGGTGTGCAGCCAGCCGTCCTTCAGCACGCGGGCGGTTTCCGCCTCATTCTGCCAATAGCCCTTCATCACCAGCTCGCCGCGCACCAATATCTCGCCATCCTCGGCGATCGCGACCTCGGTGTCGGGCAGCGGCGGGCCGACCGTGTCCATCTTCAACCCCGTGCTGGGCCGGTTGCACGAGATGACCGGGGCGGCCTCCGTCTGGCCATAGCCCTGCAGCAATGTGATGCCGAGCGAGTGGAAGAAGACGCCGATCTCCGGGTTCAGCGGCGCGCCGCCCGATACCATCGCCTTCATCCGCCCGCCGAAACGCTGGGCGATCTTGGGGCGCAGCGTGCGGTCCAGCAGGAAATCCATCGGCCGGTCCCAGATCGGCAGCCGCCCGGCCAGTTCCTTCGAGCCGATGCCCAGCGCGCGCTTCAACAGCGCGGGGGCCACCTTGCCCTGCTTGGCGATGGCCTTCACCATGCGCTGGCGCAGCACCTCGAACAGGCGGGGGACGACGACCATGATGGTCGGGCGCACCTCCTCGATATTGGAGGCGAGCTTTTCCAGCCCCTCGGCATAATAGATCTGCCCGCCAAGGCCGATGGGGAAGAACTGCCCGCCGCTATGCTCATAGGCGTGGCTGAGCGGCAGGAAGGACAGGAACACCTCGTCGTCCCAGCCGAAATCCTCCGCGATCACCTGCACGCAGCCGGCGACATTGTGGAGGATCGCGCCATGATGCTGGCGCACCCCGCGCGGGCTGCCCCCGGTGCCGCTGGTGTAGATGATGCAGGCAAGATCGTCCCGGCCGACATCGGCCGCCGCAGCGGCGATCGCATCGACATCCGGCGTCTCGGCGGCGATCAGCGCCGCCCAGTCGTGAAAGGCGACATTGCCGGCCTGGGCGATCCGCATCGGCTCGATGCTGATCAGCAGCCGGGCGCTGTTCGAGCGCAGCACCGCCGGCATCAGCGTGCGGGCCAGCTTGTCGGTGGAGACGATGACCGCGCTGGCGCCGGAATTGTCGAGGATATGCTGGTGGTCGCGTTCCGTATTGGTGATGTAGGTGGGCACGGTGACGCAGCCTGCGGCCATGACGGCAAGATCCGCCAGGCACCATTCGGGCCGGTTCTCGGACACCAGCATCACCCGGTCGCCCTTGTTCAGGCCGATCCGCCGAAGCGCCTGGGCCAGCGCCGCGACGGTCCTCGCCGCCTCCGCCCAGCTGGTCGATTGCCAGCTCCCCTCGCGCTTGCGCCACAGGAACGGCGCATCCCCCTTTTCGCGGGCGCGCGTGAAGAACATGTCCACCAGGTTCGGGAACCGCTCGAATGTGCGCATCGTCTCTCCTCACGCGCGGCTTTGGCGCCGCGTCATATTCCTATTCCGCCAACGCAAGCCCTTCGCTGCGCGGATCCGCAGCGCCGCGCCAGCCGGCTGTCGTCCATTCGATGGCGTTGACCTTGGACGTCACGTCGGACGGCACGACCTCGCGTCCCAGCCGCGACATGGCCGGGGCCATCGCCGCCAGCGCGGTATCCCGCTCCACCAGCACCTTGCCGTCGCCGAAATAGATATTGGGCAAGGCAATGGCATCCTGCGCGGACAGGCCGAAATCCATCACGCCGATCAGCGTTTTCGCGACGTGCATGATGATCCGCTTGCCGCCCGCCGAACCGAGCGCCAGCACCACCCGCCCGCTGGCGTCATAGACGATGGTGGGCGACATGGACGACAAGGGCCGCTTGCCCGCCTCCACCCGGTTGGCGACCGGCGCGCCGTCCTTTTCCGGTGCGAAGGTGAAATCGGTGAGCTCGTTGTTCAGCACCATGCCCTCGGCGACCAGCTGGCTGCCGAACGGCCCCTCCACCGTCGATGTCATCGTCGCGACATCGCCGTCGCCGTCGCTGGCGACGAAATGGGTGGTGCCGGCCACTTCGCCGGAAATGGCGGCGGTGCGCGGCTGCGCGCCCGGCGGTGACCCCGCCTCGTAGCGCGCGAGCGAGCGGCTCGGCGAAATGAGCCGCGAGCGGCCGGCGAGATAGGCCGGGTCGATCAGCCCGGCCACCGGCACCGACACGAAATCGCGGTCGCCCAGATATTTTTCGCGGTCGGCATAAGCGAGCATCATCGCCTCGGCGATCAGGTGCCAGCTATGCGGATCGTCCTTGCCCATCTTCTTCATGTCGAAGCGTTCGAGCATCCCCAATATCTGGAGGATCGTCGTCGCGCCGGACGAAGGCGGGCCCATGCCGCATACCCGGTAGCCGCGATAGGGCGCGCACACCGCCGCCCGCTCCTTCGCCTGATATCCGGCCAGATCGGCCAGGGTGAAGGGGGTGGCGTTGCGCGGCGCATTGCTGACCGCCGCAACCATCGCATCGGCAGTCTGGCCGCTGTAGAAGGCATCCGGCCCCTGCGCCGCGAGCCGCTTCAGCATCGCCGCCAAGGCGGGATTGGTGAGCGTCTCCCCTTCGGCGACCGGCCTGCCGTCGCGGAAATAGAGCGCGCGGATGGCCGGGAAATCGTCCCAGAAACGGGCCATGCCGCTGACCCGCCCGGCCAGCGTCCTGTTGACCACGAAGCCCTGCTCGGCCAGCCGGATCGCGGGATCGAACAGCCGCGCCCATTCCACCTTGCCCCAGCGGGCATGCACTTTTTCCATCAGCCGGATATTGCCGGGCACGCCGACCGAAAGACCGCCGCCCACCGCCTGCAGGAAGGGCATCGGCTTGCCGTCAGCGTCCAGGAAGCGCCGGGGCGTCGCCGCCGCCGGCGCGGTCTCGCGGCCGTCCACCGTCTCGATCAGCCCGGTCTTGCCGTCATGGTGGACGAACAGCCCGCCGCCGCCGATGCCGCTGGATTGCGGCTCCACCACCGTCAGCGCCAGCATCATCGCCATCGCCGCGTCGGCGGCGCTGCCGCCCGCGCGCAATATCTCCTGCCCGGCGGCAGTGGCGCGGGGATCGGCCGAGGAGACGACGCCGCCCGCTGCGATGGCGGAGGCGGGAACGAGCAGGAGCGCAAACAGCGCAACGAGGAATCGCTTCATGGCATCGACACTAGTTTCCCAGCGACTTGCGGCAAGCGCTATCTCGCATCCGCCCCCACGGCATCGGCCACGGTCGCAAAGCCGTCGCGCGCCAGCAGGGTCTTCAACCCGGCGGCGATCCGCCGCGCCAGGCCCGGCCCTTCGAACACCAGCGCGGAATAGAGCTGCACCGCGCACGCGCCGGCGCGGATGCGGGCATAGGCATCCTCCGCGCCGGCAATGCCGCCCGCCGAGATGAGCGGCAGCGCAGGGCCGGCCGCCGCGCGGAAATCGCGCAGCCGCTGGAGCGAGAGGGGCGCCAGCGGAGCACCGGATAGTCCGCCGGTCTCCCCTGCAAGGGCGGATTTGAGCGGCGGCCGCGAAATGGTGGTGTTGGCGACGATCAGCGCGTCCACCCGCCGTTCGGCGGCGACCGCGCAGATATCGTCGATGTCGGCCGGCTCCAGGTCCGGCGCCACTTTCAGGAAGACGGGCGGCCCGCCCGCGCCCCTCGCCGCGTTGACGCCGTCGAGCAGGGCGGCCAGCGCCCCGCGATCCTGCAGCGCGCGCAGGCCGGGCGTGTTGGGCGAGCTGATGTTGACGGTGAGGTAATCGGCCACGTCCGCCATGGCCCGCGCGCCCAGCGCATAATCGGCGATGCGATCAGGCGAATCCTTGTTGGCGCCGATATTGACGCCGACAATGCCCCGGCGCGGCCGGGCGAGGCGCGGCAGCGCGGCCTGCTGGCCATGGTTGTTGAACCCCATGCGGTTGATGACCGCGCGGTCCTCCGCCAGCCGGAACAGGCGCGGCTGCGGGTTGCCGCCCTGCGGCTGCGGGGTGAGCGTGCCGACCTCGACGAAGCCGAAGCCTAACCCCAGCATGGCGTCCGCCACCTCGGCATCCTTGTCGAAACCGGCGGCAAGACCGACGGGATTCGGCAGATCGAGGCCCGCCACGCGAATCGCCAGCGCCGGATCGGCGGGCGGCGCGGGCATGGGTGGCATCAGGCGGAGCGCGGCGACGGTCAGCCGGTGCGCCCGCTCCGCGTCGATCATGTGGATAAAGGGCCGGATCAATGGGAAAATCGCCATGGCCCCGGCTATGCCAGCCCCCGCCATGGCGCAACAATTTTTCACTCATCCCTCAGAAATGTCGAATCTATCCAATACGAATCAGAACAATTCGCAATAGACGAACCTCGCGACCCGAAGGGCTCCTGAATGATTTTGGGGGTTCTTTAACTTTCGGCCCGATCGGTTTTCCGGTCGGGCCGCTTTTCTTTGGGGCGCGGCCCGGCTATAATCATAACCAAACAAAGCCATCGGGCGCGAAAGAAATGGTAGCGATATCTCTTGATTATGCCGCGCCCGATTGCGCGCTGAAAGATTTCGTTTCCGTATTCTATGAATTTCGTGCCGATGTTCCGGTGTTTGAAGACCTTGAACGCGCTGATCTCGCTCAGTTTCGTTTCAAACTATCCCCCGGCCCCGGCGAATATCGTTTCGCTGACGGGCATATTCAGGCGGCGCCGGACATCCAGATCATGGGACCGACGACCGGGATGACACATGTTCGGGTGGAAGGCCCGGTTCATGTCTTCGGCGCGGGGCTGCTGCCGGCGGGGTGGGCCGCGCTGCTGGGCATCGAGGCGTCGACCATGCTCAACCGCGTGCTCGACGCCACCGAATTGTTCGGCAAGGGGCTGTATCAAGTGGCGGACCAGTTCCGCGCGGCGGAAACGCTGGAGCAGCGCGTGGCGATCGGCAACCGGCTGGCGGACGATCTGGCCCGCAACGCGCGCGAACTGCCCTTCTGGTTCACCCGCACCGTCGATGCCTGGCTGTCCGACACGCTGTCCCCGGAAGTGATCGATCTGGTCAAGGCCACCGGCCTGTCGCGCCGGCAGGTCGAGCGATATTGCAAGCGTTTCTACGGCGCGCCGCCCAAATTGCTGGCCCGCAAATATCGCGCGCTCCGCGCCGCCGTGGCGCTGGCCAAGGGCGAGACGGACGTCGACAAGCTGCTGGAACAGGGCTTTTACGACCAGTCTCATTTCATCAGGGAAATCAAGCAGTTCACCGGTATAACCCCGAAGCGCTTCGCGGAAGACCTGCCGACGCTCGCCCGCCTGACGCTGAAGCGGGGCGACCTGGCCGGGCAGGTGGGGCCGCTGGTCAGCGACACCTGAAAAGCGGCTGCGGATCGCGGGCACGGGCTGGCCTGTCCCCGATTAAACGGCCATAGGCGCCTTGACGCGCAGGCTTTTCGCTCCCATCTGCCAATCAGACTGATTCGATCCTATTTAGAGGTCCGCCCGCCATGCGGCTTTCCAGCCTGGCCGATTACGCCGTTGTCATCATGTCGGCCGCCGCGCGCCATGCGGGCGCCGCGCGCCTTTCAGCGACGGTGCTGGCCGAGGAGACCGGCATTCCCCTGCCCACCACGCAAAAGCTGATGGGCCGGCTGGCGGCGGCGGGCCTGTTCAGCTCCGCGCGCGGCACCGGCGGCGGCTTTGCGCTGACGCGGTCGCCGGCCGAGATCAGCCTGGCCGACATCATCGAGGCGGTCGAGGGGCCGATCACGCTCACCGCCTGCCTGGAGGCCGGCAATCATGAATGCACGCTGGAGGACGGCTGCCAGATGAAGCCGCGCTGGAACGCCGTGAACGGCGCGGTGCGGGGGGCGCTGTCCGGCGTCACGCTGGAAAATCTGGCGGGGGTGCGGGCATGAGCGTGCGCAACGAGGAAGCCCTGGCCGCCGCCGCGAAGGCGTCGACCTATGAATGGGGCTTCAATTCCGACATCGAGCAGGACTTCGCGCCCAAGGGGCTGAGCGAGGACACCATCCGCTTCATCTCCGCCAAGAAGGAGGAGCCGGAATGGATGCTCGACTGGCGGCTGAAAGCCTATCGCCGCTGGCTGACCATGGCGGCGCCGGACTGGGCGAAGCTGGACATCGCGCCGATCGACTATCAGGACGCCTATTATTACGCCGCGCCCAAGGTGAAGGCGAAGCCGGGATCGCTGGACGAGGTCGATCCCGAAATCCTGCGCGTCTATGAAAAGCTGGGCATCCCGATCGAGGAACAGAAAGTGCTCGCGGGCGTGGAGGGCGCACGCAAGGTGGCCGTGGATGCGGTGTTCGATAGCGTGTCCGTCGCCACCACCTTCAGGAAGGAACTGGAGGCCGCGGGCGTCATCTTCCGTTCGATCAGCGAGGCGATCCGCGAATTTCCCGATCTGGTGAAGGCGTGGCTGGGCAAGGTGGTGCCGCAGCACGACAATTTCTTCGCGACGCTGAACAGCGCCGTCTTTTCCGACGGCACGTTCGTCTATGTGCCCAAGGGCGTGCGCTGCCCGATGGAGCTTTCCACCTATTTCCGCATCAACGCGGAAAATACCGGGCAGTTCGAGCGCACGCTGATCGTCGCCGATGCGGGCAGCTATGTCAGCTATCTGGAGGGCTGCACCGCGCCGATGCGCGACGAGAACCAGCTTCACGCCGCGGTGGTGGAGCTGGTCGCGCTGGACGATGCGGAGATCAAATATTCCACCGTCCAGAACTGGTATCCGGGCGACGAGAACGGGCGTGGCGGCATCTATAATTTCGTCACCAAGCGCGCGCTGTGCCAGGGGCGGAACAGCAAGGTGAGCTGGACGCAGGTGGAAACCGGCAGCGCCGTCACCTGGAAATATCCGTCCTGCGTGCTGGCCGGGGAAAACAGCGTCGGCGAATTCTATTCCGTCGCCGTCACCAACAATTTCCAGCAGGCGGACACCGGCACCAAGATGATCCATCTGGGGCGCAACAGCCGCTCGACCATCGTGTCGAAGGGGATCAGCGCCGGCCGGTCGAACAACACCTATCGCGGCCTCGTCCGCGTCGGCCCGACGGCGGAGAATGTCCGCAACTTCACCCAGTGCGACAGCCTGCTGCTCGGCGACAAATGCGGCGCGCACACCGTGCCCTATATCGAGGCGCGGAACCCCACCGCGCAGATCGAGCATGAGGCGACGACCAGCAAGATCAGCGACGACCAGCTATTCTACGCCATGCAGCGCGGGCTGGACCAGGAACAGGCCGTCGCGCTGATCGTCAACGGCTTCGCCAAGGAAGTGTTGCAGCAACTGCCGATGGAATTCGCGGTGGAGGCGCAGAAACTGCTGGGAATTTCGCTCGAGGGGAGCGTGGGGTGACCCCATCACGCCTCCCAATCTGGATCAATCGGACCTCATTACATGCTCAACATCGATAACCTCCATGCCACCGTTGCCGACAAGCCGATCCTGAAAGGGCTGACGCTGTCGCTGAAGCCGGGCGAGATCCACGCCATCATGGGGCCGAACGGCGCGGGCAAATCGACCCTGTCCTATGTGCTGGGCGGACGCCCCGGCTATGAGGTGACGGGCGGCGGCGCGACCTTCGACGGGCAGGATCTGATCGCCCTCGCCCCGCATGAGCGCGCCGCGGCGGGGCTGTTCCTGGGTTTCCAATATCCGGTGGAGATTCCCGGCGTCTCCAACGTCCAGTTCCTGCGCGAGGCGCTCAACGCCCAGCGCAAGGTGCGCGGCGAGGCCCCGCTTTCCGGCGGCGACTTCCTGAAGATCGCACGGGCGCAGGCGGACGCGATGGGCATGGACATGGACATGCTGAAGCGCCCGGTGAATGTCGGCTTTTCGGGCGGCGAGAAGAAGCGCAACGAGATGGTGCAGATGGGCATCATCGACCCGAAGCTGGCGATCCTCGACGAAACCGACAGCGGGCTGGACATCGATGCGCTCCGCGTGGTCGGCGACGGCATCAACCGCATCATGCGCAAGCCCGACAAGGCGGTGCTGCTCATCACCCATTATCAGCGGCTGCTGGATTATGTGCGGCCCGATTTCGTGCATGTGCTGGCGGACGGGCGGATCGTGCGTTCCGGCGGGCCGGAACTGGCGCTCGAGCTGGAACGCGAAGGCTATGGAGCGTTGGCGGCGTGACCCTGCTCGCCCTTCCGTCCACCCGCGAGGAGGCATGGCGCTGGTCCGACCTGTCGGGCCTGCCCGCGCTGGCGGACGCCGCGCCGCGCGGCGGCCGGCCGGATGTTTCCGCGCTCTGGCTGAACGCGGGCGGCCCCCGGCTGCTGTTCGTCGACGGGAAGCTGGACGCCGCGGCGAGCGCGCCCGGCGGCCTGCAATTCGGCCCGGTCGCGGCGCGCGCGGACGGCCATCCGCTGGCCCGGCTGGCGGAAGGCGACGGCTGGACGCTGATGTTGAGTGCGGACCACGCGATCGCCGGGCCGGTGGAGATCGTCCATGTCGCGACCGGCGGGGCGAGCCACCTCGCCGGGCGGATCGCGCTGGCGGATGGCGCCCAGGCCGGCATCGTCGAAACCTTCGTGGGCGACGGCTGGGCCAACCGGCTGACCGCGATGACGCTGGGCAAGGGCGCGCGGCTGATGCGTTCCGTCCGGCTGATGCAGGACAGCGGTTTCCAGTCGCTGCGCGATCAGGCCGAGATCGGCGATGGCGGCAGCCTGGTGTCGATCTTCCTCGGCGTGGGCGGCGCTGGCAGCCGCATCGACGGCGCATTGACGCTGGCCGGCCAGGGCGCGTTCGCGGAAATGGGCGGCGCGCTGCTCGCCCGGCAGGATCAGCGGCACGAAGCGGCGGTGGTGCTGCGCCATGCCGCCGAAAACGGCCAGAGCGCGCAGACATGGCGGGCGGTATCCGCAGACAGCGCGACGACCAGCCTCGCCGCGCGGGTGGAGGTTGCGCGAGGCGCGCAAAAGACCGACGCCGAACAGAGCCTGCGCGGCCTGCTGCTGAAGCGCGGCGCGACGGTGAATTTGAAGCCCGAGCTGGAAATCTTCGCGGACGACGTCAAATGCGCCCATGGCGCGACGGTGGGCGAACTGGACGCGGCGGCGCTTTTCTACCTTGCCAGCCGCGGCCTGCCCCCTGCCCAGGCGCAGGCGCTGCTGACCCGCGCCTTCGTGGCCGACGCGCTGGAGCGGATCGGCGATGAAGCGGTGCGCGCAGCCTTTATGTCCGATGCCGATCGCTGGCTGGAGGCCAGACCATGACCCTGCTCGCCACCCCCGCCCGCCTGCTTGACGTGGCTGCCGATTTTCCCGCCATCCCGGCCGGCTGGTCCTATCTGGACACCGCCGCCACGGCGCAGAAGCCGCGGCCGGTGATCGACGCCGTCACCCGCGCCTATGACCGCGACTATGCGACGGTCCATCGCGGCGTCTATGCCCGCTCGGCGGACATGACGATCGCCTATGAGGCCGCCCGCCGCCGCACCGCCGCGTTCATCGGCGCCGGCTCGCCCGACGAGATCGTCTTCGTGCGCGGCGCGACGGAGGGAATCAACCTGGTCGCCCATTGCTGGGGCCAGGCGCTGAAGGCGGGCGACCGCATCCTGCTGTCGACGCTGGAGCATCACAGCAACATCGTGCCGTGGCAGCTGCTGCGCGACCGCACCGGCGTGGCGATCGACGTCGCGCCGCTGGACGCGGAAGGACGGATCGATCTCGACGCGGTGGAGGCGATGCTGACCCCGGCGCACAAGCTGGTCGCGCTCGCCCATGTCTCCAACGTGCTGGGATCGGTGCTGGACGTGCGCCGCGCGGCGGACCTGGCCCATGCGGCGGGCGCGCTGCTGCTGGTCGACGGCTGCCAGGCGGTGCCGCGCATGGCGGTGGACGTGGCCGCGCTGGATTGCGATTTCTACGTCTTTTCCGCGCACAAGATCTACGGCCCCACCGGCCTTGGCGTGTTGTGGGCGCGGGCCGACATCCTCGACATGATGCCGCCCTGGCACGGCGGCGGCGCGATGATCGACCAGGTGACGTTCGAGCGCACCACCTACGCCCCGCCCCCTGCCCGGTTCGAGGCGGGGACGCCGCACATCGTGGGCGCGCTGGGGCTGCACGCCGCGATAGATTATGTCGCCGGGGTGGGGCTGGACGCCATCCACGCCCATGAGGCCGCGCTGGTCGCCATGGCGCGCGATCGGCTTTCGGCTATCAACAGCGTCCGCCTGTTCGGCCCGCCCGATTCCGCCGGCATCGTCAGCTTTGCGATAGACGGGGTTCACCCGCACGACATCGGCACCATATTGGACGAGGAATCGGTGGCGATCCGCGCCGGCCATCATTGCGCCCAGCCGCTGATGGCGCATCTGGGCGTGGCGGCGACGGCGCGGGCCAGTTTCGGCATTTACAACAACGCGGCGGACATCGACGCGCTGGTGCGCGGCATTGAACGAGTGACGAGAATTTTCGCATGAACGAAGAACGCAAGATCATGGTCGAGGAAGTGGACGCGGTGCCGCCCCCGCCGCGCGCACGCGTGGAGGATGCGGAGCCGGCGCGCGAGACGTTCGAGCGCAAGCGCGACTATCTGGATGGTTTCCTGAAGCAGAAGCCCGCGGAAACCGGCGCGGGCGAGCCGGGCGGCGACCTTTACGAAGCCGTCATCGCCGCGCTGAAGGAAATCTACGATCCCGAGATTCCGGTGAATATCTATGATCTTGGCCTGATCTACGGGCTCGAGATTTCCGAAGGCGGCCACGCCGTCGTCACCATGACGCTGACGACGCCGCACTGCCCCGTGGCCGAATCCATGCCGGGCGAGGTGGAGCTGCGCGTCGGATCCGTGCCCGGCATCGGCAATGCCGAGGTCAATCTGGTCTGGGATCCGCCGTGGGACCCCATGAAGATGTCGGACGAGGCGCGGCTGGAACTGGGGATGTTGTGATGAGCACCACCACCTTGCGGGCACGCCCCGCCGCCCTGACGCTGACCCCCGCCGCCGAGGCGCGGATCGCCGAGCTGATGGGCAAGGCCCCGGAAGGCGCGATCGGCGTCAAGCTGTCCACGCCCCGGCGCGGCTGCTCCGGCCTTGCCTATTCGGTCGACTATGTCACCGAGGCCGCGAAGTTCGACGAGCGGATCGAGACGCCGGGCGGCCTGTTCTTCGTCGATTCCGCGTCCGTGCTCTACCTGATCGGATCGGTGATGGACTGGGTGGAGGATGATTTCACCGCCGGCTTCGTCTTCCAGAACCCCAACGCCAAGGGCAGCTGCGGCTGCGGCGAGAGCTTCATCGTCTAGAAAGACGCGGTGAAGCGCACCGCCGCGCCCAGATCGTCCGGCATGGCGGCGTAATTGCCCGGATCGCGCCGGTAAAACAGGTTGGCGTTGATCCGCCCGCCCAGCGCATCGCGCGCATAGCTGGCTTCCGCATCGACCTCCCGCCCGTCCGGCGCGAGGTTCAGCCGCTGCACGGTGATGGCGGTGACGCCGCTGTCATAATCATAGCCGGTGGGCAGCGCGACGTCGAAACCGCCGGCGCTGACCCGCAGCGGCTGGGAAAGGCGGAAGCCGAAACGGTCGGTCGGGTCGAGCAGGGCCGTGGCGGACAGGTCGAGCGCAAAGGCGTTGCTGCGCAACAGCGCCGCGCCCTCGACCACGCCACCGGCGCCGACCCGCGTCCAGCCCTGGCGTATCGATGCGTCCAGCGTCCAGCCGCCGCCGAGCGCCCATCCGGCCTGCAGATCGACGAACCAGCTATTGCCACGCCCACCGCCGAATGCCGGGCCGAAACTGGCGCCAAGCACGGTTTCCTTCTCGACCAGATTGGTCGCGCTGGCGCCCAGCAGCAGCGGGCCGAAACGGCGATCCACGCCGAATGCGGCTGAGGCATAGCCGTGGCGCTGATAGCGTCCCCGCCCGGAATCGCCGGGCCGTTCATAGAGCAGCGCATCGCCCTGTTCGACCGCCGCCCACAAAGCGGTGCGCCCGGCCTGCCGCCGGATCGCGAAGGCACTGTCGCTGCGCTTGTCGAACCCCGCCGCCTCGGTGGGATCGCGGGCGATGAGGAAGGCCGCCCCCCCACCGCCGCGCAGGCTGGAGGTCAGCGCCGCAGAACTTTGCGAGATGCCCAGCGCAATGCCGGTGCGCGCATCGATGCGGCCGGAAACCATCGCCGCGGTGGCGCGGGCGCGCATCGCGTCCTGCCCGCTCAGCGTCAGCGGGTCGAGCGTCACCACCGATCCGTTCTGCGCGATCGACAAGGCGATGGTCGCATCGCCCCCGGCCGCCGCAAGGCTGCGCTGGTTGCCCTGCAATGAAGCGGCCAGCGTGAAGGACGGACGCGCCGCCCGGATCGACGCCGCCAGGTCCACCGCATAGGCGCGGTCGAACCCGTCGAGGATGACCGCGCCCAGCCCCTGCTGGCCGGCATCCCCCATCGGCGCGGACAGCGAGGCATTGGCCCCGGTCAGCGCCACCGCGATCCGCGATCCGGCGAGCGAGGTCTGGCCCTGCGGCTGAAATGCCCGGCCGATGTTCAGCATGCCCCGGCCATAGACGCTGTCCACCCCGGTCGCGCCAAGATCCGTCGCCGTGCTGTAGAGCAGCTCGACGATCTGCGCGCCGGTGAGGTTGGGAAACGCCTCCGCCAGCAGCGCCACCGCGCCCGCGATATGCGGCGCGGCAAAGGAGGTGCCGCTCCACAGATAGGAGCGGCCGTCATTGCCCGGCGCCCGCACGTCGCTGCCCAGCGCGGTCAGGAAGAAGGCGGCGTCCGCGCCGGCGCGGTTGCTGAACGAGGACAGGGCCTGGTTGCCGTCCACCGATCCGGCGATGATCACCTGGCCGCGCGCGATGGCGGCGTCGTTGGCGATGCGCGCGAAAGGATCGGGATTGGCCTCGCTGTCATTGCCCGCCGATATGACGATGACGACGCCCGCGCTGGTCGCCCGCGCCACGGCTTGGCGCAGCACCTGGGCCGGCGGCGATCCGCCGAGCGAGATGTTGATGACCCGCGCATTCTGCGACACCGCGAGATCGACGGCGCGGGCGATGGCGGCGTCGCTATGCTGGCAGCCGGAATCCTCGTCATCCGGATTGGCGGTCGCGCAGCTTCCCGGCTCGTCCGTCCGCAGCACGAGCAGCGTCGCGCCGAAGGCCACGCCATGGGTGCCGCTGTCGTTCTTCGCACCCAGCAGCACGGAGGAGACGGCGGTGCCGTGGCCGTCCGGGTCGGCAAGGCCGCGATTGCCGTCCAGATCGGCCGAGGCGGAGCTGATCCGGCCGGCGAATTCCGCGCTGTTCACGTCGACGCCACTGTCGATGACGCCGGCGACGATGCCCTGCCCCGTCGCCCCGGCCTGATAGGCGGGCAGCACATTAGCCAGCACCACCCCGGTCGAGCGGTTATATTCGGCTGTCTGGAAGGATGTGGGCGCGGGCGTCGGCGCGGGGCTGGGGGCGGGTGTCGGGGCCGGCGCGGGCTGGGGCGTTGGGGTGGACTGGACCGCACCGCCGCCGCCGCCGCAACCGCCAAGCGCCAGCGCACTGCCCAGCGCCGTCGCCGCCAACAGCCAGCGCAGCGATCCCGTCCGTCCCATATTCATCGTCCCGTTGCAGAGTCGCACCTTCAATAGCCGCCCCGCCTTGCACCTTGTTTAACATGGAAACGCATTTGCCGCCCGCACCGCGCGCAGCTATAGGCCCGGGCCATCATGGCCGGCCCGCTTTCCCACGTCCGCAACTGGATTTTCGACCTCGACAACACGCTGTATCCGGCGTCGACGGACCTGTTCGGCCTGATCGACGTGCGGATGAGCGCGTTCGTCCAGCAGCTGCTGGGCGTCGACGCGGTCGAGGCGCGGCGGATCCACAAGGACCATTTCGTCCGCCACGGCACCACCCTGGCCGGGCTGATGGCGGAACATGGCGTCGACCCGCACGAATTCCTGGCCTTTGTCCACGATATCGAAATGGACGTGCTGGCGGAGGACCGGCGGCTCGTCTCCGCGGTGGCGCGGCTGCCCGGCCGCAAGCTGATCTTCACCAACGGCGACGCGCCCTATGCCCGGCGCGTGCTCGCCCGGCTTGGCCTCAGCGAAAGCTTCGAGGCGATCCACGATATCCACGCCTGCGCCTATACGCCCAAGCCGCATCCGCAATCCTATGCATCGATGTGCGCGGCCTTTGCGGTCGACCCCGGCCAGTCGCTTTTCGTCGACGACATGGTCCGCAACCTGGAACCCGCCAAGGCGATCGGCATGACGACGGTGTGGGTCAATAACGGGTCGGAACATGGCGACCATGGCGCGCAGGCGGCCGATTTCATCGACTATGAGATTGCCGATGTCGGCGAATGGCTGGATCAGCTGACACATGACCAATGAACAGAGGGAGACCGGCGTGAGCGACGGGTTGCGCAAGACGATCGAAGCGGCATGGGAAGATCGCGAAGGGATTTCAGCGGCCACCACGGGCGCCGTGCGCGATGCCGTGGATCAGGCGCTGGCCCTGCTCGACAGCGGGGCCGCGCGCGTGGCCGAGCCGGCGGCGGACGGCTGGCAGGTCAACCAGTGGCTGAAGAAGGCGGTGCTGCTGTCCTTCCGCCTCAACGACATGGAGACCATTGCCGGCGGCCCCGGCGGCGCGCCCTGGTGGGACAAGGTGCCGTCCAAGTTCAGCGGATGGAGCGCGGCGGATTTCCGCGCCGCCGGTTTCCGCGCGGTGCCGGGCAGCATCGTCCGCAAGGGCGCGTTCGTCGCCAGGGGGGCGGTGCTGATGCCCAGCTTCGTCAATATCGGCGCCTATGTGGCGGAAGGCGCGATGATCGACGCCTGGGCAACGGTTGGCAGCTGCGCGCAGATCGGCCGCAACGTCCACCTGTCCGGCGGGGCGGGCATCGGCGGCGTGCTTGAGCCGCTGCAGGCCAATCCGGTGGTGATCGAGGACAATGCCTTCATCGGCGCGCGCGCCGAGGTGGCGGAGGGCGTGATCGTCGGCGAAGGGGCGGTGTTGTCGATGGGCGTCTATCTGGGCGCGTCCACCAGGATCGTCGACCGCTCCACGGGCGAGGTGTTCACCGGCCGCGTGCCGCCTTACTCCGTGGTCGTCTCCGGCTCGATGCCCGGCAAGCCGCTGCCGGACGGCACGCCCGGCCCGTCGCTCTACTGCGCGGTGATCGTCAAGAGGGTCGACGCGCAGACCCGCGCCAAGACCGCGATCAACGAGCTGCTGCGGGACTGAGCAACGCAAACCGGCCCCGCCAGGCGGGCGGCCATTCTATCATGGCGCAGCGAAAATTGCGGTCTTTCGCGACCCGGAGCCGAGCGTGCCGACGGCATATGAGCACCGGGGCGCGGACGGCCGCCATTTGCGGCCCGGCAGAACGGATATCGCTATCCGGCCTCAGCCCGTGACGTCCGCCAGCAGCGTGTTGGCGCGCGGGCCGTCCCAGTCCATCGCGCCGACCACGCGCCACATTTCCTTGCCCCCTGCATCGTAGAGCACGGTGGTAGGCAACATGCCGCTGTTGAAGGCGAAGCCCAGCCCCGCCTCGGGATCGCGATAGGGCTTCAGCGCCTTGAAGCCGCCCTTGGTGAAGAAGGGCATGACATCCACCTTCGCCATGTCCTGGCTGACCACCAGCACCTGCAGCTTGCCGGCGGTCCGCGCGGCGAGATCGTCCAGAGTCGGCATTTCGGCGACGCACGGGCCGCACCAGGTGGCCCACAGGTTGACCAGCACCGGCTTGCCCTTGAAATCGGCCAGCGTCGTCGGTTTTCCATCGGGCGTCAGGAATTTGTCGGCCGGCATCTCCGTGCCGCGCTTGGAAATATCCAGCGTGCCGGCGGTTTCCCCCTCCGCCGCGGCGGCGGATTGGCTCGGCGCGGGTTGCGGCGCATCGCCGCTTTGCCTATCGCAGCCGGCGATCAGGGCAAGGATGGGAAGAAGCGCGATGAGTGGGCGCAAGGATGGCTCCAATAGCATGTGGGGCGGGCGGTTCGCCGAAGGGCCTGCCGCCGTCATGCGTGCGATAAATGCGTCCATCCCGTTCGACAAGCGTTTGTGGCGGCAGGACATCGCCGGATCGCGCGCGCATGTCGCCATGCTGGCCGATCAAGCCATTGTTTCGCAAGCCGATGCCGCCGCGATCACCGACGGGCTGAACAGGATCGCCGCCGAATATGAAGCGGGCGGCGTGCCCGAGGACATGGCGCTGGAAGACATCCACATGCATGTCGAGGCGCGGCTGGCCGAACTGATCGGCCCCACGGCGGGCCGGCTGCACACCGCGCGTTCACGCAACGACCAGGTGGCGACGGATTTCCGGCTGTGGGTGCGCGACGCCATCGACGCGACGGACGAGGGGCTGGCCGGGCTGCAGCGCGCACTGCTGGCGCGGGCGGAGGAACATGCCGCCAGCGTCATGCCCGGCTTCACTCACCTCCAGGCCGCGCAGCCGGTGACGCTGGGCCACCATCTGATGGCCTATTTCGAGATGATCCACCGCGATCGCGGCCGCTTTGAGGATGCCCGCGCGCGGATGAACGAATGCCCGCTCGGATCGGCGGCGCTGGCCGGCACCGGCTTTCCCATCGACCGGGAGGCGACGGCGGAGGCGCTGGGTTTCGACCGGCCGACAGACAATTCGCTGGACGCGGTGTCCGACCGCGATTTCGCGCTGGAATATCTGTTCGCCGCCGCCGCCTGTTCGCTGCACCTGTCGCGGCTGGCGGAAGAATTCGTGCTGTGGGCGTCCCAGCCCTTCGGCTTCGTCGCGCTGTCCGACGCCTGGTCGACCGGATCGTCGATCATGCCGCAAAAGCGCAATCCCGATGCGGCGGAGCTGGTCCGCGGCCATGCCGGGCGGATCTCCGGCTGCCTCAGCGCGCTGATGATGACGATGAAGGGGCTGCCGCTCGCTTATTCCAAGGACATGCAGGACGACAAGCCGCCGGTGTTCGACGCGCACGACCTGCTGGCCCTCTCCATCGCGGCGATGACCGGCATGGTGGAAAGCGTCACCTTCCGCACGGACAGGATGCGCGCCGCGGCGGAGGCCGGCTTTTCCACCGCCACCGACCTGGCCGACTGGCTGGTGCGCGAGGCGGGCCTGCCCTTTCGCGAGGCGCATCACGTCACCGGCGCGGTGGTCAAGCTGGCGGAGGCGGAGGGCAAGGCGCTGGACGCGCTGACGCTCGACCAGCTCCGGGCCATCGACGGGCGCATCGACCAGCGCGTCTATGCCGCGCTGAGCGTCGACAGCTCCGTCGCCAGCCGCAAGAGCCATGGCGGCACCGCGCCGGATCAGGTACGCCAGCGCATCGCCGAGGCGAAGGCGACGATCGGCACGGAGACTGACGCATGACGCGGATCGGGATCATCGCGCTGGCGCTGGCGCTGGCGGGCTGCGGCGGGCGCACCGCGCTGGCGCCCAAGGCCGGCGACGCGCCGCCGCCCAAACCGGCCGCCGCCGCGACCGCGCCGACGCCGGACCAGCTGATGACGCCGACCACCCAATCCCGCCCAGAGCGCAATGACGAATTGCTGCGCCGATCCGAAGAACGCCAGGACGATCATTTCGACCTGCCTCCACCAGGCTGATCCCATGGACCATTTCCAAATCCGCAACGGCGAGATGCACGTCGAAGGCATCGCCCTGTCCGCTATCGCCGACGCCGTCGGCACGCCCGCCTATGTCTATTCCACCGCCACACTGGAACGGCATGTCCAGGTGTTCCGCGACGCGCTGGCCGGGCTGGACGATCCGCTGATCGCCTTCGCGGTGAAGGCCAACCCCAATGGCGCGGTGCTCGCCACGCTGGCGCGGGCCGGGCTGGGCGCGGACGTGGTGTCCAGCGGCGAGATCCTGCGCGCCCGCGCGGCGGGCATCCCGCCGGAGCGGATCATCTTTTCCGGCGTCGGCAAGACGGCGGAGGAAATGCGGCTGGCGATCGAGATCGGCGTCGGCCAGTTCAACCTGGAATCCGAGCCGGAGGCGGAGATGCTCTCCCGCGTCGCGGCGGACATGGGCCGCACCGTGGCGGTGGCCTATCGCATCAACCCGGATGTCGATGCCGGCACCCATGCCAAGATCTCGACCGGCAAATCGAACAACAAGTTCGGCATCCCCTATGCCGGCGCGGTCGACGCCTATGCCCGCGCCGCCGCGCTGCCCGGCCTGCAGATCCGGGGCGTCGCCGTCCATATCGGCAGCCAGCTTACCGATCTGGCGCCGCTGGAAGCCGCCTTCGCCCGGCTCGGCGCGCTGATCGAGACGCTGCGCGCCGCCGGCCATGCCATCACCGTCGCCGATCTGGGTGGCGGGCTTGGCGTGCCCTACGATCCGGCGCTGCCCGTGCCGCCCAGCCCGGCCGATTATGGCGCGATGGTGAAGCGGGTGACGGCGGGCTGGAACGTCCGGCTGATCTTCGAGCCGGGCCGGGTGATCGTGGGCAATGCGGGCGTGCTGCTGTCCAGCGTCATCCGGGTCAAGCAGGGCGAGGCGCACCCCTTCGTCATCGTCGACGCGGCGATGAACGATCTGCTGCGCCCCAGCCTGTATGAAGCGTGGCACGACATCCGGTCGATCAGGCCGACCGGCAGGCGCGTGGTGGTGAATGTCGTCGGCCCGGTCTGCGAAAGCGGGGATACCTTCGCCACCGCCCGCGACATGGACAGCGTGGCGGCCGGGGACCGCGTCGCCTTCATGACCGCGGGCGCCTATGGCGCGACCATGGCGAGCACCTATAACAGCCGCGCGCTCACCGCCGAGGTGCTGGTTTCCGGCGACAAATGGGCCGTGGTGCGCGCGCGCGAACCCATCGAGGCGCTAATCGCCCGCGACAAGCTGCCCGACTGGCTGGGCTGAAGCGGCTACGTGCAGCCCGGCGCACGGCGTGGCTTGGCAAGTCCGCCGTGCCGCGCGACAAGGGCCGCCGTGCACAGCCTGCCCATCTTCCTGCGCCTGAGCGGCCGCCCGGTCATCCTGGCCGGAGACGGGCCGGCGGCGGCGGCCAAGCGCCGCCTGCTGGAACGTGCCGGCGCGCGGGTCGTCGGCCCGGAACAGGATGCCGCCATCGCCATCGTCGCCATCGCGGATGAAGCGGAGGCGCAGGCCGTCATCGCCCGGCTGAAGGCCCGGGGCATATTGGTCAACGCGGTGGACCGGCCGGCGGCCTGCGATTTCACCCTGCCCGCCATCGTGGACCGGGACCCGGTGCTGATCGCCATCGGCACGGGCGGCGCATCGGCGGGGCTCGCCAAGGCGCTGCGCCAAAGGTTTGAGGTGCTGCTGCCCGCCGGTCTGGGCGGGCTGGCCGCGCGTCTCCACGCCGCCCGCGCGCGGCTGCGCGCCCGCTGGCCCGATGCCGGGGATCGCCGCCGCGCCATCGACGCTGCGCTGGAGGCCGGTGGTCCGCTCGACCCGCTGGGGCCGGACGGCGGAGACGACGCGCTCGACCGCTGGATGGACGGGGGCGATCCGGCCCGTCCGGCGCTGGAGCCGATCATCCTCCGCTCCGCCGACCCCGACGCGCTGACCCTGCGGCAGGCGCGGCTGCTGGGCGCGGCGGACCATCTGTTCCACCGGCCCGACGTGCCGGCCGCCATACTGGACCGCGCCCGCGCCGATGCGGTCCGCACCCCCTGCGCCGCCGCGCCGGCGCAGCTTCCGCCCGGCCTGTCGGTCGATATCAGCATGGAGCCGCGATGACCCCCTTCGCCCTCATCCTGGACAGCGGCGGCGTCCGCACCGCGCCCATTGACGACGCCGCGCACACGAACGGCAGCGCGGCGCTGGTGTGGATCCATCTCGACGCCAATGATCCGGCCACCGCGTCGTGGCTGGCCGACAAGGCGGGCCTCAACGATCTGGTCGTCAACGCGCTGACCGCCACCGAGACGCGGCCGCGCTGCGAGCCGATCGATACGGGCGCGCTCATCAACATGCGCGGCCTCGCCGCCCAGCCGGAAACGTTGAGCGACGCGCTCGCCTCCATCCGGCTATGGACTGAGCGCGGCCGGGTGATCTCCGTCATCCGGCACGACCTGCTGGCCCTGCCCCCGGTGGTCGCCGCGATGAAGGCGGGCAAGGTGCTGGATCCGGGCGATCTGGTCACCGCGCTCGCCATGGCGATCACCGAGCAGCTCGACCCCGATGTCGCCGATCTGGGCGACCTGCTCGACGATTGCGAGCTGCGGCTGGACGCCGACAAGGTGTTCGTGCTGCGCCGGATGATCGCGCGCGGGCGGGCCAAGGCGATCGATTACCGCCGTTTCGTCGTGCCCCAGCGGCAGGCGCTGGAAAAGCTCAGCCATCTCGACTGCGACTGGCTGGACGAGCGGGACCGCAACCACCTGGCCGAGGCGGCGGACCGGTTCGCGCGGATGGGCGAGGAGCTGGAAAGCGTCCGCGAGCGGGCGGCGCTGATGCATGAGCAGCTGACCGACCTGCGCGCCGAGGTGATCGAAACGCGCGCGCTGCTGATCTCGGTCGTGGCGCTGGTCTTCCTGCCGCTGACCTTTCTAACCGGCCTGCTGGGCATGAATGTGGAAGGCATTCCCTATGCCAAGGCGCCCTGGGCCTTTTGGGGCGTGGTGGGGGTGTGCGTGGCGATCGCCTTTGCGATCACGGGCTATTTCATGAAAGCGCACTGGTTCCGGCGCTGAGCCGCTGGACCTCCGCCTCCAGCGACTGGACGGACGCGGCCAGCCGGTGGCGGTCGGCCCGGCTGTCGTCCAGCTCGTACCGCAATTCGCCCAGTTCGATGGCGCGGTGGACGATGCGCGCGTCCAGCACCTCATTGGCGCGGCGCAGCTTGTCGAACGCGCGGGCGCGCTCCAGCAGCCGCTCGATCCGCGCGCCCATCACCTCGAACGCGAAAGGCTTGACGATATGGTCGTCAGCACCCGCCGACAGCGCCTCTATCGCCGCAGCATCATCGCTGCGCGCGGTGATCATCAGCACCGGCAGATTGGCCGTCGCGACGTTGGCGCGCAGTTCCCGCAGCACCGCGATGCCGGACAGGCCGGGCATCACCATGTCGATCAACGCCAGGTCGAACCGCCGCGCCTGCACAAGGTCCAGCGCCTCTATCCCGTTATCGGCCAGGCTGACGCAATAGCCCATGCGGGTCAGGCGCTTGCCCATCACCTGCAGGTTGGTGCGGCTGTCATCGACGATCAGGACCGCCGGGCCACCGGGAGTTTGAGACTGGACGTCCATGAAACGCGGCTCCGCTGAAATACTTCTCCCTTTCCTAGGGCGCGGCCGTGACGATATGGTTAACGCCTTCTACAGCATCGCATCCAGCGCAGGGGTACGCCATTCGGCAAAGCCGCCGACCGTGCGCACGACGAACAGCGCGGCAAGTTCCAGATCGGCGGCCAGCGCCCGCCCCTCCTCCGGCCCCAGCACGGTCAGCGCGGTGGCATAGGCATCCGCCATCATGCAATCGGGGTGGAGCACGCTGACCGAGGCAAGCGCATTGTCGATGGGCCGCCCGGTGCGCGGATCGATGCTGTGCGGCAGGCGGCGGCCGCCATGGTCGGCGAAGCGGCGATAATCGCCGGACGTCGCGACCGACAGGCCGTGGAGTGCCACGCGAAGCCCCTCCAGCGTCGCGCCCGGCGGCGCCTCCAGGTCCACCCACCAGGGCTGGCCGTCCGGCTTGATGCCCTCGCCCCGCAGCTCCCCGCCGATCTCGACCAGGAAATCGCCATGGCCGCGCTGGCGCAGCAGATCCGCGATATCGTCGACCGCATAGCCCTTGGCGATGGCGGAAAGGTCCAGCATCACCCCGCCGGGCTGAAGCACCCGCAAGGCATGGGGATCGAGCATCACCCGGTCAGCGCCCGCATTGGCGGCGCGGAGCGCGGCAATCTCGGCCTCGTCGGGAAAGGCGGTGGCGGGGCCGGACGCGCCGAAGCCCCAGCGGTCGACCAGCGCCCCCGCCGTCGGATCGAACGCGCCGCGGCTCTGCTCGGCCACCGCCAGCGCGGACTGCAATACGGTGAAGAATTCAGCGCCCACCCCGTGCCAGCTGCCGGCGGCGGCGCGATTATAGCGGCAAAGCTGGGAGGTCGGCTCCCAATGGCTCATCTGGGCGACCAGCAGGTCGAGCCGCTGCCGGATGGCGGCGGCCAGCCCATCGGTGGCGCCGACCACGCGCACCGACCAGCTGGTCCCCATCGTCTCCCCGTCCAGCGCCGTCACCGTCGCCGCCGCGTCCCGCACCATGAACGGCTGGGACGACAGCTGCAGCGGGACGGCGATGCGCACGGCGTCGCGCCTTAAAGCGGCAGGACCTCGAGCGTGGTGACATAGTTCAACCGCCGCTCCGTGGCGCGGGGATCGCTGGTCGCCTTGTCGCTCGCCACCACGTTCAGCCAGTAATGGCCCGGCTCCGGCAACGTCATGGTCACCACGCCTTCCGCGTCCGTCTTCAGGTCCATCTGGTTCAGCTGGTCGCGATAGCGGATGCCGCCCGGCACCACCGTCACGTCCAGCCCGGCCGCCGGCTTGCCGTCGATGACGAAGCGGAAGCGCGCTTCCTCGCCCGCCACCAGGTCGTTCGGGTGGGTGATGGGAACCAGTTCAAGCCCCTTGCCGCTGGCCTTGATCTCGCTCGGCTCGCCGGACGTGACGAAAATCTCGTTGCGCGACCAGCTTTCGGACAATTTCACGTCGGTCGCCCCGGCCGGCAGGGCGCTGGCCAGCGTCGCCGCGGTGGTGCCGCGCGGCAGGCGCTTCTCCTCGCCATTTTCCTTGTAGCTGCCCATCAGGCCGCCGCCGGCATTGGCGATGCGATACGTGCCCTTCTGGGTCAGGTGCAGGTCGAAGGTGCTGCGATAACGGCCGGTCGATCCGTTCTCGATCTTCACCTCGCTGCCGTCGGGCGCCCAGGCCTTGATATTGTCGAGCCGCAGCGGCTGATGCTCGAAATAGAACAGGTCGTTGGACACGGCGGCGTCCACCGTCACCCACACATCGTCGCCCGCGACGATCGTCGAGGACGGCAGCATCCACTGGCGGTGGGCCTGGACGGCGCTCGGCAGGCTGATCAGCGCCAGGGCGGCAGCGCCGGCCAGGACTTTTGCGAAAGGCAGGGTCATGTCGCTCTCCTCGTCTCGGAAAAAAATCAGGGTTTGATGACGGCGGTAATGGCGCCCAGTTCGGTCTTGCCGGCGGCGCGCACGGTCTGCGCGGCCTTGGGCGGCCAGGCGAAGGGCAGGCGCAGCGCCTCGCGCCCGCCCACTTCCCGGGCGGCCTCGACCACCAGTTCGTAATTGCCGGGCGCGAGATTGCCCATCGGCGCACGGCCGGCCATGAAGCTGATCTTCTGCGCGCCGGGCGCACGCGTCGCGCCGCTGATGCCGTCGGCGGGCAGCTTCAGCGTCCGGCCGCTCTTGCGCCACCACTGGCGCACGTCGCGCAGCCAGGTCTGGCCGCCATTGTCCTTGTTCTTCGCCTCGTACCAGATGGCCACCGTCTTCGCGGCCGCCGAATCCTTGGATTCGATCCAGATCGCCACATAGGGCCGGTGATATTCCGCTACCTTGAGCTGCGGGATGGTGACGGTCAGGTCGATCCCCGCCGCGCCCGCCGGCGCGGCCAGCCCGCTGGCGCCTAACGCCCCGATCGACAGGCCGGACAGGATGACGCGATGATTGATGTCCATGATGGTCCCTTCAGTGGATGAAGATGATGGCGATGACGGCGGGGATCAGCAGCCCGAAACCGACGATGGGCCAGGTCGACGGCCGCCGCACGGAATGGACCTGCAGCAGCACCAGCCCGGTCAGCGCGAAGATGAGGCAGGCCGCGGCGAAGATATCGATGAACCAGCGCCAGGCCGTGCCGGTGTTGCGCCCCTTGTGCAGGTCGTTCAGGTAGGAGATCCAGCCGCGCGACGTGGTTTCCATGGTCACGTCGCCGCTTTCCCGGTCGATCGACACCCAGCCGTCGCCGCCCGGGCGGGGCAGCGCCAGATAGACCTCGTCGGCCGACCAGTCGGCATCCGCCTCGTGGGTCACGTTCAGCGTGCTGCGCAGCCAGGCGGTCACGGGCGCGGGCAGCGGCTTCTTGACGTCACCCGCATCGTCCGGCGCGATCGTCGGCAGCAGCGCCGGGGGCAGCACGGCGCTGCGCTCCGCCACCACCGGCGAGGATTCGATGTCGCCGGCATGGTTCAGCGTGATGCCGGTGATGGTGAACAGCAGCAGGCCGATCAGGCAGATGGCCGAGCTCATCCAGTGCCACTGGTGAAGCTGTTTCATCCAGAAAGCGCGCCGGCTGCGCTTGACCTTGGCCGGATCGGGGTGGGTGGGGGACATGGCTGGGCGGAGAATCCTGATCGAATGACTGTCGCCGATATCGAGAACGATTCGCAATTGCAACATGGATGACGCGCACCCGGCGTCTTTTGACTGGCGCGAACGCCCTTTTTCGGCGTAGCCTCCTTAGCAGGAATTGGCTTCGTCGGAACGGCAGCCCTTATCCGCTGCCATCGCGCGCCGCCGTCGACGCCCTTTTGTCGCGCGCAGGAGGATGGCCATGGTCGATAAGGCAATCGAACGTTCGGGCACGCGCACCGCCCCGCCGCTGCAGGTCCGCCGCATCTCCACCGCCGACCTGCGCGAGGCGCTGGCGCGTGGAATGGACGATTTCAAGCTGATGCCATCCTATCTCGTCATGCTGTCGCTCATCTATCCGGCGGTCGGGCTGATCGCGGGCTGGTGGTCGCTCGGCAATGACGTGACGCCGCTGCTGTTCCCGTTGGTCGCCGGTTTCGCGCTGGTCGGCCCGCTGGCCGCTGTCGGCCTTTATGAACTCAGCCGCCGCCGCGAGGCCGGGCTGGACACCCACTGGACCCATGTGTTCGACGTGCTCCGCTCCCCCGCCATCGGCACGGTCGCGGCGCTGGGCGGCATGTTGCTGCTGATATTCCTGGGCTGGCTGACCGCCGCGATGACCCTGCACGAATCGCTGTTCGGCACGCCCGAGCCGGCCTCTATCCTGTCCTTCCTTACCGAGGTGACGACGACCTCGCGGGGCTGGATGCTGATCCTGCTGGGCAATGCGATCGGCTTCGTCTTCGCGGTGGTGACGCTGGCGGTGAGCGCCATATCCTTCCCGCTGGCGCTGGACCGCAATGTCGATTTCGCCACCGCCGTCGCCACCTCTGTCCGGGTGCTGCGCGACAATCCGCGCACGATGCTGCTCTGGGGGCTGATCGTCGCCGTCACGCTGGCGATCGGCGCGATCCCGTTTCTCATCGGCCTGGCGGTGGTGATGCCCGTTCTCGGCCACGCCACCTGGCATCTCTATCGCAAGGCGATCGCCTGAACCTCCGGGCCGGTTCGCCCGGGCCGGTTCCCCCGGCCCGGGGCGCGCCGGCCCTGATCCGCTCAGGGCCGGGCGCTGCTCAGAAGGGCAGCCAGTTCTGCTTTTCCGAGAATTTCATATAGCCGACATTGGCGCCCAGCCGGTAACCCACGCCCAGCCGGATCGGGATGATCACCACATTGCCCCAGCGCATATAGCTGGCGGTGAAGCCGCCGACGAAATAGGCATTGCCCTCGCCCGCCGGGAAACGCTTGTAGATGTCCTGCGTGTCGTAGAGATTATAGACCAGCACGAAGGTCTTGGCCGCATTGCCGCCGACATCGAAGCCCACGGACGGCCCGGTCCAGTAGATCGGCCGCCGCCCCTCCACCGCATGAACCAGCGTGCCCGATCCATAGCGCAGGCCCACCACCAGCGCGCCGCCCGCCTCGCGGCCCGCAATATAGGCATTGGGCTCGCCCTGATCCTTCAGGATTTTCTCGATGATCCCGGCCAGCCCTTCCGCGCCCTTGCCGAAAACGCCCTCGGCCTCGCCGATCAGGTCGTCGCGCTTGAAGGTGGCGGCGCCCTGCGTCGCGGTCTTCGGGTCCAGGCTCTGGGTGCCGCTGCTGGCGGCGGCACCGGAATCGGCCGGCGGCACCTGGGACGGCGCGGGCGCATTCTGGTCCGCGGGCGGCGCGGTGTCATAATAGGTGTCGGGCTGCGACGCCGGCGGAGAGGAGAGATCGGCGTCGATCGCGCTGTTGGGATCAACCGTCTTGACCTGCGCCAGGGCAGGCGCCGCGCCCATCGCCAGCGCCACCAGGGCCGCAAAGGCGCTGCGCAAAACGATCGTCGACATGTTCGCAAATCCCCCAGATATGGTGCGCCACGTTAACCCTGTCCGGGATTGACCGGCAATGAACGGGCGACGACTTGAGTCGATATTGCGCCGGATGGCAAGCAAAAGCGCCGTTGATCGCCAGCCCCCACCCCGCTATAGCCCCCCTCTGCCGCAGCCGGAGACGTGGGTGAGTGGCTGAAACCAGCGGTTTGCTAAACCGCCGTAGGGGGATTACTCCTACCGAGGGTTCGAATCCCTCCGTCTCCGCCAGAATCATGAAAATCAGCGAACCGCCACGACCGCCAGAGGTCGCTTAAATCCCGATAAATCAATGGTTTTTCTAGATAATCGTGGTCGCTCGCGTTCGCCGGCGATCGTCTCAAACCGCCGACATTTTTATGACCATTTTTATGACTGGACATCCCTTGGCGGCCTGTCCAAACTGTCTGCGGAGACAGAAAAGATGCACGTCCGCGGCCGAATCCACGTCCGCCAGCTGCCCAGTCTGACCAAGCCCGGCGTTTATGCCGATGGCGGCGGACTGTATCTGCGCGTCCGCCCCTCCCTGACGCGGTCCTGGATCTTTATCTGCATGATCAAGGGGAGGCGGCGGGAAATGGGTCTCGGCTCGATTCTTGACGTCTCGCTCGCACAGGCTCGAGACAAGGCCTCCGTCGCACGAGCCGCCTTTCTCGAGGGGCGCGATCCGATCGCCGAGCGTGCAGCGTCCACGCAGCCAGAAGCCGCCCCCGTCACTTTTGGGGAATTTGCCGACGCGCTGATCGACACCATCGAGGGTGGGTTCCGGAACGAGAAGCATCGCAAGCAGTGGCGCTCGACGCTCAAGACCCACGCGGCGTCGCTGATCGACAAGGCCATCACCGATATCGACACTGATGACGTAGTCGACGTTCTCAGACCGATCTGGCTCGATCTTCCTGAAACGGCATCGCGTGTGCGCGGACGCATCGAGCGGGTACTCGACGCCGCCAAGGCCAAAGGTCACCGCCAGGGCGAAAATCCCGCGCGCTGGCGCGGCCACCTCGATCTTCTGCTGCCCCGTCGATCGAAGGTGGTAAAGAGCCATCATGCGGCATTACCTTTCACGGGAATCGTCGATTTCATGAACGATTTGCGCAAGCGCCCCGCGCTGGCGGCGCGCGCCCTGGAATTCACGATCCTCACAGCGGCGCGCTCCGGTGAGACGCTCGGAGCGACCTGGGCGGAGATTGATCTCGAAGCAGCGCTGTGGACCGTTCCGGCTGAGCGTATGAAGGCCGGTGCCGAGCATCAGGTGCCGCTCAGCGGCGAGGCTGTTGCCATCCTTCGGGTCTTGCGTCCCAAAAAGCCCAAACCCGGCGAACTCGTGTTTCAAAGACCAATCGGCGGGAAACTGTCGAACATGTCCATGGCCATGCTCCTTCGGCGCATGGATCGCACCTCGATCACGGTGCACGGGTTTCGCTCGACATTTCGGGACTGGGCAGGCGAGACGACCCAGTTCGCGCGCGAGGATGTCGAGATGGCTCTGGCCCATGTAATCGAATCGAAATCCGAACGTGCTTATCGTCGGGGTAGAGCCCTCGACAAGCGCCGCGAGCTTATGACGGCCTGGGCGAATTTCTGCTTCCAAACGGGCGCTCAGCAAGCATCAGGCTGATTGCCGAGGAGCACTGTTTTTCAGGCGCAAGCGCTGGATGAAGTCGTCGATGCTCGATTGCATGATAAGCGTGCGGCGGCCGATCCGGATGGCCTCCAGTTCGCCCTCTGCGATCAGCTCATAGAGCTTGGTTTTGCCGATACCGAGCATCCGAATCGCCCTTTCGACGCGAACGCACAGGACGGGGTTGCTCGCCTCAAAGGCCTGAGGCCCGGCTGGAGTCTCTCTCCACCCCTGGTCAGGCGCATCGCTCATGATGCGGAGCGCCCTTGGCGGGCCTTGGCGAACCCGCGATCGCCCTCGAGAAAGGCGCGCAGCATGTGAGGTATGAGATCGGTCACGGCTTCGGTCTGCCCATAGAGTTCCCGGTATATGTCGGCGTAAACGGACAGCGCCTGGTTCAGATCGGGCGTGATGCTGATGGTGAGCTTGACGGGTGTCCGGTCGGGCAGCTTCGAAAGCTTCAATTCCGGCATGGAGATACTCCTATTCGTGCCAGGGTTGGAGAATGAGATCGCGATGGACGACCAGGCGGACGGCTGCGCCTGGGCGGATCGTGATGGTCGGCTGGATATTGAGGTTGCGCGACGTGATCTGGTCGCCGGCGCGCGAGACATTCTGCTGCGTGGATTCGCGGATCGCCTGGACGAGGTCGCTCTCCGCCGAGAAGGTCAGGTTCGCGCCGACGCCAAGCAATGTCGCGATCGCGACGCCTTTGAGGAGCGTCCAGCTGTGAAAATTGACCTGATCGGTGAGCCCCGCATAGCCTGACGGGTCCGTTGCGGGAACATCATCGAGCCGGATCGAGCCGCCGTCCGGCCATATGATCCGCTGCCAGACAATCAGCGCCCGCCGCTGCCCGAACGCGACCACGCTATCATAGCTGCCGATCAGCCGCGCGCCCTGCGGGATGAGCAGGATTGTGCCCGTCGCGCTGTCGAAAACCCGCTCGGTCACCTGAGCGGTGACGAGACCGGGCAGGTCGGAGCGTAGCCCGGTGATCAAGCTTGCGGCGATGACGCTGCCGGCAGACAACATGTTGGGCGACGCCGGCGGGGCTACCTGATGCTCATTGACGTCACCGCCGGTATCGCGCGCAGCAACGAAGTCGACCTTGCGCTGCTGGGCATTGGGGTCGCGATCTGGATCGATCGAGAGCCGCGACATGCCCGCCGCGCCCGCCTCAGGGGAAGGCTGTTCCGCGTCGACACGGCCGGGCGGACCGCTGCGATTGCCGGTTTGCACCAGCAATCCCGACTGCCGCGCCGCCTTCAACTCGGCCGCCCGTCGATCGCGTTCGGTCCTGGCAGCCTGTTCGGCTGGCGAAGCCTGATCGCTCGCAGGCTCGATAGGCAGGGAGCGTTGATGCTCGAGGATCGGCCGGCCGAGGTCGCCTGGCAGTGGCGGACCGAGCTTGGGCACGTCGCCATAGCTCCCCGGCAGCGCGTCCAGCGCGTCGGCGGGCGCCTTCGCTGCGACGGTCGGGTCGTCGGTCTGACCGGCGGGGTGCGGCGCGGACGGCCGCAGCGCGACCCAGGCGGTTGCGATCAGGCTGACGGAGCCCATAGCGGCAATCGCGACGATAGCGCTGCGCTTGAACCGAATTGCTCGGGGCGGCCGGGCGCGAAGGGCAAGCGTTTCCGGGTCCACCTTGTCCGGTGCGGCGTGGACCTCGCTCGCCGGAGGATCTGCGGCTTCTTCGGTCATGATCCCCTCCGCGCGGGCGCGCCCTCCCCCACCCGGCTTATCCGGACGATCTGCTGCTTCTTCGCGCCGAGGCGAAGTTCGGCGGCGTCGAAGATCCGATCGACGATGTAAAATCGCCCCTTCACCCGATAGTTGACGAGCTGGGCATCGCCTTTTGCATCGACCAGGAACAATGGCGGCGCCTCGCCAACCGCCAGCGTCGCGGGAAACTCGATGAAGGTTTGCCGTCCATCGTCAAAGGCGCGCAGCGGCCGCCAGGACGGGCGATCGCCCGAGACGGCATAGTTGAAATGAAGCTGCTCGAGCTGGATGCCGGCTGCCACCGGCGCCGCGGTTTGCGCCTCCGCCGCAGCCCGCCTCAGCGCGATCAGCGCATCCTGGGGATAGGTCCAGGAAAGCGCGGCCATCGCCGTCTTCGCCGTGGCCGTGAGCGCGATATGATAGCTACGCCGGTCGGTGGCGATCACGAGGTTAGTCGTAAGGCCGGCGCTGAACGGCTTGACCAGCACATGGGTCCGCTTTCCCGCGCCCGAGCCGCTGGCCGTATCGCCGATCGCCCAGCGCACCGTGTCGCCGCTCGCCACGGCGACCAGCGTCTCGCCGGGTTGAAGCGCGATATCGGTGACCCGCTCGGGCGCGGTGATAACGTGGTAGATAGCGCCCTCGGCAAAAGGATAGACCTGCAAGGCATTCACGAAGCCCTGCGCGGCCGGCTCGATCGTGGCGGCGCGGTTGGCGACGGCGACGGGCCTGGCTCCATGCGCGGGATCTCTGATCGGTGGGGCTGCCGATGCCATATCGGCGGCAAGGATGAGCGAAGTCGTCAGCAGCGCCGGGACTGCAAAGGATCGGGTCATGGCTGGATCTCCGGATTGACGGTCGGTTGGGCGGCAATGGTCGGATCGAGCGGCGACCCGAGCGGCAGGTTGCTTGGAGGAGGCGGTGCCGCGCGCGCGGGAGCCTCCGGCACCGCGGGCTCGAGCTCGCGGCTCCAGTCGATCGCATCGACGTAAATGCCGAGGGGGTTCTTGCGGAGCGTGTCCGCCGATACCGGCGGCCTCGTCACGACGGTCAGGATGCCGGTCCAGTGCGAGGAACCTGCCTCGCTGCCGCGCTCATAGGCCGTCTCGGTCCACTTGACCTGGAACGAACGGTCCGAGGCGCGGACGACGCTGGTCACCTGCACCGACACGGTCCGCTCGCCGATCCGGGCGAAGGGTGCTGCAGCCCGGGCATAGTCGCCAAGAAACCGCGCAGCCCGTGGCGTGGTGAAGTCGTAGGCCGACAGCCAGTCGCGCCGCATCAGCACCGGGTCGAGCGAGACCCCGCGAACATTCTCGATGAACTTCGCCAGATGCCATGCAATCTGGGGGTCGGTCGGCCGGTAGCCCGCCTCCGCCTCGGTCACTGCCCGCGCCTCGCCAAGACGATCGACCTCGACGACATAGGGCGTGACCCGGCTCTGCAGCGATTGCCAGACGAGCGCGCCCGACATCCCCGTCGTGACCGCCAGCGTGCCGAACGCCATCAGTCTCCAGTTGCGCGCCTGGACGCGCGCCGAGCCGATGCGGTCGTCCCAGACCTGGCCGGCCCGGCTATAGGGTGTCTCGGGTTCGGGAGTACGTCCGTAGCGCTGGACAGCGCGCTTAAAGATCATGGCTCAATCTTCCCTTTCCTTAATGTCGGGGGTGGCGGATGCGCCGCCGCGATCGCCTTCCTTCAGCGTCTGGAGGGCGATGTGGCGGTGGTGGCGGGCGTCCTGCTGGCGGCGGAGCGATCGTGCCCAGGACGGCGCACCGTCGTTGACGGGGTCCGAAGCCTGTCCGCCCGAGCCGGCACTACCGCGAAGCGCGGACCAGGCTGCGTCACGGCCGCGTTCGGCGGCCTGACCCAGGCCCAGCGCTGTCGTGGCCTTCTGGCGGAGGGCGTTGCCCGCCGCCTGCGCCATGCCGCCGATGCCGGCACCGACGCTCGAGGCCCCCGCCGCCGTCTGGCCGAGCTGGTAGGATGCCGAGGCCGCCGAGCCCATCGCCGTGCCAGCCCGGATCGCACCGAGGGTCGCGCCCCCGGCCGCGCGGGCCGCACCGATTGCAGCGCCGCCGCCGAGCGCGGCCATGCCGGCTGCACCGATGATCGTTCCGAGCGCGGCGCCGGCGCCCAGTTGCGGCGCACCGGCCACGAGGCCCGAGGCGATGCCCGGACCGAAGATGCCGAGGCCGAACAGCGTCAAGGACGCCAGCACGAGGCTCATGGCCTGTGCCCGACATCCCCGATATGGGTCGAGAGCCGAAACGGCGTCGATCCGCTGGTCTGGGCATGGAGCAGCGCTGGCCCGCCCAGATGCCGGTTCTGAGGTGCCCCTGCCCAGACCGACGACAGCGGCATGAGATGCGCGAGGTTGAGGGTGTGGACCAAGGGCTGGCGCACATTGGCGTAGGCCTGGCCCGGCAGCGAGGACAGCCAGGCCTCGACCGCGTTGACGCCCTCGCGAACGCAGGTGAAGCCGAGCCCGTTGACGACGCGCTCCACGACACGGACCTTGTCCTCCACCCGGACGCGGCTCGTGTCGGCGACGGTGATCGTCGTGGTCAGATAGCCGAAGGCGACGTGATCGCCGCCCAGCGCCTGCAGCGCGAGATCGGCATCGACCACCTTGTTATCGGCATCGCTGTCGAGGAGCTGGGTCGGCTGGTTGTACATCACTTCGCGCAAGAGGGCGGTGACCGACTTGCGCTTGTTGAACCATTGCCGACGGATCCGGGTCAGCGCCTTGGTCGCGTCGGTCTTGTCCAGCGCGATGAAGCGGGTGACCCAGCGGTAAGCGAAATCCTGATGATTGAGCGCGTCGAGGATGCCGGGCCGGCTGAGGTTCGGGAAACCGAGCACCGTCAGCGTGCGGAGATGCCGGTCTCCAAGCTTGGGCTCGAGTCCTCCGACAAGCGGCGTGTCGGCGAGCAGCGCATCAAGATAGATCGGCGTCTCGGGCACGGCGACCGGGTGCGGGCGGGTGGAGATCGTGCCGTGGAGGCAGGTCAACGTCTCGGCGTCCCCGAGTGCGCGCACCTCGGGCATGAAACCCGAGAGGAGATCGAGCACGCGGTCGGTCTCGGCGATGAAGCCGGCGAGGCTGGCGCGCCAGTCGCGGCCCTTCGCGTCATCGGGCCGCTCGACCAGCGTCCGGCCGGCGGCTTCGCTGCTGTCGGCAGGCGGCAGCCAGACCAGCGTTCCGTGAAACAGGCTTTCGAAATGTTGGCCCTCGGCTTCGAAGCCGGCGCGTCGTTCCTGGTCGACCAGCCACGACGCGGCGTCGGGAAAGGCGCTCTCCGGATAGCCAAGCGCTTCGCGTCGTTCAGCCTCGAAGAACAGTGCCCAGCCCGAGCCGAGGCGCTTGAGCACGTTGTTGGCTCGTGCACAGGCCGACACGAGTTCGGCTTCGGTGGCGCTTTCTAGGTCGGGGCCGCGAAAGGCAAAACTGCGCTGAAAGCTGCCGTCCTTGTTGAGGACGACGCCGGGCGCGACCAGTGCGGCCCAGGGGAGGTGATCCGCAAGTCGGTCGGCGCGTGACCTGTATTCGGCCAAGTTCAGCACGCCCAATAGCCCTTCTGGCGCAGGTGGCGGAGCAGCACGGGCGCAAAGTCTGGGTCGCGGCGGGCAGCGAAGACCGCAATGCTGTGGCCCACCGCCCACAGGGCGATCCCGACCAACCATTGCTGGAGGCCGAGACCAACCGCCGCCGCGATCGTGCCGTTGACGATCGCGATGCCCCGCGGAGCGCCGCCCAGCAGGATCGGTGATCCCAGGCTGCCGTGGATCGGCGCCTCGAAGCCGGCAACATGACCGTTGTCGATGTGGCTCATGCGACGAGCGCTCCGCCGCCGAAGCTGAAGAAGGACAGGAAAAAGGATGAGGCGGCGAACGCGATCGACAGGCCGAAGATGATCTGGATCAACCGGCGAAACCCGCCCGCTGTCTCGCCGAACGCCAGCGTCAGGCCCGTCGTGATGATGATGATCACCGCGACGATCTTGGCGACCGGCCCCTGCACCGATTCCAGCACCTGCTGCAGCGGCTGTTCCCAGGGCATGCCCGAGCCGCTCGCTTGAGCCGCGCTGGTCATGGCGACCGCGAGGCCCAGCATCAGGCCGGTGCGGAAGAGGCGATCGCGGCTTGGAATGCGAAACATGCGCATGGTCAGTCTCCTGGGAGGTCGGGGGTCGGGGTTGGGGTGAGATCGACGACGGCGTAGCCGCCCTGCGCATCCAGCCCTGCGACGCGGGCGATCGTCTCGATGCGCCGCGCGGTCCCGCGCCCGGCAATGAACACGATCATGTCGATCGCCTCCGCGACCAAGCGGCGCGGTACGGTGACGACGGCTTCCTGGATGAGCTGTTCGATCCGATAGAGGGCGGATGCTGCGCTGTTGGCGTGGACGGTCGCGATCCCGCCGGGATGGCCGGTGTTCCAGGCCTTGAGCATGTCGAGCGCTTCCGGCCCGCGCACCTCGCCGACGATGATGCGATCGGGCCGGAGGCGCAGCGTCGAGCGTACGAGATCGCCCATGGTGACAGAGCCGGTGCGCGTCCGCAGCGCAACCGTGTCGGGCGCGGGCGATTGGAGCTCGCGCGTATCCTCGATCAGGATGACGCGTTCGTCGAGATGCGCCATCTCGGCGAGGAGCGCATTGGCGAGCGTGGTCTTGCCCGAACTGGTTCCGCCGGCGACGAGGATGTTGCGGCGATCGACGACCGCCAGGCTGAGCAGGCGTGCCGCCTCTGCCGACATGATGCCGTCGGTCACATAGTCCAGCAGCGTATAGACCCGCGCCGCCGGCTTCCGGATCGAGAAGCATGGCGCGGTGGAGACCGGCGGCAGCAGCCCTTCGAAGCGTTCGCCGGCGCCTTGCCCATGCGGCGGCAGCTCGGCCGATACGATCGGCGCCTCGCCATGGACTTCGACACGGGCATGGGACGCAACCAACCGGACGATCCGCTCGACCTCAGCGGGGTCGAGCTTCAAATCAGTATCGACACGCCCTTCGCCGAGGATGTCGACGCGAAGCGCGCCATCGGGATTGACCATGATCTCGATCACGCGCGGATCGGAGAGCGCGGCGGCGATGGCCGGCCCCATGGCGGTGCCCAGCATGGCACGGCGGCGCCCCTCGGAAATCTTGGCGGCGGAGACGGTATCGGGCTGGGCGGACATCATGACGAGGCGCCCTCCGATCCGGCCGGGGCCAGCGTGCGCTTGCCGGTGGCGATCTGGCGGCCGACTTGGCCGACGAACGCTTCGAACCGGTCGCGGCCAACCGCCCGGGCGGCGGCATCCGCCTCGGGCAGCGGCGCCGTCACCAACAACTGGTAGCGCACGAACAGCGACAGGCTTTCGAGCAGCACGTCGATGTCGCGCCGCACGCCGGCGAGCTCGCGCGACAGCCGATCGAGGCGCGGCTTCAGGAGATCGTCGACCTCTAGGGTAGCCCGGCGTGCCAGCCAGGCCTTCAGCGCATCGTTGACGAGCCGGCTTTTGTTCGCGGACGGCCCGGCGGCGAGCGCCTCGAGCGCGTCGCTGACCTCCCGGTCGATGTAGAGGTTCTGGCGGATCTTCATGGTTCGCCTCAGAAACCCGGCACGAGGTCGCGATGCGCGCCCTCGTTGATCCCATAGCCACGAGCGACGGCGCTCAGGCCCTGGGCCTGATCCATGGCGCGCTTGTCGGCGGCGACATCGTCGTCGTCCGGCGCGATCTGCGCATTCTGGGTTTCCGCGACATCGGCGGTCCTGGCGACCGGTTCGGGAAGGCCGAGGTGGAGCTGCTGCTGCATGCCGCCATCGTCTTCGCCGCCTGCTGCGTCCGCGCCCTGATTCAGTCGGGCGTCGGTGCCGCGCACCTGGTCCGACCAGTCGTCGCTGCGCGGCTTCGGCCGATCGGCGTAGCGGCCCGACGACAACACCAGCGCGGGCGCCAGGCGCGCGGTGAAGTTGCGATCGCGGAAATAGCGCAGCTTGCGCGCCCGGATCGGCGCGAGCCCCGACAGGAGCACAAGCTCCTGGTCGGGTGAAAGCTGCATCACCTCGCCCGGCGTCAGGAGCTGGCGGGCGGTCTCCTGGCGGCTGACCATGACATGCGCG
>NZ_MEFG01000016.1 GCF_001724715.1 Sphingomonas sp. SCN 67-18
TTCTTGCTTCCTTTGAGCTCCGCCAATCGCTTGGCTTTACTCAGCTATTTCGACCCTCACCCAAATCGCACTTGACTTAGCGTTGCCTTCGGAGGGCAGTACTCTATCCAGCTGAGCTACGGATGCGTGAGGCTAGAAGCCCTATGAAAAGTACCGAAAAACGTCAATCCGCAGTCTAGCGACGGTGGTGAGTTTTTGGTGAGTTTGTTAATCAGGCCTTTCTTCGATCTTTGCAAGCAACGGAAACTATTATATAAAAACCCTGCCTTGACGGAGGAGTGCAGCCTTCGGAGGGCAGCGCTCTATCCAGCTGAGCTACGGGTGCAGTCGGGCGCGCTTAGCAACTCCTTGGGCGCTCCGCCAGCCCCCTCAGCGCGCCTTTCCGCTGATCGGCTGGAACTGGCCCAGCTGGCAACTCGCGCCCCGGCTCAAACCCGGCGCCTGCAGCACGGTGATCAGGTCGGTCGAACAAAGCTCCGACATCGATGTCTTATAGGCGAAGCGTTCTTCAAAGCCGAGCGAGGGGCAGTCGAAGGGCAGCACGTTGCGATAGGTCTGCTTGCCGTTCATCTCGAAATCGATCACCCGGTCGCCGCGGACGTGGCTGGCGCGGATGTTGCGCAGCGGGATGCAGCTGGTCGCCTTGCCGGCCAGCGCCGCGCCGTCGCCGAAGCGCTGGCTGCCTTCGTCGAAATTCGCGGCGGCGGCGTCCTTGGCGTCGTGGCGCGGGCGTTCCGCAGTGGTGCATCCGGCCAGCGCAACCAGGGCCGCGCCTGCGGCAACAACAGTCAATGAGCGCATGATCAGTCTCCTTGTCGGTATCAACGCACCGGCGCGGCCCCGGCTGCCCTGGCAGCGGGTGGCGGCGTCTTCGGCCGGTATCGGCACAGGTCGGCCACCACGCAATGCCAGCATTCGGGTTTGCGCGCTTTGCATACATAGCGGCCATGCAGGATTAACCAGTGATGAGCGTGCAGCCGGAACGGCCCCGGCACCGCCTTTTCCAGCTTCAGCTCAACTGCCAGCGGCGTCTTGCCGGGGGCCAGCCCGGTGCGGTTGCCGACCCGGAATATATGGGTGTCGACGGCAAAGGTTTCCGCGCCAAAGGCCACGTTCATCACCACATTCGCGGTCTTGCGCCCCACCCCCGGCAGGGTCTCCAGCGCATCGCGGTCCTCGGGCACCACGCCGCCATATTCGTCGATCAGCCGGTGCGAGAGGGCGATGACATTCTTCGCCTTGGTGTTGAACAGGCCGATCGTCTTGATGTGCTCCTTCAGCCCCGCCTCGCCCAGCGCGATCATCGCCTGCGGATCGCGCACCTCGGCAAACAGCCTGCGGGTCGCGCGGTTGACGCCCACGTCCGTCGCCTGCGCAGACAATGCCACCGCCACCAGCAGCGTATAGGGGTTCACCCATTCCAGCTCGGTCTGCGGCGCTGGGTCCTGTTCGGCAAGGCGGCTGAAGAAATCGAAGGTCTGCGCCTTGTTCATAGGTCGAGCACGTCGCCCATCGCATAGCGCCCGGCCGCCCGCCCGGCGATCCACTGCGCCGCCTTCACCGCCCCGCGCGCGAAGATGGCGCGGCTTTCCGCGCGGTGGCCCAGCTCTATCCGCTCGCCCTCGCCGGCAAAGACCACCATATGGTCGCCCGCAACCGATCCGCCGCGCAGGCTGGCAAAGCCGATCGCCCCGTCCGCCCGCGCGCCGGTGATGCCGTCGCGCCCGCGGTCCGCCACTTCGCCCAGCGCGACGCCGCGCCCGGCCGCCGCCGCCTCGCCCAGCAACAGCGACGTGCCGGACGGCGCGTCCACCTTGTGCCGGTGGTGCATCTCAACGATCTCGATGTCCCAGTCTCTCGCCAGCCGGGCCGCCGCCTGCCGCACCAGCGCCGCGAGCAGGGTGACGCCAAGCGAGGTATTGCCGGTCTGCAATACGGCAATCGTCCGCGCCGCCTGGTCGATCAACGCATGATGGCGCGGCTCAAGCCCGGTCGTGCCGATCACGATCGGCTTTCCGGCGGCCACCGCGGCGGCCAGATGCGCCTCAAGCGCGGCCGGCACGGAAAAATCGATCAGCACGTCGCTTTGCCCGGCAAGGGCGTTTTCGTCGGCGGTGATGGCAAGGCCGGGCGCCACTTCGCCCGTCACGCCCGCACGATCAGCGCCGCCCGCCAGCATGACCCCCGCATCGCCCGCCGCCGCGGCGATCGCCTGCCCCATGCGCCCGCCCGCACCCAATATTCCGATTCGCACCTGTTTCCCCGTTGCCGCCATCGTCGCGCCGACCATGGCAGAGGTTGATGCGGGAGGACAGGCATTCCGCACGGTTGCACGCGCGCGCCGTACCGGCCAAAAGGCGGGGCATGGCCCGCATCGCTCCCCCCGCCTGAATGCCCATCGCCGTCGCCTATATCGGCGCCGCGCTGGCGGAGATCGCGGGGTGCTTCGCCTTCTGGGCGTGGCTGCGGCTGGGCAAGCCGGCCTGGCTGCTGCTGCCCGGCGTCGCCTCGCTCATCCTCTTCGCCTGGCTGCTGACCCAGGTGGACAGCCCGGCCGCCGGGCGCGCCTTCGCGGCCTATGGCGGCGTCTACATCATCGCCTCGCTGGGCTGGCTGTGGGCGGTGGAACATGTCCGGCCGGATCGGTGGGACCTGCTGGGCGGCGCGCTCTGCCTGGCCGGCGCGGTCGCCATCATCGCCGGGCCGCGATGACGGACATCCGCAACATCGTCATCCTCACCGGCGCGGGCATCTCGGCGGAAAGCGGCCTCGCAACCTTTCGCGGGCCGGACGGGCTGTGGGAAGGCCACCGGGTGGAAGATGTCGCCACGCCACAGGCATTCGCGCGCAACCCGGCGCTGGTGCAGCGCTTCTACGACGCGCGGCGGGCGGCGCTGGACGGCGTCGTGCCCAACCTTGCCCATCATGCGCTGGCGCGGCTGGACGCGGCATGGCCGGGCGATCTGCTGATCGTCACGCAGAATGTGGACGATCTGCACGAGCGCGCCGGGGCGGGGCGGCTGCTGCACATGCATGGTGAACTGAAATCGGCATGGTGCCGCGCCTGCGATGCGCGCACGCCCTTTTCCGGCCCGATGGCGGGCGGGCCGCCCTGCCCGGCCTGCGGCGCGGCGGCATCGCTCCGGCCGGACATCGTCTGGTTCGGGGAGATGCCCTATCAGATGGAGCGGATCGAGCGGGCGCTGGCCCGTGCCGACCTGTTCGTGTCCATCGGCACGGCCGGCGCGGTCTACCCCGCCGCCGGATTCGTGCAGACCGCGCGCTATCACGGCGCGGACACGCTGGAACTGAACCTCGATCCTTCCGCCGGCAGCATCTATTTCCACGAAAGCCGCATCGGCCCGGCGACGGCGCTGGTGCCGGCATGGGTGGACGGGCTGCTCGCCGCCTGACCGCCCAGCCAGCCGGCGGTATCCGCCAGTACCCAAAGGCCGATGACGAGGAACAGCAGCGCCGCGACGGTGCGCACCGCCTTCATCGGCACGACGCGGATCAGCGCACCGCCCAGCAGCACCGCCGGCACGTTGGCGATCATCATGCCGATGGTGGTGCCGGCGGTGACGGCGACGACATCGTGGAAGCGCGCGCCGAGCGCGACGGTGGCGATCTGCGTCTTGTCCCCCATTTCGACGAGGAAGAAGGCGATCAGCGTCGCCACGAAGGCGCTGGCATGGCGTGACGGGCGGGCATCCTCCGCCTCGTCGAACGTGTCGGGGATCAGCGTCCACCCCGCCATGACGATGAAGGACGCGGCGACGAGATAGCGGAACCACTGCCCGTCGAGCAGCGAGGCGACTTCGGACCCCACCAGCGCGGCGAGGAAATGATTGGCGATCGTCGCGAACAATATGCCCAGCACGATGGGCACCGGCCGCTTGAACCGGGCGGCGAGCACGATCGCCAGCAATTGCGTCTTGTCGCCGATCTCCGCGAGCGCGACGACGAGGGTGGAGGTCAGGAATGCGTCCATGGATCAGTCACCGGGGGTCGGGCAGCGTTTGACACAATGACGACGGCCCTTCCGCCCGACCGGAGCGAAAAGCCGATGTCATTGGTCTCGCCCGGGCGGGATCCGTCCCGCCCCCCGCGCACCACGGCCTCTCGACCGAGTATGTTGACGCGCGGGCCCGCCCTTGTGCCGGGCGGCTGGCTACTCCCCAGATGATCGCGCGTCCCTAGCCGGGGTCGCGCGCACGATCAAGCGATGAAAATGGCCGCCCCGGTCAGGCCGCCTCCATCTCCGCCTCGGCCTGCTGGCGGTGCCACATCTCCGCGTAAAGCCCATCCCGGCGCAGCAGCGCCGCATGGGTGCCGCGTTCCGCCACGCGCCCGGCCTCCAGCACCACGATCTCGTCGGCATCGGCGATGGTGGACAGGCGGTGGGCGATGACGATGGTGGTGCGGCCGCGCTCCACGGCCTTCAGCGTGGTCTGGATATCCGCCTCGGTGCGGCTGTCCAGCGCGCTGGTCGCCTCGTCGAGGATCAGGATCGGCGGGTTCTTCAGCAAGGTGCGGGCAATGGCGACGCGCTGTTTCTCCCCGCCCGAAAGCTTCAGCCCCCGCTCGCCCACCTGCGCGGCATAGCCGTGAGGCAGGCTTTCGATGAAACCGTGGATGGCGGCGCCCCGGGCGGCGGCCTCTATCTCGTCCTGGCCCGCCCCGGCGCGGCCATAGCCGATATTATAGCCGATGGTGTCGTTGAACAGCACGGTGTCCTGCGGGACGATGCCGATTGCGGCGCGCAGCGATTCCTGCGTCACCTGCGATATGTCCTGCCCGTCGATCAGGATGCGGCCGCCGGTCAGGTCGTAAAAACGGTAGAGCAGCCGCGCCAGCGTCGATTTGCCCGCGCCGGACGGCCCCACCACGGCCAGCGTCCCGCCCGCCGGAATCTCGAAATCGATGCCCTTCAATATCGGCCGCGCCGCATCATAGGCGAAATGCACGTCCTCGAACCGGACCGTCGCCGGGCCGACCGCCAGCGGCGGCGCGCCGGGGGTGTCGACCACCTCCGCCGGCGTGTCGACCAGCCCGAACATCGCCGCCATGTCCACCAGCCCCTGCCGGACGTTGCGATACACCATACCCAGCAGGTCGAGCGGGCGGAAAAGCTGGGCGAGCAGGGTGTTGACCAGCACCACGTCGCCGGTGGTGAACCGCCCGGCCGACCAGCCCCACACGGTATAGCCCATCGCCCCCGCCATCATCAGATTGGTGATCAGCGACTGGCCGACATTCAGCCAGGCGAGCGACGTCTCGTTCTTCACCGCCGCGTCGGCATAGCGGGCGACGGCCCGGCCGTAGCGCGCGGCCTCGCGCTCCTCGGCGTTGAAATATTTGACGGTCTCGAAATTCAGCAGCGAATCCACCGCCCGCGCGACGGCGCCGGTATCCAGGTCGTTCATCTCCTCGCGCAGCTTGGTGCGCCAGTCGGTGACCACGCGGGTGAAGGCGATGTAGGCGACAACCATCACCAGCGTCGCCACCACCATGCCGATGCCGAACTTCACCCAGAAGATCGCCAGCACCGCGATCAGCTCGATGATGGTGGGGGCGATGTTGAACAGCAGGAAATAGAGCATGGTGTCGATGCTCTTGGTGCCCCGCTCGATCATCTTGGTGACCGCCCCGGTGCGCCGCTCCAGGTGGAAACGCAGCGACAGGCCGTGCAGGTGGCGGAACACGTCGTCGGACAGGCGGCGCGTCGCGTCCTGCCCCACCCGCTCGAACACGCCGTTGCGCAGGTTATCGAACAGCACCCCGCCGAACCGCGCACCGGCATAGGCGACGACCAGCGCGACGGCCAGCGACACCGCCGGCTCCATGCCCGCCGCCATCCGGTCGATCGCGCCCTTATAGGCAAAGGGCATCAAGAGCGTCGTCGCCTTGGCGACGAGCACCAGCAGCAGCGATATCACCACCCGGCGCCGAAGCGCGGGCTGACCCGCCGGCCACAAATAGGGCAGGAAACGGCGCAGCGGCGCCCAGCCGGGCGCGGGATCGTCAGGACTGCTGGAATATTCGGGCGGCATGGCGCCCTATCTAGGGATGGCGGCGCGTTCCACCAAGCGGCGCGATCATTCCTCCGGGGCGTCCGACGTCGTCACCATCGGCAGCGACCAGCGGATCTGGTCGCGCAACGCGGCTTCCTGCTCGACCAGCCCGGCACGCTGGGCGGCGGCGCGCTTGAGCAGCAGGCGGAACAGCACCTCGGCGCGCGTATCCGGCTTCCACCGGTCGACGCGCCCGGCCGAAAGCGCCTGGCTCAGGCGAAACCCCAGATCGGACATGGCGGGTTGCGACCCCTTTCGAAAATACGTGCCCAGACTCTCTAAACGGCAGCGTCGCGCCGGCTTTGCGTGCCTTTCGCCGCCCGCCGCGCATTGCGCAACCGGATCAACATCCTAGATGGAGTCGATGACCGCGCCTTTCCGCCTCTCCGTGCTCGACCAGTCGCCCATCGCCGCCGGCGCCACCGCCGCCACCGCGCTCGCCAACACGCTGGATCTGGCGCGCACCGCCGACGCGCTCGGCTATCATCGCTACTGGCTGGCGGAACATCATGCCTCGCCGGGGCTGGCCGGGGCCGCGCCGGAGGCGCTGATCGGCCCGGTAGCGCTGGCGACGGAGCGGATCCGGGTCGGCTCGGGCGGCATCATGCTGCCCCATTATTCACCCTTCAAGGTGGCGGAGACCTTCCGCCTGCTGGGCGCGCTCGCGCCGGGGCGGATCGATCTGGGCCTCGGCCGCGCGCCGGGCAGCGACCAGCGCACCGCCTACGCCCTGCAGCGCGACCGCAGCCGCCGGATGCCGTCGGACGATTTCCCCGAAGCGCTGGTGGAACTGCTCGCCTATCTGGATCGCGGCCTGCCCGCCGATCACGCCTTCGCCCCGTTGCAGGAAACGCTGCCGGGCGGAACCGGGGGGTCGCCCGATGTCTGGCTGCTCGGCAGCTCGCCGGACAGCGCGCGCTGGGCCGGGGAGCTTGGCCTGCCCTATTGCATCGCCGATTTCATCAATTCCGGCGCGGCCCCGCTGGCGAACAGCTACCGCGCCCATTTCCGCCCCTCGCCGCGCTGCGCGGAGCCGCGGCTGATGGTCGCGGTCTGGACCATCGCCGCCACGGACCGCGCGGAGGCGGAACGGCTGGCCGCCCCGTCGCGGATGATGTTCGCCCACCTGGTGCGCGGCGAGCTTATCGCCGTGCCGGCGGTGGCGGACGCGCTGCAATGGCTGGCCGCCAATCCGGTGCCGGATCGCCCCCGCCGCACCGTGCTGGGTGACGGCGCGGCCGTCCGCGCGGAACTGGAAGAGGTGGCGGCGCTCTATGGCGCGGAAGAACTGATGCTGGTCAACATCCTGCCAGACCACGCCGCGCGCCGCCGCAGCTATAAGATCGTGGCCGAAACCTTCGGATTGCCGGCCAGGGTCTAGGCCGCCGCGTTGAAGGCGATCCGCAGCGCGTCCGAAAGGCTGCGCGCATCCAGCTTCTGCATCAGGCTGGCGCGGTGCATCTCCACCGTCCGGGTGCTGAGGCCAAGGGAAAAGGCGATCGCCTTGTTCTGCTTGCCGTCGCGCAGCAGCGCCAGCACCTCCGCCTCGCGCGGCGACAGCTTGGCGATCAGCGCGCGCGCCCGGCGGCTGTCGTCCGCCCCTTCGCCGCCCGCCATCTGCGCCGCGACCAGCCCGGCCAGATCGGCCTCGTCGCAGGGCCTTTCGGCAATGTCGGCCGCGCCCAGCTTCATCGCCGCCACCGCGCCGCGCACGTCGCCCCGCTCGACGATCAGGATGGCGCGCCCGGCCAGCCGCCGTTCGGCCAGCGTGCGCAGCAGCGCCAGCGCATCCGCGCCGCGCGCGAAATCGACCAGCAGGCAGCAGGCGCCCTCCGCGTCGAAACCCTCGAACAGCCCGTCCGCGCCGGCATGGCTCAACACCATGTATCCCCGCGCCGCCAGCATGGTTGCATGGGCGCCGGCCTGGTCGTCTGTAAAAACATGCACCAGGCCCTGTGCCGTCGGCACGTCCCAGCCAGTTCCTGTGGGCAAAATGGGCGGAGTCCCCCGGCAGCGGCACCTGCCGCCCTGTTAATCCCTGCCGCCCGGCGGGAAAAGCGCAAAACGCCTCAGCGGTCGCCGCGCCGGTAGAGCAGGGTTATCGAGACGCGGCGGTTGCGCGGATCGGCCGGATTGGCGGCGATGAAGGGTTCGCGGTCGGCCACGCCCTCAATCCGGTCGAACCGCCGGTCGGCCACGCCGTCGGCGTTCAGCTTGCGCCGGGTCGCTTCCGCGCGGCCGCTGGAGAGCATCCAGTTGTTCATCGTCCGCGGGTCGCCATAGGGCACATTGTCGGTATGGCCCCGCACGGAAAGCTGGTTGCCCATCGGCGCCACCGATTTGGCGATGGTGCCGATCAGCGCCGCCGCCGCGGGTTCGAGCGCGGTGGTGCCCAGCGCGAACATGGAGAAATCGGCATCGTCGATCAGGTCGATGCGCAACCCCTCGCGGGTCGGCACGAAACGGATGTTCTTGCGCAGCCGCGTGAAGGCGCGGTTGACCTGCATCTGCGCCGTCACCTCGGCCTTCAGCTTCTCGAAATTGCGCCGGTCCTCCGCCTCGACGACCTGCCGGGCGGATTTGATCGCCCCCTTCTCGCCGGTGCCGGCATTGTCGCCGCCCTCCGCGCCGATCGGCACGCTCATCGCGCGGGAGCCCAGCTGGGCCGCCTTGTGCGGGTAATTATCCTTGTCGATCAGCGACGATCCGCCGAGCAGCCCGTCCGATCCCGCGCTGTTCTCGCGATATTCGATCAGCGTCGGCGTGAAATAGTCGGCCAGCGCCTTGCGCTGCTTCTCGGTGGTCGCGCCGAGCAGCCAGAGCAGCAGGAAGAACGCCATCATCGCGGTCACGAAGTCGGCATAGGCCACCTTCCATGCGCCGCCATGGTGGCCGCCATGGGCTTCCACCATCACCTTCTTGACGATCACCTTGGGCGGCTGGTTGGAGCCCCGTGCCGGCGCGCGCGAGGCCATGTTACTTGCCCCTCAGCCCGTCGAACACTTCGGCGAAGCTCGGCTGGTTCCAGTGCGCGATGCCGGAACGCGCCGCCTCGATGACCAGCGGCTGCGGATGGCCGTGGAGCGAGGCGATGATGATCTGCTTCACCACGTCGTAAATGGCGCAATCGGCATCCTGGACCTGCTTCAGCCGGTTGGCGAGCGGGCCGACGATGCCATAGGCCAGCAGCACGCCCAGAAAGGTGCCAACCAGCGCGGAGCCGATCATCCCGCCAAGGATGGTCGGCGGCTTGTCGATCGACCCCATGGTCTTCACCACGCCCAGCACGGCCGCGACGATGCCCAGCGCGGGCAGCCCGTCGGCCAGCCCCTGCAGCGTCGCCACCGGCTCCATCACGTCGTGATGATGGGTCTTGATGCTGTTGTCGACAACCTCCTCGACCGCATGGACGTCCAGCGTGCCGGAAGAAACCACCACCAGCCGCAGCGTGTCGGCGATCAGGTGGACCAGCGCCTTGTCCTTCAGCAGGCGGGGGAATTCAGCGAAGATCGCGCTGTTCGCGGGGTCTTCGACATGCGGTTCGAGCGCGATCGGCCCGTCCGTTCGCAACAGCTTCATCAGCCGCGAGACGAGGAAGATGACGTCGAGGAAATCCTGCTTCTTGTAGGTCGGGCCCTTGAACACCTTGGCGATGCCGCCGCCCAGCGCCTTCAGCTCCTTCATCGAATTGCCGATGATCAGCGCGCCCACGGCGGCGCCGCCGATGATCAGCATTTCGTGGGGAACCGCGTGCATCACGGGGCCAAGCGCGCCGCCCGTGATCGCAAAGCCGCCGAAGACCATCAACAGGAGAACGACAAGGCCGATCGCTGGAAACATCGGTCTTCAATCCCCCTGGTCGAAACGAAATGGCCGCGTAGCTATCAGGGAAAACGGCCGTTCCACCCCGAACTTGAGCGAATTTGATGGTTAACGGAGATAATCGAACAGCGAGAGCTGGGAGAGCTTGGCAAAGCTCGCCTGCGTCGCCTGCAGGGTGAGCAGATTCTGCTGCAGTTCCGCGATGCTGGACTGCATGTCGACGCCTTCCAGCCCGGTCCGCTCGATCTCGTTCTCGTTCTTCAGCTGCGCCAGCCGTTCGGACTCCAGGTCCAGCCGCGCACCACGCGCACCCACGGATGCACGGGCGGATGCGATATGCTCGCTCGCCGCGTTCAGCCCGGCAATGCCCTCGTTGATCGCATCGCGCAGCGCGGCCGGATCAGGCGCGCTGCCCGCCTGCAGCGCCGCCGCCAGCGTGCTGACGATGGCGAACAGGTCCCTCGGCCCGCTGCCGCTGTCGATGCCGGTGAAGATGCGCTCGCCGCTGTCCGTCGCCGCGATGCTGACATTGTCGCCGATCGGGATGGGCGGCGGATCGCCCTGGCCGGCATAGCTGACCGATCCGTCCGGGTTGCGGACAAAGGCCTGCCCCGTGCTCGCCCCGCCGAACAGAGAAGCGCCGCGAATGTCGCTGCTGTTGGCGAGGGTCAGCAGATCGTCGACGATCGCCTGCAGCTCGATGCCGATGGCGGCGCGGTCGCTGTCGTTCATCGTGTCGTTGGATGCGCGCAGCGCCAGTTCGGCGGCGCGCTGGATCTGCGTCTGGACGCCCTCCAGCGCGACGTCGGCCTGGCCGAGCAGCGACGACGCCAGCGTCACGTTGGACGCGAACTGGGTCTCGTTGGAGTTTTTGCGGGCGAGCAGCGTCAGCCGCGCCGAAGCCAGCGGATCGACCGACGGGCTGGTCACGCGCTTGCCCGACGTCACCTGGTCCTGCAACCGGGCGGCGTTGCCGGACAGGGTGCGCATCTGGGCGATGGCGCGCTCGAACGAATATTGGGTGCCGATCTGCATGGCCGCTACCTTCAGGATGCGTCGAGGATGGTCTGGAAGATCTCGCGAGAGACCTGGATCACGCGGCTGGACGCCTGATAGGCCTGCTGGAAGCGCATCAGCTCCACCGCCTCATTGTCCAGGTTCACGCCGGACAGGTTGTCGCGCGCGGCGATGGCCCCGTCCTTGATGGCGCTCTGCGCGTCGGCAACCGTCCGCCGCGCAGACAGGGTGGCGGCGTTGCTGGTCGTCAGCGTGGCGACCGCACCCTCGAAATTGCCGGTGCGGCGCGCGTCGGCCAGGGTGGCCAGCGCGCCATTGTCGCGGCTGCCGGCGCCGGTCGCGGCCACGGAGAACCGGTCCCCGTCCGCCGGCGTTCCGGTGACGGTCACGTTCAGCCCGGCCAGCGTCACGGGTTGCCCCGCCACATAGGGCGTGGTGGCGATGACGGTGCCGGTCACCGGATCGATGGCGCTCAGCACCCCGCCGGAAATGGACAGGTTGACCGCGGGCGACGGCGTGCCGGACGGATCGGTCGTCACCTTGATCGATCCGCTTCCCGCGTTGCTGGAAGGCGTGGTGACCGTCCATGCCGCCGCCGCCGCAATGCTGCGCGGGTCGGCGAGCAGCATGGTGAAATTGGCCGCCCCGCCGCTGGCGTCGAACATCGGCTGCCCGGCATTGCCGTTCAGGTCCACGCCGCCGGCCTGCACCGCGTTGACGGTGTCGGCAAATGTCGTCGTGATCCGGTCTATCTCGTTGCGCGCGTCGACGACGCGGGTCGATGCGTCGGCGAAACCGGCCAGCGTGCCCGATTTCAGGGTGATCGCCTGCGGGTTGCCGAACGGATCGAGGGTGAGCGCGAAGCTGCCCGACGGGTTGACGCTGAGGGTCAGCTCCTCGGCGTTGACGCCGTCGACCAGCACCGGGCCGTTGGCGCTGTTCAGCGCAACCGTGGCCATCCCCGCGTCGGTCATCTTGACGTTGATCGATGCGATGGTGCTCATCCGGTCGAGCAGCCGGTCGCGCTCGTCCATCAGCTGCGCCTGCCCGTTCGATCCGGCGCGCGCGCGCGACAGCCCGGCATTGACCGTGGCCAGGCTCTTGGCGAGGTCGTTCAGCTCGCCCACCGCAATCTGCGCGGACGCCTGCAGGTCGGATCCGACCGCCGCCAGCCCCTCGGCCGTGGCGCGGAAGGACGCGGCGAGCGCCGACGATGTTTCGAGGAATGTCGCCCGCGTCGCCGTGCTCGTCGGGTCGGCGGCCAGCGATTGCGCGGCGTTGAAGAAGCTGGTCAGCCCCTTGCCCAGCTCGTTCTTGTCGAGCGCGCTCTCGATGCGTTCCAGCCAGACGATGCCGCCCTGGGTGCGGGCAAGCTCCGACCCCGTGTTGCGCACGTCGGCGGCGCGAAACGCGTCCCAGCTGCGCGCCACGCCGGTCGCGTCCGCGCCGCCCAGCACGCGCTGGTAGATTTGCAGCGGATAGCCGCCAGCGCCCGCCGCCGCTTCCTTTATCACCGCGTCGCGGCGCACATAGCCCTGCGTGCCGGCGTTGGAGATGTTCTCGCCGACCACGTTCAGCGCGGTCTGATAGGCACGGACGCCGCTGGCGCCGATCAGCAGAAGATCGCTCATTTGCCGGTCTCCGGTTCAGCCTCCGGCGGGGTCGCCGGGGCTTTCAGGTCGGGCCGGTTGCGCGCCAGGAACTCGGTCAGCGCCTTGCCGATGCCCAGCGGCGCGTGCGCCGCCATGGTTTCCGCCGTCTTCGCGTCCTGCATCTCGCGGAACTGGTCCAGCGCCTCGCTGTTGAACAGGTCGTCGCCCAGCTTCGCCTGGCGCGCCGATTTCAACATCATGGTGATGAACATCGCCTCGAACTTCTGCCCGGCGGCATCCAGATTCTCGCGGGTGGCGAGGCGGCTGGTGTCCGGCGCGGCGGTGGCGTGCGACGAGATGGGGGGCGTGATGGCGGTCGTCACAGGATGATCAACTCCGCTTTCAGCGCGCCGGCTTCCTTCAGCGCCTCGAGAATGGCGACCAGATCGGCCGGCGACGCGCCGATGCCGTTCACCGCCTTGACGATGTCGGCCAGCTTGGGGCCGGGGGCGAGCAGGAACATCGGGTTGCGGGTTTCCTCGACCGTCAGCTGGCTGGACGGCTCCAGCGCCGTCTCGCCCTTGGAAAAGGGCGCGGGCTGGACGACGCGGGGGGCCTCGTCGATGCGCACCGTCAGCCGGCCGTGGCTCACCGCCGCGGGGCCGACGCGCACCGCCGAATTGATCACCACCGTGCCGGTGCGCGCGTTGACGATCACGCGGGCCGGCGGCTCGGCGCTGACGATCTCCAGATTCTCGATCTCGCTCATCATCACCGTGCGCACATCGGCGCCCGGCGCGGCGGCGATGGCGATGGACACCGCGTCCAGCGCCCGGGCGGTGCCCGCGCCGAAACGGCCGTTGATCGCGCTCGCCACCCGCTCGGACGTGGTGAAATCGGACTTGGCGAGGTTGAAGGTCAGCCCGGCGCTGTCGGCAAAGCCGGTTTCCACCGCGCGCTCAACGCTCGCGCCGTCGGGAATGCGGCCGGACGACGGCACGTTGACGGTGATCTTGGATCCGTCGGCCCCCTCCGCGCCCAGGCCGCCCACCGCCAGCGATCCCTGCGCCATGGCATAGATCTGGCCGTCGGCGCCCATCAGCGGCATCATCAGCAGGCTGCCGCCGCGCAGCGACTTGGCCTTGCCGATCGCGGCGACGGTCACGTCGATGCGCTGGCCGGGCTTGGCGAAGGGCGGCAGGTCCGCCGTCACCATCACGGCGGCGGCGTTCTTCAGCCCGGGGTTGATCCCGGCCGGCAGCGTCAGGCCAAAGCGCGATGCCGTGCCCTTCATGCCCTGCACGGTATATTCCAGATTGTCGTCGCCCGTGCCCGCCAGGCCGACGACGATGCCGTAGCCGACCAGCTGGTTGGACCGGATGCCCGCGAACGTGCCCAGGTCCTTCACGCGTTCCGCCTGGGCGGGCACGGCGACGGCAAGGGCGGCGATCAGGGCAAGGAGGAAACGGCTCATGGGTTCATCCTAGAAAGGGCTGACGGCGGAGAAGAAGCGCTGCAGCCAGCCCTGTCGGCTGGCACGGTGCACGTCGCCCCGGCCGGTATAGGTGATGCGGGCGTCCGCCACGCGGGTGGAAAGCACGCGGTTGTCGAAATCCACGTCGGTCGGCCGCACCAGCCCGGAAATCTGGACGAACTCGTCGCCCCGGTTCAGCGTGACCTGCTTCTGCCCGCGCACCAGCATGGTGCCGTTGGGATAGACCTCGGCCACCGTGACGCTCACCTCGCCGCTCAGCTTGTTCGACTGTTCGGCCGAACCCTTGCCGTTGAACGCCTGGTTGCCCCCCGCCTTCAGCGCGTCGGCCGACAGGAAGGAGAATGGCCCGCTCACCGGCGGCGTCAGGCCGATATTGCCGCTGCGGCCGGTGGCGGAGGCCGCCTCCTTCTCCGCGATCATGCGTTCGACCAGCAGGATGGTGAGCGAATCCCCCACCCGCCGGGCGCGGTTGCCCTCATGCAGCGCGGCATAGCCGCTGCTCGCCTGGAAAATGGCGCCGTTGGCGGGCGCCGGCGCGGCCTGCGCGGGCACCAGCGTGGCGGCATAATCCGGCGCGGGCTTCTTGCGCGCGAAGGCGGGCGCATTGCCGACGAGCAGCAAGGCGACAGCGGCGGCGGCGAGCGTGCCCTTAGAGGTTCTGGTTGACATATTGCAGCATCTGGTCGGTTGCGGAGATCATCTTGGAATTGACCTCATAGGCCCGCTGGGTCTCGATCATGTCGACCAGCTCCTCGACGACGTTGACGTTCGATCCCTCGAGCATGCCGGAGCGGATCCGCCCCCGCCCGTCGACGCCGGCGACGCCTACATTGGGCGCGCCGCTGCCGGCGGTCTCGATCAGATAGTTGTCGCCGATCGGCGTCAGCCCGGCTGGGTTGGTGAAGGTCGCGACCTGGATCTGGCCCAGCTCGGCGGGCTGCGACTGGCCGGGGACGACCGCCGACACGGTGCCGTCTGCGCCGACCGAGATCGACGTCGCGCCTTCGGGAATGGAGATGCCGGGCTGCACCTGATAGCCCTCGGCGGTGACCAGCAGACCTTCGGGCGAGCGCGCGAAATTGCCGGCTCGGGTATAGCCGTTCTGGCCGCCGGGCATCTGCACCTGGAAATAGCCGTCGCCGTCCAGCGCCATGTCCAGCGAATTGCCGGTGCTCTGCAGCGATCCCTGCGTCTCGATGCGCGCCGTGCCCTGGATGCGCACGCCGGTGCCCAGGTTCAGCCCGGTGGCATATTTGGTCTCCGCCGTGCTCGGCTGGCCGCTGGCGGTGATGGTCTGGTAGGCAAGCGTCTCGAAGGCCGCCCGGTCCCGCTTGAAGCCGGTGGTGTTGACGTTCGCCAGGTTGTTCGAAATCACGCGCATCCGCTCGTTCTGGGCGTCCAGCCCGGTGCGGGCGATGTGCATCGCTGCGGTGGTCATCGTCGATATCCTTCCTTAACCCGGCATGCGCATCACGGATGCGCCACCTTCGTCCATGTCCTTGGCGGTGGAGAGCAATTTCGCCTGCACCTCGTAGCTGCGCTGGTTCTCGATCATGTCGACCAGCGCCTGGGTCATGTTCACGTTGGACTGCTCCAGCGCGCCGGACGTCACCTTGGCGTCCAGGTCCTGCGGCAGCGCGCCGCCGCCCTTCACCTTCAGCAGATTGTCCATGCCCTTCAGCGTCTCGGTGCCGGCGGGCGACACCAGCTTCAGCCGGTCGATCACCTGCGGCTTGTCGATCTCGCCGCCCGGCGGCACGATCAGCACCGATCCGTCGGCGGCGATGTCCGTCTTGATCGACGGCGGGATGGTGATCGGGCCGCTCTGGCCCATCACCGGAAAGCCGTCGCCGGTCTGCAACATGCCGGACGGGGCGATCATCAGGTCGCCGCGCTTGGTATAGCCTTCCGATCCGTCGGCCGCCTGCACCGCCAGCCAGGCATCGCCGTTGACCGCGATGTCCAGCGCCCGGCCGGTGGAGGTCACCGCGCCGGAATGGCGATCGGCGTCGATCACCTCTTCAGACGTCGGCGCCCGCGATTCGAACGTGGGGCCGACCAGCGAAAGCCGCTCGAACGCCACCTTGTCGGCGCGAAAGCCGATCGTCGACGCGTTCGCCATGTTGTTGGCGATCGCGGCCTGCGCGGCCATGTGCCCGCGCAGGCCCGAATAGGCGGTATAGACCAGCTTATCCATGGCGGTGCCCCGTCCCTCAGCTCAGATCAGTTGCGCATGTTGATGATGGTCTGCGACAGCGTGTTGGCGGTATCGATCGCCTTCGCGTTCGCCTGGAAATTGCGCTGCGCGGCGATCAGGCCGACCAGCTCCTCGGTGATGTCGACGTTCGACCGCTCGATCGCGCCGGACATCAGGTTGCCGAAACCGGACAGGCCGGCCTCGCCCAGCCGGGCCTCGCCGGAAATGCCGGTGGTCGCCCAATAGCTGTTGCCCAGCTGGCGCAGCCCCTCGGGGTTGGAGAACTGGGCGAGCACGATCTTGCCCAGCGCCTCGGTCTGGCCGTTGGAGAAGCTGGCGCGGACGATGCCGGCCGAATCCACGGTGACGCCTTCCAGCTGGCCGACCGGCTCGCCGTTCTGCGACGATGCGTTGACGGAGAAGGCCGCCGGGCGCTGGGTGGTGCCCAGGCTGAAATCGATGGTGATGTCCTGGTCCGCCGCGCCCGGGGGCGAATAGGTGGCGAACTGGGTGGGGTTGCTCGGGCTGGTCAGCACGCCATTGGCGTCGAAACGCAGCGTCAGCGGCACCGGCGGGGTCGCCTGGCCGGGGTCCGCCGACAGCTGGTGGTCGCCGATGAAGGTATAGACCGTCCAGTTGCTGTCCGGCACGCCGGGCGACGGCGCGTTCTCGCGCACATAATAGCTGGTCAGCGTCATCGGGTTGCCGACCGAGTCGTACACCGTCGTCGCGGTGGAATTATTATAGGTCTCGGGGTCGAACCGGTCGAACGCATAGGGGTTGCCCGGCACGGTGTAGCGCGCATTGGCCGAGGGCACTTCCGCGTTGGCGGACAGGTTGAGCGACAGCGATGCGCTGGTCGTGGCGCGCGGCGTGCCGCTGGTCAGCGGCAGGCGCAGATTCTGCGTGGAACCGAGGCCGGTCGCCACCACATTGCCGCTGCCGTCCACCGGATAGACCTGCAGGTTGCCGCCCTGCGCGTCGACCACATAGCGGTCCGCGTTGACGGAGAAGGAGCCGTTGCGGGTGAAGGCGATCTCCGCCGTGTTCGCATTGGGCTTCACCGCGAAGAAGCCCTCGCCGCTGATCGCCAGGTCCAGCGCGGACGAGGACTGCTGCAGGCCGCCCTGGCCGAACTGCTGGCGCACCGCCTTCACGAACGTGCCGGAGCCGATCATCTGGGTCGGGCTCTTGGTGGCCGTGCTGGCGATGACGTCGCCGAAATCGACCCGGCTGCGCTTGAAGCCGTTGGTGCCCACGTTCGCCAGATTGTGGGCGATGGTGGACAATTCCGTCTGGGCGCCCTGAAGGCCGCTGAGCGAGGTGTAGAAGGACATGCGCGTGACTCCTTAGGAAACGGGATGAAGGTCAGCCGATCTCGCGAACGGCGGAAATGGGGGTCTGGCCAAGGCCGGCGACGTTGAGCAGCGGGGTCGATCCGTCCGCCGGGACGCTCACCGATGTCACGGGCGCCCACACCAGCACCGGCGTGGCGGTGGAAACGGCATTGCGCACGGCGGTGGCGGAAATCTTGAACGGCCCGGTGCCGGCGTCCTCGCCGTCATTGGTGGTGCCGTCCCAGCTGAGCGGAATCTCGCCGGCGCCCTGCGGCCCCAGCGCGACGGTGCGCAGCACCTTGCCGTTCATGTCGGTGATCGTCACCTGGACATTCTCGGCCGCGCTGTCGAGCGAGACGACGCTGTCGAAGCCGCCGTCCGTGTGCGGATAGGCGACATTGCCGGGCACCAGCACGGTCTTGCCGACATAGCTGAGCGCCGATGCGCCGTTGTTGGCGTCCAGCCGGCTGGCCATCGCCTTCAGCGTCTGGTTCATCTCCGAAATGCCGGCGACGCTGGAAAATTGCGCCATCTGCGCAACCATCGCCTCGTTCTCCACCGGCTTGAACGGATCCTGGTTCTTCAGCTGGGCGGTCATCAGCTTCAGGAAAGCCGACTGGTCCAGCGTCTGCGACTGGGCCGCCGTCTGCACCTTGGGGTCGGACGCGACGCCGGACCGGGCGATGCCCAGATTGGCGAGCGCGGTGTCGAAGGCGATGCTCATCGGCCGAGCTTCAGCGTGTCGAGGATCAGCGACTTGGCCGCCTGCATCACTTCGACGTTGTTCTGGTAGTTGCGTGCCGTCTCGAGCATGTCGACGAGCTCCCTGGTTTCGTCCACCGCGGCTTCGAAGACGTTTCCGTCCGCATCGGCCAGCGGGTGACTTGGATCGTGGCGCTTGGTGGGCGCGGCGCCGGCGGTGACCACCTGGGCGACGTCCACCGTCGCCAGGCCGGTCGCCTTGTCATAGGCGGTGCGGAACACCGGCTTCATGGTGCGATAGGCTTCAGCCTCGCTGCCCGCGATGCCGCCCGCGTTCGCCAGGTTGCTGGCGGTGGTGTTCAGCCGCAGCAGCTGCGCCGACATGGCGCGCCCCGCGACGTCGAATATGTTCATCGGCTGGCCCATCGTCATTCGCCTTTCAGCGCGCGCGTGAGGGTGGAGATGCGGCCGTTCAGGAAAGCGAGCGTCGTCTGGTAGGCGACGGCGTTTTCAGCGAACAGCGTCTGCTCGGTCGAAAGCTCGACGGTATTGCCGTCCAGCGACGGCTGCAGCGGAACGCGGAATTTGGTGTTGGCGTCGCTGGCGGCCTGCACATTGGCGCCCGGCCGCTCCGCCGCCGCCAGCGCGGACGAAAAGTCGACGTCGCGGGCCTTGTAGCCCGGCGTCGATGCGTTGGCGATGTTCGACGCCAGCAGGCCAAGCCGCTGCGAGCGCAGGGCCAGCGCTGTGCCGTGTACGCCGAAAATATCGTCTCCGAGTGCCATGATGGCGGTCCTTCGCAAGCGTTGCTGTGGGCGTCTGTGCAATGGCCGTGCCAAATGGCGAAAAACGGTCATTGCGGCATGGCAACGGCCGGTAAGCGGCAATCACCGGCAAGTTTTTGCCGCCCACCGGCAAGGGCTGGCCACGCCGCCGCCCGGTTGCCGCACGATTGCCGCCGGCGGGGGTTTGGCCCGCAACTTGCTTATCGACGCGCATGATGACGTGCACGACGACACGCATGACCACGCGACCCCAGCCGGAGGCATGATGTCCCTGTTGACCAGCCTTGGCGCCTATGCGCCGCCCGATCTGCCGGTTTTCCTCGATCCGCTGGCGATTGCCATCGTCGGCGGCGGCACGCTGTTCGCCACCGCGATGCGCGGCCCGCTGGCCGATTGCTGGCGCGCCTTCGCCGCCCTGCCCCGGCTGTTCCGGCGCGAGCCGTTCGATTTCGCCGTCGCCCGGGCGGAGATCGCCGCCGTCGAGCGGGTGACCAAGGGCAAGACGCTGCTCGCGCTCGACCCGGCGATGCTGAAGGATCCCGACATCGCGGCCGCCGTCGCGGCGATCACCGACGGCGCATCCCCGGACGCGGTCGAGGCGCTGCTCGACAGGGCGCGCGAGGACCGGGTGGAACGGCACGGCGTGGTTCAGGATTTCTGGGCCGCCGCCGCGGAGATCGCGCCCGCCATGGGCATGATCGGCACGCTCTTCGGCCTGGTCCGCATGTTCGCCCGCATGGACGATCCGGCGTCGATCGGCGCGGCCATGGCGGTGGCGCTGCTCACCACCCTTTATGGCGCGATGATCGCCAATCTGGTCGCCAGCCCCATCGCCGCGCGCCTGCGCCGCCTGTCGCGCAGGGAAGAGCTGGCGCGCATGGCGCTGGTCCAGCCGCTGCGCGCCATGGCCGCCCGGCAGACGCCGGTCGTCGTCGCGGTGCGCGAGCGGAAAAGCGCCTGACATGGCCCGCGCCGCCCCGCATAATGGCCGGCCGATCTGGCTGATGACGCTGGCGGACCTGGCACTGCTGCTGGTCGGCTTTTTCGTTTTCATCCAGGCGACGGCCCGGCAGGACGCGGCGACGCAGGCCGCCGTCGCCGCCAGCATCCGCAGCGCCTTCGGCGGCAGCGAGGCGGTCGCCGCCGCCCACGCCATCGCGCTCGACGCCAATATCCTGCCCGGCTTCGCCCCCGGCAGCGCCGCCCTGCCGCGCCCGCCCGCCGCTTTGGTCGACTGGGCGCGCAGCGGCGCGCGCGACGCGCGTACCCGTCTCACCGTCACCGGCTATATCGACGGCTCACCGGCGGACGGCGATCTCGGCCTCGCCGCCGCCCGCGCGGTCGCCGTCGCCGGGGCCATCGAGGCCGCGGGCGCCGTGCCCGGCGATCGCATCCAGATCGGCGCGATGGTCGCGCCACCCGCGCTGCGCGGCAATCCCGCCGCCCGCCGCGTCACCCTTTCCGTGGCATTCGCCCAGTGAATGCCGGCATCCTTTCTTCACGGGAGCATCCCATGCGCGCCTTCATCCTGCTGACCGTCCTCGTCGCGACCCCGGCGGCCGCCGCCACGGATCTCGCCCTGCTCGACCGCGCCTCGGCAATCTTCGCCGGCGCGCCGCTCGGAGCGGAAGGCGGCCCGGCCGCGCCCATCGACCGCCGGCTGCGGCTGGCGGACTGCGCGCAATCGCCGATGTTCTCGTGGCGCACGGACCGCAAGGACGCCATCGTCATCCAGTGCCCGGATGCGGGCGGCTGGCGCATCTTCGTGCCGATCCGGCCGGGCGCGCAGGCCGTCGCGGCAGCCCAGCCGGCCAAGGCGGATCCGGTCATCCGGCGCGGCGATCCGGTGCTGTTGTCCGCAAATTCCGAAGGTTTTTCCGTATCCAGCAATGGCGTCGCGATGAGCGACGCAGCCCCCGGCGCGCGCTTCACCGTGCGCATCGAAGGCATGAAAACGCCGGTCCAGGCGATCGCCACCGAGGCTGGCCAGGCGACCCTGCCCGGATGGTGAGAAAGAAAATTTAAAGATATTACGCAAGTGGCCGTTTGATTATCCGAACCCCTCTTGCGGAAAGGACGCAGGCGATGATTGAACCTGTCGGCATCAAGCCCGGCGTCGTGACCGAACGGCGCGCCGCGTCCACGGATCCGGTTGCCGCCGTCGCATCGACCGGCAAGGCGAAACCCGCCGCCGTCGCGGAAACCGGCGCCCGCGCCGTCGCCGCGCAGATGGCCGCCAGCGCCCCCATCGATGTCGAGCGCGTGCAGCTGATCAAGCGCGCCATCGCGGAGGGCCGCTTCCCCATCGCCCCGGCGGAAATCGCCGACCGGCTTATCGCCGCGCAATATGACTGGGCAGACAAGAAATGAGCCGCATCGAAGCCCTGAAATCCGTCGTCGCAGCCCTCCACGCCGAAATCGCGGCGCTGAAGAGCTTCGATATAGACGCCCTCGCCCGCGCCACGCAGGACAAGGATGGCGGCATCGGCCTGCTGTCCGACTGGGGCAATGAGCCGATCACCCCGGAGGTGAAGGCGCTGGCCCAGGAAGCCGCGATGCTGAACGAGACCAGCCGGATCTACGTCAACCTGATGAGCGCCAACATCCGCTCGCGGCTGGAGACGCTGACCGGCATGGGCCAGCCGCTCTACACCCCGCGCAGCGCCGCCGCCTGACCGGCGCGCACCGGCGCATCCACGGATATTGACCGGCCCATGGTGAAGGGGCCGCGCTGACCGCCATTCTGGCACGGCTCTTGCTGATCGACCTGCGAACAGGATCGATCACGGGACTTTGCAATGGCAATCACAGGTTTGACAGCGGCAGTGGCGCCGGGCGGGGTCCAATCCGCCATCGCGCGCGCCAGCGCCAAAACCGGTGTCGATTTCAACTATTTGCTCGGCCAGGCGCAGGTTGAATCCAGCCTGCGGGCAGACGCGCGCGCCGCCACCAGCAGCGCCACCGGCCTCTACCAGTTCGTCGATCAGAGCTGGCTTGCGGTGATGAAGCGCCATGGCGACGAACATGGCCTTGGCTGGGCCGCCGACGCGATCAGCCAGGGCGCCAACGGCCGCTATCATGTCGCGGACGGCGAAACCCGCCGGGCGATCCTCAACCTGCGCACCAATTCGGAAGTCGCCTCGCTGATGGCCGCCGAACATGCGGCCGACAACAAGGAGGCGCTGGAAGGCGCGCTGGGCCGCAATGTCGGCGGCACGGACCTTTATATGGCGCATTTCCTGGGCCTGGGCGGGGCGCGCAAGTTCCTCGCCACGCTGGCGAGCGACCCGGACCGCAGCGGCGCGGCGATGTTCCCCGCCGCCGCCCGCGCCAACCGCTCGATCTTCTACGCGCCGGACGGGCAGGCCCGCTCGCTCGACGAGATTTACGACCGCTTCGCCAACCGCATCGAACGCGGCGCCCAGCTTGCCGGTGGCGGCAAGGTCTTGCCGGCAATTGCCGGTGGCAAGGCGGCCACCGCCCCGATGAGCCTCGCCCAGCTGACCGCCATGGGCGGCGAAGTCATCCAAGGCACCGGCAGCGATGCGAATGAAAGCTCGACGCTGGACCGGCTGCTCGCCGGCGGCGGCGGGGAGGCCCGCTCGCTGCTGCGGCCCACGCCCGAAAGCGCGAAGCTCGCCTATCTGATGCTCGCGACGCTGGGAGGCTGATCGGATGACCGCATTGAGCATGGGCCAGGTTCAGCTGAACGCCGGCAAGTCCTTCCGGCTCGCCGCGCTGCCCATCGGCATATTGATGCTGGTGCTGCTGATGGTGGTGCCCATCCCGGCATCGCTGCTCGACATCTTCTTCGTCCTCAACATCATGATCTCCATCGCGGTGGTCATGGTCGCGCTGAATGCGGAAAAGCCGCTCGATTTCTCCTCCTTCCCCACGGTGCTGCTGCTGGCCACGCTGTTCCGGCTGGCGCTGAACGTCGCCTCCACCCGCGTCGTGCTGGTCCACGGCCATGAAGGCCCGGCCGCCGCCGGCCATGTCATCGAGGCATTCGGCAATTTCCTGATCGGCGGCGATTATGTCGTCGGCCTGCTGGTGTTCACCATCCTGGTCATCATCAACATGATCGTGATCACCAAGGGCGCGGGCCGCGTGTCCGAAGTGTCGGCCCGCTTCACCCTGGATGCCCTCCCCGGCAAGCAGATGGCGATCGACGCCGATCTCAACGCCGGCCTGCTGACCCCGGATCAGGCCAAGGCCCGCCGCGTCGAAGTGGCGACGGAGGCCGATTTCTACGGGTCGATGGACGGCTCCTCCAAATTCGTGAAGGGCGACGCCATCGCCGCCCTGCTCATCCTCGGCGTCAACATCGTCGGCGGCCTGATCCTCGGCATCACCAGCCACGCCATGCCCATCGGCGACGCCGCGCGCACCTATGTCATGCTCGCCGTCGGCGACGCGCTCGTCGCGCAGATCCCGGCGCTGCTGCTCTCCATCGCCGCCGCCGCCATCGTCACCCGGGTCGCCTCGTCGCACGACCTTGCCGGCCAGATCGGCAGCCAGTTCGCCAGCCCGCGCACCTGGGCGCCCGTCGCCGCCATTCTCGGCGTGCTGGGCGTGCTGCCGGGTATGCCGCATCTGGTGCTGCTGCCCGCCGCCGCCGCCGCCGGCTTCGGCGCGTGGAAGCTCAGCCGCCGCCCGGCAGCCCAGCTGGCGCTGGAAGCCGCCAATGACGAGGATGAAGGCCCGCGCGACCTGAGCCGGATCGACTGGTCCGAAGTCAGCGACCATATGCAGATCAATCTCGAGATCGGCTACGGGCTGGTCCCGCTGGTCGACGAACGCATCGGCGCGCCGCTGATGACGCGGATCACCGGGGTGCGGCGGCAATTGTCGAAGGAACTGGGCTTCGTCGTGCCGCAGGTCCGCGTGCGCGACAATATCGGCATCGCGCCCTATAACTACCGCATCGTCGTGGGCGGCGTCATCCTGGGCGAAGACATGGTCTCGCCGGACGAGATGCTGGCGCTGGACACCGGCCAGGCTGTCGGCGCGATCGGCGGCAAGCCGGTCAAGGACCCGACTTTCGGCCTCGACGCGGCGTGGATCCCCAATGCCGATTCCGACGCCGCCACCGCCGCCGGCTATATGGTGGTCGACGCGGGCACCGTGGTCGCCACCCATCTCAACCACCTGCTCGGCCAGCACGCGGCGGAGCTGCTCGGCCCGGACGAGGTGCAGAGCCTGCTCGACGGCCTGAAGGAAAGCGCCGGCCAGTTGGTCGCCGCCCTCTGCCCGCAACCGGTGTCGCTGACCGCCCTCACGCAGGTGCTGCGCGCGCTGCTGGCGGAAAATATCCCGCTCAAGGAATTCCGCCGCATCGCCGCCGCCATCGCCGTCGCCGCCCAGCGCACGCTGGATCCGGACGAGATCGTCGAGGCGATCCGCCCGGAACTCGGCCCGCTGATCATCCAGAAGCTGTGCGGGGTGCACGAGCCGCTGCGCGTGATGACGCTGGAGGGCGGGCTGGAGGCGCTGCTCGGCCAGGCCGTCAGGTCAGATCCGGCCAACCGTCACGCCATCGAGCCGGATCTCGGCCGCCGCATCATCGACGCGCTGCAAAGGTCCGCGCAGCCGCTGGTCGCGGAAGCCAAGCCCTTCGCGCTCATCGTGCAGCCCACCATCCGCCCGGCGATGCGCAAGCTGGTCAAGACCTGCCTGCCCGACACGCCGGTGATGAGTTTCTACGAAGTGCCCGACGACAAGGCCGTCGAGGTGATCGCCGTCATCGGCGCGCCCGAAGCCATCGCCGCATGACCCAAGCATCAAGGAGCATCGCCGATCCCATGGCAAGCCTGCCCGCCCTTTCACTGGATGCGACGCCGCCGGTCTATACCCGCACCGGATCGCCGGACGCGACGCGCGAGGCGTTGATCCGCGATCATATGCCGCTGGTCCGGCGCGTCGCCTGGCATGTCTATGGCAGCGTCTCCAGCGCGGTGGAGGTGGAGGATCTGGTGCAGACCGGGCTGGTCGCGCTGGTCGAGGCGGCGGCCAGCTTCGAGGATCGCGGCCAGGTGACCTTTTCCCAATATCTGTCGATGCGGCTGCGCGGCGCAATGATTGACGAGCTGCGGCGGCAGGCGACGCTGACGCGCGGCGCTATGCGACGCCGCCGGGCGCTCGCCAATGCGGAACAGACGCTGGCGACCGAACTGGGCCGCGCGCCGACGGAGGAAGAGACCGCCGCCCGCCTGGGCGTCAGCACGGAAAGGCTGAGGACGGACTATAGCGCCGCCCAGCCGGTGCGCTTCGAGCCGATCGACGGCGTCTATTCGGACGACAATCCCTGGTTCATGAGCGACGATCCCAACCCGTTCGAACAGCTGGAGAGCGAGGATCTGCGCAACGCGCTGATCGCGGCGATCAAGACTCTCAGCGAACGCGAGGCACAGGTCATCCAGCTTTATTATGTCGAGGAACTGAACCTGGAGGAAATCGGGCTGGTGCTGGGCGTCGGCGGCGCGCGCATCTGCCAGATCAAGAAATCGGCGCACGACCGGCTGCGCAAGGCGCTGGCGGCGCGGATCGAATAAGCGCCCGCGCCCGCGCCGGGCCGTCCGGTCAGCGCATCACCGCGCGGTCGTCCCCCATATTGGCCGCGACGCGGACCGCGTCCTGCGCCACGACGGCGCGGACCACGTCCGCCATCAGCTTCTGCCGAACCGGGATGGACTGGCGCGTGCTGGCGATCATCACCGCCACCGCATAGCTGTGCCCGTTCGGGCTGGTGATGATGGCGACGTCATTATAGCCGGTGGCGAGCGATCCCAGCTCCTGCCCCGTGCCCGTCTTGTGCGCGGCGGTCCAGCCCGCGCCAAGCCCCGCCTTCAGCCGCTGCGGGCCGGTGCGGCTTTCCGTCATCGTGTTGATCAGCAGCCGGGTCGAGGCGGGGGACAGCAACCGCCCGCGCTGCAACTTGGCAAGCCCGTCGACGATGCCCAGCGGCGTCGCCCCGTCCATCGGATCGTCCAGATAGGCATCCAGCGCGCGCGACCGCGTGGCGGCGGGCAGCGCGGCGCGCGCCTGCAGGAAACCGTTGCCGATCGCATAATCCTGCCGCCATTCCAGTCCGGCGATCCGGCTCTGCAGCAACCGCTCTCCGGGGCCGAAGCGCACGCCCCTCACCCCCCGGTCCATCAACAGGCCGCGCACCGCCTCCGGCCCGCCCACTTTCCACAACAGCATGTCGTTGGCGGTGTTGTCGCTGCGCGTCATCGCCTGGTTCAGCAGCGCGCCGATGGTGGTGGCATAGCCGCCGGCGCCCACATTGGCACGGATCGGCTGGTGGAACAGGGTCAGGTCGGCGCGCGTCACCGTCACCGGATCGTTCAGCCGCATCGCGCCCCGGTCGAGCGCGTCGAGCGCGGCCACCGCCACCCACAGCTTGCTCACGCTCTGCTGCGGCATCGGCTGGTCGCCGTTGAAGCTGGCGCTCCAGCCCGCGTCGATATCCAGCACTGCAATGCCGGCGCGCCCGTCGAACCCCGCCCCCAGCCGGCCGATCTCGCGGTTCAGCGCGGCGGGCGCATGGGGGGTGGCGGCCAGCACGGTCGGCGGCTGGGCGGGCGGGCGGGGTGCCGGCAGCGGAGCGGTCACGGCGGCGGGCCGGTTCGACGCCGCATTGGGCACGCACGCCGCCAGCGTCGCCAGTATCGCCCCTGCCGCCAGTCCTTTTCTCATCATCCGCAAAAACCCAGCCATCCCGTCGATTTTCGGGAATAGCGCGCCGCGACTCGGGGGCAACCGCCGCCCGGCCCCGAACCGCCCCGAACAGCCCGAACCGTTCCGGCAGCGCGGCGAATCGCATCGCGCGCATAAGAAAAAGCCCCGGTACCGAAAACGGTACCGGGGCCTTTTGACGCCACTCTACTCTTACGAGCGAACGTCTTAACGCAGCAGGCTCAGCACGTTCTGCTGGCTCTGGTTGGCCTGGGCCAGCATCGCGGTCGAAGCCTGGCTCAGGATCTGCGCCTTGGCGAGGTTGGTCGTCTCGGCCGAGAAATCGGCGTCCTCGATCCGGCTGCGCGCATCCGAGAGGTTGGTGACGTTGCTGGTCAGGTCGTTGACCACCGACGACAGGCGGCTCTGGCCGGCGCCCAGCGAGGCGCGGGTCGTGGCGACCGCCTTCAGCGCGTCATCGACATCGTCCAGCGCGGTGGTGGCGCCGGAAACCGAACCGACGTCGGAACCCGTCGCGGCCGACACGTCGAGGCCGGTGATGGTCAGGTCGACCTGGTCGGCCGAGCCGGCGCCGGTCTGGATGGTGATGGTCACGTCGGACGAACCGAACAGCGTCACGCCGTTGAACTTGGCGTTGCTGATGATGTCGTCGATCTGCGTGCCCAGTTCGGCAACTTCGGTCTGCAGGTTGGTGCGGTCGTCATCGCTGTAGGTGCCCGAAGCGGACTGGACGGCCAGCTCGCGGATGCGCTGCAGCATGTTGCTGACTTCGTTCAGCGAGCCTTCCGCCGTCTGCGCCAGCGAGATGCCGTCGTTGGCGTTGCGGATCGCCTGGTTCATGCCGCGGATCGACGCGGTCATGGTGTTGGCGATGGCGAGGCCGGCGGCGTCGTCCTTAGAGCTGTTGATGCGCTTGCCCGTCGACAGCCGTTCCATGGCGGTCTGCAGTGCGTCCTGCGCGATACGCGAACCGTTCTGGGCCCGCATCGCCGCGGTGTTGGTTGAAATGACAGTCATGTTCCTGGTCTCCAATAGTCCGTCCGGCTGTCGCTCCTTCCCCCCGGTACATCGGATCGAAGCCAGAGCCGCCACAGCAATGAACGGCCATGCGGCGGGGAGTTTAAATTGTTTTCGAAACAGGCCCCTTCACGCGTGCGCCACGCGCGGGATTCCTTAGAGTACCGTATTATTACGGTACTGGATGATTAACCAGCGGTTTACCCTGTTGGCCGATACCGGACCCATCGGGGGAAAGCCCCCGCCGATGGGGGACCAGAATGCGAGCGATCTATCCGAGTGCCGCGACGCTTCAACAGAACAGCGTGCTTGTCTCGTGGATGCGCGGCCTCGGCTTCGACGTGCGGCCCTATGAGGGCGCGAAACCGACGCCCGGCGACGCCTATCTGACCATCGAGGGCGAAGGCATGCCCGCGCCGCGCAACACGCTGGTGCTCGGCCTTGGCGACGAGCGGCTGGTCCAGCCCGCCACGAACGGCTGCCCGGCGCGCCTGTCCTACGGCCCCGACGACATGATTTTCGGCCACGCCTTCGCGGCCGCCCTGCTCAACGGCGCTGACATGCCGGCCGCCGCCGATCCCAACAGCCTGGCGCTGCACGCCATGGCGGAACGGGTCGCGGCAAGCGACATTTCCGTGCTGATCAACGGCCCCACCGGCACCGGCAAGGAAGTGCTGGCCCGCCATATCCACAATTCGTCGGAGCGCCGCGACGGCCCGTTCATCGCGGTCAACTGCGCCGCGCTGCCGGAAGCGATGCTGGAAGCCCTGCTGTTCGGCCACACCAAGGGCGCCTTCACCGGCGCCAGCGCGCCTGCCCAGGGCTTTTTCCGCGCCGCCAACGGCGGCACGCTGCTGCTTGACGAAATCGCGGAAATGCCGCTGCCGCTGCAATCCAAGCTGCTGCGCGCGCTGCAGGAACGCGAGGTCGTGCCGCTGGGCGCGACCAGCCCGGAGGCCATCGACGTGCGCGTCATCGCCTGCGCCAACCGCGATCTGCCGGGCGAAGTCGCCGCCGGCCGGTTCCGCGCCGACCTTTACTACCGGCTCAGCGTCTTCCCGTTGCAGACGCTGCCGCTGGCCGACCGCCGCCAGGATGTCGCCGCGCTCGCCGCGACGATGATCCTGCGCCACGCCGGCAACCGCGCCGTCATCCCCTGGCCGACGCTGGAGGCGCTGGACGCGCTGCTGGCGCATGACTGGCCGGGCAATGTCCGCGAGCTTGAAAACGTCATCCAGCGCGCCCTGCTGTTCGCCCCCGGCGACACCATCGAGGCCGCGCACATCGTGTTCGACATGACGGCGCGCCCGGTCGCGTCGCCGCCGGTGCTGCGCCTGGTCGACGGCGATCCGACGCTCGGCAAGATCGTGCGGATGAGCGAATATGAAGCGATCCGCGAAACCCTGGCCCAGTGCGGCGGCAGCCGCACGGAAACCGCGAAGCGGCTGGGCATTTCGGAGCGCACGCTCCGCTACCGGCTGGCGCGGATCCGCGAAGAGGGCGGTGAAGTGGCCACGCCCGCACGGAGTGCATGGGCATGAACGTTACCGGACCGATGGGTGCGGACCGGGTGATGGCGCTGCGCGCCCAGATCCTGGAACGCAACGAGGCGCTGAAACGCGCCAATGCGGGCGCCCCGGCCGCGCCTGCGCCGGGCGGTTCGTCTGGCGTCGGCGGCGGTTTCGCCGCGACGCTGGAAGCCGCGCTGAAAAGCGTCAACGAATCCCAGAACGCGGCACGGGCCGCCAGCGAAGCCTATGAACGCGGCGAAACCGTCGACGTGGCAAAGGTGATGCTGGCCCGCCAGCAGGCCTCGATCGGCTTTGAAGCGACGCTTCAGGTCAGAAACAAACTCCTGTCCGCCTACAAGGACATCATGAGCATGCCGGTGTAACCCATGGCGACAAACGCACTCTCCGTTCAGGGCGAGGTTCTCGCCCCGGCCACCGCCTCTCCCCCGTCGGGTCTCGCCCGTGCGGGGCGGAGCCCCATGGCGTCCTTCGGGTCGCTGCTCACCCAGCCCGCCGTGCGCAGGAGCATCCCGCTCATCGTCGCGCTGGCGCTGGTCGGCGCGGCCGCGCTGGCCTGGATTGCCATCGCCACGCCCCCGCAAAAGGTGCTGTTCTCCGGCCTCAACGATGCGGACAAGGCGGCGATGTCGGAAGCATTGTCGCAGGCGAGCATCGCCAACCGCGTCGATCCGCAATCCGGCACGCTGACGGTGGGCGAGGACGATTATTACCGCGCCCGCATGCTGCTGGCCTCGCAAAACCTGCCCAAGGCCACGCCCGGCGGCTATGCGATACTGGACCAGCTGCCGATGGGCGTCAGCCGCGCCGTGGAAGGCGAGCGGCTGCGCCAGGCCCGCGAGACCGAACTCGCCAAGTCGATCGAGGAGATCGAGGCGGTCACGGAAGCGCGCGTCCACCTGGCCATGCCTGAAAACACCGTGTTCGTGCGCGACAACGCCGCGCCGTCCGCTTCGGTGATCGTCCGGCTCAATCAGGGCCGTTCGCTGGCCGACGCGCAGGTCCGCTCCATCGTCAACCTCGTCGCCTCGTCGGTGCCGGGGATGAAGCCGGAGGCGGTCACCATCGTCGACGGCAGCGGCCAGCTGCTGACCAAGCCGGGCGGCGCCGCCAGCAGCACCGCCGCGGGCGACGAACGCATCGATTTCCAGCGTCGCGTCGAGGCCAAATATCGCGACCAGCTGACCCAGCTGCTCACGCCCCTGCTGGGCGCGGGCAATTTCAGCGCCGAGGTGCAGGCCGATGTCGACCTGAACGAGACGCAGGCAACGCGCGAAACCTATGATAAGGCGGGCGCGCTGCGCGCCGAACAGGGCAGCTGGACCGGCAACCAGACGGATCAGGCCCCGGCCAGCGGCATCCCCGGCACGCTGTCGAACACGCCGCCGCCGGCCACCGCCGTCAAGGCCGGGCAGGCCGCCGCCGCAACCGGCCCCGCCGCCGCGCCGGCAGCCAAGCTCCCGGATTCGATGAAGCAGTCCGATCAATATGCCCGCTCCTACGAGCTGGACAAGGAAGTCTCCGTCACCCGCGCCGCGCCCGGATCGGTGCAGCGCCTGTCGGTGGCGGTCGTGCTGCGCGATGCGGAAGGGGCCAAGCCCCGCACCCCGGCCGAGATCGAACAGCTGACCAATCTGGTCCGCGCCGCCGTCGGTTTCGACCAGCGCCGCAACGATCAGGTCACCGTCATCTCGCGCAAGTTCGCCACCACCGGCGAAGCGGAGGCCGCCCCCTGGTACGATGCCGGCTGGGTGCCGCTGCTGGCGCGCAACCTGACGGCGCTCATCATCGCGTTGCTGGTCATCCTGCTGGGCGTGCGCCCGCTGGTTTCCGGCCTGATGCGCCGCAAATCGGCCGAGCCCGCCCAGGAAGGCGAGATTTCCGGCGGCACCCTTGGCGGCCCGCCGCGTGAGCCGGTCAGCATCGAGATGCTGGATGGCGCGCGCAGCTATGACGACAAGGTCAATCTGGTGCGCGATTTCACCCGAGACAATCCCGCCCGCGCCGCGCTGGCCGTGCGCGACATGATCCGCGCCGACGAAAAGCAGGGAGCCTAGTGATGGAAGCGGTTGGCCGCAATTTCACGGGCGTCGAGCGCGCCGCCGTGCTGATGATGCTGGTCGGCGAGGAAGAAGCGGCGGCCATCCTGCAAAAGCTTGAGCCGGACGAGGTGCGGATGCTGGGCAAAGCGATGTTCGCCGTCGCCGACGTCGCTGAACCACAGGTCGCCCATGTCCTCGACGATTTCGTGTCCAAGGCCAAGGACAGGACCGCCATCGGCTTCGATCCGCGCCCGCAGATCGAAACGATGATGACCCGCGCGCTCGGCCCGGACAAGGCGGACAGCGTGCTCGCCCGCATCACCCCGCGCGAAGAGGTCTGCACGCTCGACCTGCTCGACTGGCTCGACGCATCGGAGATCGCGGCGCTGGTGGAGGACGAACATCCCCAGATCGCGGCGGTGCTGATCGCCAATCTCGACCCCGCCGTGGCGGCGGAGGTGCTGCAGCTGATGCCGGACGCCGTCCAGCCGGACGTGCTTCACCGCATCGCCAAGCTCGGCCCGATCCAGCCGGACGCCATCGACATGCTGCGCAGCGTGCTCAGCAGCCGCATGGGCAGCGCAACCGCGCCGGCGGCCGTCCCGCTGGGCGGCACGCGCGAGGCGGCGGCGATCATGAACAACACCCGCCGCGCCACCGAGCAGCGGGTGATGCCGCGCCTGGCCAAGATGGACAAGGAAACCGCCCGCGCCATCGAGGAGGAGATGTTCGTGTTCGATCATCTGCTCGCGCTCGACGACAAGAATATGGGCACGCTGCTGCGCAGCGTAGAGGCGGATATATTGACGCTGGCGCTGAAGGGCGTGGACGAGACGGCGCGCAACCGCTTCCTCGGCTGCATGTCCCAGCGCGCCGCCGACGGCATACGCGACGAGATGGAAGCGCGCGGCCCGATGCGGCTGAGCGAGGTTCTGGAGGCGCAGCGCGCCATCCTCAACATCGCCCGCCAGCTCGCCAAGGACGGCACGATCATGATGGGCGGCAAGGATGACGATTATGTCTAGGGCGTTCGCCACCGGCGCGGAGGCGCAGAGCGTCGGGGGCGATGCGCTCGCCCGGCTGATGGCCGGCATGCGCGGCGCTTTTTCCGCCGTCGATCCGGGCGGCCCGGCGCGCGGCCACGCCGCCTATGAGCCGCAAGGCCCGGTCTCCTTCTCGCCCGCCCCCGGCCCCCGGCATTTCAGCCCGGCCGAACCCGGCACCAACCCCACCGAGGGGTGGGATCCGTTCGATCCGCTCGGCGCCGGGGCGCAACCCGCGCAACCGGCCGCCGAACCGCTGGACAGCATCGCGCAGGCGCGCGCAGATGGCTTCGCCGCCGGCATCGCCGCCGCCGAACAGGCCGCGCTCGACGCGCGCCGGGGCGACAGCGAGGCCATCGACCGGCTCGTCGCCGCGCTGTCGCGGCTCGAAGGCTATGACCGCGAGACACTGGCCCGGCGGCTGCGCCAGACCGTGCTCTATCTGGTCGGCCGGCTGGTCGGCGAAAGCGGCGTCTCGGCGGATCTGCTCACCGGCCGCATCGAAGCGGCGGTGGCGCTGCTCGCCGACAGTTCGGAAGCGGCGAAGCTGCGGCTCCACCCCGACGACCTGAAACTGGTCGAGGGCCAGCTGCCGGATCGCACCGTGGCGATCGCCGACAAGGGCATGGAGCGCGGCGGCTTTTCCATCGAGACCAGGACAACGGTCATCGAGGACGGCCCCACCGCCTGGCTGACCCAGCTCGCCGCCGCGATCGACCGCACCGCCCTGCCCGACGCCCATTGATCCGCACAGCCGGGATATCCCTTCCATGTTGAACCGGTTCGCGAACGACTATCTCGATCGCCTCCAGCTGCCTTTCACGCCGAAACCCGAGATCATCGGGCGGCTCGCCTCCTATGACGGGCTGTTGATGGAGGCGGTGGGCCTGTCCCTGCCGGTCGGCACGGTCTGCAAGGTCGGCGCCGTCGCCGGGCAGAGCGTGGAGGCGGAGGTGATCGGCTTTCGCGCCGGCCGCACGCTGATGATGAACCTGGGCGGCCCCGCCGCGCTGCTGCCCGAAGCGCCGGTGCGCCCGGTCGGCCAGCCGGGCGAGGCGCAGGTCGGCGCCGCGCTGCTCGGCCGGGTGGTCGACGGCGCGGGCAAGCCCATCGACGGCCTCGGCCCCATTCGCGGCGCGAAAAGCTGGCCGCTGGCCGGCAAGCTGCAAAACCCGCTGGATCGCGGCCGCGTGCTCGAACCGCTGGATGTCGGCGTGCGCGCCATCAACGGGCTGCTCACCATCGGCCAGGGCCAGCGCGTCGGCATCATGGCCGGCTCCGGCGTCGGCAAGTCCGTGCTGCTGGGCATGATCGTGCGCAGCGTGAAGGCGGATGTCGTCGTCGTCGGCCTGATCGGCGAGCGCAGCCGTGAAGTCACCGACTTCCTCGAAACCAAGGTTTCCGGCGAAGCCCGCAAGCGCGCGGTGATCGTCGCCGTGCCGGCCAATCATTCGCCGGTGCTGCGCATCCGCGGCGCGATGCGGGCGACCGCCATCGCAGAGGCTTTCCGCGACGAGGGCAAGCGCGTCCTGCTCATCATGGACAGCCTCACCCGCGTCGCCCATGCCGGGCGCGAAATCGGGCTGGCGCTGGGCGAACCGGCGTCGGCGCGCGGCTACCCGCCTTCCGCCATCGCGATGCTGCCCAACCTGATCGAACGGGCCGGCGCCAACGTCACCGGCGGCGGGTCGATCACCGCCATCTACACCGTGCTGGCGGACGGCGACGACGGCAGCGATCCGGTGGTGGACAGCGCCCGCGCCATATTGGACGGCCATATCGTGCTGTCGCGTGGGCTTGCCGAGCGCGGCGTCTATCCCGCCATCGATCTCGGCCCCTCGGTCAGCCGGGTGATGACCGACATCGCCGGGGGCGAGCATATCCACGCCGCCCGCGTGCTGCGCCGCCACCTCGCCACCTATGAGGAAAATCGCGACCTGATCCTGATGGGCGCCTATCGCGGCGGCACGGATCCGGCGATCGACCAGGCGATGGCCTGCCATCCCGCCATATTGGAATTCATCCGCCAGGACGCGGACCTGCCGGTCGGCATGGATGAGGCGGTGGCCGAGCTGGTCGGCCTGTTCGGCGACGGCTGATGGCCGGGCGCGACAAGGCCCGGCTGGGCCGGCTTCTGCACGTCCGCTCGCTCCAGCTCGATCAGGCCCGGGCGGAAGAGATGCTGGCGGCGGAACGGGCGAGCAGCGCCAGTTCGCTCGCCGCGCGCATCGCCTCGCTGTCGCAGGATGTCGCCCCGCGCGAAGGGGCGCAGCACGGCCTCTCGCTGTTCGCCGCCGCCCATTACCGCCAGCGCCTCGCCCGCTCGCAGGAGGAAGCGGAACGCCGCGTCGCCGCAGCCGCCGAGCAGCTGGACAGCGCCCGCCAGATCACCGGCGCCGCCAAGCGCGACCATGGCGCCATCGAAAAACTCATCGAGCGTGAGCTTGACGCGCGGGCCGTCGCCGCCCGCCGGGCGCTGGAAAACGCGCCCCACCCCACCCAGGCCTTGGCACGGTCCTTGCGGAGCACGGGCTGAACAAGACCGCTTCGAAGGATTTCGGGTGACTGGCATATCGATAGACGGCATCGCGGCGGCTCTCCCGACCGGTCCTACCCCGCCTCCGGGCGCGGGAAACGGCCGTTTCGCAGGGCTGATCGCAGATCTGTCCGCCCGCATGAAGGCCGGTGCGCCCGCCGCCGACGCGCCGCTGCCGGACGGCCTGACCTTGCCGGTGGACCGGCAGAATCTTGCCGGTGACGATGCCGCCGGCGCCGCGCCACAGGACATGGCCGATGATGACGATGCGGACGCCATGCCGATCGTCCTGACCGCCTACATCCCAGTCCCCGTCGCCGCGCCCGGCGTTGCCCTCGCGCCGAACTGGAAAATGCCCGTGCTGGCCGCCGCCCCCCGCACCATCGCCCTGCCCGAAACGGCAGCGATAGCGCCCAAGACGGCGGAAGCGCCGACGCCCGCGCCCGCGACGCCGGCAAACGCCACCCCGCCGGTCATGCCGACCGACACCGCCACCGCTGCTACTGCCGCCCCGGTCATCACGCCCCTGGCAGATCCCGCCGCCGCGCCCGCGAAGATCGCGCTTCCCGCCCCGGCCGCCAGCCAGCGCCCGGACGCGCCGATCGCCACCCCGGCAACGCCGCAAACCCCGTCGCAGCCCCAGCCGGCCGTCGCGGTCGCGACCCCTATCGCCCCGCAGCCCATCCCGACGCCCGCCGCCGCGCCGACCATCGCGCCGCCGGAAGCCGCGCCCGTCGCCGCGCCCGCCAGCCAAATCCCGCACCACGCGGCCGAAGGCACCGCCGCCCGCCCCGCGCCGATCGCGGCGATCGCCCCGGCCCAGGCCGCGCAGGCCGCCCCCGCCATCGTCGCGAACGCCGCCATCAGCCTCACCCCTGCCGAGGATCGCCCGGCCACCGCCGACAGCGCCGTAGAACCGGCCTCCACCGGCGGCATCGCGGCGCTCGCCCCCGCCCCCGCGCCTGCCGTCCACCGCGCCGCCGCGCCGGCGGCAACGCAGCCGGCCATCGATACCGGCCGGGCGGAATGGATCGAGGCGCTGGTCGACCGGATCGACGAGATGCGCGGCCATGGCGGTCACCGCGAAACCCGCATCCGCCTGCTGCCCGACGCGCTCGGCGCGGTCGACGTCCGCATCCAGCGCGACGGAGACCGGGTGAACGTCCACTTCGTCACCGAAAATCCCCACGCCCGCGCGCTGCTCAACGAAGCCGCGCCGCGCCTGGTCGAAATGGCCGAATCGCGCGGGCTGAAGCTGGGCGACACCGGCGTCCGCCACGACAATGGCCAGTCGCAAGCCGGGCAATCGCAGGCCGGCCAGTCCCAGGCGGACCAGCAGCGCGCCGATCAGCAGCGCACCGAATCGACCCGCCGCGCCGCATCCCGGCCGGCCGCCGCAAACCCCGATGCCGCGCCGGATGAACCCGGCGAGCGCATCGCCTGACCCCATTACAAGCAAGGACGACTTCCGTGAGCGATGAACCCAAGAAGAAGAAAAAGGGCAAGATGGGCAAGATGCTGATGATCGGCGGCGCGCTGGTGCTGCTGATCGGCGGCGGTGCGGGCGCGGGCGTTTACTTCGTCCGCTCCGGCATGGTCGGCGGCGAGGCCAAGCCCGTCGACAACCGGCCCCAGCTGGTGCTCAAGGGCACCAAGCCCAAGGTGGAGGGCGAAGGCGAAGGCGGAGAAGGCGGCGGCGAAGCCAGCGCCGAATCCGCCCCGTCGGAAGGCGGCGAGAAATATGAATCCAGCTACTTCCCGATGGAAAAGGAATTCACCTCCAACCTGCGGGACAGCGTCCACCTGATCCAGGTCGGGCTGGCCGTCTCCACCAATTACGATCAGCGCGTCATCAATCATCTGAAGGCGCACGAGATCGCGGTCCGCTCCGCCGTGCTGATGACTCTGGGCGAGACGGATGAGGAGCAGGTGTTCAGCGCGGAGGGCAAAACCGCCCTGCAAAAGCGCCTGGTGAAGGCAATCAACGCCGTTTTGATCGAAAAGGAAGGATTTGGCGGCGTTGGTAACGTCTATTTTACCAATTTTATCGTTCAGTAACCATAGATGGTAACCAAAGGGATCCCCGATGCTCGATGAGGAGCTGATCACGGTCGAAAAAGCGGCCGGCGCGCAGCATGCCCATGCGCTGGGCGGCGCGACCCCCAGCGCGCTGGGCGATCTCAACGCCGTGCAGCATATGGGCAGCCACCTGGCGCGCGGCATGCGCGGGGTGTTCGAGCCGCTGCTGCGCCGCCAGCCCCGCATCGCGGCGGAGCCGGTCGCGACCAAGAGCTTCGACGCCTATCTGGACGAGCGCGGGCCGGGCCTGTCCAGCATCACGCTGGTCAGCATGGCGCCGCTCAACGGCCAGGCGATGATCGTGCTGGACGGCGCGCTGGTGCTGGAGATGGTTGACCTGTTCTTCGGCGGCACCGGCACGGTGCCTGATCCCATGCCCGGCGAATTCACGCCGACGGCGGAGGCGATGATCGGCCGGGCCACCGCCGCGCTCGCCGAACGCATGGCGACGGCGTGGAACGCCATGGCTGAAATCGATTTTCGCGCCGGGCGCAGCGAATCCAACCCCGCCATGCTGTCGCATATCGACGGCGAGGAACGCGTGGTCGTCACCCGCTTCACCATGGCGCTGGGCGAAGGCCGCAGCAGCACCGTCGACATCCTCTACCCGGTCAAGGCGCTGAAGCCGATCGCCGGCGTGCTGGGCGCCAAGGTCCAGTCGCGGCGCGGCGGGGGCGATCCGGCCTGGCTGGGCGGCCTGACCCGCGCGGTGATGAACGTGAAGCTGCCGGTGCGCTCCGTGCTGGCGGAACCTGTCATCCCGCTCGCCAAGCTGATGGCGCTGCAGGCCGGAGACATCATCCCGATCAGCTTCGGCCCGGAAGTGCCGCTGCTGGTGGCGGAAAACCGTTTCGCGCGCGGCGCGGTGGGGGCGGCCAACGGCCGCGCCGCCATCCGCGTCAACCGCATCGAACAATATGACGACGAGGACATGAAATGACCGACATGAGCAGCGGCTTTCCCGTGGATGCGGGCGTGGCCGCAAATTTCCGCCTGTTGCAGGACGTCGACGTGCGCCTGTCGGTAGAGGTCGGCGCGGCCTCGCTGAAGCTGCGCGAACTGCTGGCGCTGGGCGAATCCAGCGTCGTGGAGCTGGATCGCCATGCCAATGAACTGCTCGACGTGCTGGTCAACGGCACGCTGATCGGCCGTGGCGAGGTGGTGACGGTGGGCGACCGCTTCGGCATCCGCATCACTGAACTGGCCGATCCCCAGGCGGCGGCCGCCACGCTGTGATCGGCACCTATCTGCTGAAGCTGGCGCTGCTGCTTCCGCTCGTCTGCGGCCTGCTGGTGCTGTGCCTGTGGGCATGGCGCAAGCTGGAGGCGCGGATGCCCGGCGCGCCCGCCAACCGCATGATGGCGGTCAAGGAAACCATGATGGTCTCGCCCGGCCTCCGGCTCGCCGTGATCGAGTTCGAAGGGCGCAAGCTGCTCGTCTCGGTCGGGCGCGGCGGCGTCAACCTGATCGACAAGGTCGAATCGCCCCATGGCTGACACGTTTCCCGCGCCGACGGTGCGGCGGCCGGGGACGGCGCTCGTCCTCAAGCTGCTGGCCCTGTTCGGCCTCGTCATCCTCTTCGTCATGACGGCCAGCCCGGCGCTGGCGCAGGTCGCCCCGGCCGCCCCGCAGGCGCCCGGCGCGCCCGAGGCGCTGGACCGCGCGCTCAGCCAGCTGGGCGGCGGCAACCAGCCCATGGCCCTGTCGCTGCAGGTGCTGATCCTGATGGCGCTGCTGACGGTGCTGCCGTCGCTGCTGCTGATGATGACCAGCTTCACCCGCATCATCATCGTCCTCTCCATCCTGCGCCAGGCGCTCGGCCTTCAGCAGACGCCGCCCAACCAGGTTCTGGTCGGCCTGTCGCTGTTCCTCACCCTGTTCGTGATGGCCCCGACGCTGAGCGAGGTGAACCGCGTGGCGGTGGAGCCTTATGCCGCCAGCCAGCTCGATGCCGGCGCGGCCATAGAGCGCGGCGGCGACGTGCTGCACGGCTTCATGCTCAAGCAGACCCGGGTGAAGGACATCACCATGTTCTCCGGCATCGCCAAGGTCGGCCCGTTCGCCAAGCCGCAGGACGTGCCCTTTTCGGTGCTGCTGCCCGCCTTCGTCACCAGCGAGCTGAAAACCGCGTTCCAGATCGGCTTCCTCATCTTCCTGCCCTTCATCGTCATCGACCTCGTCGTCGCCAGCGTGCTGATGGCGCTGGGCATGATGATGCTGTCGCCCACCATCATATCGCTGCCGTTCAAGCTGCTGCTGTTCGTGCTGGTCGACGGCTGGGCGCTGACCATGGGGTCGCTCGCCAACAGCTTCATAAGTTAGCCGGACGATGGACAGCGGATATTTTCTCGGCGTCGCGCGCGAAGCGATGTGGGTGCTGGCGCTGGCCAGCGCGCCCATCCTCATCCCCGCGCTGCTCGCCGGCCTGCTGCTGGGCATGGTGCAGGCGGCCACCTCGATCAACGAGGCGACCCTCTCCTTCGTGCCCAAGCTGGCGGTGGTCGGCCTGTCGCTGGTCATCTTCGGCGGGCTGATCATGGGCCTGCTCAGCGATTTCACGCTCGCCATCTTCGATCGCATACCGGATCTGGTCCGGTAACATGCTCGGCCTCGGCCTGCCTTCGGTCGAGCCCGCCTTGTGGGCCTTGATCTTCGTCATGGTCCGCGTCGGCGCGGCCTTCATCGCCGCGCCCATCTTCAGCGCGGTGGCGGTGCCGCTGCCGGTCCGCATCGTCCTGTCCGGCGGCATCGGCGTGCTGGTGGTCAACAACGCCACCGTCGTCACGCCGGACAGCGTCGCCTCGCTCGCCACCATCTTGGCTGTGGTGCAGGAGGCGCTGGTCGGGCTGGCGCTGGGCTTCGTCATCCAGATCGCCTTTGCGGCGCCGCTGCTCGCCGGCGAATCGATCAGCGGCCTGATGGGCCTCGGCTTCGCCACCTCGGTCGATCCGCAGAACGGCACGTCCAGCCCGGCGCTGGGCCAGTTCATGTCGATCGTGCTGACCCTGCTGTTCCTGGCCCTCGACGGGCATCTGATCCTCGTCGACCTGCTGGTCAAAAGCTATCAGATCCTGCCGCCGGGCGAGGCGTGGCTGGGCGCGGAACGGCTGAAGGGCATCGCCATGTTCGGCAGCTACGCCTTTGCCGCCGGGCTGCTGCTCGCCCTTCCGGTCGGCTTCATCCTGCTCTGCCTCAACCTCATCGTCGGCATGTTGTCGCGCTCCGCCCCGGCGCTGAACCTGTTCGCCGTCGGCCTGCCCGCCAGCCTCGTCATCGGCGTGATCGCGCTCGCCATCGCCTTCCCCGCCATGGGCGACGCGATGGGCACGATCGTCACCGAGGCGCTGAAGGCCGCCGAAACGCTGGTGCTGCGCTGATGGCTGACGAGAGCGGCGAAAAGACACAGGCGCCAACACAGAAGCGCAAGCAGGACGCCATCGACAAGGGCGAGATCCTGCGCTCCAAGGAATTCGCCACCGCCGCGGTCGTGCTCGGCGGCTGCCTCTGGCTGGCGCTATCCGGCCCGTCGCTGATCGGCGCGTTCAAGGCGGTGATGACGGAAAGCCTCCAGTTCGGCCGCGCCGACGTGGAGGACTTCCAGCCGATGCGCTCGCTCCTCGCCACCGGCGCCACGCTCGGCCCGGCGCTCGCCACGCTGTTCGCCATCACCATCGTCACCGCCATCGCCAGCCAGGCCGGCCTCGGCGGCGCGCGCTTCAACCCCAAGCTGCTGGAATGGAAAGGCTCGCGGATCAACCCGGCCTCCGGCCTGAAACGCATGTTCGGCATGCAGGGATTGATCGAACTGGGCAAATCGCTGCTCAAGGTGCTGCTGCTGGGCGCGATCGGCGGCTGGCTGCTCTGGTCCATCCGCGGCCAGACGCTGGGGCTGGTCGCCGGCAATGTCGAAGGCAGCGTCGCGGCGCTGGGCGGCACCTTCATCTTCGTGCTGCTCGCCATGGCCGGCGGGCTGCTGCTGATCGCGGGCATCGACGTGCCGATCCAGATCATCCGGATGCTCTCCAAATTGCGGATGAGCCACCAGGAAGTGCGCGACGAATATAAGGAAACCGAAGGGTCGCCGGAACTGAAGGCCGCCCTGCGCCAGCGCCAGCGGACGATATTGAAGGGCGGCGCGCGCCAGGCGGTGGAAAGCGCGCATGTCGTGCTGACCAACCCGACCCATTTCGCCGTCGCGCTGCGCTATGAACGCGGCCGGGACGAGATTCCCGTCGTCGTCGCCAAGGGGCGCGGCGCGACCGCGCTCGCCATCCGCGAGCTTGCGGCCGAACTCTCCGTGCCGGTGCTGGAATATCCGGTGCTGGCGCGCGCCGTCTATTACACCAGCCGCGAAGGCCAGCAGATCCGCGACGATCTCTACGTGGCGATCGCCACCGTGCTGGCCTTCGTCTTCGGGGTGAACCAGCGGGCGGGCGGGCACCAGCCGCATGTCATCGTGCCGGACGCCGCCTGCTTCGACGAAAACGGCCAACCGTTGCGAAAAAACTAAAGAAACCGGGCGAACGGCCGAGTTGATCAGCGGGTCGATCGCGCAATTGTTGAGGAACAGGGACAGTCATGGCGGATTCCATTGCAGCAACCCTGGGCATCGGCTCCGGCATCGACACCAAGGCGCTGGTTTCCCAGCTCGTTTCCGCGCAGTTCGACTTCAAGACGCAGCAATTGACCGCCAAGGCGGACAAGCTGACCGCCCAGATTTCCGGCATCGCCCAGCTGAAAAGCGGCCTCATCAGCTTTTCCAACGCGCTCGCCGCACTGTCCGCCACCGGCTCGCTCGCCACCTCGCCGACCAGCAGCGACACCGGCGCGCTCACCGTCTCGGCGCTGTCCGGCGCCAAGCTCGGATCGCTCACCTCGGAGATCGAGGTCCGCCAGCTCGCCACGTCTCAGATGCTCACCTCCGCCGCCTACGCCAGCGCGTCGCAGCCGGTCGGCAAGGGCACGCTGACGATCACGCTCGGCACCGCCACCTATTCCGGCAACACCCAGTCGGGCTTCGTGCCCAAGGCGGGGGCCACGCCGGTCACCGTGACGATCGGCGACGGCGACAACAGCCTGGCCGGGCTGGCCCGCGCCATCAACGCCGCCAATGCCGGCGTCACCGCCACCGTGGTCGCGGACGCGGACGGCGCGACGCTGTCGATCCGCGGCGCGACCGGGGCCGAACAGGCTTTCCGCATCGACGTGGCCGAAGACGGCGGCGCGCCGGGCCTGAACGCCTTCGCCTTCAACCCCGGCAACGGCGCGATGACCCTCGCCCGCGCCTCGCAGGACAGCATCCTGGTGCGCGACGGCGTTACCGTGCGCCGCCCCGGCAACAGCATTTCAGACCTGATTCCCGGCGTGAAGATCGATCTCAACCGTGCCGAGATCGGCCATGTCGTCACCATCGGCGCAACCCGCCCCACCGCCGCCGTCAGCCAGGCGGTCAACGATTTCGTCGCCGCCTATAACGAGCTTCGCAGCATCCTGAAGAGCGAGGGCGATCCCAAGACCGGCACGCTGGGCGGAGACCCCGGCGTGCGCGCCATGGCCCAGCAGCTGAGCACGCTCACCTCCACCAGGCTGGTCCAGGGCGCGGCCGGCGCCCCCACGACGCTGGCGGAAATCGGCGTGAAGACCAACCGCGACGGCACGCTCGGCGTCGATACGGCCCGGCTCGACGCGGTCCTCGCCAGCAACCCTGACGCGGTCGAGGCGATGTTCAACCCGCAACAGGGCAGCGACAACCCGCTCATCAGCATCACCTCCGCCGCGGGCAAGACCCCGGCGGGCACCTATGCGGTCAGCAACCTGCTGATCGCCCTGCCCGCCATCGCCACCGGCGCGGCCCGCCCCGCCGCCTTCGCCACGCCGCTGACGCTGGACGCCGGCAACAACCGCTTCTCCCTCTCCGTCGATGGCGGCGCGGCGGTCGAACTGACTCTGCCCGAGGGCAGCTATGCGGACGGCAACAGCCTGGCCGCCGCGCTCACCGCCGCCGCCCAGGCGGATCCGGCCACCGCCGGCCGCGCCACCTTCGCCTGGGTGAACGACCGGCTGGTCGCAACCTCGGCGCGCAAGGGCGCGACCTCCGCCATCGCGCTGAATGCGCTGGACGGCACGCTGGACGACGCCCTTGGCCTCACCGGCGCCACGATGAGCGCGGGCCGCAACGCATCCGGCACCATCGCGGGCAAGCCGGTCTTCGCGGTCGGCGACCTCATCTACGCCTCCGTCACCTCGCCCGCGTCCGGGCTGGTGATCCGCGCCACCGGCGACATCGTCTCGGCCAACATCACCATCGACCTGGGGTTGACCGGCGCGCTGGCCAGTCTCGCCAAGCGGCTCACCGCCAAGGATGACGGCCTGACCGCCAGCGAACAGCGCTACAACCGCCTGCAGGCGGAAATCGCCAAGGACCAGGAAAAGATCGACGCCGATGCGGAAAAGCTGCGCGACCGGCTGACCCTCCAGTTCGCCAGCATGGACGCCCGGGTGTCCGCCTACAAGGCGACGCAGAGCTTCCTTGAGCAACAGGTCAAGATGTGGTCGGCGGACCGCTGAACATGATGTACGCGACAAGGCTCCGGGGCGACCCCGGCGAGACATATCGTGCCGTGGACGTCGCCAGCCGGGCCGGCGGGGCATCCCCGCACGAACTGATCATGATGCTTTATGAAGACCTGCTGCGCGAACTGCGGGTCGCGGCGCTGGCCACCGAGAAACGCGATTATGCGACCAAGAGCGCAAAGCTGACCAAGGCGCTGGCGATCCTGTTCGCGCTCGAGGCCGGGCTGGATTTCAACGCCGGCGGCGAAGTGGCGGAAACGCTCTCCCGCTTCTATCGCGGCGCGCGCGAGACGATCATGCGCGCCAGCCTCGACCATGATCCCGCCCTGCTGCTGGATGTCGCGGCCAACGTCTCCGAAATCGCGGACAGCTGGCGGATGATCGGCCAGCGCGGCTGAGGCGATATTGTCATAAATTTATCGATATTGACCATATCGTCATTTACTGTAGCATCTTGAACAGACGGTCATCGGCTCTTGTGGATCGTCCGGAAAGGGTGCGATGCATAAGGCGATGATGAGGCGAAACCTTGCCGGCCGCGGCGCGGGCTCCCTGCTGGCGGCGCTGATGCTGATCGGCGCCGGTCCCGGCGCTGAACCGTCGGCCAAGGATCCCTATCCTTCCACCTACCGCCCTTTGCCCTCGCACAGCGTGGCGATCACCGGCGCCACCATATTGGACGGGCGCGGCGGCCAGCTCGAAAACGGGGCGATCCTGCTGTCGGGCGGCAAGATCGTCGCCGTCGGCCGCGACATCGCCATCCCGGCGGATGCGGAACGGATAGACGGCACCGGCAAATGGGTCACGCCCGGCATCATCGACGTGCACAGCCATATCGGCAACGGCCCGGTGCCGGAGGTGGAGGGCGGAGACAGCGTCAACGAATTCGTCGGCCCGGTCACGGCCGAAGTGTGGGTGGAACATGGCGTGCTGGTGCAGGATCCGGGGTTCAGCCGCGCGGCGGCGGGCGGCGTCACCGCCATGCAGATCCTGCCCGGCTCCGGCAATCTGTTCGGCGGGCGCTCGGTGGTGCTGAAGACGGTGCCGGCGCGCACCGTGCAGGACATGAAATTCCCCGGCGCGCCTTACGGCTTGAAGATGGCGTGCGGCGAAATCCCGACCATGTCCTACAATCCGGCCAATCACATCTACGGCACGAAGGGCGAGCGCCCGGCGACGCGGATGGGCAATTTCGCCATCTACCGCGCGACCTGGATCAAGGCGCAGAAATATCGCGCCGCATGGCAGGCCTATGAAAAGGCGAAGGCGGCGGGCGCCAAGGGGCTGACCGCCCCGGACCGCGATCTGACGCTGGAAACGCTGGCCGGGGTGCTGGACGGCGATATCCGCGTCCACATGCACTGCCACCGGGGCGACGAAATGGCGCTGGTGATGAGCATGGCGCGCGAATTCGGCTATCATGTCAGCGCCTTCCACCACGCGGTCGAGGCGTACAAAATCGCCGATCTGCTGGCGAAGGAGAATGTCTGCGCCGCGATGTGGGCGGACTGGTGGGGCTACAATATGGAATCCTATGACGGGGTGCAGCAGAATATCGCGCTGGTCCATCAGGCGGGCGGCTGCGCGATGATCCATTCGGATCACAGCGTCGCCATCCAGCATCTCAATCAGGAAGGGGCCAAGGCCCGCGCCTCCGCCCACCGGCTGGGCATCGACATATCAAAGGCCGACGCCTGGAAATGGATGTCGTACAACCCCGCCGCCGCGTTGGGCATCGCCGACCGCACCGGATCGCTGGAGCCGGGCAAGATGGCGGACGTGGTGCTGTGGAGCGGCGATCCCTTCTCCATCTACACGCATAGCGAGAAAGTCTTCATCGACGGCGCGGTCGTCTATGACCGCGGCGATCCGGCGTCGCGCTGGGTGAGCGATTTCGAGCTGGGCCAGTCCGGCGCGGGAGACGCGAAATGAAGGCGGGTCGGGCAATGGCGCTGATGCTCGCGCTGCTTCCCATGCCGGTCGCGGCGGAAACGGTGGCGATCGTCAACGGCCAGATCCACAGCCTTTCGCCGCGCGGCGTGATCGAAAAGGGCACGGTGCTGATCCGCGATGACCGCATCGTCGCGGTGGGCGATAATGTGGCGGTGCCCGCCGACGCCCGCATCGTCGATGCAAAGGGCCAGCCGGTCACGCCCGGCCTGTTCAGCGCCTACAGCCAGCTCGGGCTGGTCGAGGTCGAGACGGTGGCGTCGACGCAGGACCAGTCCGCCCCGGACGCCCCCTTCGCGGCGGGATTCGACGTGCGCTACGGCATCAACCCGGCCTCCACCATCATCCCCACCGCGCGCATCGAGGGCGTGACGCGCGGCGCGATCTTCCCGATGGCGGGCAAATCCATCTTCGGCGGCATCGGCGCGCTGATCCAGACCGGCGACGGCGCGGCGGCGCTGTTCCGCCCCGGCGCGCTGCTGCTGGTCGAACTGGGATCTGCCGGCGCGCAGGCGGCCGGCGGCGCACGCGGCGCGGCGTGGATCACGCTGGAAGAGGCGCTGCGCACCGCGCCGACGGCGGAAGGACCCGATGGCGAAGCGTTGCGCGCGCTGCTGGCCGGCAAGCTGCCGATGGTCGCGCATGTCGAACGCGCCTCGGACATCGAGCAGCTGATCGCCTTCGCAGGCCGCCATCCCGCCATCCGCATCGTCATCATGGGCGGGTCGGAAGGCTGGATGGTGGCGGATCGCATCGCGGCGGCGAAGATTCCGGTCATCGTCGACAGCTATGCCAACCTGCCGCTCGCCTTCGAGACGATGGCCGCCACGCAGGAAAATGCCGCGCGGCTGGCAAAGGCGGGCGTGACCATCGCCATCGCGCCGCTCAACCGCTTCACCGCCGGCGCGCCGCACGACGCGCGGCTGGTCGCCCAATATGCCGGCAATGCGGTGGGCAACGGCCTGCCCTGGGCCGAGGCGCTGAAGGCGGTGACGCTCAACCCCGCGATCATCTTCGGCGTGGCGGACCGGCTGGGGTCGATCGAACCCGGCAAGCTGGCCGATCTCGTCATCTGGCAGGGCGACCCGCTGGAAATCGGCGACGGGCCGGCGGCGGTGTTCGTCGCCGGGCGGCAGGAGACGCTGGAGTCCCGCCAGACCCAGCTTGCGAAACGCTACAAGGCGCTCTCTTCGCCCCGCGAATGATCGAAACGGCGGAGCATCCACAGCATCGCCGCTCCGGCGAGCGCGCATCCCGCCAGCAGCAGGAAGAAGGCCGGGTGGCTCATCGCCGACCAGGCCGTGCCGACCCAGCCTGAAAACAGGCTGCCGGTGAAGATGGTGCCGTACCAGGCGGCGACGGCGAAGGCGCTCGCCCCCTGTGGGGCCAGCCGGTCGAACAGGTACAGCCCGGTCGGCAGGATATAGAGTTCGCCCAGCGTCAGCAGCGCGAAGAACAGCACCAGCCACACCCAGCTTATCGGCACGCCATGCGCGGTCGCGGCCAGCGCCGCCAGCATCACGTAGGACAGGCCGACAAGCACCGCGCCCAGCGCCATCCGGCCGAGCGCCGGGCTGTCCCGGCCGACGACCGCGCGCCGCCGCCACCAGGCGAGCAGCAGCGGCGTCATCGTGAAGACGAACAGCGGGTTGAGCGACTGGAACCATGTCATCGGGATGGAAAGGCTGCCGACGCTGCGATCGACGTCGGTTTCCAGCCAGATCGCCACCGTATTGCCCAGCTGCTGATATGCCCCGCGAAACAGGGTGGCGGCAAGGCCGACGGCGAGCATCAGGATGACGGTCCGGCGCGGGAAGCGGGCCCGCTCAGCCTTGTCCACCGGCTGGCGCGGCGGCTCGGCGGGCAGATATTTCCCCCCGAAGATATAGAGCAGCAGCCCCGCCAGCATCCCCACGCCCGCCGCACCGAAACCCCAGTGCCAGCCGTACAGCTCGCCCAGCGTGCCGCACACGAACGGCGCCAGGAACGAGCCGATGTTGATGCCGACATAATAGACATTATAGGCCCCGGCGTGGCGCGGATCGCCGGGCTTGTAGAGGTCGCCGATCTGCGCCGGGATGGCCGGCAGGAAAAATCCGTTGCCGATCACGATCACCCCCAGCCCGGCATAGAAAAGCGGCTCGAAGGTCAGCAGGAAATGGCCGAGCGCCATGATCGCCCCGCCGAGGATGATCGCCCGCCTGCGCCCCAGCCAGCGGTCGGTCAATATGCCGCCCAGCATCGGCGTCAGGTAGAAGAAGGCGACATAGACCCCGAAGACCATCGAGCTTTGCGCCTGGGTCATCATCAGGTCGCTCAGCATGTAATAGACGACGATCGCCCGCATGCCGTAATAGGAAAACTGCTCCCACGTCTGGGTGAGGAACAGGATGGTCAGCCCTGCGGGGTGGCCGAACCAGATCTTCTCCGCCTGCGCCCCGCCGCCGCCCTGCGCTGCTTCCGCTGCCGCCGTCATGCCCGTCACCCCCGGCGGCCCGATGCCGCGCCGACAATGATCGTTATATTACAAAAGTTGTCAATCCAAGATGATTTGGTATTATCATGACATTCATTGCAGCATGGGGGAAAAGAATGGAACGGCGCGACGAACGGGTGGCCTGCATCGGCGCCGGGGTGATCGGCAACGCATGGGCGGCGCTGTTCGCGGCGCGCGGCTACCGGGTGGTCGTGCAGGATCCCGATCCCACGGCGGAGCAGGCGCTGGCCGCCATGGTCGACCGGGCGGCGGCGACGCTCGACGTGGCCGCCGCCGCCATTCACGGTCGCCTGTCCTTCACCACCGATCTCGCGACCGCGCTGCACGGCGCGGTCTTCGTGCAGGAAAGCGCGCCGGAAAAACTGGACCTGAAACGGCGCCTCCTCGCCGATATCGACCGCCTCGCCCCGCCGGATGCGGTGATCGCGTCGAGCACGTCGGATTTCCCGATCTCGCTGTTTCAGCCGCTCTGCCGCCACCCCGAACGGATGCTGGTCGGCCACCCGATGAACCCGCCCTACGCAATCCCGCTGGTCGAGGTGGTCGGCAGCCCCTCCACCGGCGCGGCCGCGATCGAACGCGCCTGCGCTTTCTACCGATCGGTCGGCAAGCAACCCCTGCGGCTGGACCGCGAAGTCAACGGCTTCCTCGCCAACCGGCTGCAAATGGCGCTTGAGCGCGAAGCCCTGCAGATGATCGTGCGCGGCGAGGCTACGGTGGCGCAGGTCGATGCGGCGCTGATGCACGGCGTCGGCCTGCGCACCGCCGCCGTCGGCCTGTTCGGCGGCTATGTGCTGAACGTCCGCAATGCCGACCCGGCTGCCTGGCTGGCGCACATCGCCGCCTTCGATTTCGGCCGCGATCTCGTGCACGACGAACCCTTCCCCGAATGGACGCCCGCGCTGGAAGCCATGGTGGTCGCCCAATGGCATGACCGCATCGGCACGCCCGGCACCACCGGCCTGCGCGAACGGCGCGACACCATGGCGGTGCGGATCGCCCGGATGCAGGACGACGCCCCGCCTCCGGCCGATCCGCACCCCGCCTTCGCCCCCGATTATCGCGCCGCCCGCGCCCGTTTCCGCGCGGCGGCGGAACGGGCGGGCGCGACGGTGGAGGCGCACGCTCTGCCGGACCAGACCGGGCCGGACGGCGAACCGCTGTTCATGGACGCCGCCTGGATCGGGCCGGAGGATGCCGACGCCGTCATCCTCTCCCTATCCGGCACGCACGGGGCGGAAGGGTTCAACGGGTCGGCGGCGCAGGTCCACTGGCTGGAACAATATGCCGGCCAGCCGCTGCCGCCCGGCGTGGCGATGCTCTTCATCCACGCGGTCAACCCGTTCGGCTTCGCCCACATGCTGCGGGTCAACGAGAATAATGTCGATCTCAACCGCAACTTCGTCGATTTCGCCGCCCCGCTCCCCGCCAACCCGGTCTATGCCGCGATCCGGAACAGCCTGCCCCGGCGCACCGGGCTGGACGAGGCGCTGGTCGGCGAATGGGATGCCGCCGTCGCCCGCGCGGTCGAAACGCACGGCGAATGGGCGGTCAGCAATGCGCTGAGCTGCGGCCAATATGAGGATCCGGACGGCGTCGAATATGGCGGAGACCGGCTGCAATGGTCGTCACTCATAGTGACGGACATCGTCACCCGCCTCTGCGCGCGGGCGCGCCACATCGCCTATATCGACTGGCACAGCCTGATCCCCATCGGCGACGGGCGGCTGATCCATATCGGCTTCAATGTCGGCAGCGACGCGCTGCATCGCCGGGCCGCATCCTGGTGGGGGGAGGATGCGCTTGATCCCGCCACGGTCGATGCGCAGTGGGCCAGCGGCACCTCGGTCCGGCGGCCGCACCATCATGGCGTGCTGATGTGGGGCCTGCGCCGCGCGCTGGCGCCGAACACGGACCTTGCCGGCGCATTGATCGAATTCTGCTGCGATCCGGACGCCTTCATCCACTCGCCGGATCCGGACACGCGCACGACCATGTGGGAACGCTGGCTCTACGCCACGCGCGACCATGGCAGCGCGACCGGGCAGATGGTGACGCGCTACCTGCGCGAGGCGGCATCGCCCACCCGCCGCTCCTATCAGGATGCCGCCATCGCGGCGGCCATGCCGGTCTATCGCCGCGCCATCGCGGGCGCGGCGCACTGGGCGGCGGAGGATGTGGCGGCGGAATGCGGCCCGCTGGTCCAGTCGGACGCGGCCTGACCCGTCAGCGCGCGGGGCAGGCGTGCCAGCCGCGCCCGCGCACCACCCGGCCCGATGCCGCGCCGGTGGGCTTGCCGTCCGCCAGCGCGGCAATGCCGTTGACGAAGACGTCGGTCACCCCGGTGGCATAGCGATGCGGATCGGTGAAGTCGGCATGGTCGGCGATGGTCGCCGGGCCGAACAGCACGATGTCGGCATGGTGGCCGGCGCGCAGCAGCCCCCGGTCGGCAAGGCCGAGTATGGCGGCGGGCAGCCCGCTCATCCGACGCACCGCTTCCGCCAGCGGGAATGATTTTTCGTCGCGGGCATAATGACCGAGGATGCGCGCGAAGCTGCCATAGGTGCGGGGGTGGACGCGGCTGTTCAGGAACGCGCCCTCCGCCGCAATCGCCGGGGCGTCGGACGCGATGCCGGTGAACGGCCAGCCAAGCGCAGCGCGCAGATTATCCTCGCTCATCGTCTCGTAGATCGTGTCCACCCGGCCCCGGTCCGCCACCACCAGGTCGATCGCGGCCTCCTCCGGCGAAACGCCCCGCTCGCGCGCAATGTCGGCCAGCGTCCGGCCGATCAGCGGCTGCAAGGCGGCGGTGCGGACGCCGGCGATCGTCGCCTTGTCCGGCCCGGCCATGCGCAGCACATTCTCCCAGTCGCCCTTGCCCTGCATGTCGGCAATGGCGCGGCGGCGGGTGGCGGGGTCCTGCAGCCGCGCGATCCCCGCCTCCATGCCGCCGTCGAACAGCCAGGGCGGCATCGATGCGTCCAGCCCGGTGCCCGATGCGATATAGGGATAGACGTCGGCGCTCACCCGCAGGCCGGATTGGCGGGCCGCCTCGATCCGCGCGATCGCCGTCGCCATTTTCGGCCAGTTGTCCCGCCCGCCGACCTTCAGATGATAGTAATGGACGGGCACGTCCGCCGCCCGGCCGATCCCGATCGCCTCGTCGACGCTTTCGAGGAAGCGGTCGCCCTCGCTGCGCAAATGGGTGGCATAGACGCCGCCGCACTCCGCCGCGGCGCCCGCCAGCGCCACCAGTTCCGGCGTTTTGGCGAAGGTGCCGGGCGGATAGATGAGCGCGGAGGCGACCCCCATCGCCCCCTCGTCCATCGCCCGGCGCACCACGCCGCGCATCGCCTCGATCTGCGCGGGATCGGGGTCGATGGCGGCGTCGCCCAGCACCATCTCGCGCGCCGTCGCCGCGCCGATGAAGGAAGCGATGTTGGGCGCGATCCCGCCGGCCGCGACATGGTCCAGATAGCCGCCCAGCGTCGTCCAGCGCACCGGATAGCCCAGCCCCTCCTCCTGCTGCGCGGCCAGCGCCTTCGCCATCGCCGGGGTCAGCGGCCCCATCGAACTGCCTTCGCCCATCACCTCCAGCGTCACGCCCTGCCGCAGGTCGCTGAGACCGCGCCCGTCGATCAGCAGCGATTCCGTCGCCCAGCTCAATATGTTGATGAAACCCGGCGCCACCGCCTTGCCCGTCGCGTCGATCACTTTGCGCGCGGTCCCCGGCGCATGGGGGCCGACATAGGCGATGCGGTCTCCCGCCACCGCGACGTCGCCGACAAAAGGCGCGCCGCCCGATCCGTCATGCACGGTGCCGTGCCGGATCAGCAGATCATAGGACGGCGCCGTCGCGCAGCCCGCCAGCAGCAGCGCCGCCAGTGCCGGGGCCAGCCGGCCGCGCCGCCTAGCCACGCAGGCCGGCCGCCGCGTCCGAACGGGCGTAGCGCGACGGCGACATGCCGAAATTCTGGCGAAAGATCATGCTGAAGGTGGCGACGCTCTCATAGCCCACCTCATAGGCGACGCGGGTCACGGATTCGCCCATGCGCAGCCGCGCCGTCGCTTCCTCCAGCCGCGCCTGCTGCCGCCACACGGCCAGGCTCAGCCCGGTCTGCAACCGGAAATTGCGGGTCAGCGCGCGCCTGCTCATCCCCACGATCCGCGCCCATTCGTCGATGGTGCGGTTGTCGGACGGATCGGCGAGGATCGCCTGGCAGATGTTGAGCAACCGGCTGTCCTTGGGCGCGGTCATCCGCCCGGCCGGCCGCAGCTCCGCCTCGAATTCGCTCAGGATCAGCGATTTCAGGCAGGCTTCCCTGACGCTCTGCCCGACCATGCCTTCGCTGCGCAGCGCCTCGATCAGCAATTCGCGGAAAAAGGGCGATACGTTCAACAGCCGCACCGCGCGCGGCACCGCCGTCGTCTCGTCCCCCGCCAGCGCAAAGCTGCGCAGCGCGCCCGATTTACGGGCGAAACTGCCGTAACGCACGCCCGCCGGCACCCATAGCGCGCGCTGCGGCGGCAGCACCCAGCTGCCGTTTTCCACGCTGACCACCACGATGCCGGACAGGGTGAAGAGGATCCGTCCCTCGCTGCCGCACATGTCGATGCGCGACAGCGAGGGGTCCGGATCGGACTGGCTGCAAAGCTGCTGGATCATGCAACCTCCCCGGCGGCCTGCCCGCGTCCGTGCCTTCAGAAACTCTGGCTGAAGCTGATGCCGATGGTGCGCGGCGTGATGATCCCCATCTTCGCGGGCGCGAACTCCATCGTCGTGTTGTCGGCAATGCCGGCATAGACGTCGAACAGGTTCTTCGCGAACAGCGTGATGTCGAACTTGTCCGATCGCACGCCAAGGTGGACGTCCACCGTCTCATAGGGCCGGAAGGGAACCGCCAGGAACACGCCCTCCAGGTTCGACCAGCGTTTCGACTGATACTGGATGTTGCCGCCCACAAAGGCCCGCCAGTCGCCGCCCACGCGCCACTCATATTCGGGGTTCAGATTATAGGTCCATTTGGGCGAGAACAGCAGCGCGCCGCCCACCGTGCCGCCATAGGTCGGGTCGGATTTGGTCTGCTTGGCGTCGGCATAGCCGAGGCCGCCGGAAATCGAGAGGCCGTCGACAGGCCGCGCCGTCACTTCCAGCTCGAAACCCTTGCTCTCCGCATTGCCGGCATTGCCGAACGCGCCGAATGTGCCGAAGGACACGAAACCCTGCACATTGGTCCAGTCGATGAAGTAGAGCGCACCGCTCAGCATCAGCCGGTTGTCCAGCAGGCTGGCGCGCGCGCCGACCTCATAGTTCCACAGCTTTTCCGATCCGAACTGGTTGGTGAATTCCGGCGGGATCGGCGCGCCTTCCGGCAGCGAGCGGGGGCCGCCGGGGCGGTAGCCGCTGGCGGCACGGGCATAGAGCATCAGCTTGTCGGTCGGCTGCCAGCGCAGGTTGGCGAGATAGCTGAACACGCCTTCGCTGGATGTCGGCAGCACATAGGGGATCGGAACCGTGGGGTCCTCCTCATTGCCGAATATGCCGAGGTCGCGGCCGCGCAGGCTGGTCTTGTTGTGCGCGTAGCGCAGGCCCACCGTCGCATCCAGTTCGGGCGTCAGATAATATGTGACGTTGCCGAAAAAGGCATATTCGCGATAGCGGCTGTGCTCATTGCCGTCATAGACCCGCACCGCCGACGTATCGAAGTCGTTGTTCGGCAGGATCGGCTGGAAGATCGAGATGAATTCCGATTTTTCCTTGGTGTAGAAACCGCCCACCAGCCATTGCAGCGGCCCCTCGCCGGTCGAGGACAGGCGCAGTTCCTGCGTCACCTTCTTGGTTTCCAGCCCGTAGAGGAACTGCACCCGGTCGCCCTCGGGCACCAGGTCGACCAGGTCGGGCGTATAGTCGGCGCGCTTGCGGTTGCGGGCCACGGAATAGCTGGTCGCGGAAACCAGCGACATGTCCGATCCCAGATCATAGGTGATCGTCGCCGATCCTATCCGGGTGCGGGTATGGTTCCATTCCGGCGTGGTGAACTCGCTGTTGTAGCGCCCATAGACCGGGATGACCGCGTAGAGATTGTCGGGATCGAAGCCGAAGAACGCCGTCTGGTCCACCGCGACGCCGTTGATGCCATGGCTGTTCAGCTGCTGGACGACGCCGCCCAGCCGGATCGAAAGCTGCTCGGTCGGCGTCCACAAAAGCGATGCGTTGATGCCGCTGGAAACGACCCGGTTGACGTCCTTCTCGCCATCGAAGGCATTGTCCAGATAACCCGGATCGCGCCGGTAGAATCCGCTCACGCGAAGCGCCAGCACGTCGGTCGCGATCGGCAGGTTGACGTTGGCGCGCAGCGCGAACCCTTCCTCGCCATGGCGCACGGAAGACAGTTCCTGCTTCGCGCCGAACGAGAATTCGCGCGTGTCCGGCGCCTTGGTGATGAATTTCAGCACGCCGCCCGGCGCGCTGGCGCCATAGAGCGTGCCCTGCGGCCCCTTCAGCAGCTCCACCCGCTCCAGGATGCTGGGGTCGAGGTCGGGCGTCAGCAGCGCGCCGCCCGCGAACAGCGTCGACGATCCGAACGGAACGTCGTCGATATAGGTGCCGGTGGTGGCGCTGAACGTATTGCTGTTGACGCCGCGCACGACCACCTTGGCCAGCCCCGGCGATCCGAATGTCTGCAGCGAAACGTTGGGCATGTTGCCCAGATAGTCCATCAGCCCGTTGGCGTTCTGCCGGCTCAATTTCTCGCCCGTCTCGACGCTGATCGCCATGGCGACGGAGGTGAGCGCCTCGGCCCGCTTGTTGGCCGTGACGATGATGACGTCGTCACCCGGCGCCGCCGGCTTCGCGTCCTGCGCCAGCACGGCGTGCGGCGCGGCAAGCGCGAACAGCCCCGCCCCGGCCAGCGCGGCCATCCTGATCCGAGCGATTCCAAATGTGTTGAAAGCCATGTTCCTGCCCTCCCCCGATTCGCGATTTCAGTTGAGGCACCGCCGGGTTTTCCATCCGCGGTCGATGCCTTCGCCTCAGTGTCGCATGAACTATATATTTTCCTCATAATCCGTCAATACGGATATTTTGAAAGATTTTCTTCATTCGCGAAATCGCCGCTATCCGCCGGTTTTCAGGCAAGTCTGGCCCGATCCCCTGCTGGTTTGATCCCGATAGGAAAGGCAGCCCCTCCGCCCCGCGGGCATAATCGCGGCAAGGGGAGCAGCATCATGGCGCACGGCAGAAAAAACGGCCTGTTCATCCGCAAGAGCGTCGACCATGTCCGCGCGGAAACGGTCAATCACGGGCTGAAGCGGTCGCTCGGCCCCATCGACCTGATGTTCCTCGGCATCGGCTCTACAATCGGCGCGGGCATCTATGTGATGACCGGCACCGCCGCCGCCACCTTCGCCGGGCCGGCGGTGCTCATCTCCTTCGTCATCGCCGGATTCGCCTGCGCCTTCGCGGCGCTCTGCTATGCGGAACTGGCCTCGACCATGCCCGTCTCCGGCTCGTCCTACACCTATGCCTACGCCACGCTGGGCGAGGTCGCGGCGTGGACGATGGGCTGGCTGATCGTGCTAGAATATGGCGTCGCGGGGGCCACGGTCGCGGTCGGCTTCTCCGGCTATTTCGCCAGCCTGCTGGCCGATTTCGGCGTCCACATCCCGGCGGGGCTGATGACGCCGCTGGTGCATGTCGCCAATGGCGGCATGGGCGATGTCTCGATCAGCGGCTCGCTGAACCTGATCGCCGCCGGCGTCATCCTGCTGGTCACGGTGCCGCTGCTGTTCGGCGTCTCGCAATCGGCGGCGGTGAACAGCCTGATCGTCACCATCAAGGCGGGCATCCTGCTGCTCTTCGTCGCCATCGGCGTGAACGCGATCGATCCGATCAACTGGGTGCCGTTCATCCCGCCCAATGAAGGCGGCTTCAGCTATGGCTGGCCCGGCATCTTCCGCGCCGCCTCGGTGATCTTCTTCGCCTATATCGGCTTCGAGACGGTGTCGACGGCGGGCGCGGAGGCGCGCAACCCGCAGCGCGACCTGCCGATCGGCATATTGGGCGCGCTCACCGTGTGCACCCTGCTCTATATCAGCGTCGCCGCGGTGCTGACCGGGGTGGTGCCGTTCCGCCAGCTCGGCGTGCCGGATCCGCTGGGCGTCGCCGTGGAGGCGATGAACAAGCCCTGGTTCGCGCTGGTCATCAAGGCGGGCGCGGTCATCGGCCTCACATCGGTGCTGCTAGTCCTTTCCTACGGCCAGTCCCGTGTATTCTTCGCCATGTCGCGCGACGGGCTGGTGCCGTCGCTCTTCGCCCGCCTGCACCCGCGCTACTGCACGCCGTGGGGCGGCACCATCGCGCTCGCGCTGGGCATGGCGGTCGCCGCCGCCTTCCTGCCCATCACCTTGCTGGGCGATCTGGTCAGCCTGGGCACCGCGCTGTCCTTCGCCATCATCTGCTTCACCGTCATCTGGCTACGCAACACCCATCCGGAAATAGAGCGGCCGTTCCGCGTGCCGCTCGGCGGCTTCCGGGTGCGCGGCATCTGGATCGGCGTGACGCCGCTCGCCGGCATCCTGCTGTGCAGCGCCATGGCCGGGCCGCTGCTGTTCGACGTCATTCACAAGGTGTGGATCGGCAACCCGGTGCCCGCGCTGCTGCTGGGCGGCCATGTGCTGGCGGGGGCGGTCATCTATATCGGCTATGGCCACCGCCATTCGCGGCTGGGCAAGGGGCTCGGCCCGGCCGCCCCGGCGGAGCAGGCGGCGTGAGTGGGCCGGTCCATGCGGAAGCGATCATCGAAAGATGGGCGCTCGCCACCCCCTTCATCATCTCGCGCGAACGGTTCGACGACGTGGCGGTGGTGCTGGTCACGCTGGATGACGGCCGCCATCGTGGGCGCGGCGAATGCTGCCCGGTCGGCCATTATGGCGAGACGCCGCAAAGCGTCCTCGCCCAGGTGGAACTGATGCTGGCGGCGCTGCGCAAGGGCGCGGACTGGGCCGCCATCCATGATGATTTTCCGCCCGGCGCGGCCCGCAACGCGGTGGACTGCGCGGTGTGGGATCTGCGCGCCCGGCAGCAGGAAACGCCGGTCTGGGCAATGCTCGGCCTGCCCCGCCCCGCCCCTGTGGAAACGGTGTTCACGATCAGCATGGGCCCGCCCGACAGCATGGCCGCCGCCGCGCGCCGGGCGGAAGGGCACGCCATATTGAAGCTCAAGCTCGGCGGGGCGGACGATGGCGCGCGCGTCGCCGCCATCCGCGCCGCCGTGCCGGACAAACGGCTGATCGCCGACATCAACGAAGCCTGGTCGCCCGCCAATCTCGCCGCCAACCTGCCCGCCATGGTGGCGGCGGGCATCGAAATGGTGGAACAGCCCTTCCCGGCGAGCATGGACGCCCCGCTGGCCGATTTCGCGCACCCGCTACCCATCGGCGCGGACGAATCCTGCCATGTCGCGGCGGACGTCGCCGGGCTGGTCGGCCGCTATGATCTGGTCAATATCAAGCTGGACAAGACCGGCGGGCTGACCGAGGCCGTCCGCCTGCTGCACAGCGCACAGGCCGCCGGGCTGGACGCGATGGTCGGCTGCATGCTCGGCACGTCGCTGGCCATGGCGCCCGCCATGCTGCTCGCCCCGGCCTGCCGCTTCGTCGATCTCGATGCCCCGCTGCTGATGGGCTGCGACCGCGCACCGGCGCTCGCCTATCGCGGCGGCTGGGTCGATCCGCCCGCCCCGGGCCTCTGGGGCTGAAGACACTTTTATCGAACGGACATGCCATGACCATCGCCCAACCCTATCTGCTCTTCCTGGCCGACGCGCCCCACGCCAAGACCGCCTTCGGCGTGCGCCACTGGCGGCCGGAAGCCTGCGCCGCGCAGTTCCGCTACCCCGGGTCGGCGCTGGATCTCGCCCTGCCGGAAATGACCCCCGCCCAGGCGGCGGCGGCGGGCGTCAGGACGCTGCTGATCGGCGCGGCCCCGGCCGGCGGGATGCTGCCTGAACGGTGGATCGCCGATCTCGTCGCCGCGCTGCGCGCGGGCATGGATATCGCCAGCGGCCTCCACGCCCGCCTCACCGACGTGCCGGAACTGGTTGCTGAGGCAAAGGCCGCTGGCCGCCGCCTGCACGACGTGCGCCACCCCACGGAAAGCTTCACCATCGGCGGGTTCGAACGGCGGCCGGGCAAGCGGCTGATCACCGTCGGCGCGGACTGCGCGGTGGGCAAGATGTACACCGCCCTCGCCATCGAGCGGGAACTGCGCGCCCGCGCCGTCGCTGCCGATTTCCGCGCCACCGGGCAGACCGGCATCCTCATCGTCGGCAGCGGCATCTCGGTCGACGCGGTGATATCGGATTTCGTCGCCGCCGCCGCCGCCTCGCTGTCGCCCGCCGCCGCGCCCGATCATTGGGATGTGGTGGAAGGGCAGGGCTCGCTGTTCCACCCGGCCTATGCCGGCGTCACGCTGGGCCTTCTGCACGGCAGCCAGCCCGACGCGATGGTGCTCTGCGCCGATCCGTCCCGCACCACGCTCGGGGATTTCGATGCCTATCCGCAGCCGGACCTGGCCGAATGCGTCACCCGCTATACCGATTGCGCCCGGCTCACCAATCCGGACGCGCGGGTGGTCGGGGTCAGCCTCAACACATCGGCGTTCAGCGCCGCCGCCGCCGAGGCGCTGATCGCGCAGACCGCGGACCGGCTGGGCCTGCCCTGCGTCGATCCGGTCCGCACCGGCGTCGCCGCCATCGTCGACCGTCTGGACCTGAGCGGCGGCTAAATCCGCGCACGCCGGGCTTCAGATGCCGCTCACCTCATGGATCAGCCCGTCGCCGGCGCAGCCGAACCTGATGCAATCCCGGCTGGCCCGCGCCGGTCCGGTCAGCACCCGCGTCGCCGCCATCATCGACCGGTCGGGCCTCGACGGCGGCTAAATCCGCGCGTGCCGGGCTTCAGATGCTGCTCACCTCGTGGATCAGCCCGTCGCTTGTATAGCCGACCGTGATATAATCATGGCGGCCCGCGACGGTCAGGCGATAGCGGCGGCGCAGCTCGCCGCCCGCCCGGCTCTCCTGCACCGGGTCGAGCGCGGAAAGCGGCGGCTGGTCCTGGCTGTAGTCGTCGATCACCTCGTCGCCCATCCGCTCCGCCAGCACCCGCATCCCGGCGGCGAACAGCGCCGGATCGGCCGGGAGGCGGCGCAGCAGCAGGTCGCGCAGCACGGCGGTGCGCTCCGGCATCCGGTCGGCCATGACGGGCAGGGATTCAGGCGTGCTGCCCGGCAGCACCTGCTCCATAAGGCCGAAGCCGATCGCGCCGATGGCGTCGGTGTCGGCGTTCAGCGCCATCATCATCGTCGTGCCGCTGGCCGGGTCGTGATAATGGCAGGCCCGGAAGCCGGAGACGCTGCCGGTATGCCATAAATAGGGCTGGCGGCCGGGCAGCCGGTCGATGCACCAGCCCATATTATAATAGCAGGGCCTGCCCCCGGTCAGCCGGCTCGGCGCCTGCATCAGCGCCCGCGACGCGGGCGACAGCAGCATCCCGCCCCACAGCGCGGCGGACCATGCCGCCACGTCGCGCGCCGACATCAGCACGCCCCCGGCGGCAACGGAGGCGATGGTGGACGACATCGGCGTCGCATGGCGCGGCGCGCCGTCCGCCAGCGTATAGGGTTCGGCCCGGTTGGCGATCACCGCCTCGCCATCGTCCACCCGCGCATCCTGCAACCCAGCGTCGCGGAACATGGCGTTGATCGTGTCGGCATAGGGGCGGCCCGTCACCTCCTCGATCAGATAGCCGAGCAGGGTGAAGCCGGCGTTCGAATAGCGCCAGGCCGCGCCCGGCGGAAAATCGAGCGCCCGCCCGGCGGCCCAGCCCAGCACGTCGGCGCGGGTCCAGGGCCTGTCCCATATGATCCGGTCCCAGTCGGGAATGCCGCTGCTGTGGTTCAGCACGGTCGCCACCGGCGCGGCGTGCCAGCCTTGCGGCAGGCCCGGCAGATAGCGGCCGATGCCCGCGGCCAGGTCCACCCGCCCGGCATCGGCCAGCCGCAGCACGGCGGCGGCGGTGATATGCTTGCCGACCGATCCGATATGGAACAGCGTCTCCGGCGCGGTCGCTGCGCGGAAAGGCAGGCTGGCATGGCCGGCGGTCAGGATCAGCGGCGCATGGCCGGGCCTGACCAGCGCCGCCGCCCCGCCCGGCAGCCTGTCGGCGGCCAGCCGCTCGCGGAACCAGCCCTCCGGGTCGTTGCCCGCGCCCGGCGCCGTGGCCCCGGCCCGGCCGATGGCCATCGCCGCGCCGCCGCCCAGCGCGCCCGCGACCACCGTCCTGCGGCTGACCGTCATTGCTCGATCCTCATCGTGCGATAGGCCGGATCGGCCTCGATCTGCGCGTCGGTGAAAGGCTGCGGCACCAGCAGCCCGGCCGAAAAGCTTGCCGCCTGGTCGTCGCTGTGCGGCGATGCCGGGTCGGACGCGTTGGAATAGGCAAGCAGCGCGCGCGCCACCGGGCCATGATCGTCAAAGCCGACGATCTGGATATAGCTACTGCCCAGCGTCGGCACCATGTGGCCGCCGCCCGGGGCAAGCACGCTGTACATGCTGTTATACACGTCGCCGCCCGCGCCGCCGGGCACCGCCACCCTGCCGGCGCGGGTCTCGACATATTGGATCTCGCCCCATGGCCGGGTCCAGTCGATCCCGTCCTTGCGCTGCGCCACCACGGCTTCGCCCAGCATCTGCCTCAGCTGCGCCACTATGGCAGGGTCGTCCAGCTTCAGTCCGTGCGGCGTCGCCACCGGGTCGCGCGGGTCGAACGGCACCCGCCACAGCCCCTTGATATCCTGCGCCCGGTTCCACCAGGCCGCGAACAGCGGATAGCCGGTGCTGGCGATACCGGTGGTGCCGTCCCACGCGGTCAGCACCGCGCAGGCGGGCGCAAGCGCCACCGTCTCGCCCTCCACGCTCACCGATCCCGGAACCGCGCAAAGCCGCTTCATGTCGTCGCGCAGCAACCCGCCGTAAAACACCCGGTTGTCGAACGCGATCGCCTGCAACGACGCCGCATCGAACCGGCTGCCCGGCCGCCCATCCGCCCCCGACAACCGCGCATTGATCTGCGCGATCCCCATCCGCGTCCGCCCCCCCTGCAAAATTTCCTGCTCGCTGACGATGTCGGGAAAGCCGGTCAGGGGTGCGGCGGCGTTGGTCAGCCAGGCACTGTCGTTGGAATTCTGGACATAGTCGCCGCGCCATTGCAGCGGCAGGCGCGTGCCCGGCACGATGTCTTTCTGCCTGATGCCGGCGGTCTCGTCCCAGTTGCAGGCGGGGTCGCTGCCGTTCAGCACCATCACCCCGGTCGAGACGAGATCGCGATAGGGTTCGGCCACGCAGCGGGCCTGCTTCTCCGCCGACACATTCGGCACCACGGTGATGCCCATATAGAGCGCCCGACCCTGCCGGTCAGCCGCCAGCGTGTTGACCCATGGCAGGCCAAGCACCGTCTGCACGCGGTGGGCGAACGCATCGAGGTCGGGCGCGCTGTCCATGGCGTGCCAGGTTTCGATCATGCGGTTATTGCCGTCATTGGCGTCGCGGAGCGCATAGGCAGTCGTGCCGCTCCATTCGAACGCGCCGGGTTTCGCCACTACGGGGCCATAGACGGTCTGCCAGAAATCATGGCTTTCCCGGCCATCCCCGCCGACCGCGATGGAAACGCGCGCCTTCTTCATCTTCAGCCAGCGGTCGCCCACGCGGTAGCGGGTGGGATCGGCGGGATCGAGTTCCAGCGCATAAAGGGTGAAATGCGCCGAGGTGTTGACCGTGTGGCTCCACGCGAAATCGCGGGTGAAGCCGATATTGACGACCGGCAACCCGGCCAGCGCAACGCCCATCACGTCGAGGCTGCCCGGAATGGTCAGGTGAAACTGGTAGAAGCGCAATATGCCCTGCCAGGGATAGTGCGGATTGCCGAGCAGCAGCCCCCGGCCGTCGCTGGTCGCGTCCTTGCCCAGCGCCACCGCATTGCTGCCGATGCCATAGCCCGCCGCCGCCCGCGCGATGCCGCTGAAATCCGCCGCGACCGCAGCCGTCCCGGCGCCCGCAGCCGGCGGCTTCGCGCCTGCCAGTTCCTTGACGAACTGCAGCGAGCTGCCTTCCAGCGTGTAGCGGCGCATCAACCGCATGATGTCGTCGGTGGTGATCGGGCGGACCCATGGCGCGGAGCGGCAGTCCGCCGGCAGACCCGCCGGCCCGGCATCGGCCAGATAGCGGTTGAAGCCCGCGACATAGCCCGTCACCCGCGCCTTCACCGCCGCCGGTTGCTCGCGCCACGCCGCCTTCACCCGCGCCGGCGCGTTGAACAGCTGGAAATAGAAATCGGAGGCGCGATTATCCGCCAGGATCGATCCCGAAGCGATGTCCGGCCCGCCGGTCGCCTCCGGCGTGAAATAGCGGGACCGCGTGCCCGCCACCGTCACCATCTCCTCCGCGAACATGCAGAAATTATCCTGCGCATAGGCATAGCCCAGGCCAAAGCCGAGGCCGCCCTCATCCGCCGCCTTGATATGGGGAACGCCAAAGCCGGTCCGGCGGATTTCCGCCGAATAACGCGGCGCGGCGGCGGCCAGCGCCGATTGCCCCGCCAGCATGGTGAGCAGCGTCCATATCAGGCCAGTCCTTGCACGCATCCCGCGTCTCCCCCTTGGTCGGCCAAGTCGCCGCCTTTTGATGTTTGATATCTTACATAGTATCGATAATCAAACTCTATGGATAATATTTGACATAACCGGCGACAGGGCGGATCATAGCAGCCTGTCGAGTGCGGAGCAGCCATGTCCTACGCCTTCATCCCCGGCATGCGCTATCGCATGCCGACCCATTTCGGCCCGATGCCCGGCCCGCGTCAGGGGCCGGCTGGCCAGCGATATGAATGCCGCGACGATCCACGGCAACGCATCGTCCACGCCGCCTTCGCCGCGCCCGCCGACCGGCTGGCCCGCTTCATGCCGCCGGGCTTCTCGGTCGCGCGCGGGGAACTGCACGTCACCTTCTGCTACATGACCGAAATCGCCTGGCTGGCCGGGCGCGGCTACAACACTTTCGGGGTCACAATCCCGGCCACCTATGCCGGCGCGGACCGCCCGGTCCAGGGCGATCTGATGCTGATCCTGTGGGAGAATATGGCCGATCCGATCATCAGTGGCCGTGAGGAGCTGGGCTTTTCCAAGCTTTATTGCGACTTGCCGCCGCCGATGGAAACGCCCGGCCATGTCGTTTGCCGGGCAAGCTGGGACGGCTTCGGTTTCGCAGCACTCCGGCTCGAAGGGCTGGGCGACCCGGGGGAACCGCCACCACCCGCCGCGCCATCGGAGGGCCTGCTCCATTATAAATATGTCCCGCGCACCGGCGCGCCGGGTGTGTCCGATGCCGAATATGCGGTGCTGACCCCTGCCGGCGGCGGGCATTTCCGGGTCGAGGAGAGCCGCACGGCCGCCACCGCCAATCTGGACTGGCGGCGCGCGCGCTGGGAGGAATTGCCGACGCTCTGCCATATCGTCGATGCGCTGGCGGACATTCCGCTCGGTCCCTGCCTCCACGCGTCGGTCAGCACGACGCGCGGCGCGAAGGACCTCAGCGACCAGCATATCCTGCCATGACCGCACCGGCCCACGCCCGCGCGGACTGGACCGCCGCTGCCGCCGCCCTTTCCTTCGACGGGCGGCCGTTCATCGGTGCGGACGCCTGCGCGCCGCTGTCGCAGGCGCATTTCACCACCGAATGCCCCTTCACCGGCCAGGCGCTGGCGACCATCGCAGACGGCAATGCCGGGGATATCGACCGTGCGGTCAGGGCGGCGCGGCTATGCTTCGCGCAGGTCTGGCGGCCTATGCCTCCCGATGAGCGGCAGGCGCATCTGGAAGCGCTGGCCGCCGCCATCCATGCCCGGCGCGAGGCGCTGGCGCTGATGGACTGTCTGGAAATGGGCATGCCGATCAGCAACGCCCTTGGCGCAGTGGACGAGGCGGCGCGCTTCACCCGCTATTATGCCGCCGCCATCGCCCAGCCGCGCGGCGAGGTGGCCAATGCGGACGCCGCCGGCATCTGGGCGATGAACTGGCTGGAGCCGCGCGGCGTCGTCGGCGTGATCTCCTCGTGGAACTTCCCCCTGCTGGTCGCCGTCTCCGCCATCGCCCCGGCGATCGCGGCGGGCAACACGGTGGTCGCCAAACCCTCCCCCATCGCGCCTTCATCGGTGCTCGCGCTGGCGCGGATCGCGGTGGAAGCGGGCCTGCCGCCGGGCGTGATCAACGCGGTGCCGGGGACGGGCGAAGCAGGCGCGGCGCTTGCCGGCCATGAGGATGTCGACCAGATCGGCTTCGTCGGATCGGCGGAGACCGGGCGGCGGATCATGGTCGCGGCCGGACAGTCGAACGGCAAGCCGGTGATGCTGGAAGGCGGCGGCAAATCCCCGCAGATCATCTTCGCCGACGCGGTCGATCTGGACGGGCTCGCAGAGTCCATCGCAGGGTCCGTCTTCGCCAATAGCGGCCAGATCTGCGTCGCGCGCACCCGGCTGCTCGTCGAGCGCAGCATCGTCGCGCCGCTGACCGAGCGGGTCCGCGCGGCGACCGCCCGGCTGTTCACGGTCGGCGACCCGCTGGACCCGGCGGTCAGCTACGGCCCGCTCGCCAGCCGGGTGCAGCTTGAGCGGGTCAGCGCCTATCTGGAGATCGGGGCGGCAGAAGGCGCGGGCCACGCCGCGCTCGCCACCGCCGGAACGGCGCCGGATGGCGGCTATTTCATGCAGCCGGGCCTGTTCGCCACCGCAACGCCCGCCATGCGGGTGGCGCGCGAGGAGATTTTCGGCCCGCTCGCCGCGCTCATCCCCTTCGCCGACGAGGCGGAGGCGGTCCGCATCGCCAATGACAGCCGGCACGGGCTGGCGGCAACCATCTGGACCCGCGACATCGGCCGGGCGCGGCGCATGGCGCGCGATATCGACGCCGGGCGGATCGACATCCGCACCAGCGCCGCCGCCGGCGCGCCGCTGCAGGTCATGCCGGCCGAGCCATTTGGCGGATCCGGCCATGGCGTGCTGGGCGGGCAGCAGGGGATGCGCGCCTATCAGCGCCTGAAATCCGTGCAGATCGTCACGGACTGACCGGCATGGCGATCATCCGCATCCACCGGCTCGTCGATCATCCCGCGGCCGTGCCGACCATCGCCGCGTGGATCGACGCTGAATGGGGGGCGTTCAGCGGCCGCACCCCCGCGCAGACGCTGGCGCGCTTCACCGAAGACGCCGCCGCGCGCCTGCCGCGCAGCTATGTGGCGCTGGACGGCGCGATGCCGCAGGGCGTGGCCAGCCTGCGGGCAAGCGACAGCGTCGATTGGGATCCCGGCGTCACGCCCTGGCTGTGCAACGTCTATGTCCCGCCAGAGGCGCGCGGCGCAGGCATCGCCGCCCGCCTGTGCCGCCATGTCGCGGCCGAGGCGGCGGCGCTGGGGTTCGGCACGCTGTCGCTGGCATCGACGGCGGGCGACGATTCGCTCTATTACCGGCTTGGCTATCGCAGCTATGCGCGGCTATCCCATGGCGGGGACGTGATGCACCTGATGAGGCTGGACCTGAACCCGTGACCGAACTCGCCTCCCAGATCGACTGGATTCGCCGCCTCGTCGCCTTCGACACCAGTTCGGGCCAGTCCAATCTCGCCCTGATCGACGCGGTGCAGCAGCATCTCGACGGCCTCGGCGCGCGCTGCCAGCGCGTTCCCAGCCCGGACGGAAGCAAGGCCAATCTCTATGCCGTCATCGGCCCGGACGCGCCGGGCGGCATCGTGCTGTCCGGCCATAGCGATGTCGTGCCCGTCACCGGCCAGGCCTGGTCGAGCGACCCGTGGACGCTGCGCGAGGCGGACGGCAAGCTGTACGGCCGGGGCACGTGCGACATGAAGGGATTCTGCGCCACGGCGATCTCGCTGGTGCCGGAATTCGTCGCCGCAAAGCTGGCCCGGCCGCTGATCCTCGCCTTTTCCTACGATGAGGAGATCGGCTGCCTCGGCGCGCCGGCGATGATCGCGCGGATGCGCGAGACCGTTCCGCCGCCCGCGGCGGTGATCGTCGGCGAACCGACGATGATGCGCGCGGTGAACGGCCACAAGGGCAGCAGCCAGTTCCGCACCACCGTGAGCGGCATCAACGCCCATTCCAGCGAGACGGAACTGGGCGTCTCGGCGGTGGAGATCGCCGCGCGGCTGGTAAACTCCATCGCGGAGACGCGCGCCGCCAACCGCCGCAGCGCCCGGCCGGACAGTCCCTTTTCCCCGCCCTATTCCAGCCTTTCCGCCAATATGATCCGGGGCGGCACGCAACAGAACATCATCGCGGGGGAATGCAGCTTCAGCTGGGAAATCCGCCTGCTGCCCGGCGAGGACATCGCATCGGTGCTGGAGCCGTTCGACGCGCTGTGCCGCGCGGTGGAGGCAGAGATGCGGCTGGTCGGCCCCGAAGCGGCGATCCGCACCGAACGGCTCTCTGCGGTGCCGCCCTTTGCGCCTGCCGATGAAGGCGCGGCGCTGGCGCTGGTCCGCGATCTGATCGGCAGCAACAGCGCCTCCGTGGTTTCCTATGCCTCGGAAGCCGGGCAGTTTCAGGAAGCGGGCTTTTCCGCCGTGATCTGCGGCCCCGGCTCCATCGAGCACGCCCACAAGGCGGACGAGTTCGTCGAGATCGACCAGATCGCCCAATGCGCCCGCTTCATCCGCAGGCTGATGCCCTCGTTGCAATAAGGCTCAGCAGAGCGTGCCGTAGAGCCAGCAGATCTCCTCGGCCGGAAGATCGGCCAGCCGCGCCATCTCCGCCCGGCGGACGCCCAGCCAGGTCGCGTTGAAATCGGCCGGGAACCAGTCCTGCGCCGCCGTGTCGGCCTGCCATGCCGCAATCGCCCCCTCAAGTGAATCCGGCAAACGGCGGAGGTCAAGCGCGGCCCGGCACGCCTCGTCGAGCGTATCGGGATGGTCGGCGACCAGCGGCGGCGGCGGCAGCACCTCCGCCAGCCCGCCCAGCCCGGCGCGGATCAGCGCGGCGATCGCCACATAGGGATTGGCCGTGGCGTCCGCCGCCCGATATTCGATATTGTGTTGTCGTGCGGGATCGCGCCCGCCGATCGTCGTCGTCGGGCAGATGCGCAGCGTCGCCTCGCGGTCGCGGTCCGCCAGCCAGGTCCACGACGCGCTCCAGCTGTTTGGCCGCAGCCGGTAATAGGAAGGGACGCTGGGCGCGCTGAACATGGTCAGCGCGGGCAGGTGGCGGAGCACGCCGGCGCAAAAGCTCGCGCCCTCGGCGGACAGCCCGGCCCGCGCGGCGGGGTTGTACCCGGCCGGGCGGCCCTCGCTATCGACCAGGCTGAAATGAATGTGGACGCCGTTGCCCACCGCATCGATGGCGGTCTTGGGCGCAAAGCTCGCCCGTCCGCCCCGCACGCGCACCATTTCCCGCACGATCTCGCGGATCGCGATGGCGCGGTCTGCGGCGGTGACCGGATCGGCGGGCGCGCAGGTGACCTCGAACTGGTCCGTGCCGAATTCGGCCAGCACCACTTCAGGCTCCACGCCCGCCTCCTCCAGCGCCGCCATGAGCTGCGGCGCCAGTGGATCGGCCCGGCGCAAAGCCTCCACCGAAAGCGGGTGGGCGGGGGGATAACCCGCCCCGAAGATCTGGAATTCCTGCTCCACCGCCATGCGCAGCGACAGGCCGGTCTGCGCGCGCAGCGCCGCCACCGCCTCGCGCAGCAGGGTGCGCGGGCAGCATGGCCAGGGCGTCCCGTCCAGCTCGACGATGTCCCCCATGACGATATCGAACACGCTCTCAGCGCCCGTCGCGGCGGTGCGGTAGCGCGCGTCGCGGTCGGCAATAACGCGCAGGTCGCCCGTCGATCCCCACGGGTTGGGATTGGCGATGCCGCCGAACAGGGTAAGCGACAGATTGGCGGGCAGCCAGCCGATCCCCGTCTCCGCGCCTGCCTCGTAACGCGCGGCGGGCAGCCAGCGGCCGCGCGTGACGGCGGCCAGATCGGTGGTGACGATGCCGGTCAGCGCCATGGTCATGCGCCCCGCATCGCCCGGAAGCGCGCTTCCACCGTGTCGGTATCCGCCACCCAGCAATAGCCGCCGAACGCGCCCAGCGCATTGGCGTGCCGCTCCGGCGTCGCGGCGGCGCAGGCGTCGCCCACGCAGGTGACGATGAAGCCGCGGTCCGCCGCGTCGCGCACCGCCATGTCGACGCACTGGTCGGTCATGATGCCGACGACGACGAGATGGGTCACGCCCAGGTTGCGCAACACATAGTCGATATTGGTGGAATTGAAGACGCCGGACGATGTCTTGGGCAGCAGGATCTCGTCCGCCCCCACCGCCAGCGCGGGCACCGGCAGGGCCAGCGGATCATCCGGCCCGACATGCAGCGGCGTCATCTTGTGGTCGAGCGAGCGGTCACGCCCGTCGCGGGTGAGGCTGCGGATGATGGTGTGGATCACCTCCACTCCGCCGGCGCGGGCCGCGGCCAGCAGCCGCGCCTGATTGGGGATGGCGCGCGCCGCGACGTCGCGGTGGAACGGATGGTCGGCATCCCAGTCCGGGTGCCCCGGATTACGCCCCGGCTCCAGCCAGATGCGCTGCATGTCGACCAGCAGCAGCGCGGTGTGCGACGGCGGAAACGGGTCGTCGCGACGGATATCGGGGCGTGAAAGCGTCATGGTGCGGGTTCATCCACTGTTACGGCATTGGCGCTGCGAAGCTTTTCAAGGTCGGCGACGCGCCGTTCCATCACCCGCTTCTCGCGCGCGACGGCATGGGCGACCAGCGCCTCCATCTGCGCCACGGCGGGGGCCAGCGAGTCATAGGGCGAATCGACCTCGACGGAGGCGATGATGACGACGTCGGCCACTTCGGCGATGGGCGACATCCACGGATCGGTGAACAGGATGACATGCGCGCCCCGCGCCTCGGCCTGGCGGGCGAATTCGACCACGTCGGTCTGGTAGCGGCGATAATCGAACACGATCAGCGTGTCGCGACGGCCGATATCAACCAGCCGGTCGAAACTCTCCAGCGTCAGCGGCGATATGGAATGCACGTCGGACCGCAGCTGCAGCAGATAGCCCGCCAGCATCCCGGCGACATGGCGGCTGAACCGCCCGCCGACCAGCGTGACGCTGCCCTTCGCGCCCATGATCAGGTCGACCGCGCGGTCATAAGGTTCGGGCACCGCCGCCTCGCTCGCGTCGCGCAGCTTCTGGGTGACGGAGGCCATGTAGCGGTTGACGATGGCGTCGTGGCCGCCGCTCGCCTGCTTGGTTTCCAGCATCATCAGCGGCGAGCGCAGCCGGGCCTCCACCTCCTCGAGCAGGCTGGTCTGGAAGGCGGCGAAATTCTCGAAGCCGAACTTGGTCACGAAACGCGCCACCGTCGGGTCGCTCACCCCCGCCCGCTTGGCCAGGCTGGACGCGCTGCCGAGACCCGCCACCGGATAGTCGGCCAGCAGCAGCTGGACGATTCGCGATTCAGACCGGGTCAGGCTGATCGCGCTGCTGCCCAGCATGTCCCTGATCGGCATCCGCCCGCCCGCTTGCGCTTCCTTCGCCATGTCCGCCTTCCCCGTAACTGTCCCCGCCGCGACGCGGGAAGCGTCACGATCCTTTCACCCGACGACGCGGGCGTGGATCATGATAACAATGTTGCAGGATGACGCGCTAGGCGTCGGCGGCGGGAAAGCGACAGAAACCATCATCGCGCACGCACTTCCGGTTCCAATATGGCGGCAAGGCGCTCCGCCCATGCGTTCACCTGCCGCCGGTCGAGCAGGCCGTCATTGCGGATCTCGATGAGCACGGCCGGGACATCGCGATCGTCGCCATGCACCAATATGGCATAATCCTCCGCCCGGCTGATCGAATAGGGCTGGTTCACGCCGACGCGCAGCGATTCGTCCGCGGCCAGCCGCGCCACCAGCCGCTTGCCCAGCCCGGCCGCCCGCTCGAACAATATGCCGGCATGCCAGGCCCGCTCCACGCCCAGGAAGACGGGGTTGAAACTGTGCACGGCGACCAGGACCACCGGCTTGCCTTCGGCGATCCGCCGGTCGACCAGCGCGCCGATGGCGTCCTGATAGGGCGTGAAGATCCGCTCCAGCCGCAGCGCCCGCTCACCCGCGCACAGATCGCGATTGGCATCGATCGCCGTGCCCTCGGAGCGGGTGACGATCGATCCCTCGCCCTCCGGCGGGCGGTTGAGATCGATCAGCAGGCGCGAATAGGTGCCCAGCGCCGCCGGCGCATCGAGCAGCGCGGCCAGCCGCCGCGTCACCGCCGCCGCGCCGATATCCCAGGCAATGTGGCGGTTGCGGTCGGCATCGCTCAGCCCCAGCCCGTCATAACAGGCCGGGATATGGTTGGACGCATGTTCGCACAGCAGGATGATCGGGGACGGGCCGTCGGGGTTGATCCACTCAACGGGGTCGGGCCAGTCCGTCACGTTCGGCGCGGTCAGATTGTCCATAAATTCTCCGGCCGATCGATCATGCTCATTCGCGACAACGCCATTAGACATATGACATAATTTCAGTCAATGGTCATATATGTAAAATATTCAACATATGCTGCGCGCGACTAACCGGCGGCGGGCGCAGGCGCGGAACGGCGGCGCACGGCCAGATAGGCGAGCACCAGCAGCGACGTTGTGGCCAGCCCGGCCCAGGCTTGCGAGGCGAGCCCCGGCGTCACCAGCATCGATGCGATCACCGCCACCATGGCGACGATCACGATAGGGCCGGTGGCGCGCGGAAGGCGGCTTTCCCCGCCGCGGCGGACGAAGCCCATATGGGCCAGCACCAGCATAAGATAGACGATCAGCATCACCATGCCGGTCGCGTTGACCAGCATCGCGAACAGCCGCTCGGCGGACAGCACGGACGCCATCACCGCCAGCGCCGCCGCGCCGGACCCGGCCAATATCGCCCGCACCGGCACGCCGCGCCCGCCCGCCTTTCCGAAAAAGGCCGGCGCCTCGCCCTTGTCGGCCAGCGCCACCAGCACCCGGGAGCAGACGTAGACGCCCGAATTCATGCACGACAGCACCGCCACGATGATGACGATGTTCATCACCAGCGACACACCCGGCGCGCCCACCGCGACCAGCGCCATCGCAAAGGGCGAAGCGCCGGGGCGGATTTCCGTCCACGGCACGATGGAGACGATCAGCAGCATCGACAGCAGGTAGAACAGCGCCACCCGCAGGATCAGCGTGGTCGTCAGCCGCGCGATCACCGGCCCCGGCTCCTGCGCGTCGGCGGCGGCAATGGTGATGATCTCCGCGCCGACCAGCGCCAGGATCACCGCCGTCACGCCGGAAAAGATCGACGCCGGGCCGAAGGGCGCGAAGCCGCCATGGGCATAGAGCGGCGCGGGCAGGCCGCCGCCGCCCACCACGCCCTTGCCCACCGCGAAGGCCGCGACGGCGATGAACAGCAGGATCGCCGCCACCTTGATCGCCGACAGCCAGAATTCCGATTCGCCGAACGCGCGGACGGAAAGCAGGTTGAGCGCCGTCATCCCCAGCACCAGCAGCAGGCCGATCTGCCACGCCTGGGCGGCGGGCAGCCAGGTGACGATTATGCTCGCCCCCGCCAGCCCTTCCAGCGCGATCGCCAGCGCCCAGAATATCCAGTAGAGCCAGCCCGCGACGAAGCCAGCGCCATTGCCCAGGCCAAGGCGGATATGCTCGGTGAAGGATCCCGCGCCCGGCGCGGCCAGCGCCATGTCCGCCAGCATCCGCATCACCAGCAGGATGAGCACCCCGGCAATGGCATAGCTGACGACGATGGCCGGTCCCGTCGCCGCAATCGCCGCGCTGGAGCCGACGAACAGGCCGGACCCGATGATCCCGCCGATCGAGATCATGCTGACATGGCGCGCCTTGAGCGGCCGCTCCGTCCCGGTCGTTCCGCCCTGCGCCATCGCCCCCGCTCCTCGCCTATTTCTTACAGATTATTATATTTCATATGAAATGTAAAATATCATACATTCCGGCGCGCGCGCCACAGCCAGAAACCGAGCGCCAGCATCGCGGCCAGCCACAGGCCGATCAGCAGCACCAATATCCGCCCGGCAAGGCCGCCGATCTCGCCGGTGTGGATGGGATAGAGCAGGTCGAGCAGCCGGCTGCGCGCCGACATGGTGAAGGGATCGACCCGGCCGACGATGCGGCCGTCCGCCGCCGCCACCGACACCATAGTCGATCCGAAAATCGTCGCCGCCTCGCCCGGCTGGCTGAACTGCACGCCATAATAGGGCGTGCCGGCGGCGGGATAATCGATCCGGGTCAGTCGGGCCTCCGGGTAGACCCGCCGTGCCCGCGCGACCGCATCCGCCATCGCGATCGGCGCCTGCCCGGCTTGCAGGGCCGGCGCGACCGGCTCCGCATGCGTTATGCCGAGGGCCTTTTCAATTCCGTCATAGAAGATCAGCGCCGTGCCGCAGCTGATCGTCAGGAAAGCGGGGATCGCCAGCCACAGCCCGGCCATGCGATGCCAGCCATAGGGCCGCGCCGGGCCGGACCGCGCCGCCGGCGGGCGGAGCGCCCGGCGCCACTGGCCCCGCCCCGGCCACGCCAGCGACAGTCCCAACCCGATATTGGAGAGCAGCAAAAGGCCGCTGAACCCGACGATCCACGCGCCGACATCCCCGGCCAGCAGCGTTTCGTGAACGTCGAAGGCAAGGTCGTACAACCCGCCATCGGCGATCCCCGCATCGCCCTGCCGCCGCAGCATATGCCCGGCGCCATCGATGCGCAGCGTCAGCCGCTCAGCGCCATCGTCCAGATTGACGTCATAGCGGTCCTGCCCGCTGCCCGTGGTGTTGAGCGACCGGATGCGCAGCGCGGGGTCGGCCGCCAGCATGGCCGTCAGCCGCCCGTCAATGGCGGCGATGTCGGTCGGCACCGCGCGGCCCGCCACCGTCGCATCGTCCAGCTCCCACTGGAACACCAGCAGCAGGCCGGTGAGCGCCTGGACCAGCCAGAAGCCCATCATCGCGATGCTCACCGCGCGGTGAATGCGTCGAATCCGCCTGCCAGCCATGCTCCCGCCCTTTCGCGCCGCAGGATAGACGGCGGCGGCCGCCGGGGCACGGGCGGAATGGCGATATGGCCCGGCGGCACAGATAAACGACCTGCCGGAGATCGTCGGCACCGGCCATCCTCCCTAGACTGCGCCCTGCAACAAGGGAGACGACATGCCGAGGCCCGACGATCTGGACCCCGATATCCGCCGGTTCATCCAGTCCGTGCAGGCGGGCTGGGCCGCGCATCCGGCGCTGGCCTCCGTCGGCATGAACCAGGCGCGCGAAATCGCTGAACGCGTCCGCGCGCCCTGGGCGGCGGGCGGCCCGCAAATGGCCGGGGTCAGCGATATCGGCGTCCCCCATGGCGACGGCGCGGTCGGTGTGCGGCTCTACACGCCGGATGCCGATGCCGGGCCGGGGCCGGTGCTCGTCTATCTGCACGGCGGCGGCTGGACGCTGTTCAGCATCGCCACCCATGACCGGCTGATGCGCGAATATGCGCATCGCACCGGCTTTCGGGTGGCCGGCATCGACTACAGCCTGTCGCCGGAGGCTCCGTTCCCCCGCGCGCTGGACGAAACCGCGTCGGTGATCGGCTGGCTCCGCGATCATGGCGCGGGCATCGGCATAGACGCCGGGCGGATGGCGATAGGCGGCGATTCGGCAGGGGCCAATCTGGCGCTGTCGGCGGCAATCGACCTGCGCGACGCCGGGCAGGGCGGGCTGATCAAGGCGCTGCTGCTGAATTATGGCGCGTTCGACGAACGCTGCGACCGTCTGTCCCACCGCCGTTATGACGGCCCCGCCTACATGCTGGGATCGGAAGAGATGCGCACCTTCTGGCGCAACTATCTGGGCGGCGACCGCGCCGATGCACCGACGCGCGCCGCGCCGATCCGCGCCGATCTCCACGCGCTGCCGCCCGCCTTCCTCTGCATTGCCGAATGCGACGTGCTGCGCGACGAGAATGTCGAGATGGCAAGCCGCCTGGAACAGGCCGGCGTGGCCACCCGATCGGTCGTCTATCCCGGCACTGCCCACAGCTTCCTCGAAGCCATGTCGACGGCCCCGGTCGCCGACCGCGCGCTGGACGACGCCGCCGGCTGGCTGAAACGCACGCTCTAGGGTCGGACCGTCAAATTCGCTCCGCCATCTCCTGAATGGCGGCCCGGCCCGGCGGCTCACACCATCCGTTTTCACCCGCGCAATAACCATCCGGAGCGGACGCTCGTGCGCGGCGGCGGGACGATATGCCTTCGGCCGGAAATAACTGGCCCGTCACGCACAGCCTCTGGCTCGCAGCCGGGGGATGTGTTGTGCTGGACACAGGAAATAGCGGGGATGGTCTTATGGCATATCGGGTGATGACGGCGGCCGCGCTTGCGGCAGGGCTGGTGCTGGCGACGGGCACCGCGACCGCGCAGAAGCGCGCACCGGCGGCATCGGACACGCCCCGCACCTTCGTGCAGGCGACCGAGGGCATGGACCATGAACGCCGCGAGGTGATGATCCCGATGCGCGACGGGGTGAGGCTGCACACCGTCATCCTGATACCGAAGGGCGCGCGCAATGCGCCGATATTGCTCACCCGCACGCCCTATGACGCGAGCGACATGACCAGCCATTCGCCCAGCGGCACGCTGGCCGCGGTGCTGGACGGATATGACAACGCGCCGGATGTGGTGGTGGGCGGCGGCTATATTCGCGTCGTGCAGGACGTGCGGGGCAAATATGGCTCCGAGGGCGATTACATCATGAACCGCCCGCTTGCCGGCACGCCGCTCAACCCCGGCAAGGTCGATCACAGCACCGACGCCTATGACACCATCGACTGGCTGGTGAAGCATATCCCCGAAAGCAACGGCCGTGTCGGCATCATCGGCATCAGCTATGACGGGTTCCTGCCGTTGATGGCGCTCATCAACCCGCATCCGGCGCTGAAGGTGGCGGTGCCGATGAACCCGATGGTCGACGGCTGGAACGGCGACGACTGGTTCCACAACGGCGCGTTCCGGCAACAGAACCTGCCCTATATGCTAGAACAGGAGGCATCGCGCGACAACAGCATCAAATGGTGGTCCACCCACCGTGACGATTACGACCTGTACCTGTCAGCCGGATCGGCAGGCGCGTTGGCCAGGAGCCGGGGCCTCGACCAGACCGGCTTCTGGACCAAGGTGGCGCAGCACCCTTCCTATGACGATTACTGGCAGCAGCAGGCGATGGACCGGGTCCTCGCCGCCCGGCCGCTGACCGTGCCGACCCTGCTGGTCCACGGCCTGTTCGACCAGGAGGATATCCACGGTGCCATCGCCGTCTGGCAGGCGCTGAAGGACCGGACCGGCGGGCAGAATCTGAAGCTCGCCATCGGTCCGTGGAACCATGGCCAGCAGATTCACGACGCCAGCGCGCTCGGCCCGATCAAATGGGGGCAGGACACCGGCCTGTGGTTCCGCCGCAATGTGCTGGCGCCGTTCCTCGCCCAATATCTGATCGACGGCGCGCCGACGGCCGATCTGCCGCGCGTTACCGCGTTCGAGACGGGCAGCAACGCATGGCGGCGGCTGGCGGACTGGCCGGCGGCGTGCGCGGACGATTGCACCGCCCGCCTCTACCTGAAACCGCAGGGCGCGCTCGGTTTCGAGCCTGCGACCGGCCCGGCCGAGACCGCCGACTATATCTCGGACCCCGCCAAGCCCGTGCCTTTCCGCGCCCGGCCGATCTTGCCGGTGGGCTATGAGGGCGAGTTGACCTGGCCGAGCTGGCTGGTCGACGACCAGCGCGAAGCGTCGGGACGCACCGACGTCATCACCTTCGTCACCCCGGTGCTGACCGCGCCGGTCAGGATCAAGGGCAAGCCGGTCGTCCATCTGACGGCCGCGACCAGCGGCACCGATGCCGACTGGGTGGTGAAGCTGATCGACGTCTATCCCGCCGAAGTGGCGGGCGACAAGGCGATGGGCGGCTATCAGCTCGGCATCGCGATGGACATATTTCGGGGCCGTTATCGTGAATCGCTGAGTGAGGCGAAACCGATCGCCGCCGATACGGCGCTGCCCTATCGCTTCGCGCTGCCGGATGCGAACCACGTCTTCCTGCCCGGCCACCGCATCATGGTGCAGGTGCAGTCGAGCTGGTTCCCGCTCTACGACCGCAACCCCCAGCGCTTCGTGCCGAACATCATGTTCGCGAAGCCGGAGGATTATGTGAAGGCCACCCAGCGGATCACCGTCGCCGGGCCGGAAGGCAGCTATATCGTGCTGCCGCTGGTCCCCGCCGGGGCGGAATGAGGCCCGGCTTATAGCGTGACGACAGCGCCTTCCGCCGCGGATCGGCCCGCCGCCTCGGCCAGCGCCAGCGCGGCGATGCCGTCCGCATAGCCGACGCCGGGCGCGGCGGCGCCGGCCAGCATGTCGGCGAAATGCGCCATCTCCGCCCGGTAGGCGGCGGCATAGCGGTCGAGGAAGAAATTCTGCAGCGGATCGGCCGCCGCGCCCGCCGCGCGCCACGCCTCCACGGTGGTTTCGCGGACATTGTCCGCGCGCACCAGCCCGCCCGCGCAGAACGCCTCGATGCGCTGGTCATAACCATAGCCGGACCGCCGGCTGTTGGAGATGACGCACAGCTTGCCCGATGCGGTGCGCAGGAAGATCCTGGCGGTGTCGACGTCGCCCGCCCCGCCGATGGCGGGATCGACCAGGCAGCTGGCGGCGGCGTAAACCTGGGTCGGCTCCTCGCCCAGCAGCCAGCGCGCCATGTCGAAATCATGAATCGCCATGTCCTTGAACAGCCCGCCGGACACGCGGACATAATCGATCGGCGGCGGTGCAGGATCGTGGCTGATGATGTGCAGCGTCTCCAGTGCGCCCATCGATCCGCCGCGCAGCCGCTGTTCCAGCGCGCGGAAATGCGGGTCGAACCGCCGGTTGAAACCCAGCAGCAGCGGCACGTCCGCGCCGCCAAGCGCCCCGGCGGCGGACCGCGCGCGCGCCAGATCGAGGTCGATCGGCTTTTCGCAGAACACGCCCTTGCCGGCGGCGATGGCGCGGCTGGCATAATCGAGATGGGTGTCGGTCGCACTGGCGACGATCACGCCCTTCACCGCCGGATCGGCCAGCGCGGCGTCAAGCGTGGCGACATCCGCGCCCGCGCCGTCCGCCACCTCGCGCGCCGCGGCGGCCATGGGATCGACGACATAGCGCAGCCGCAGCCGCTGTTCCGCCGCGACATTGGCGGCATGGATGCGGCCGATGCGGCCCGCGCCGATCAGGGCGATATCGAACATGGTCATTCCTTCAGCCGACGGAGATGGAGACGGGGCGGCCTTCCTGCGCGGAAAGGGCGGCCGCTTCCGCCATGGCCAGCGCGGCGCGGCTGGCGGCATAGCCGGTTTCCGGAGTGGCCAGCCCCGCCAGCACATCGGCGAAATGGTCCAACTCGGCCCGGTAGCCGTCGGCATAGCGCTGGATGAAGGCATAGGGGAAAGCGTCTGCCTGCGCGCCCTCGGCCCGCCACACGGACACCGCGGTGTTGGTGACATTGTCGACGCGGAGCGCGCCCTTCGATCCGAAGGCCTCGATCCGCTGGTCATAGCCATAGCCGGTGCGCCGGCTGTTCGAGATGACGCACAGCTTGCCGGACGCGGTGCGCAGCAGCAGCTTGGCGGTGTCGACATCGCCCAGCGCCGCGATCTCGGGGTCGATCAGGCAGCTCGCCCAGGCGAAGATCTCCACCACCGGCTCGTCGACCAACCAGCGGACCAGATCGAAATCGTGGATGGTGAAATCCTTGAACAGGCCGCCGCTGCCCGGGATGAAGGCGGGCGGCGGGGTTTCGGGATCGTGATTGACGATCTGCAGCGATTCGAGCGCGCCGATCTCGCCGCCGTCCAGCCGCCGTTTCAGCGCCTGATAATGCGGATCGAACCGGCGGTTGAACGCCACGAACAGCGGCGGCAGGCCGGGACGGGCGAAATCGGCGGCCACCGAATCGAGCCGCTCCAGCGACAGGTCGAGCGGCTTTTCGCAGAACACCGCCTTGCCCGCCGCCAGGCAGGCGCGCGTATCGTCCAGATGCGCGTCGGTGGAACTGGCGACGATCACCCCCTTCACCGCAGGATCGGCCAGCACCGCCGCCAGCGGCGCAGGCGTCGCGCCGGTCTCCTTGCCCAGCGCAGCCGCCATCTCGGCGCGCGGATCGACGATCCAGGCAAGGTCCAGCCTGGGGTTGGCGGCGGCGTTGCGCGCATGGACACTGCCCATGCGGCCCGCGCCCAGCTGTGCGATGCGGATGATGGCGCCCTCTCCTGTCATGATCTTTCCATTGATGGAATGTTTGTTCCGTATCCAGATAGAATGGAATTTACATCCCGGCAATGATATTTTGCCTTTGAACGCGGAACAGATATTCTATGCAATCCATAGAACAAGGATTCCCTATGACCGACCAGCATGGCGTGCCGACCACCGCCGAGGAATTTCGCGCCCTGGTGCTGGACCGCTATGACGGGTTGAGCCGCCGGCTACAGCAGATCGCCCGCTATGTGCTCGATCAGCCGAACGAGCTTGCGCTTGAAACGCTGGCGGTGATCGCGGAGCGATCCGGCGTGCAGCCTTCCGCCATCGTCCGTTTCGCCAAGAGCTTCGGCTTTTCCGGCGCCACCCAGATGCAGCGCCTGTTCCGCGACGGGTTGCTCTCCGGCAATGCGGCACTCGGCTATGGCGATCGCGTCCGCCAGTTCAACGATGTCGTCAGCCGCCGCGAAGCGGGCGAGGAGGTGCTGAACGAATTCGTCGAGGGTAATGTGCTGGCGCTGCAGAACCTCGCGCAGACGATCAGCGACACGGACATGCGCGATGCGGTGCGGCTGATCGCCAAGGCGGAGACCGTGCATGTGGCGGGCTTCCGCCGGTCCTTCCCGGTCGCGGCCTATCTTGCCTATTCGCTGCAGCAGTTGGGCAAGCGGGTACTATTCATGGACGGCGTTGCCGGCCTCGCCAAGCAGCAGGCACAGGCGATGCAGCCCAAGGACCTGCTGATCGCGATCAGCTACCACCCCTATGCCGAGGAAACGGTGCAGCTGGTGGAAATCGCCGCCCAGCAGGGCGCAAAGGTGCTTTCGCTCAGCGACAGCCTGGTCAGCCCCATCGCCAAATCGGCCGCGCTGGTGCTTCAGGTCCGCGAATCGGAGGTGCGGGGCTTCCGCTCGCTGGCGACGTCGATGTGCCTTGCCCAGGCGTTGGTCATCCGTTTCGGCTTTGAAACGGCGCCGCGCAAACGGGGCGCCCAATCTGGATGAAGAATTCCGCCTTCACCAAATATAGAATTTATATTGCATATCATCCATAGTTGGAATAGGCGTTACATGACGTCCGGCGGTCGGGCGGCGAACATGGGGCCACTATGGGGCAGTCTGAAAAATCGCTCGATCTCATCGCCCTCGGCCGGTCCAGCGTCGACCTGTACGGCCAGCAGGCCGGCGGGCGGCTGGAAGACATGGCGTCCTTCGCCAAATATGTCGGCGGCAGCCCCACCAACACCGCCGTCGGCGGCGCGCGGCTGGGCCTGAAGACCGGCCTCGTCACCCGGGTCGGCGCGGACCATATGGGCCGTTTCCTGCGCGAGGAACTGGACCGGGAGGGCGTCGACACCCACGGCGTCATTTCCGATGCGGACCGGCTGACCGCGCTGGTGATGCTGGGGATTCGCGACCGCGAGAATTTCCCGCTGATCTTCTACCGCGAAAATTGCGCCGACATGGCGCTGACCGAAGCCGATCTTGACGAAACATGGATCAAATCGGCCGGCGCGGTGCTGATCAACGGCACCCATCTGTCGCAACCCGGCGTGTTCGCCGCCAGCCTGGCCGCCGCCCGCTGGGCGCGCGAAGCCGGCGGCCGGGTGATCTTCGATATCGATTACCGCCCCGTGCTCTGGGGCCTCGCGGAACGCGACATGGGCGAAAACCGCTTTGTCGCCGATCCCGCCGTCACCCGGCGGCTGCAACAGGTGCTGCCGCTGTGCGACCTGATCGTCGGCACGGAGGAGGAAATTCACATCCTCGGCGGCACCACGGACAGCATCGCCGCCCTGCGCGCCGTCCGCGCGCAAAGCGCCGCGCTGATCGTCTGCAAGCGCGGGGCGCTGGGCTGCGCGGCCTTCGAGGGCGCGATTCCCGACAGCCTGGACGATGGCGTGCGCGGCGAAAGCTTCTCGGTGGAAGTGTTCAACGTGCTGGGGGCGGGCGACGCCTTCATGGCCGGTTTCGCGCGCGGCTGGCTGCGCGGCGAGAGCATCGCCGCCTGCTGCACGCTCGGCAATGCCTGCGGGGCCATCGTCGTGTCGCGCCACGGCTGCGCGCCCGCAATGCCGACCTGGGTGGAGCTGACCGAATTCCTCGCGAAGCGCGACCGCCCCTTCCGGCTGCGCGACGATGCGATGCTGGAGCATCTTCACTGGGCGACGACCCGGCGGCGCGATTATCCCTCGCTCACCGTCCTTGCCGTCGATCATCGCAGCCAGTTCGAGGAACTGGCGGACGAGCTTGGCGTCGGCCTCGACAAGGTGGAGCGTTTCAAGCAGCTCGCCCTGCCCGCGCTCCACCGCATCGCCGCCGGCGACCCCGGTTTCGGCGTGCTGCTGGACGGGCGCTACGGCTTCGACGCGCTCGCCGCCGCCGCCGACCATCCTTACTGGATCGGCCGGCCCATCGAGCTGCCCAAGTCCCGCCCGCTCGAATTCGAAGGGTCGGCGGACGTCGCCACGGAACTGGCGGAATGGCCGCTGGACCATGTCGTCAAATGCCTGGTCTTCTACCATCCCGACGACGAGCCGGTGCTGCGCGCCCGGCAGGAGCGCCAGCTGCTCCGCCTGTTCGACGCCTGCCGCAAGACGCGGCACGAACTGCTGGTGGAGGTGATCGCCCCCGCCGGATCGGATGTCGATGCGATGACCATCGCCCGCGCCATCCGCCGCCTCTACGCCATCGGCCTCAAGCCGGACTGGTGGAAGCTGGAGCCGGTCAGCGATCCCGATGCCTGGCGCAACATCGAGGCTGCGGTGGCGGAAAACGACCCGTGGTGCCGGGGCGTCGTGCTGCTCGGCCTGTCCACCCCGATTCCGCAGCTGATCGAGAGTTTCGACGCGGCGGCGGGCGTTGGCATCGTCAAGGGCTTCGCGGTCGGCCGGACGATCTTCTACGATGTCGCGCGCGACTGGCTGACCGGCGCGATCGACGACGCCGGGGCGGTTGACGCGCTGGCCGACAGGTTCAAGCTGCTGGTCGATGCGTGGCGCAAGGCCCGCGCCCGCGTGGAGAAGGCGGCATGACCAAGCGGATGACGGCGGCGCAGGCGGCGATCGCCTGGATCGCCAACCAATATGTCGACGTGGACGGCCGTGAACTGCCTTATTTCGCCGGCGCCTGGGCGATCTTCGGCCATGGCAATGTCGCGGGGCTGGGCGAGGCGCTGCACGGCGCGCGGGCGGCGCTGCCCACCTATCGCGCCCATAATGAGCAGGCCATGGCCCATGCCGCCATCGCCTTCGCCAAGCAGAGCCGACGGCGGCGCGCGATGGTCTGCACCACCTCCATCGGCCCGGGCGCGACCAACATGGTGACGGCGGCCGCGCTCGCCCATGTCAACCGCCTGCCGGTGCTGCTGATGCCCGGCGACGTCTATGCCAGCCGCCGGCCCGACCCGGTTTTGCAGCAGATCGAGGATTTCGGCGACGGCACCGTTTCTGCCAATGACTGCTTCCGCCCGGTCTCGCGCTATTTCGACCGGATCACCCGGCCCGAACAGCTGCTTGACGCGCTGCCCCGCGCGCTGGCCACCCTGCTCGACCCCGCCGATTGCGGACCGGCGACCATCGCCTTTTGCCAGGATGTGCAGGCCGAGGCGTTCGACTGGCCGGAGAGCTTCCTTGCCCGCCGAAACTGGCGGCCGCGCGTGGTGATGCCCGATCCGGCCGACATCGCCGCGCTGGCGGATCTGCTGCGCCGCGCGCGACGGCCGCTGCTCATCGTCGGCGGCGGCGTGCGCTATGCCGGGGGCGACGACGCCCTTTCGGCCTTCGTCCGCGCCACCGGCACCCCCTTTGCCGAAACCCAGGCCGGCAAGGGCACGCTGCCCCACGATCATCCTCATCATCTCGGCAGCATCGGCGTCACCGGCAGCAGCGCGGCCAACGCCGCCGCCGCCGAAGCCGACCTGATCGTCGGTCTCGGCACCCGGCTGCAGGATTTCACCACCGGATCGCGCGCGCTGATCGGCGGCGGAGCACGGCTGGCGCAGGTCAATGTCGCCGCCTTCGACGCGCACAAGCATGGCGCGCTGCCTGTCGTCTGCGATGCCCGCATCGCGCTGGAAATGCTGGCGGAGGCGCTGGCCGGCCATGCCGCGCCGCAGGACTGGCAGGCGCGCGCCCGCGACGGCCGGGCGGCGTGGGACAAGGCCGCCGCCGCCGTGATGGCCGCCCCCGCCGGACAGGCCCTCCCCTCAGACGCGCAGGTGATCGGCGCGGTGTCGCGCACGGCGGCGGATGACGCGATCGTCGTCTGCGCGGCGGGCGGCCTGCCCGGTGAGCTGCACAAGCTGTGGCCGGTGCGCGCGGCGGGCGGCTATCATGTCGAATATGGCTATTCCTGCATGGGTTATGAGGTGGCCGGCGGGCTGGGCGTGAAAATGGCCGCGCCGCAGCGCGACGTGCATGTGCTGGTGGGCGACGGCAGCTATCTGATGATGAGTTCGGAACTGGCGACATCGGTTTCGATGGGGCTGAAGCTGATCGTCGTGCTGCTCGACAATCGCGGCTTCGGCTGCATCAACCGGCTGCAGGCGGCGACCGGCGGCGCGCCGTTCAACAATCTGCTCGCCGACAGCCATCATGAGACGCTGGCGCGGATCGATTTCGTCGCCCACGCGCAGGGCCTGGGCGCGAGCGCGGAAAAGGTCGCCTCCATCGCAGAGCTTGAAGCCGCGCTCGTCCGCGCGCGCGGGGCGGAGCGCAGCCACGTCATCGTCATCGACACCGATCCGGCGATCAGCACGGAAGCGGGCGGAACATGGTGGGACGTCGCCGTTCCCGAAGTGTCGGATCGCCCCGCCGTCAACGCGGCGCGGGCGGCCTATGAACAGCATCTGCGCGGGCGCGAAGGGGGAGTGAAACAGCCATGACGATCAGATTCGGGGTCAGCCCGATCGCATGGATCAACGACGACATGCCGGAACTGGGCGGCGATACCGCGCTGGAAACGGTGCTGGCCGACGCGCAGGCGATCGGCTTCACAGGCGTCGAGCTGGGCGGCAAGTTCCCGCGCGACCCCGCCGTGCTCAAGCCGCTGCTGGACGGTTACGGCCTCGATCTGGTCGGCGGCTGGTACAGTTCCAACCTGCTGGTCCGCTCCGCCGCGGACGAGATCCGCGCCTTGCAGCCGCACCTCTCGCTGCTGAAGGCGATGGGATCGACGGTGTTCATCATCGCCGAGACCAGCAACGCCATCCACGGCCAGCGCGGCAAACCGCTGGCCGCCACCCCCCGGCTGGACGAGGCCGGCTGGCATAATTTCGGCAGGCGGCTGACCGAAGTGGCGGACTATGTCAGCGGCGAAGGGCTGCGCTTCGCCTATCACCACCATCTGGGCACCGTCGTCGAGCGGCAGGACGATCTCGACAATTTCCTGCGCGCGACGGGAGGCACGGTCGGCCTCACGGTCGACACCGGCCACGCCGCGCTGGGCGGCATCGATCCTTTCCGGCTGATCCGCACCCACCCGTCCCGCGTCGCCCACGTCCATTGCAAGGATATCAGGCTGGAAGTGTTCGGCGCGCTGGAACGGCGCGGCGGCAGCTTTCTCGACGGGGTGATCGACGGCATGTTCACCGTGCCGGGCGACGGCTATCTGGATTATGGCGATGCGATGCGCGCGCTGGCCGATATCGGCTATGCCGGCTGGGTGATCGTCGAGGCGGAACAGGACCCGGCGGTGGCCGATCCGCGCCGCTATGGCGAGATCGGGCTGCGCACGCTGGAACGCTTCGCCGACAGCGCCGGGCTGGAGCGGAGGGCGGCATGACCCTGCGCGTCCGCCCCCATGCGCCGGACGACACGGGCTGCGTGCTGGAAGTGACGCCGGAAAGCGCCGGCTGGCGCCATGTCGGCTTCAAGGTCCATGTGCTTGAGCCGGGCCAGGTGCTGGGCGGCGGCGCGCTGGACCGCGAGGCCTGCCTGGTCATCCTGTCCGGCACCGCCAGCATCGCCGCGGGAGACCGGAACTTCACCGATATCGGCACGCGCGGCAGCGTGTTCGACGATGCGCCGCCCGCCGCAGTCTATGTGCCGGCAGAAACCCGCTACCGCGTCACCGCCGTGACGCGGGTGGAACTGGCGGTGTGCACCGCGCCGGGCGCCCCCGGCCGCCCGCCCCGGCTGATCGACCCCGCCACCATGACGCGCGAGGTGCGCGGAAGCACCACCAACCAGCGGTTCGTGCGCAACATCCTGCCGGAAACCGAGCCGGCGGATAGCCTGCTGGTCGTCGAGGTGATCACGCCGGGCGGCCACTGGTCCAGCTACCCCCCGCACAAGCATGACCGCGACGCGCCGGGCGAGGAGACCGCGCTCGAGGAAACCTATTACCACCGCCTCCATCCGCCCCAGGGCTTCGCTTTCCAGCGGGTCTATACCGACGATCGCAGCATCGACGAGACGATCGCGGTGGAGGATGGCGACGTGGTGATGGCGCCCCGCGGCTACCATCCGGTCGGCGCCCCGCACGGTTATGATCTCTATTATCTGAACGTCATGGCCGGACCCAAACGCCAGTGGATCTTCAAAAATGATCCGGCGCACGAATGGATCGTCGCCCGGCGTTGAATTCCCAGAACAGCAAGGACCTGCAATGACCATCGTTCAGCATTTCGTCGGCGGCGCGCGCATCCCGGGCGGCGACCGCCAGAGCCCCGTGTTCAATCCCAATGACGGCCAGGTCGCGCGCCGGGTGCTGCTGGGCGATCGTGCGGTGTTGGACCTGGCGGTGGAAAAGGCGGCGGCGGCCCAGCCCGGCTGGGCGCGGGTCAACCCGCAGCGTCGATCGCGGGTATTGTTTGAGTATAAGCGGCTGGTTGAGCTGCATCTGGATGAGCTGGCGCATTTGCTGTCGAGCGAGCATGGCAA
>NZ_MEFG01000017.1:0-74249 GCF_001724715.1 Sphingomonas sp. SCN 67-18
CGGCGACGCCCGCCGCCATGGCCAGCGGCGCCGGCGTGGCGGAGGGCGCAAGCCCATCGCTGCGGATCAGCAGCGAGGCGAGGTAGGCCATCCACGCGGTGCCCATCACGCCCATATGACGCATGGCGACCGGCACGGCCTCCTCACGCACGCTGGCAAAGTCGATCATGCCGGCCACCATCGCCGGAAGGGCCAGAGCCACCCCGGCGATGGTGCACATCCATGCGATCGGCCACGCCGGCGCAACGCCGAGCAGGGTCGCCCCGTCGCTGATCGTGGCCAGTGACCACAAGGCGACGGGGAAATGCACCATCATCGGGTGCAGCGGGTGACCGAACAAGCGCATGGAAACGGCTTTAGACGATGTGCAGCGCCGCGTTGGCGAGGATCAGCACGCCGACCACGGCCGCAGCGGCATGGATGACCACGACCGGCTTGGGGCCGGGCACCTTGCGCAGATGGAAGCTGGCGAGGAAGAACCCGCCCAGCGCGGCGACGACGAGAATGACGAGGCCGATCGTCACGGCTTCAGGCGCGCCCTGCAGGACGGCGACGATGGTAAGCACCAGGCCCAGTGCGCCGAGCGCAGCATGGACCAGCGAAAGCGCCCACGGAGCCAGCCGGCCGCGCAGGACCGACGCTGCGAGAACCAGGCCGCCGACAGCGGCTACGACAAACGACAAGAGTGCATAGTTGAGCATTTCGTCCCCCTCCCGGCCGGCGGGCTTGCCGACCTTCAGCGGGATTAGATGCCGCGTCGCCGGATCGGTTCCCGCCACGGCGATTTAACCGCCCCTCGCCACCCGCACCCTTGCCATGCCCCTGTCGCGGGCGCATCACCTGCGCATCGCGAAGCACCGTCAAAGGTCTGTCTCCATGCGCTTTTCCACGCCCATCCTGCTTGCCGGCGCGCTGCTGGCGTTCCACACCCCCGCCCCCGCCGCAGATGCTGAAAAGCCCGCCGCGGCGGCGGACGCCAAGGCCGAGTTGACCCTGCCGCCGCTGCCTGCGGACAAGACGGTGAAGCAAAGCGCGCGGATCGCGGGCGCCATGGTCAGCTATGATGCCACTGTCGGCACCATCGCGGTGCGCGACGCCAAGGGCAAGACCATCGCCGAAGTGGTCTACACCGCCTATGTCGTGCCCGGCGGCGACGCCAATCGCCCGGTGACATTCGCCTTCAATGGCGGGCCCGGCGCGTCCTCCGTCTATCTGAACCTTGGCGCGATGGGGCCGAAGCGCGTCCAGTTCGGCGCGGAAGGCGACGCCCCGTCCGATTCCGCCGCGCTGGTCGACAATCAGAACAGCTGGCTCGATTTTACCGATCTGGTGTTCATCGATCCGGTCGGCACCGGCTTCAGCCGCAGCCTCGAGGATGAGGACAAGACCAAGAAGGATTTCTACGCCAACGATCCCGACATCAAATATCTCTCCCGCATCGTCTATGACTGGCTGGTCAAGAACGGCCGGCTGCGCTCGCCCAAATATGTCGTGGGCGAAAGCTATGGCGGCTACCGCGCGCCCCGCATCGCGCTGGAGCTGCAGACCGGCCTTGGCGTAGGTGTGAACGGCATCGTCATGGTCTCCCCCTATCTGGATCCCGCCGCGGTGGGAGACGGCACCGCGCTCTCGCCCCTGCCGTGGATGATCGATCTGCCGTCGATGGCCGCCGCCAGGCTGGAGCGCGAGGGGCGGCTGACGGCGGACGCGATGCGCCAGGTGGAGGCTTATGCGCGCGGCGCCTTCGCCACAGATCTGCTCGCCGGCCGTTCCGATCCGCAGGCGACGGGCCGTCTGGTGGCCCGTGTGTCGGAACTGACCGGCCTCGATGACGATCTGGTGGCCAAGCTGGACGGGCGGGTCGATTCCGGCACTTTCCTGCGCGAAAGCCATCGCGGCGACCGCAAGATCGGCAGCGTCTATGACAGCAACGTCACCGCCTGGGATCCATTTCCCGGCTCCGCCCAGCGCCGCTCGGGCGATCCGATCCTTGAAGCGCTCATCGCGCCCACCACCAGCGCGATGGTCGATTTCATCACCCGCACCGTCGGCTGGAAAACCGACGCGCGCTACAATGCGCTGTCGGATACGGTCAACGAGGCGTGGGATCGCGGCGTGCCGGATGATTCCCCCGTCCGCGCGCTCCGCAAGGCGGTCGCCAACGATCCGCGCATGGCCGTGCTGATCGCCCATGGCTATAATGATCTGTCCTGCCCCTATTTCGGGTCCCGGCTGATCATCGATCAGATGCCCGCCTTCGGCCAGGACCAGAGGGTCCGCCTGTCGGTCTATCCCGGCGGGCACATGTTCTACAGCCGCACGGGCAGCGGCGCGGCCTTCCGCGCTGACGCGATGGCGCTCTACCGCCGCTGAGGCGATAGATGGGCTTGCATTTCCGCATCAATCGCTTGCTCGCCCGGCGCCCGAAAACCATTTAACAAGACGGCATAGACCGGAGATTCTGCATGCGCCTTCCCCTGTTCCTCGCTTTTTCGGCCGCGGCCGTCTTCACCGTCGCCGCGCCCGCGCTCAACGCGGCAACGCCGCCGCGCGTCGGCATCGCCAACGTCAACCAGCTGCCGCAACCGCTGCCGCTGCCTTATGACACAGCGGCCAACGCCGACGCGCAGGTCGCCGCCGCCAAGGCGCGCGCGCGCAAGAACGGCAAGAAGCTGCTGATCGATCTGGGCGGCAACTGGTGCCCGGATTGCCGGGTGCTCGCCGGCATCATGGCCCTGCCCACGGTCAAGGCATTCGTGGCGCGCCATTATGAGCTGGTGATGGTGGACATCGGCCGGTTCGACAAGAATCTGCAGATCGGCGCGCAATATGGCATCGCGCGGCCGGCGGGTGTTCCCGCCCTGCTGGTCGTCGATCCGCGCACCGACAAGCTGCTCAATGTCGGCCGCACCTCGGCGCTGGCCGATGCGCGAAACATGACCCCGCAGGCGCTGGCCGACTGGCTGGCCCAGTGGGTCTAGGCCGGATCGCCGTTCAGGCGAGCAGCTTTTTCATCGTCCTGCGGTAAGCGGCGCTGATGGCGTCGGCGGCGACGTGGCGACCGCCACTCACGACCTTGCGACCGCGCCGCCAGACGCAATCGACCGCGCCGGTGCGGGCGGCGAAGATCCATCCGTCGAACAGCGCGTCGCCGGAACGCCCGGCCAGCGCGTCGTGGCCGGCATCGAGCGAAACAATGTCGGCCGACGCACCCGGCACGATGCCGCCGGCAACGCCCAGCGCCTGCGCGCCGCCGGAGAGCGCGCCCGCGAACAGCGTCGCCCCCACCGAGGGCCGCGCCGCGCTGGCGATCAGGCCGCGCGCGCGGTGGGCAAGGCGCTGGCTATATTCCAGCAGGCGCAATTCCTCCGCCGCGTCGATCAGCACGTTGGAATCCGTGCCTATGCCAAAGGCGCCGCCAGCCGCGAGATAGCGCACCGCCGGGAAAATCCCGTCGCCCAGATTGGCTTCGGTGATCGGGCATAGCCCCGCCACCGCTCCGGAAGCCGCCAGCGCATCCGTTTCGGCGTCGGTCATCTGAGTCGCGTGAACGAGGCACCAGCGCCGGTCCACCGGCGCATTGGCGAGCAGCCATTCCACCGGGCGCGCGCCGCTCCAGGCGATGCAGTCCGCCACCTCGCGCATCTGTTCGGCAATGTGGATATGGACCGGCCCGCCCGCCGCCAGCGCGGGCAGCGCGGCCAGCTCATCCGGCGTCACCGCGCGCAGGCTGTGCGGCGCGACCCCGACATTGGTGTCGCCGTCCGCATGGCGCCGCGCGCCTTCCACCAGCCGGGCAAAGCCGTCCAGATCGCTCAGGAAGCGCCGCTGCGCCGCCGTGCCCTGCGCGCCGCCAAAACCGCTATGCGCGTAAAAGACCGGCAGCAGGGTCAGGCCGATGCCGCTCTCCCGCCCTGCCGCCGCGATCCGCCCGATCATCTCGGCCGGGTCGGCATAGGCGCTGCCATCCTGCGCGTGGTGAAGGTAATGGAATTCGCCGACGCGGGTGAAGCCGGTTTCCAGCATGTCGGCATAAGCGCGTGCGGCAATCGCCTCAGCATCGTCGGGGTCGATGCGGTCGAGGAAGCTGTACATCAGCTGCCGCCATGTCCAGAAATCATCGTCGCCCGGGCCGCCGCGCTCGGTCAGCCCGGCCATGCCGCGCTGGAAAGCGTGGCTGTGCACGGAACAAAGCCCGGGCACGCCGACGGCATGGCGCTCGTCTCCCGGCGCAGCCGCAACCCCGGCCGTAATGCCGGCGATCACGCCATTTTCGATCTCGATGCGGACGCTCGTCTGCCAGACACCCGCCACCCAGGCCGTGTCGAACCAGATCGCCGCCATCCCATCCTCCATCGAAACCGCAATCTCGTTCAAATATGTCTAGACATATTATCCCGGCTGAGCAAGATTATCTTCATGGCCACTGCCCGCCCCATTCGCTGCGACCGCATCTGGCGCAATGCCCGCCTGGCAACGCTCGCCACGGCCGCGCCCGGCCTCGGCACGGTCGAGGACGGCCTGATCGCCGCGGCGCAGGGCCGCATCCTCTATGCCGGACCTGCACGTGAAGCGCCGGCATTCGACGCGGCTGAGACGGTGGATTGCGCGGGCCGGTGGATCACGCCGGGGCTGATCGATTGCCATACCCATATCGTCCATGCGGGCGACCGCGCCCATGAATTCGAACTGCGGCTGGCCGGCGCTTCCTATGAGGAGATCGCGCGTGCCGGCGGCGGCATCGTCTCCACGATGAAGGCGACGCGCGCGGCCAGCGAGGCTGATCTCATCGCCGCCGCCCTGCCCCGGGTCGATGCGCTCATCGCGGAAGGCGTCACGACGATCGAGGTCAAATCCGGTTACGGCCTCACCGCCGACAGCGAAGCGCGGATGCTGCGCGCCGCCCGCCGGATCGGCAGCGCACGCGATATCCGCATCAGCACCAGCTTCCTCGGCGCGCACGCCGTGCCGCCCGAATATGCCGGCGATGCGGACGGCTATATCGACGCCGTCATCGCCATGCTGCCGGCCATCGCGGCCGAGGGGCTGGCCGACGCGGTGGACGCCTATTGCGAAACGATCGGCTTCACCCCGGCGCAGGTCGAACGGCTGTTCGCCGCCGCCGCCCGCCACGGCCTGCCGGTCAAGCTCCATGCCGAGCAGCTGAGCGATCAGGGCGGCGCAGCCCTCGCCGCCCGCCACGGCGCGCTGTCCGCCGATCATCTCGAACATCTCGATCCAGCCGGAGTTAAGGCGATGGCCCGATCCGGCACCGTCGCCGTCCTGCTGCCCGGAGCCTATTATTTCATGCGAGAGACCACCCTGCCCCCCATCGATCTCATGCGCCGTCATGGCGTCGCCATGGCCGTCGCCACGGATTGCAATCCCGGCACGTCGCCGCTCACCTCGCTGCTGCTGGCGATGAACATGGCCGCCACCGAATTCCGGCTGACCGTGGACGAATGCCTTGCGGGCGTCACCCGCAACGCGGCCCGCGCGCTGGGGCTTGCGGATGAAACGGGCACGCTTGAACCCGGCAAGGCGTGCGATCTCGCGATCTGGAATATCGAGCGCCCGGCCGAACTGGTCTATCGCATGGGCTGCAACCCGCTCCACGCCCGCGTGAGGGCCGGCCGATGAGCGCCGCCACCACCCGCCCCGTCACCATCCGCCCCGGCGCGACGCCCCTTGCGGACTGGCGCGCCATTTACCGCGGCGCCCCGGTCACGCTCGATCCCGCCTCGCACGATGCCATCGCCGCCAGCGCCGCCGCCGTGCGCGCCATCGTCGCCGCCGGCGCGCCGGTCTACGGCATCAACACGGGCTTCGGAAAACTGGCCAGCGTGTCGATCGCCGCCGAAGATCTGGAGACGCTCCAGCGCAACATCGTGCTCAGCCACGCCGCTGGCGTGGGCGATCCCATGCCGGTGCCGGTCGCCCGGCTGATGATCGCGCTGAAGCTCGCCAGCCTCGCGCGCGGCGCATCCGGCGTGCGGGCGGAAACGGTCGCGCTGCTCCAGGCGATGCTGGAAAAGGATCTCATCCCCGTCATCCCGGCGCAGGGGTCGGTGGGCGCGTCGGGTGATCTCGCGCCCCTCGCCCATATGGCGGCCGCAATGATCGGCGTCGGCGAAATGACGGTCGCCGGCCGCCGGATGAGCGCCGCGGACGCGCTGGCGGGCGCCGGGCTGGCGCCGCTCGTGCTTGGCCCCAAGGAAGGGCTGGCGCTGCTCAACGGCACGCAATTCTCGTGCGGCTACGCGCTCGCCGGCCTGTTCGAGGCGGAACGACTGTTCGGCGCGGCGCTGATCACCGGCGCGCTCTCCACGGAAGCCGCCAAAGGCTCCGACACCCCGTTCGATCCGCGCATCCACGCGCTGCGCGGCCATGCCGGGCAGATCGAGACGGCCTCGGCGCTTCGCGCCCTCATGGCCGGTTCCGCCATCCGCGCTTCCCACCGTGAAGGGGACGCGCGGGTGCAGGATCCCTATTGCCTGCGCTGCCAGCCGCAGGTGATGGGCGCGGTGCTCGATCTGCTCCGGCAGGCGGCGGCAACGCTGGGCACGGAAGCCAATGGCGTCTCGGACAATCCGCTGGTCTTCACCGATACCGGCGAGGCGCTTTCCGGCGGCAATTTCCATGCGGAACCCGTCGCCTTCGCGGCGGACATGATCGCCCTCGCCCTGTGCGAGATCGGCTCGATCGCCGAACGCCGCATCGCCATGCTGGTCGATCCCGCCCTTTCCGGCCTGCCCGCCTTCCTCACCCCCCATCCCGGCATCAATTCCGGCTTCATGATCCCGCAGGTGACGGCGGCGGCGCTGATTTCCGAAAACAAGCAGCGCGCCTATCCGGCCAGCGTCGATTCCATCCCCACCTCCGCCAATCAGGAGGATCATGTCTCCATGGCCGCGCACGGCGCACGGCGGCTGAGCGCGATGGCGGACAATCTCTCCGCCGTGCTCGCCATCGAATATCTGGCGGCCGCGCAGGGTTGCGATTTTCATGCGCCGCTGCGGTCCAGCGACGTGCTGGAAAGCGCCCGCGCGCTGCTGAGGGCGCAGGTGCCGACGCTTGCCGACGACCGGCATTTCCACCCGGACATCCAGGCTGCGACCGCCCTCGTCGCGGGCGGCGCGCTGGACGGGCTGGCGGGCGTGGCGCTGGCATGACCGGCTGGCTGTCCGTCCACCGCGGCACGGGGCCGCTGATCGTCAGCATCCCCCATAGCGGCACCGACATTCCGGCGGAATTCATGGACGATTTCCGTTCCCCCGCCCTCGCGCGCAACGATGCGGACTGGTTCGTCGACCGGCTCTATGATTTCGCCCGCGCCCTCGGCGCCACCATCGTCCACAGCGGGGTGTCGCGCAGCGTGATCGATCTCAACCGCGATCCGTCCGGCGCGTCGCTTTACCCGGGGCAGGCCACCACCGGGCTATGCCCGGAAACCACCTTCGACGGCGAGCCGCTCTACCGGCCCGGCCGCGCGCCGGATGTCGCCGCGCGCCGCACCGGCTGGTTCGATCCCTATCATGCCGCGCTGGCCGCCGAGATCGCCCGGCTCCGCGCCGGCCACCCGGCCATCGTCCTGTACGACGCCCATTCGATCCGCAGCCATGTGCCCCGCCTGTTCGATGGCGAACTGCCCCAGTTCAACATCGGCACCAATAGCGGGCAAAGCTGCGCGCTTGCCCTTGCCGCGTCCGTCCGCAATGCGTGCACGGACAGCGTGGTCGTCGACGGGCGGTTCAAGGGCGGCTGGATCACCCGCCATTATGGCGCGCCGCAACAGGGCATCCACGCCATCCAGATGGAACTGGCCATTCGCGGCTATGCCGACGAAAGCCCCTGGCCGCCACGCTGGAGCGCCGAACGCGCGGCCCCGCTGCAAGCGCGGCTGCACGCCATCCTTTCCACCTGCATCGATTTCGCAAAGGCCCAAGCATGACCCGTCTCGACAATAGCCGCCGCATCGCCGCGCCGCGCGGCAGCCAGCTCAACGCCAAAAGCTGGCTGACCGAAGCGCCGTTGCGCATGTTGATGAACAATCTCGACGCGGAAGTGGCGGAAAACCCGCATGAACTGGTCGTCTATGGCGGCATCGGCCGCGCCGCGCGGGACTGGGCAAGCTATGACCGGATCGTCGAGACGCTGAAGCGGCTGGGCGATGACGAGACGCTGCTCGTCCAGTCCGGCAAGCCGGTCGGCGTGTTCAGGACCCATGCCGATGCGCCGCGCGTGCTGATCGCCAATTCCAACCTCGTGCCGCACTGGGCGAATTGGGATCATTTCCACAAGCTCGATCGCGCCGGTTTGATGATGTACGGCCAGATGACGGCCGGGTCGTGGATCTACATCGGCTCGCAGGGCATCGTTCAGGGCACCTACGAAACCTTTGTCGAGGTGGGGCGCCAGCATTTCGGCGGCAGCCTGGCCGGCAAATGGATCCTCACCGGCGGGCTGGGCGGCATGGGCGGCGCGCAGCCGCTGGCCGCCACCATGGCGGGCGCATCCTGCCTTGCCGTGGAATGCCAGCCCTCGCGCATCGAGATGCGGCTGAAGACCGGCTATCTGGACCGCGCCACCGACAATCTGGACGAGGCCGTGGCCATCGTCGCCAACGCCACGGCACCCGTCTCGGTCGGCCTGCTCGGCAATGCGGCGGACGTGTTTCCCGAACTGGTCCGGCGCGGCATCCGCCCGGACGTGGTGACGGACCAGACCTCCGCGCACGATCCGGTCAACGGCTATCTCCCGCAGGGCTGGACGCTTGAGCAATGGTTCGCCGCGCGCGAAAGCGATCCCGCATCGGTGGAAGCGGCGGCCCGCGCGTCGATGGCCGTGCAGGTCCGCGCCATGCTGGATTTCTGGAAAGCCGGCGTGCCGACACTCGATTACGGCAATAATATCCGCCAGGTCGCGCTCGAGGCCGGGGTTGCGGACGCCTTCGCCTTCCCCGGCTTCGTCCCGGCCTATATCCGCCCGCTCTTCTGTCGCGGCATCGGCCCGTTCCGCTGGGCGGCGCTGTCGGGCGACCCGGAAGACATCTACAAGACCGACGCCAAGGTGAAGGAATTGCTGCCAAACGACGCGCACCTCCACAACTGGCTGGACATGGCGCGCGAGCGCATCCACTTCCAGGGCCTGCCCGCGCGCATCTGCTGGGTGGGTCTCGGCGACCGGCACCGGCTCGGCCTCGCCTTCAACGAAATGGTCCGCAACGGTGAATTGAGCGCGCCGGTGGTCATCGGCCGCGATCATCTCGATTCCGGGTCGGTCGCCAGCCCCAATCGCGAGACGGAGGCGATGCGCGACGGATCGGACGCCGTGTCGGACTGGCCCCTGCTCAACGCCCTGCTCAATACCGCCAGCGGCGCGACGTGGGTGTCGCTGCACCATGGCGGCGGCGTCGGCATGGGCTTTTCGCAGCATGCCGGCATGGTCATCGTCGCGGACGGCAGCGACGCCGCCGCCCGGCGCATCGAGCGGGTGCTGTGGAACGATCCCGCCACCGGCGTGATGCGCCATGCCGACGCCGGCTACGCCATCGCCCAGGATTGCGCGCGCGAACAGGGGCTGGACCTGCCCTCGCTCTAGTTGGGATCGCCATCCGGGGCTTGCCGGGCTGTAAAAGCAGGGCTTCCGCGCTTCCGGCAACGCCGTGCCATCGGCACGCTGCCTTCCGGAGCGCGAAAGTTCACCGATCCCGCCCCACCATGTCGGTTATGCCGGCCCCGCCCCGGTCCGCCGGGCGGGGCAGCGGCGGCGGATGTTTTCCCGACAAACTGTAACGTCCACTTGCAAAATCGCGTGCCCCGCGGCATTGGCCTGACATGCTTTCTCAACGAACGCGGTATGCAATTCGCGCTCTCCTTCACCTCGCCGACCATTACGGCGAAGGCCCCATCCAGCTGACCGAAATCGCCACCGCCCAGAACATCCCGTCAAAGTTCCTTACCGTCATCCTCTCCGAGCTGGGCCGGGCCGGTCTGGTGGACACGCAGCGCGGCAAGGACGGCGGTTACTGGCTGGCCCGCACACCGGATACGATCAGTTATGGGGACGTGGTGCGGCTCACCCGCGGCTCGCTCGCGCTGGTGCCCTGCGCCAGCCGGTTGAACCACAAGCCGTGCGAACATTGCGTCACGCAGGAAAGCTGCCGGCTGCACCATGTCATGCTCCAGGTCCGCGACGAGACCGCGCGCGTGCTCGACACGGTCAAATTCTCGGATCCCCTGCGCGCCTTCTGATCGGCTGGACAGACCCATGGGTTTCGCTATGAAACCTGTATGAGCCTGCCATCTCCGCTGTTCGATCGCCTGCGCCTGCCCGTCATCGGGTCGCCGCTCTTCATCGTCTCCGGCCCGGAACTGGTCATCGCCCAGTGCAAGGCCGGCATCGTCGGGTCGTTCCCCGCGCTGAACGCCCGGCCGCAGGCCATGGTCGACGAATGGCTGCACCGCATCACCGAAGAACTCGCCGCCTGGAACCGCGACAATCCGGATCGCCCCGCCGCACCCTTCGCCGTCAACCAGATCGTCCACAAATCCAACGACCGGCTGGAAGCGGATCTGATGACCTGCGCGAAATGGCAGGTGCCGATCATCATCACCTCGCTCGGCGCACGGGAAGACCTCAACCATGCCGTCCACGGCTGGGGCGGCATCACCCTGCACGACGTGATCAACGATCGTTTCGCCCGCAAGGCGGTTGAAAAGGGCGCCGACGGCCTCATCCCGGTCGCGGCCGGAGCCGGCGGCCATGCCGGCACCACCTCCCCCTTTGCGCTGATGCAGGAAATCCGCCAGTGGTTCGACGGTCCGGTCGCCCTGTCCGGCTCCATCGCCTCGGGCAGTTCCATCCTCGCCGCGCAGGCGATGGGCGCCGATCTCGCCTATATCGGCTCGGCCTTCATCGCGACGACAGAGGCCAATGCGGACGAAGCCTATAAGCAGGGCATCGTCGCCGGCCATGCGTCCGACATCGTCTATTCCAGCCTGTTCACCGGCGTGCACGGCAATTACCTGCGCCAGTCCATCGTTGCCGCCGGCATGGATCCGGACAACCTGCCGGATGGCGACCTGAAGACCATGGATTTCGGCAGCGGCGGCAACCAGGCCAAAAAGGCATGGCGTGACATTTGGGGGTCCGGGCAGGGCATCGGCGCGGTTACGGCGGTGGAAAGCGTGGCGGAGCGCGTCGACAGGCTCGAAAGCGAATATCACGCGGCAAAGGCGGCGCTTCAGGCCAGATTATACTGATCGCGCCCCGCGCGGTTCAAAAAGCCCGCTCCAGCCGGTTCAGCAGCCCCCGCGCCGGGCTGGCCGCCGGCGTGCCGATATCCAGGTCCCGGTCGATCCGGCTGACGCGGGCATAAAGGTCCATGCTGGTGTCGATCAACATGCGCGCCTGTTCTGGCATGGACTGGCTGACCGCCCCTTCCGTCACCTCCGCCATGCCCAGCCGCATCGATTCCCGCCCGGCCGCCGCGCCGTCGATCTCGCCCGCATGGATCGCCTTGCGGGTCAACAGCCAGGCGATGACGTGCATCAGCCGTGTCGTCACCTTCAGCGACTCGCACGAAAAGGCGACCCGGTCTATCGGCGCCAGCCGCTCGCGGTCGGCGCGGCCATGCTCGTCGAAATAGGCGCGCGCCTCGTCGGCAAGCACCATGGCCTCGACATAAAGGGTATCGATCAGACGGCGGGTCATCGGATCGGTTCGGTGGGGCTCGTGCATCGCGCGGACGATGCCACAACCGCTTCCCCGCGCCCATCGGCAAAGACGGTGAACGGCGGCCGCGCCGCCATTTTATCCGCAAAAAGCAGTGCTCAGGCGATGATGTCGGGGATCAGCTGGCCTTCCAGCATCGCAATCTCGTCGCGCAGCCGCAGCTTGCGCTTCTTCAACCGGGCCAGCTGCAGCTGGTCGCCGCGCGGCGTGTCGAGCAGGACGGCAATCGCCATGTCCAGATCGCGATGCTCGACGCGCAGCATGGTCAATCGCGCGTTCGTCTCATCGGTGGTCATCCAAGCCCCCATTTTCCACGTTCCAAGGGATAAGGCGGCTGTTCCGGCGGCTCAAGCCTGTTGGCGCGCTCGGGCCGTCCCGCCCACCGCTACGGCTAATCGAATTTAAGCGGAAAGGGTGGGAGACAGTTAACCCAAATCATGTTTAACTCCCTGTCCCAACCCAAGCGCAAGGAGATGCCTCGCCATGGACAACACGCATATTTCTGCCCTCGAAGCGAAACATGCAGGGCTCGATGCCCAGATTTCCAAGGAACTGAGACGCCCCATCCCGGACTCCGCGATCCTCGCGAGTCTCAAGAAGCAGAAGTTGAAGATCAAGGAAGCGATCGTCGCTGGCTGACGATCAGCCGCGGAACGGCGTGCGCCTGTTCAACTGAACGCCGCGCGCCGTATTCCGCCAAATGGTTTCGGCGGAGCAACCGCCGCCGCCCGCCCGATCGGAACGCGGGCCGCCTTCGGATCAATCGGCGAATCGAACGCAACGCCGACTCGGCCCTCGGATGCCCAGGCAACCTTGCCGCGCACCAGCCCGATACCACGCACTTCCGATTCGATCCGGTCGCCCCGCACCAGCTGCGCCGGGGTCTCCATCATCATTCCACCGGCGGAAAGATTGCGGACGCGCGCCACGATTTCCTCGTCGCGTTCCAACCGGCGCACCCGGGCCTGCAGGAACATGCTGTCGCGCACGGACCCGCGCTGCTGCGCGAGCTCCTGTTCCTTCTCGTCGGTGGTGACCGCGTCTTTCACTGTTCCGTCCATAGCGTGGCGAAGGCCACTTCGCCATCACACGCTAATTTGAAACATTGGTCAAATCGTTAAGCATCAATTAGGCATCATTCGTCGCGCGACACCTTTTCCTGGCGCTCGTGGCGTTCCTGCGCCTCGACTGTCATGGTGGCGATCGGGCGGGCCTCCAGCCGGGCCAGCGAAATCGGCTCGCCGGTCACCTCGCAATAGCCATATTCGCCCTCGTCGATGCGGCGCAGCGCGGCGTCTATCTTGGAGATCAGCTTGCGCTGGCGGTCGCGGGTGCGCAGCTCGATTGACCAGTCGGTCTCGCTCGACGCGCGGTCCGTCACATCGGGTTCCCGCATCGAATCATTCTGCAACTGGGTCAAAGTGCCCTGCGCCTCGCGCAGAATGGCATTTTTCCAGGCATTCAACTTGTCGCGAAAATAATCCTGCTGGCGTGAATTCATGAACGGTTCGCCTGCGGACGGCCGGTAATCGTCGTCATTGCCTGCCACTTCGGGCGGCGGAAAATCGCCGGGGCCGTCGGCATTACCCAATGCAGTCGCCATAAATATATCTCCACTCCGAAGACGCGCCGGTTTCTTCCACCCGGTTGCGGCCCGATACCTGGAGCGCGCCTATAACTATGCCCCGGTTTCCATACAAGCTGCGCAATCCGCTGAACTCCGGCACCCGTCCCAATGCGGACCGCGCAACCCGCGCGGCCGCCCGTCGTCGAAAAGGGCTATGACGACCGCCATGTTACATGACGATGAACCGCGGATGCGCGAAAGCGATCCCGCCGCCGCTTTCGCTCCCTTCCCGCCCTCCGCCGCACTTGCGCCGGCCCGGCTGCCCGGCCATAGCCTGCACCATGCATGACATCCGCCTTATCCGGGAGAATCCCGCCCATTTCGACACCCAGCTCGGCCGGCGCGGGCTTGCCCCGCTCGCGGCGGAGCTGCTGGCGCTGGACGAACGCCGCCGCGCGCTGGCGACCGAGCTTCAGACCGCCCTCGCCCGCCGCAACGAGGCGTCCAAGGCCATCGGCGCGGCCAAGGCGCAGGGCCGCCATGCCGATGCCGACGCGCTGATGGCGGAAGTGGCGACGCTGAAAGAGCGTCTGCCGCAGCTCGAACTGGATGAAAAGAACAGCGCCGAAGCGCTTGAAACCCAATTGGCGGCGATCCCCAACCTGCCCGCCGCCGATGTGCCGTTGGGCGCCGACGATGCGGACAATGTCTGCGTGTCCAGCTGGGGCGAAAAACCGGCCTTCGCCTTCGACGTTGCCGAACATGACAGTTTCGGCCCCGCGCTGGGCCTGGATTTCGAAACGGCGGCGGCCATCTCCGGCGCGCGCTTCGCCCTGCTGCGCGGCGGCATCGCCCGCCTGCACCGCGCGCTCGGCCAATATATGCTCGATGCCAATATCGCCGCCGGCTATCAGGAGGTGGCGCCGCCGCTGCTGGTGCGGGACGAGGCGGTGTTCGGCACCGGGCAATTGCCCAAATTCGCCGAAGACCTGTTCCACACCACGGACGGCCGCTGGCTGATCCCCACGGCTGAGGTCAGCCTGACCAACATCGTGCGCGAATCGATCCTCGACGAGGCCGCCCTGCCGCTGCGCTTCACCGCGCTCACCCCCTGCTTCCGCTCGGAAGCGGGCGCCGCGGGCCGCGATACGCGCGGGCTGATCCGCCAGCACCAGTTCGAAAAGGTCGAGCTGGTCGCGATCACCACCGGCGCCGCCGCCGAAAGCGAGCATGAACGCATGACCCGCACCGCCGAATCGATCCTGGAGGCGCTGGGCCTGCCCTATCGCCGGATGCTGCTGTGCACCGGGGATATGGGCTTTGCTTCCACCAAAACCTATGATCTGGAGGTATGGCTGCCCGGCCAGGGTCGTTACCGGGAAATCTCCAGTTGTTCGTTGATGGGCGATTTCCAGGCCCGGCGCATGGCCGCCCGCTATCGCCCGGCGGGAGAGGCCAAGGGCACCCGCTTCCTCCACACGCTGAACGGCTCGGCGCTGGCGGTCGGCCGCGCCCTCGTCGCGGTGATGGAAAATTACCAGCAAAAGGACGGCTCGGTCCGCGTGCCGGATGCGCTTGTCGGCCATATGGGCGGCGTCACCGCCATCGAACCGGCCTGATGCGCATCCTCCTCACCAATGACGATGGCATCAACGCCACCGGCCTGAAGGTGCTGGAGACGATCGCGCGGACGCTGTCGGACGATATCTGGACGGTCGCCCCGTCGGAAGAGCAATCGGGCGCCGGCCATTCGCTCACCCTCACCCGCCCGCTGCGCATCCGCCGCCATGGCGAGCGGCGGTTCAGCGTCACCGGCACGCCCACCGACGCGGTGATGATGGGCCTTGCCCGTATCATGAAGGACTGCCAGCCGGACCTCATTCTCTCCGGCGTCAATCGCGGCGCCAATCTGGCGGAGGACGTCACCTATTCCGGCACCGTCTCCGCCGCCATGGAAGGCGCGCTGGCCGGCGTCCGCTCGATCGCCCTCAGCCAGGTCTATGCGCGCGAGGGGATGGGCGACGAAGTGCCCTTTTCCGCCGCGCAGGCATGGGGTGAGCGCGTGCTGCGCCCGCTGCTGGACGCGCCGCTGGCCGCCCGCACCCTGGTCAACGTCAATTTCCCGGCCGTTCCGGCGGCGGCGGTGAAGGGCGTGCGCGTGGTCAGCCAAGGCCTGCGCGATTACGGCCGGCTCCAGATCGTCAGCAACCGCGATCCGCGCGGCTATGAATATCACTGGTTCGGCCTCGGCCCCACGGTGGAAACGCCCGCCCAGTCGACGGATCTCGAAGCGGTGGCGGAGGGTTATGTCGCGGTGACCCCGCTGCACCTCGACCTCACCCATTTCGACTCGCTGGCGATGCTCGACGAGGCTTATCGCTGATGGGCGGCGCGTGACCCGCTGGTCGCGCCGGGTCCGCGACTATGTGACGCTGCGGCGCAAGTCCCGCACGCCGGTATGGCTCTCGATCGGCTGGCGCGTCGTCTTCGTGCTGGCGCTGATCGGCCTCGCCGTCTCCGTCCACTGGCTCGACCGCACCGGCCTGCGCGACAATGTGGACGGGCATGTCAGTTTTCTCGACGTCATCTATTTCACGATGATCTCGATCACCACCACCGGCTATGGCGATATCGCCCCGGTGTCGGATCAGGCCCGCCTGTTCGACGCGCTGGTGGTCACGCCGATCCGCGTTTTCGTGGTGCTGATCTTCCTCGGCACCGCCTATAATTTCGTTTTCCGCCGGACATGGGACAAGTGGCGCATGAGCCTGATCCAGAAGACGCTTCACGATCATATCGTCGTCGCCGGCTACGGCACCAGCGGGGCCGAGGCGGTGGATGAGCTGATCGCCCGCGGCACCGACGCCGCCGAGATCGTGGTGGTGGACCCCAGCCCCGCCGCGATCGCCCGCGCAGAGGCGATCGGCTGCAACGTGTTCGAAGGCGACGCCACGCGCGACCGCATCCTGGAAGCGGTGAAGCTCGCCCGCGCCCGCGCGCTCATCGTCTCCGCCGGGCGGGACGACACCTCCATCCTCATCACCCTCACCGCCCGCCATGTCGCGCCGGACGTGCGGATCAGCGTCGCCGTCCGCGCTGAGGATAACGAACTTCCCGCGCGTGCCGCCGGCGCGGACGTGGTCATCAACCCCACCAGTTTCGCCGGGCTGCTGCTCGCCGGGTCGTCGCACGGCCCGCACATCGCCGATTATCTGGCCGATCTCGCGTCCAGCGACGGCAGGGTCCAGCTTTCCGAACGCACGGTGACCGACGCCGAATGCGGCAAGCCGCTGAGCGCCCTCGCCAGCGGGCTGGGCGTGCGCGTCTATCGCGGCGGCGAACCCTATGGCTTCTGGGAACCGCAGGCGCAGGCGCTGATGCCGGGCGACATCATCGTCGAGATCATCGAAGGCACCGGCCGCCCGCGCAAGATCGGCAAGGCCGAAGACTGAACCGCAGGCACGAAAACGCCGCCGGCCTTTCGACCGGCGGCGCATTTCGCTTTGCCGTGGCGGCGATCAGCAGGTGCTGACGGCCATCCGCGTCGCGGTCCGGCGGCGGCTGGCATAGCCGATCATGCCGAAACCGAGGATGAGCATCGCCCAGGTCGTCGGCTCGGGCACGCCCGGAACCGGCGTACCGCCCTGGCTCTTCCACCAGCCGACCGTGTGGTTGTCGGATTCATAACCGGCGGTGTTGCCCTGGCGGAAGACGATGCGGTCAAAACCGTCGCCTTCGTTGAAGAAGTTCACGAACACATAGGGCTCGTTGCTGTTCTGGCCGCCAAAGGGCGCGTTCGGGTTGCCGTAATAAGGCCCGCTATTGCCGACCAGCGCGATCACGTCGGTCGGCGTGAAGGTGCCCAGCAGGTTGCCGTTGCTGTAGAATTCGACGATGTTGTTCGCATCCAGCGCCGACAGCCAGTAACCGAAATAGGTCACCGCCAGCCCGTTGCCGTTGCCGTCGTTGAAATCGATCGAATAGCTGCCGTTCACGCCCAGGCCCGCCACACCATAGTTGGTGTTGCCGCCCGAACCGCCATATTGGTCGGCCTGATGGACGTTCAGGTTGGTGTAGGTGCCGTTGATCGGGCTGCTGCTGAACGTCGAGTCATAGGTGCCGTGAAGGCCGGTCGACAGCGTGTCGAAGGTCTCGACGCCATAATTGTTGATATCGCCACCGAAATAGGCGCCGCTGACGTTCTGGACGCCCGGCGCTTCGATGGTCACCTGGAAACCGGGGGGCAGAGCGGCCTGGGCCGCCGTCGCGCCGGCAAAGGCGATCGACGTCGCCAGTACTGCTAAACCTTTATGCATTCCCTCACTCCCCACTAGCACGGATGTTGCTGCAAGTGGTGTAAGCAGGATGCGTGCCAAGCACGGAAAAGCGCGTTTTCAACGCTCAATTCAATCATTTCTATAGCTCAACGAAAAATCTCGCTTAATAAATTGTAAAGGATATCGACAATCCGGCCGCCAGCGCGGGCTTTGGCGGCCGCCATCATTCCGCGATGGTAAAATGCATCGATTGCGCCTATCTGCCGCGCGATCATGGCTCTCACCACTCTCGCTCCCCCGCCCAAGGTTGGGATGGTCTCGCTCGGCTGCCCCAAGGCGCTGGTCGACAGCGAACGCATTCTCACCAAGCTCAGGTCCGACGGATACCAGCTTTCCGCCAATTATGACGATGCGGACGTGGTGCTGGTCAACACCTGCGGCTTTCTGGACAGCGCCAAGGAAGAAAGCCTGGAGGCGATTGGCGAGGCGATTGCGGAAAACGGCCGGGTCATCGTCACCGGCTGCATGGGCAAGGAGGCGGACGCCATCCGCGCGCGCTTCCCGGATGTGCTGGCGATCACCGGGCCGCAGCAATATGAGGAAGTGGTGGGCGCCGTGCACCAGGCCGCGCCGCCCGTGCCCTCGCCCTATGTCGATCTGGTGCCGGAAGGCGGGCTGAAGCTCACCCCGCGCCACTACAGCTATCTGAAGATTTCGGAGGGCTGCAACCACCGCTGCTCCTTCTGCATCATCCCGTCCATCCGGGGCGATCTGGTCAGCCGCCGGCCCGACGCAATCCTGCGCGAAGCCGAAAAGCTGGTCGCCGCGGGGACGAAGGAACTGCTGGTCATCAGCCAGGATACCTCCGCCTACGGCGTCGATATCCGTCACGAACCGCGCCTGTGGAAGGGCGAGCAGGTCCGCGCCCACATGACCGATCTGACCCGTGAACTGGGCAGGCTCGGCGCCTGGGTGCGGCTGCACTATGTCTATCCCTACCCCCATGTCGACAAGGTCATCCCGCTGATGGCGGAAGGGCTTGTCCTTCCCTATCTGGATATCCCCTTCCAGCACGCGGCACCCAATGTGCTGAGGGCCATGAAACGCCCGGCCAATGAAGCGAAGGTGCTTGAGCGCATTCACGGCTGGCGGGCGATCGCGCCGGATATCACCATCCGCTCCACCTTCGTCGTCGGCTTCCCCGGCGAAACGGAGGCTGATTTCCAGTATCTGCTGGACTGGCTGGACGAAGCGCAGCTCGACCGCGTCGGCGCTTTCCGGTTCGAGCCGGTCGAAGGCGCCGCCGCCAACGCCCTGCCCGATCCCGTGCCCGAAGCGGTGAAGGAAGAACGCTACGCCCGGCTGATGGAAAAGACGGCCGCGATCAGCGCCGCCAAGCTGCAGGCGAAAATCGGCAGCATCCAGCAGGTGCTGGTCGACATTGCAGATGGAGAAGGCGGCGCGACCGGCCGGTCCCGGGCGGACGCGCCGGAAATTGACGGTCAGGTCCACCTGCGCGACGCCGGAACCGCCAGGGCGGGCGACATGCTGTCGGTACTGGTCGAGGATGCGGACGAACACGACCTGTTCGGGGTTCCCGTCGCCAACTGAATTGCAATTTGCAACCGGCATCGATTCGCATAGCATGGCGGGGATGACGGAAGAGATCCTCGATGTGCTGATCGTCGGCGCCGGCCTGTCCGGCATCGGCCAGGCCGCCTATCTGCAGCAACGCTGCCCGCACAAACGCTATGCCATCGTCGAGCGCCGCGACGCGATCGGCGGGACATGGGATCTGTTCCGCTACCCCGGCATCCGCTCGGATTCGGACATGCATACGCTCGGCTATGCGTTCAAGCCGTGGGTCCATGAGCGCTCCATCGCCAATGCCCCGGCCATCCTGGATTATGTGCGCGAAACCGCCAGCGAACGCGGGATAGACCGGCATATCCGCTATGGCCGCAAGGTGGTGCGCGCCGCCTGGTCCACCGCCGATGCGCTCTGGACGGTCTCGCTGGAGCTCAGCGGCGGCGGAAGCGAGACGATCCGCGCCCGCTTCCTGGCCATGTGCAGCGGCTATTACAGCTATGATGCCGGCCACGCCCCCCACTTTCAGGGTCAGGAGGATTTCACCGGGCAGATCGTCCATCCGCAATTCTGGCCGGAAGGGCTGGATTATGCAGGCAAGCGCGTCGTCGTCATCGGCAGCGGCGCAACGGCGGTCACGCTGGTGCCGGAAATGGCCCGCACCGCCGGCCATGTCACCATGCTGCAACGCTCGCCCACCTATGTCATCTCCGCCCCGGCGGCGGACGGCATCGCCAACCGCCTGCGCCGCGTCCTGCCCGCCGGGCTGGCCTACCGGCTGACCCGCTGGAAGAATGTGCTGAGGCAGCAGATCTTCTTTCAGCTCGCCCGCCGCAAGCCGGATTTCGTCAAGCGCAGACTCATCAAGGCGACACAGGATGCGGTGGGCGACCGCTGCGATGTCGAACGGCATTTCACGCCGCGCTACAATCCGTGGGACCAGCGCCTCTGCCTGATCCCGGACGGCGACCTGTTCGAGGCGATCAACAGCGGCACGGCGTCGGTCGTCACCGACACGATCGAGCGGTTCACCGAAACCGGCATCGCGCTCAGCTCGGGCGACGTGCTGCCGGCGGACATCGTCGTCACCGCCACCGGGCTGAAACTGGAAGTGGGCGGCGGCGCGGAACTGGTGGTCGACGGCCAGCCGGTCCATCTCGGCCGCACGCTCAACTACAAGGGCACGATGTTCTCGGGCATCCCCAACCTGTCCTCCACCTTCGGCTACACCAATGCCTCATGGACGCTGAAGGCGGATCTGACGGCGGAATATGTCTGCCGGCTGCTCAACCATATGGACGCAACCGGCTTCGCCATCGCCACCCCGGTGGCGGACGATCGCGACGCCATCGGTGAGGAACCGATGCTCGATTTCTCGTCCGGCTATGTCCAGCGCGCCGTCGATATCCTGCCCAAGCAGGGGCGGATCAAGCCGTGGCGGCTGAACCAGAATTATTTCCGTGATCTCGTCACCCTGCGTCACCGCTCCATCGCGGACGGCACGCTGCGCTTCTCCAACCCGCCCGCCGCCGCCCTTGCCGCCACGCCCGCAGCCAGGCTGCACGCGGCGGAATAAGCCCGGCCTCACGCCTTCCATCGCCGCCCTTCCTGGCGCAAAGCAGGGCGAACCGATTTTTTCGAGGGATTCCATGACCGATTTCGCCAGCCTGCTCATCCCCGACAAGGGGCAACCCGCCGTCACGCTCCAGCTTGTCGACAAGGCGGGTTTCGACGGCTGGCTGAGCGGGCAGAGCCAGCGCGTCAAAACGGCGGTCGCGGCCCAGTCCTTCGCGGGCAAGGCGAATGAAATCGCGGTCCTCCCCGGCGATGCGGCGGATGAATGGTTTGCGGCGGTCGGCGTGGCGGATGCCGCCGCGCTCACCCCATGGTGTCTCGCCCGCGCGGCGGAGCGCCTGCCCGCCGGCTTCTACCGGCTGGACGGGCAGGATGCCGGGCCGGCCGCGCTCGGCTGGCTGCTCGGCCAATATCGCTTCGATCGCTACCGCAAGGCGGACGATCCGGTCGGCGTCCGCGTGCTGCTGAGCGGGGAGCCGGCGCGCATTGCCGATCAGGCCCGCATCGCCGGCGCGGTGGCGCTGGTCCGCGATCTCGTCAACACGCCCACCGAGGATATGGGGCCGCGCAACCTCCAGGATGCCGCCGCCGCCATCGCCAAGGCAGGCGGGGCCACGCTCACCGTCACCGAGGGCGCGGATCTGGCGCGCGACTATCCGATGATCCACGCCGTCGGCCGCGCGGCGGAAAAGCGCAATGCGCCCCGGCTGATCGAACTGGTCTGGGGCAATCCCGATCACCCCCGCATTGCCATCGTCGGCAAGGGCGTGTGCTTCGATTCCGGCGGCCTCGACATCAAGCCCGCCTCCGGGATGCGGCTGATGAAGAAGGATATGGGCGGCGGCGCCCATGCCCTTGCCCTCGCCCAACTGGTCATCGCCGCGCGGCTGCCGGTGCGGCTGCACCTGCTGGTCCCGGCGGTGGAAAACGCCATTGCCGGCAACGCCTTTCGCCCCGGCGACATATTGGCCAGCCGCAAGGGCCTGTCCGTGGAAATCGGCAATACCGATGCGGAGGGCCGCTTGATCCTGGGCGACTCGCTGGCCCGCGCGGTCGAGGACGCGCCGGAGCTGATCGTCGATTTCGCGACCCTCACCGGCGCGGCCCGCGTCGCGCTGGGGCCGGACCTGCCCGCCATGTTCGCGAATGACGAAAGCCTGGCGGCCGATCTGCTGTCCTGCGGCGTTGCGGAGGATGATCCCCTGTGGCGGATGCCGCTCTGGGCGCCCTATGCCGACATGCTGAAATCCGACGTCGCGGACATCGGCAACGCGGCCGAAGGCGGCTATGCCGGGGCGATCACCGCCGCGCTGTTCCTCGGCAAATTCGTGCCGGAAACCATCGCCTGGGCGCATTTCGACACCTTCGCCTGGCGGCCCTCGGCAAAGCCGGGGCGGCCCAAGGGCGGCGACGCGCTCGGCCTGCGCGCGGCATGGGCCATGCTGCGGCAACGCTATTCTTGATGACGCTTGCGTAATTTTCCCTGATTTCGAGGAAACTCACGCCGCGTTCACGCGTTTCGGGCTGCATGAATGGTCAACTCCGCCCCTCGCACCCGTCCCCGGAACCCGGCGATGCCATCGCCGCCGAAGCCGGCCTGAAACGCTGGATGGGCACGCTGCTCGATTATGTCCGCTCGGGCGAGCCCGATCTGACCAATCGGCAGATGGCGCTGCTGCTGGTCGTCTATCTGAAGCCCGGCCCGCACACGGTGCGCGGCCTCGCGCGGGGGCTGAACGTGTCGAAGCCGGTCATCACACGCGCCTTGAACAGGCTCGGCTCGCTCGGCTATCTCCGCCGCCAGCGCGACGATGCGGACCGCCGCAACATCTTCATCGCGCCGACGCGGGAAGGCAAAGTTTTTCTTGAAGGATTCAATTCACTTATCGGCCGCCCCAACGGCAATGGGAGCGACCGACTCCCCGCCTGACCGTTTCATCCTCTCCGGGCGCTCCGCGCGGCTGGATCCGAGGATCTACGCCGTTCGCGGCGACATCGCTGATCTGGCGCTCGCCGGGGTGCTGTTCGCCCCGCATTATGCCCGCCCCCTGCCCCGCATCTGCCTCGCCCCATACCAGACGCTCCACGCGCAACCGTCCGCGGCGGCGGCAGCCATCAGCCAGGTCCTGCGCGGCGAACAATTCGCCATCGTCGACATCAGCGGCGACTGGGCCTGGGGCTATACGCTGCACGACCATTATGTCGGCTACGTCCCGGCCGGGATATTGGGCGAGGAAGCACCCGCCAGCCACCGGATCGTCCAGCGCAGCGCCCTCATCTTCGCCGCCGCCGACGCCCGCTCGCCCGTCCTCGGCACCCTGCCCATGGGCGCGCGCTTCCCCGCCGCCCAGCACGGCGATTTCCTCGAAATGCCGGACGGTCACGTCCACATCCGCCACGCCGCCCCGCTCGACGATGTCGCCGCCGATCCGGTCGCGTTCGCTGAAAAGCTGGTCGGCACCCCCTATTATTGGGGCGGCCGCGGCGGCGACGGCATCGACTGCTCCGGCCTCGTGCAGATCGCCCACGGCATGGCCGGCATCGCTCTGCCCCGCGACAGCGACCTGCAACTGGCCGCCGCCATCGGCCGGGACATTCCCGCCGGAGATCCGCTACGTCGGGGCGATCTCATCTTCCTGCCCGGCCATGTCGCGATGATGGTCGATGCGGAAAACGCCATTCATGCCAGTGGCCATGCGATGACGGTGACGATAGAGCCGCTGGCGACACTGCTGGCGCGCTTCGCGCAAGAGGATGGCGCCGTGCTGGCGCAAAGGAGATTATCATGACCGTATCGGTCTTCGTCGATGGCGGCGCCGGCACCACCGGCCTTGAGATCGTCGAGCGGCTGCGTGGCCGCGCGGACCTGAACGCGGTCACGCTGGACGAAGCCCGCCGCAAGGACGCCGCCGCGCGGGCCGAGGCGCTGAACGGCGCGGATGTCGTCATCCTCTGCCTGCCGGACGACGCCGCCCGCGAAGCCGTGGCGCTGATCGAAAACCCGGCGGTGAAGGTGATCGACGCATCCACCGCGCACCGCACCGCCGCCGGCTGGACCTACGGTTTCGCCGAGGTCGAGCCCGGCCGCGCGGCGGAGATCGCCGGCACGGCCCGCCTGTCCAATCCGGGCTGCTACCCCACCGGCTTCCTCGCGCTGGTCCGCCCGCTGGTGCGCGCGGGGCTGGTCCCGGCCGACTGGGCGTTCACCGTCAACGCCGTGTCCGGCTATTCGGGCGGCGGCAAGGCGATGATCGCCGCCTTTGAGCGGGGCGACGCACCGGACGCCACCGAAACCGCCTTCCGGCTCTACGCACTCGGCCTCGACCACAAGCATGTCGGCGAGATGCAGCACCATGGCGGCCTCGCCCACGCCCCGCTGTTCGCCCCCGCCGTCGCCCGCACCTATCGCGGCATGATCGTCGAGGTGCCGCTCGTCACCGCCGCCATGCCGGGCACGCCGGGCGCTGACCGGCTGCGCGACGCGCTGGCGGAGAGCTATGCCGGCTCGCGCCTCGTCCGCGTCGCGGGCAAGGCGGAAAGCGAGGCGATGGGCCTCGTCACGCTGGAGCGCAATGCCGACAAGGACGGGCTTGACCTGTTCGTGTTCGGCAACGCCGCGCTGGGCCAGGTCCGGCTGGTCGCCACGCTGGACAATCTGGGCAAGGGCGCGGCCGGCGCCGCCGTGCAGAACCTCAACCTGATGACCGGGCTGGACGAGCTTGCCGGGCTTCGGCTCTGATCACATCTCGCCGCGCTGGCGGCGCAGGGCATACCATTTCTGCACGTTGGCGTTGTGCTGCTCCAGCGTGTCGGCGAAGATGTGCCCGCCGCTGCCGTCCGCCACGAAATAGAGCGCGCGCGTGTCCGCCGGGTCCAGCACCGCGGCGATGGACGCCCGCCCGGGGTTGGCGATCGGCCCCACCGGCAGCCCGGCCATGGCATAGGTGTTATAACCGTTGCGCGCCTGCAATTCAGACCTGAGGATCCGCCGCCCCAGCGGCTTGCCCCGGGTGACCGGATAGATGACGGTCGGGTCCGCCTGCAGCGGCATGCCGCGCTTCAGGCGGTTGGTGTACACCCCGGCAACGGTGCGCCGCTCGGCCGGAACCCCGGTTTCCTTCTCGACGATGGAGGCCAGCGTCACCGCCTCGTCCGGGCTGGTCACCGCCGTCGCCGGCTTGCGCTTGGCCCACAGGGCGGCAAGCTCCCCGGCCATCGCCGCCTGCATCCGCGCCAGCACCGCCGCCCGCGTCTCGCCGCGCTCGAAACTATAGCTGTCGGGCAGCACAGATCCCTCCACGGGCACCGCCACCGTGCCGGTCAGCATCGGCTCCGCCATCAGCCGCTCGCGCACCAAGATGGAGGGCATCCCTTCCGGAATCGTCACGAACCGCTGGATCGGCACGCCCGATTGCATGGTCTTCAAATAGCTTTGCCAGCCCTGCGACGGGTAAAAGCCATATTCCCCGGCCTTTATCGGCGCGCCCGGCCCAAGCAGCTTCGCCAGCGTCAGGAAGCGGTCGGCGGAGCTGATCACGCCCGCCTTCTCCAGCTTGCGCGCTGCCGCTGCCAGCGTGTCGCCGCGTGAAACGGTCACTTCCACCGGCTTTTCGCCCGGCGGCCGGTTGGTCACGCCATACCATGGCTCGACATAGGAGAGGCCCGCCCAGGCAAGCCCACCCAGCAGCAACAGGGCGATCAGCAGTTTCTTCATCCGCGCAGCCGCCCTCATCCCTTTGCGGCGAACAGGCCTGCGCCGCGCCACAAGATTATATCGCGCGCATCACCAGGCTGGCATTGGTGCCGCCGAAACCGAAGCTGTTGTTCAGCACGGCCTTCACCTTGCGCTGCTTGGCAACGTGCGGGACCAGGTCCACCCCGGCGCAATTCTCGCTGGGGTTGTCCAGGTTCAGCGTCGGCGGCACGATGCCGTCGCGCATGGCGAGGATGCAGAAGATCGATTCCACCGCGCCCGCGCCGCCCAGCAGATGGCCGATGGCGGATTTGGTCGAACTCATCGAAAGCCCGCCCAGCGCATCGCCGAACAGCCGGCGCACCGCGCCCAGCTCCAGCTCGTCGCCCAGCGGCGTCGAGGTGCCATGGGCGTTGATATAATCGATGTCGGACAGCGCCAGCCCGGACTTGCGCATCGCCATTTCCATGGATCGGAACGCGCCGGAGCCTTCCGGGTGCGGCGCGGTGACGTGATAGGCATCGCCCGACAGGCCATATCCGATCACCTCGGCATAGATTTTCGCGCCGCGCGCCTTGGCGTGCTCATATTCCTCAAGGCAGACCACGCCCGCGCCCTCGCCCATCACAAATCCGTCGCGGCCCTGGTCCCACGGCCGGCTCGCCTTTTCTGGCGTGTCGTTGAACCCGGTCGAAAGCGCGCGCGCCTGGGCGAAACCGGCAATGCCGATGGGGCATATCGCGCCCTCCGCGCCGCCGGCCAGCATCACGTCCGCATCGTCGAGCGCAATCATCCGCGCCGCGTCGCCAATCGAATGCGCGCCGGTGGAACAGGCGGTGACCACCGCATGGTTGGGGCCCATCAGCCCATATTTGATGCTGACCTGGCCGGAAATCAGGTTGATCAGCCGGCCGTGCACGAAATGCGGGGAAACGCGGCGCGGCCCCTTTTCGTGCAGGACGATCGATTCGCTCTCGATGCCCGGCAGGCCGCCGATGCCGGATCCGATCGAACACCCCGCGCGCAGCCGCTCGGATTCGCTCATCTCGGTCAGCCCGGCGTCTTCCAGCGCCTGTCCCGCCGCATCGATGCCGAAGATGATGAAAGGGTCCACCTGCCGCTGGACCTTGTGGTCCACCCGCTTGGCCGGATCGAAGCCATAGGCATGGTCGGCGGGCTTCACCTCGCAGGCGATCCGGCAGGCATAGTCGCTCGCATCGAATCGGGTGATCCCCGCCGCGCCGGATTTCGACGCGATCAGGTTCTTCCACGCAGTCTCGACGTCCGCGCCGAGCGGCGTGACGAGGCCCAGTCCGGTTACGACGACACGGCGCATAACATCCAAACTCCAAAATCCTGAATACGAAACGGCTCCCCGGCCCTCTTTATCCCGGGTCGGGGAGCCGTGTCGAAACTGGCGGCTCTATCCGCAGCGTGGCCGCCGTGGCGGCCCGCCAACGGTCAGCCCTTGTTGGCGTCGATATAGTTGATGGCGTCCTTGACGGTGCCGATCTTCTCGGCGGCGTCGTCGGGAATTTCGACTCCGAATTCTTCCTCGAACGCCATGACGAGCTCGACGATGTCGAGGCTGTCCGCGCCCAGATCGTCGATGAAGCTCGCATCCTCGGTCACCTTTTCGGCTTCGACGCCAAGGTGCTCGACGACGATCTTCTTCACGCGGTCGGCAGTCTCGCTCATGGGAAATCCTTTTCTTCAGATAGTTCGTTTCGCCCTAATCCCCAGCAGAAACGCTTGCAAGCCCCCGGGGGTTCATCAGGCGTTCACAACATTGCCATGCCGCCATTCACATGCAAGGTCTGGCCGGTGACATAGGCCGCTTCACGGCTGGCGAGATAGGCCACCGCCGCGCCGATGTCACCGCCTTCGCCAAGCCGCCCGGCCGGAATGCGCGTGGTCAGCGCCTCTTTCTGCGCGTCGGGCAGCGCATCGGTCATCGCGGAAACGATGAAGCCCGGGGCGACGCAATTCACGGTGATGCCCCGGCTGGCCAGTTCCTGCGCCAGCGCCTTTGACATGCCGACCAGCCCCGCCTTGGAGGCGGCATAATTGGCCTGGCCGGGGTTTCCGGTCGCGCCGACCACCGACGAAATGGAGACGATCCGGCCGAAGCGCGCCTTCATCATCGGGCGGGCGGCGGCGCGGCAAAGGCGGAAGGCCGCTTCCAGGTTGACGCGAATCACCTGGTCCCACTCCTCGTCCTTCATCCGCATCGCCAGATTGTCGCGGGTGACGCCGGCATTGTTGACCAATATGTCCAGCGTGCCGCCCAGCGCCTCCACAGCCGCGGGCACCAGCGCGTCGACCGCCGCCGAGTCGGACAGGTCGCACGGCAGGATCGCCGGATCGCCGGCAAGGCCCTCCGCCACGGATCTCAGCGCCGCCTCGCGCGTGCCGGACAGCGCGACGCGCGCGCCCTGCGCCGCCAGCGCGGCGGCGATCGCGGAACCGATTCCGCCGCTGGCGCCCGTCACCAGCGCCGTCATTCCCGTCAGGTCGAACATCCGATCGCTCCCCAATCCCGTTATCTTCAAGGTCAAAGCTGCTTCGCCAGCGCTTCCAGATCGTCCATCGTCAGCACGCTGCTCGTCTCCACCTCGCCCGTGCTGCTGCGCTTGACCATCGGCGACAGCACCTTGCCGCCAAATTCCACGAAATGCGTCACGCCCGCCGCTTCCATGGCGATCACCGACTCGCGCCAGCGGACCAGCCCGGTCACCTGCTCGACCAGCAGCGCGCGGATCCGGTCCGCGTCCGCCACCGGCGCGGCGGTGACGTTGGCGAACAGCGGCACCAGCGGCGCGCGCAGCGCCGCCTCGGCCAGCGCCGCCGCCATCGCATCCGCGGCGGGCTGCATCAGCGGGCAATGGAATGGCGCCGATACCGGCAGCAGGATGGCCCGTTTCGCGCCATGTTCCTTCGCCAGCGGCACCGCCCGCTCAACAGCGCCCTTGTGGCCGGAAATCACCACCTGCGAAGGGTCGTTGTCATTGGCGACGCAGCAGACCTCGCCCTCCGCCGCCGCATCGGCAATGGCCTGCGCGGTGGCGATGTCGGCGCCCAATATCGCCGCCATGCCGCCCACGCCCACCGGCACCGCCGCCTGCATCGCCTGCCCGCGCAGCTTCAGCAGCCGCGCCGTCGTCGCCAGCTCCAGCGTCCCGGCGGCGCAGAGCGCGCTATATTCGCCCAGGCTGTGCCCGGCGACGAAATCCGCCTTGTCGGCCAGCTTCAGCCCGCCTCCCTGTTCCAGCACCCGCAAGGTGGCGATCGCATTGGCCATGATCGCGGGCTGGGCGTTCTCGGTCAGGGTCAGCTGGTCGTCCGGCCCCTCCGTCATCAGCCGGAACAGATTCTGGCCCAGCGCATCGTCCACTTCCTGGAATACGGCGCGCGCCGCGGCGCTCGCCTCCGCCAGCGCCTTGCCCATGCCGACGGCCTGGCTGCCTTGCCCCGGAAAGATGAATGCGCGCATGTTCTGGTCCCCGAATGGTCTGGCAGGCGGGTTAGAAAGGACCGGCGGCGGTGGCAAGGCCAGGCTTGCCTTTCGCCGCCTTTTCGGCCAAAGAGCGCGGCGTCGGGGTGGGAAGCCAGTCTTTCCGCCCCCGATTTGTTTTTGCGTAACGAACTGGAACGATAGCCGGAGGGGCGTCCGCGCGGTGCGGCGTCAGCGATCGGCCAATATAAGGAAATGCGAGCATGGCTCTGTACGAGCATGTGTTTCTCGCGCGTCAGGATCTGGCCCAGGCCCAGGTCGATGCGCTGGCGGAAGCCGCCACCAAGATCATCGAGGACAATAAGGGCAAGGTCGTCAAGACCGAGACCTGGGGCCTGCGCGGCATGGCGTACAAGATCGCCAAGAACCGCAAGGCGCACTATGTCCTGCTCGATATCGACGCCCCTGCCGGCGTCGTCGCCGAACTGGAACGCCAGACCGCGATCAACGAAGACATCATCCGCTACATGACCATCAAGGTCGACGCGCACGAAGCCGGCCCGTCGGTGATGATGCGCAAGAGCGAGCGCAGCGAGCGCGGCGGCCGTGGTGAGCGCGGCGGCCGTGAAGGCGGCCGCGACCGTGATGACCGTCCCCGTCGCGACCGCGACGGCGATGACGCGTAAGGAGAAATTGAACCATGGCACGCCCATTCTTCCGCCGCCGCAAAAGCTGCCCCTTCTCCGCGAAGGACGCGCCCCGGATCGATTATAAGGACGTCCGGCTGCTCCAGGGCTTCGTGTCCGAGCGCGGCAAGATCGTCCCCAGCCGCATCACCGCGGTTTCAGCCAAGAAGCAGCGCGAACTCGCCAAGGCGATCAAGCGCGCCCGTCATATCGGGCTGCTTCCCTACATCGTGAAATAAGGAGCTGATCCGATGGATGTGATTTTGCTCGAACGCGTCGAAAAGCTCGGCAAGATCGGAGACGTCGTCTCCGTGAAGGCCGGTTTCGCCCGCAATTACCTGCTGCCGAACAAGAAGGCGCTGCGCGCCAACGAAGCCAATAAGAAGGTCTTCGAAGCCAACCGCGCGACGATCGAGGCTGAAAACGCCACCCGCCGCACCCAGGCCGAAAAGGACGCCACCGGCGTCGACGGCAAGGCGGTGACGCTGATCCGCCAGGCATCGAACACCGGCCAGCTCTACGGTTCGGTTTCGGTCCGCGACATCGCCGAGGCGCTGGAAGCCGAAGGCGCGAAGGTCGCCAAGAACCAGATCGTGCTCGATCGGCCGATCAAGGCGATCGGCGTCAACGAAGTCCGCGTGCAGCTGCACCCGGAGGTGTCGGTGACGATCAAGGTGAACGTCGCCCGCTCGCCGGAGGAAGCCGAGCTTCAGTCGCAGGGCGTCGACGTAATGGCCGAAATGTTCGAAAAGGACGAAAGCGGCTTCACCGAGGATTTCGATCCCAATGCCGAGCCGGGCGACCTTTCCGCGATCAACCGCGAGGAAGCGCCGGCCGAGGGCGAGGAGCAGGCGGAAGCCTGATCCCACCCGCCAGGAGCATAAAGAAAGGGCCGCCCGATCATCTGACCGGGCGGCCCTTTTTTATGGCCATTGCCGCCGAGGTTCAGGCCGCGCGCGGTGCGCTGGCCCGCACGCTCTCGTCGACATGCTCGGCAAACTGGGCGAAGTTCTCGATGAAGAGACCGACCAGCTTCTGCGCCGTCGCATCATACTCCGCCTTGTCCGCCCAGGTCTGGCGCGGATCGAGGATGGCCGGCTCCACCCCCGCCACGCTCACCGGCACCTTGAACCCGAAATTGGGATCGATGCGGAACTCCGCATCGTTCAGGCTGCCGTCCAGCGCGGCGTTCAGCAGCGCGCGCGTCGCCTTGATCGGCATCCGCTTGCCCACGCCATATTTGCCGCCGGTCCAGCCGGTGTTGACCAGCCAGCAATCGACCCCACCCTTGGCGATCCGCTCCTTCAGCAAATTGCCGTAGATGGAGGGGTGGCGCGGCATGAAAGGCGCGCCGAAACAGGTGGAAAAGGTCGCTTCCGGCTCGGTCACGCCAATCTCCGTGCCGGCCACCTTGGCGGTGTAGCCGGACAGGAAATGATACATGGCCTGGTCCGGGGTCAGCTTGGCGATCGGCGGCAGCACCCCAAAGGCGTCCGCCGTCAGCATGATGACGTTGCGGGGCACCGGCCCCATATTCTCCGCCGACGCGTTGGGAATGAAATCGATCGGATAGGCGCCGCGCGTATTTTCGGCCTTGCTGGCGTCATCCAGGTCCAGCTTGCGCGTGTCCGGGTCGATCACGACATTTTCCAGCACGGTGCCGAACCGCCGGGTTGTGGCGTAGATCTCCGGCTCCGCCTCTTCGGACAGGCGGATCATCTTGGCATAGCAACCGCCTTCGAAATTGAAGACCGCGGTGTCGGACCAGCCATGCTCGTCATCGCCGATCAGCGTCCGGCTGGCATCGGCCGAAAGGGTGGTCTTGCCGGTGCCGGAAAGGCCGAAGAACACCGCCGTGTCGCCCTTGGGACCGATATTGGCGGAACAGTGCATCGGCATGATGCCGTCCACCGGCAGCTTGTAGTTGAGGATGCCGAAAACCGACTTCTTCATCTCGCCCGCATAGCGCGTGCCGCCGATCAGGATCAGCTTCTCGCTGAAGTTGACGGCAACCACGGTTTCGGACCGCGTGCCGTGCCGCGCCGGGTCCGCCTTGAAGCTCGGCAGGTCGATGATCGTGAACTCCGGCTCGAAGCCGGCCAGCGCCTGCGACTCGGGGCGCACCAGCAGCGTGCGGATGAACAGATTGTGCCAGGCAAGCTCGTTGATCACGCGCACCCGCACCCGGTGCTCCGGCTGCGATCCGCCGAACAGGTCCTGTACGAACAGTGTGTCGATGCCGGCCAAATGCTGAATGAAATCAGCCTTCAAGGTAGCGAAATGAGCAGGCGTCATCGCCTTGTTCGTCGCGCCCCACCAGATGTTTTCCTCGGTTTCCGTATCTCTGACAATGAACTTGTCCTTCGCGGAACGGCCGGTATGTTTCCCCGTATCGACGACCAGCGGGCCGTGTTCGGCCAACAGGCCTTCGCCGCGCGAAAGCGCATGTTCGACCAGTGGAGCCGTGGGCAGGTTCCAGTGGATGGCAGCGCTTGTTTCAATGCCTTGACGTGAAAGCGTAAAGGCGGGGGCGGGGTTCGCCACGATCCATTCTCCTGTGTGCACGTTGAATTGGGCGAGCCGCAGCCCGCCGGGAAATGCGTGCAGGCATATCCGACGCCCCCCGACACGGTCAAATGCCTCATTGGAAATTTGCACGACCTTGCGGTCGCCGGGGCGTTTCCATTGCCCAAGCGAGGCGCTTGGGTTAGGCATCGCCCCTTCGCAACGGCGCGGGACAGGACATGGCGGCAACGATCGCGCTCGTCGATGACGATCGCAACATCCTGACCTCGGTTTCGCTGGCGCTGCAGGCCGAAGGTTTCATCACCCGGCTCTATTCCGATGGCGAGGCCGCCCTGAAGGCGCTGGTGGACAACCCGCCGGACCTTGCCGTGTGCGACATCAAGATGCCCAAGATGGACGGACTGGAGCTGCTCCGCCGGCTGCGTGAGAAAAGCGCCCTGCCCGTCATCTTCCTGACCTCCAAGGACGACGAGCTGGACGAGGCGCTGGGCCTCGCCATGGGCGCGGACGATTATATCGCCAAACCCTTTTCCCAACGGCTGCTGATCGCGCGCATTCGCGCCATCCTGCGCCGGGCGGATTATGCCCGCCAGCCCGCCGAAGGGGAGGACGCCGTGGCGGTGGAGCCGCTGCTGCGCGGCAAGCTGGCGATGGACCCGGCCCGCCACCGGGTGAGCTGGGACGGCAAGGACGTGACGCTGACCGTCACTGAATTCCTCATCCTCGAATCGCTGGCGGCCCGCCCCGGCGTGGTCAAATCCCGCAACCAGCTCATGGACGCCGCCTATCAGGACGATGTCTATGTCGACGATCGCACCATCGACAGCCACATCAAACGCCTTCGCCGCAAGTTCCGCCAGGTCGACCCGCAGTTCGAAGGAATCGAGACGCTCTATGGCGCCGGATACAGATTTTCCGAGGACTGACGATCCGGACCTGTCGCTGCGCTGGTCCGGCCGCATCTCGCTCACCCGGCGGATATTGGCGGTCAACATCTTCGCGCTGGCTTTGCTCGCCGGCGGCTTCTTCTATCTGGACAGCTACCGCGTCCGCCTGATCGACGATCGCATCGCCCGCGCGGAGCGGGAGGCCGGGCTGATCGCGCAGGCTTTGGAGGCCGCCCCCGCGCGACTGAGGCCGGAACTGCTGGGTGATTTCGGCGACCGCACCGGCACCCGCCTGCGCCTCTACACGGCGGACGGCGCCCTGATGCTGGACAGCTGGCAGGTCCGCGCGCCCAACTACACGCTGCGCGACCCTGCGGAGGAAGCGTGGCAGCGCCATGTCGCGCGCTTCATGGACCGGGCCATCGATTTCGTCGTCTCCGCCCCGCCGCTCCCCGCCTTCGCGGAACCGGCGCATGACGTCATGGCGGCATGGCCTCTTTTGGGTCAGGCGCAGAAGATGGGCCGTCCAGAGGCCCGGCTGCTGCTCGCCCCGGACCGCACGCCGATGATCGAGGCCGGCGCACGGGTCGGTGCCGGCGGCGATGCGGTGCTGATGACCACAAATGCCCGCGACATCACCCGCATCGTGCGTGAGGAGCGGCTGCGGCTGGGCATCGTTCTGGGCATCGCCACACTGCTTTCGGTGCTGCTCTCGCTGTTCCTCGCGCGCACCATCGTGCGGCCGCTGCGCCGGCTGGCCCGCGCCGCCGTGCGGGTGCGGCTCGGCCGGGCGCGCGAAGTGGTGGTGCCCCGCCTGCCATCCCGCCGCGACGAGATCGGCCTGCTCGCGCGCGCCCTGTCGGACATGAGTCAGGCGCTCCGCATCCGCATCGACGCCACGGAGGCCTTTGCTGCGGACGTGACGCACGAGCTGAAGAACCCCCTCGCCTCGCTCCGGTCGGCGGTGGACGCGCTTGGCACGATCCGCGATCCGGACGCTCAGCGCCAGCTGCTGGCCATCGTCGCGGACGATGTGCGGCGGCTGGACCGGCTGATCACCGACATCGCCGAGGCGTCCCGGCTGGATGCCCAGCTTTCCCGCGCGCACTTCGAGCCGGTCGACCTCGGCCCGCTGATCGAGGCAATGCTCGCGGCCCGCGAGGCGCGCGAAGGGCTGTCCGATCCGCGGGTCGCCTTCGCCCGCCCGCGCAAGGGCGTCGCCGTGGTGATGGGCGAGGAATCGCGGCTGGTGCGGGTGATCGACAATCTGCTGGACAACGCCCTCTCCTTCTCGCCGCCCGGTGGCCTGGTCCAGATCGTCGCGACGCGGGTGGGGGATGAGGTCATCATCCTCGTCAAGGATGAGGGGCCGGGCGTGCCGGTCGAGGCCCGCCAGGCCATTTTCCGCCGCTTCCACAGCGACCGGCCAAAGGAAGACGCCTTCGGCCGCCATTCCGGGCTGGGACTTGCCATCGCCAAGACGATCGTCGAGGGCCATAATGGCACGATCGAGGTCGAAGCCCGGGAGGACGGCGCAACCGGCGCCTGCTTCACCATCCGGCTCCCGGCGGCGACGGAGGAGTAATATGGGCGGTCTTTCGTCGGAACGGCTCCACGCATCCTGCGTGGCGATCGGCGGCCGCGCGGTGCTGATCGAGGGGCCGTCCGGCAGCGGCAAGTCCGATCTCGCCCTGCGGCTGATCGACCGGGGCGCCGTGCTGGTCAGCGACGATTACACGCTGGTCACGCGCGACGGCGGGCAGCTGACCGCCAGCGCCCCCGCCACCATTGCCGGGCAGATCGAGGTGCGCGGCCTCGGCATCGTGCCGACCGCCCATCAGGGCGCCGTGCCTATCGCGCTGATCATTACTCTCGCGCGCACCGTGGAACGGATGCCGGAACCGCAGACGCGCACCATGGCGGGGGTCACCCTCCCCGTGGTCGCCGTCGCCGGGCTGGAGGCATCCGCGCCGATCAAGGTCGAGCTGGCGCTGCGCATGGGTGGCGTGCAGTGAGCGCCGCCCGGCCCAAGCGCATCCTGCTGGTCACCGGCATGTCCGGGGCCGGCAAGTCGACGGCGCTGAACACGCTGGAGGATCTTGGCTGGGAAGTGGTCGACAACCTGCCGCTGGCGCTGCTCGACCGGCTGCTGGGCACGCCCCCGCCGGAAGGCGCCGGGGATGACGACCGTCCGCTCGCCTTCGGCATGGATACGCGGACCCGGGGGTTCGATGCCGATGCGGTGATCCGACGAATCACCCGGCTGCGCGCCGCCGGCATCTACGACATTTCCACCCTTTTCCTCGATTGCGGCGGCGCGGAACTGGAACGCCGCTATTCCGAGACGCGGCGCCGGCACCCGCTGGCGCTGGATCGCCCGGCCAGCGACGGCATTGCCCGCGAACGCGAGATTCTCGCGCCGCTCCGCCTGTGGTTCGACCATGTCCTTGATACCACCGCGCTTTCCAGCAACGAGCTGCAGCACGACATTCGCGCCCGCTTTGCCGGAGAACAGGGCGCGGCAACCACGCTGCTGGTGACGTCATTCGGCTTCGCGCGCGGCCTGCCCCGCAATGCCGATCTGGTGTTCGACATGCGTTTCCTGCGCAATCCCCATTGGGACAGGCATTTGCGCCCGCTCACCGGGCTGGACCCGGAAGTGGGCGAATATATCGCAGAGGATCCCGCCTATGCCGAGGCGGTGGACAGGATCGGCGGGCTGCTGGAAATGCTGCTTCCCCGCTACCGGCGTGAAGGCAAGGCCTATGTCACGGTGGCGATCGGCTGTACCGGGGGGAGACATAGATCGGTCCATGTCGCCGAACAGGTCGCTCAACGGTTGCGCGAGGCGGGATTTTCGCCCACGGTTGCCCACCGCGATCTGGCGTCCCGGCCGAAGGACGCGATCGAACAACAGCACTAACGCGCGATGTGGCGCCGGATATGAAGCGGATATAGAGGAATAAATGATCGGACTGGTGCTGGTGACGCATGGACGGCTCGCGGCCGAGTTCGTTGTCGCGATGGAGCATGTCGTCGGGCCGCAGACCGCGGTGGAGGCGATCTGCATCGGGCCGGACGATGACATGGAGCTGCGCCGGGGCGACATTGCCGCCGCGATCGAATCGGTCGAGGCCGGGCGTGGCGTCATCGTCCTCACCGACCTGTTCGGCGGCACCCCGTCCAACCTCGCCATTTCGCTGATGAAGCCGGGCCAGGTGGAGGTTATCGCCGGCATCAACCTACCGATGCTGATCCGCCTGGAAGGCGCGCGCAAGACCATGGACGTCAAGGAAGCCGTGGCCGCCGCGCGCGAGGCGGGGCGCAAATACATCTCTGTCGCGTCGGAAGTGCTTGGCGAGGCCGCATGATCGCACGCACCGTCCTCATCACCAACAAGCGCGGCCTGCACGCCCGGGCCAGCGCCAAATTCGTCACCCTGGCCAGCAGCCTGCCCGCCACGGTGGAGGTGGAAAAGGACGGCGCGCGCGTCACCGGAACGTCGATCATGGGCCTGATGATGCTGGGCGCGGCAATGGGCGACAGCGTGACGATCAGCGCGGTGGGCGACGGCGCTGAAACCGCCGTGGCGCAACTGGCGGCGCTGGTCGAAGACAAGTTCGGCGAGGAATAGCGGCCCCGCCATGCCCCGCGAAATCACCGGATTCTCCAACCCGCTAGTCAAGCGGGTGCGCGGCCTGCGCGACAAGAAGAACCGCCGGCGCGAAGGACTTTTCCTGGCGGAGGGGCTGCGCATCCTCGCCGAGGCGGAGGAAGCGGGCTTCCTGCCGGTCATGCTGTTCTACGCGGGCGGCAGCGCCAGCCACCCCATCGCCCGGCGGCTGATCGCGGCCACCGAAGCGGCGGGTGGCGACGTCATCGAAACCAGCGCGGATATTCTCCACAAACTGTCCGGCAAGGATAATCCGCAGACGGTGATCGGCGTCTACCCCGAACGGCTGACCCCGCTCGACGCCATCGATCGCGGCGGCGCGGATATCTGGATCGTCGCGCAAAGCCTGCGCGATCCCGGCAATCTCGGCACCATCCTGCGGACCGGCGACGCGGTCGGCGCGGGCGGGCTGATCCTGGTCGACGATTGCGTCGATCCTTTCTCCGTGGAGGCAGTGCGCGCCAGCATGGGCGCGCTGTTCACCCAAAAGATCGCGGCCACCCGCTGGGATGCCTTCATCGGCTGGCTGCGCGCCGGCCCGGGCCAGCTGGTCGGCACCAGCCTCAACACCGCGCAGGATTATCAGGCGCCGCGCTACGCCGCACCCACCTTCATCCTGGTCGGCAACGAGGCTCACGGCCTGCCCCCGGCCTATGAGGCGGAATGCGACCTGCTGGTGAAAATGCCGATGCTCGGCAAGGCCGACAGCCTGAACGCGGCGGTGGCGACGGCAGTGATGGCCTATGAGGTGCTGAACCAGCGGCGGCGGTAGCAAGCGCGTCGGCCCCCGACAGACGCCTCAGCCCGTCTCGCTGCGATCTTCCACCGCCTCGATCGGCGGCGCCAGTTTGGTCAGCGGACGGATGGCCGCATCCACGCCCGCCAGCGGCTCGATCACCTTTCCGCCCGTTTCCACCTTCAACGTCTCGAAACGCCGGGCCTGCGTATAGACCTGGCTCTCCAGGCTACCCACCATGTCATTATAAGCACCGCTCGCAAGGCTCAGATTTCGACCGAGTTTCTGGACATGGCTGCCCATGGTCGCTAGCCGCCGGTAAAGCTCCTTGCCGACATCCGCCACCTCCTTGGCCTGCGCCGCCAGCGTTTCCTGCCGCCACATCCCCGCCATCACCTTTGCCAGCGCCAGCATGTTGATGGTGGAGGCGATGATCACGCCATTGCGATAGGCCGTCTCGATCAACTCGGGCGCGCGCTCCGCCGCGGCCGACAGGAAATGCTCGCCGGGGATGAACATGATGACGAAATCGGGCGAAAGGTTGAACTGCCGCCAATAGCCCTTCCGCCCCAGATCGGCGGCATAGCTCTTCATCGCCGCGGCGTGCTGGAGCAGCAGGTCGGCGCGGCGCTCCTCATCCTCCTCGTCGAAAGCCTGCTCGAATGCCACCAACGGGCATTTCACGTCGACCACGATGCAGCGGTTGCCGGGCAGATTGATCACGCAATCGGGCCGCAGCTGGCGATCCCCGTCATTGACCGCGCTTTGCAGCGTGAAATCGATATTTTCCGCCAGCCCGGACGATTCCAGGATGTTGCGAAGCTGCTCCTCGCCCCAGCGCCCCCGCGCCTTGGGGCTGGACCGCATGACATTGGCCAGCCGCTGGGTTTCGCGGCGCACATCGGCATTGCCCTGCGTCAGCTGGGCCACCGCCGCCTTCAGCTCGCCATAGCTGCCCACCCGATCCTTCTCGACCTTGGCCAAACCCTCCTCATAACGCTTCAGCGTGGTCTCGACCGGCTGGAGCAACGTCTTCAGCTGCGCCTCGCTCTTTTCCCCGGCCTGGGTGAAGCGTTCGTCTGCCCGCTTCAGGAACTTGTCCTGCGCGTCGGTCAAAATCCTGCCCGCCACGTCGCTGAACTGGGCAGCGAGCACGTCCTTGGCCTCGCGCAACTCCTTCAGCCGGTCCTCGAAGGCGCGGTCCCGTGCGGCGCTTTCCGCCTCCACCGCCGCCAGCCGGCTGCGCGCTTCTTCCCGGTCTCGGCGCACCGCATCGAGCGCGGTCTGCAGGTCCGGCACGGCCTTTGCCCGCTCCTCCGCCCCGGCAAGGTCGGTGATCGCCCGCCTGAAATCGTCGAGATGCCGGTCCCGCTCCGCACGGAGCGCCGCGACGGGGCGGCCGCCGAGCACCCAGCCGGCACCGAGGCCGGCCAGCACGGCAATGAAGATGAATGAAATCAGCGCGGGTTCCAACGCTTTCTCCAGAAAACGGAACGAAGCGCGAACCTAGCGCGGGACCGGCGCAAGCTCAAGCCGGGATCAGGCGGCTTTCGCCGTCTCCTTGCGCGCCTTGGCCAGCCGCTTCAGCACCATGTCGCGCTTCAGGCGGGAAAGATGGTCGATGAACAATATGCCCTGCAGATGGTCCATCTCATGCTGCAGGCAGATGGCGAGCAGCCCTTCCAGCCGCTCGTCATGCGCCTTGCCGTCGCGGTCCAGCCATTTGGCGCGGATCACCGCAGGCCGCTGCACGTCGGCATATTGATCGGGAACTGAGAGACAACCTTCGGAATAGGTCTGAACCTCTTCCGATTCTTCGACAATTTCCGGGTTGATGAAAACCAGTGGCTTGCGCACCGGCTTGCCGCCCTCTTCTTCCGGCTCCTGCAGGTCGATGACCAGCAGCCGCTGGGGCACGCCCACCTGGATCGCGGCCAGGCCGATGCCCGGCGCGTCGTACATCGTCTCGAACATGTCGTCGATCAGCGTCTGCAACGCGTCGTCAAAGGTCTCCACGGGCGTGGAAACCTTGCGCAGGCGCGGGTCGGGCGTCTCGATGATCGGTAGCAGGGCCATGCGTTTCAGGTAGGTTTCCGGCGCTGAATCGTCAAGATCAGCCAAGCGGCCGCCGCGCCCTCAGCGCCTGCGCCAGCGTGCCCTCGTCCAGATAATCCAGCTCCCCGCCCACCGGCAGGCCATGGGCCAGCTGGGTCAGGCGGATCGGGAAACGGTCGATCCGCTCGGCGATATAATGGGCCGTGGTCTGGCCCTCCAGCGTCGCGTTCATCGCCAGCACCACCTCGTCTATGCCCCCGGCCGCGATCCGCGCGACAAGACTGTCGATCCTCAGATCTTCGGGCCGCACCCCTTCCAGCGCGGAAAGGCGGCCGCCCAGCACGTGGAAACGGCCCGGGAACAGGCGGGACCGCTCCAGCGCCCACAGGTCCGCCACTTCCTCCACCACGCACAGCGCGCGGTCGTCCCGGCGCGGGTCGGCGCAAATCGCGCAGGGGTTGGTGGTGTCCACATTGCCGCAGGTCGCGCAATTCTCCAGCCGCTCGCTCACCGCGCCCAGCGCGCGGAGCAGCGGATCGAGCGCGGTTTCCCGCTTTTTCAGCAAATGAAGCACCGCGCGCCGCGCCGATCGGGGGCCAAGGCCGGGCAGGCGAGCCAGCGCCTGGGTGAGCGCTTCGATTTCGGGAGAGGCCATGGCGAACAGATAAGGGGTTGCGCATCGCCCTGCCAAGGGTTTCAGAGGGGGATATGCGGATCATATTCATGGGAACGCCGGATTTCGCGGTGCCGACGCTGGATGCGCTGGTCGATGCGGGGCACGAGATCGTCGCGGCCTACAGCCAGCCGCCCCGCCGCGCGGGCCGCGGCAAGGCGCTCACCCCCTCGCCCGTCCACCGGCGCGCCGAGGCGCTGGGCATCGCGGTCCATGTTCCAATTTCGTTGAAGAATACAGAAGAACAATCTGTCTTTTCATCTTTTAATGCCGATGCGGCTGTCGTTGCCGCCTATGGATTGCTGCTGCCCCCCGCCATCCTCGCCGCGCCCCGCCTCGGCTGCCTGAACGTCCACGGGTCGCTGTTGCCGCGCTGGCGCGGGGCCGCCCCGGTGCAGCGCGCCATCCTGGCGGGCGACGCCATGACCGGCGTGACGATCATGGACATGGCGGCGGGGCTGGACACCGGCGCCATGCGGCTCGGCGTCGAAATCCCGGTGGAGGGCAAGACCGCGGGGGAACTGAGCGACGAGATCGCGCTGGCCGGTGCACGGGCGATGGTCGCGGTGCTGGCCAACCCCCACGCCTTCCCACCCGAACCGCAGCCTGAAGACGGCGTCACCTATGCCGCCAAGATCAGCAAGGCGGAGGCGCTGCTGGATTTCACCGCCGGCGCCGTCATGGCGGAACGGCAGGTGCGCGCCTTCAACCCCGCACCGGGCGCCTATTTCGAAGCGCATGGCGAGCGGATCCGCATATTGGCCGCGACGGTGGAGCCTACGCCGGGCGAACCCGGCCTCATCCTCGACGAGCGCCTTGCCATCGGCTGCGGCACGGACAGCCTACGCGCCACGCTGGTCCAGCGCGCGGGGCGCAGCGCCATGCCTGCATCGGAACTGCTGCGTGGCTTCCCCATAGCGCCGGGCAGCCGGCTGGGATGACCCGGTTCCGCCTGACCATCGAATTTGACGGGCGGCCCTATATGGGCTGGCAACGGCAGGGGCACGGCCCCAGCGTGCAGGAAGCGATGGAGGTCGCCGCCGGCCAGATCACCGGCGAGAGCGTGACCGTCCACGCCGCCGGGCGCACCGATGCCGGGGTCCACGCGACCGCCATGGCCGCCCATGTCGATATCGCCCGGCCGATCACGGCCTTCCGGTTGATGGAGGCGCTCAACGCCGTTCTCCGCCCCCAGCCGGTGGCGGTCATCGCCTGCGCCGTCGCGGCGGACGACTGGCACGCGCGCTTTTCCTGCATCCGCCGCCGCTACGTCTATCATATCGTCAACCGCCGCGCGCCGCTGGCGCTGGAGGCCGGGCTGGCCTGGCGCGTCCCGAAACCGCTCGATTGCATGGCGATGCAGGCCGCCGCGGACCAGCTGGTCGGCCGTCATGACTTCACCACTTTCCGTTCCGCCCATTGCCAGGCGGACAATCCCGTCCGCACCCTCGACCGGCTTGACGTCAGCCGCGCGGGGGAGCGCATCTCGGTGGCGGCGGAGGCGCGGTCCTTCCTGCACCATCAGGTCCGCTCGATGGTCGGCTGTCTGGCGCTGGTCGGGCACGGCCAGTGGAGCGTGGCGGACATGGGCAAGGCGCTGGCGGCCAGGGACCGCGCCGCGCTTGGCTTCAACGCGCCGCCGGACGGGCTGTATTTCGTCGGCGCGGACTATCCGGACGCGGACTAGCCGAACAGCCGCAGCAGCGCCCGGTCCAGCATCAGCAGCTGCCATAGTGCCTTGCCGTGGTTCGCCGCCCCGCCCAGATGCGCGCTCGCCAGCCCGTCTATCGCCGCCCGGTCGAACCAGCCGGTTTCCGCCAGCATCGAATGCCGGGCAAGCCGCGCCGCCTGATCGACCAGCGCGCCGCGAAACCAGTCATCGACAGGAAAAGTCAGGCTGGCCCCGGCCCCCTTGCGCACGGGCTCCGGCAGGGATGCAGCCATCGTCTGCGCCACCAGCCCCCTGCCCGGCCCCCGCCGCAGCCGCATGGCGGCGGGCAGGCCGGCGGCATATTGGACAAGATGATGGTCGACCAGCGGCAGCCGTACGTCCACGCCCGTCGCCCGGCCCGCCCGGTCCAGCCAAGTGAGGGTCTGCCCCGGCAGCAGCAGCTTCAAATCCGCATATTGCGCCCGGCCCAGCGCGTCGTCGGCCGGCGCGTCGCGCATAATCTGCCGATAACGCCCTTCGGCCCGATAATCGTCCAGCGCTCGCCGAAAACCCGGCGCATAGAGCCCGGCGCGCACCGTCGGCGTCATGACGCAAAGCCTGCGCGCATAGCTATCCGCCGCCGCGTCCTCCCGCTGCGCGTGGATGCGCCCGGGCAGCATGGCCCGCACCCGCTCCGCCACCACATGCCGGTGATGGCGGGCAAGACCGCCCATCGCCGCACCCGCGCCGCCGCCCGCCAGCGCCACCGCCAGCGATTCGCCCGCAAACTGGCACAGCCGGAGCGCGAGCAGCGCCGATGCGTCCGCCGCCGGCTCGTCGAACAGCGCCGTCACCGCGTCCAGCGCGGGGTCCGCGGGGTCTGCCCTGCGCCGGACATGATGGGTCAGGAACCGCTCCGCGACCGGATCGCCCTGGATCAGCGCGGCATCGCTGAAGCCGAGGGTGCGGCTTTCCACCGCCCGGCTGCTGGCCGCCGCCATGAGCGCGACCACGGCGCTGCTGTTCACCCCGCCGGAGAGCAGAGCGCCGCTCGCCGCATGGTCGCCCATCGCCGCGCGCACCGCCCGGCCGAGCCGATCGCGATACCCCTCGCGCAACGCGCCGCGCGCGCCGCTCGCATGTGCGGTGAAATCGACATCCCACCAGCGCACCGGCGCAGCCAAGGGCTTGCCGCGCCGGACGAGCAGGCTGTGCCCCGCCGCGAGCTTGTGAACCCCGGAAACCATGCAACGATCGTCAGGCACATAACCGAGCGCCAGATAGTCGTCGACCGCGCGCGCCTCTACTTCGCAACGAAACAGAGGATGAACCAATAATCCTCTTAATTCACTGGAAAATATCAAACTCTCATCGCCCAGAACCGCATAATGGAGCGGCTTCATCCCCAGCCTGTCGCGCGCGAGGAAGAGGCACTGCTGCCCCGCATCGAACAGCGCAAAGGCAAAGGCGCCGTCCAGATGGGCCAGGCATTGCGGCCCCCATTGCCGCCAGGCATGGAGGATGAGCGCCGCATCGTCACCCGCGCCGATGTCATGGCCGAGCGCGGTCAGTTCAGCCCGCAACGCCGCCCCGTTCAGGATCGCGCCGTCGCAGATGAGGGCAAGAGCGCCATCGGCGGCAAGCAGCGGCTGGGCGGCCCCGGCCGCCGCGTCGCGGTGCGCCAGCCCGATGCCGGGCGCGGTCCACACGCCTGCGTCATTCCCGCCATGTTGCGTCTGGGCGTTGGCCATGGCGCGCACCCGCGCCGGATCGACCGGCTTGGCGATGGATATGGGGTAGATGCCGACAAGCACGCTCATGCTCCGGCCTATCCCGCCGGGCGCGGCAATCCGCAAGGGCCTCCGTCAGCCGACGGAATGGCGGATCGCGTCGGCATGGATCGCTTCGTCGCGCTCCACCCACTCCGCCAGTAGCACGAGCATCCGGCGCAGCGCATCGTCCTGCTCGTCCAGCCGCGCCTCGATCGCCGCCAGCCGCGCGGCCATATCGGCGGGAATTGCGGTTTCACGCGGGGCGTCCTCGGGCGCAACCGCGCGAACGATGGGCGCGGGCGGCTCTTCCTCGATCACTGGGTTGAGCGGAATCGGCTGCGCCTCGAAATCTGCGATGACGATATCCACCGCATGGCCGTCGATGACGCTCAGCTTCTCTATCGCGCCGAGCAGCAGCGTGCGGCTGGCGAGCGCGTTCAGCTTGCGCGGCAAGCCGCCGCTGAACCGGTACATGGCGCTATAGGCGTCCGGCGTGAAGCTCGGCTCGCCCACCCACCCGACAAGGCTCAGCCGGTGGACGATATAGGGACCGATCTCGTTCGGCCCCATGGCGTCGAGGTGATGCGCGGCGATGATGCGCTGGCGCAACTGCTCCAGTTCCACGCTCGCCTGCAATCTCTCGCGGAACTCCGGCTGGCCGAGCAGCAGGATCTGGAGCAACGCGCTGCTGCCGTCCTGGAAATTGGACAGCATCCGCAGCTCCTCCAGCGCCTCGTCGGGCAGGTTCTGCGCCTCGTCCACCACCAGCAGCGTCTTGCGCCCGGCGCGCGCCTGCTCCTGCAGATAAGCTTCGATCCGGTCGAGCAGATGCGCCTTGTCCGGCCCCGCCGCCGTCACGCCAAATGCCTGCGCGATCATCCGCAGCATGTCGTCGCCGCCCAACTGGGTGGAGGATATCGTCGCCACGCCCAGCCGGTGCGGGTCGAGCGTGTCCATCAGATGGCCGACCAGCGTGGTCTTGCCCGCGCCCACCTCTCCGGTGACGACGATGAAGCCCTCCCCCTGCGCCAGCCCATAGCCCAGATAGGCCATCGCCTTGCGGTGCGTCGCGCTGTCGAAATAAAAGCGCGGATCGGGGGTCAGCTGAAACGGCCGGTCGGTCAGGCCGTAATAATCATTGTACAAGGCCATGCTCCCCTGGAACGAAGGGCGGACGCTGCGGCGCGCCATAATGCGGGCCGAACCGGCGGCGGCGCGCGTTGAAGGCCGCGTCGTTCAGCAACAGCCGGATATGCGGGCAGGCGCCGATCAGGCCGATCGCCTCGGCGATATCCGCCTCCACGGTCCGGTCGGCGCGCACCACCAGCAGCGCCTGCCCGGCATGGCGGGCCAGATCGGCGGCGATGGATGCGGCCAGAACCGCCGGGGAATCGAGGATCACCACGCGCGAGGGATGCCGCTCGACCAGCCCGGCCAGCAGCGACGCGGCCCGCGCCGAGGCGAGATATTCATTGCCGTCATGGATGATCCGCCCCGCCGGCATCACGCTCAGCCCGCGCACGTCGGTGCGGACGATGCAGCGTTCCACGTCAACGGCGGGGTCGGTCACCGCGTCCATCAGCCCCGCGCCCTCGGGCACGCCCAAGCGGGCCAGCACGCCGGGCCGGGTGAAATCGGCATCGACCAGCAGCACCTCGATATCGCGCTCGCTGGCCATGGATAGCGCCAGGTTGACCGCGCAAAAGGTCTTGCCCTCGCCCGGCTGGGCGGAGGTGACAAGGATCAGCCGGTCCCGCGCCGCGCCGCCGGGCTGCAGCAGGTGCCGCTTCACCAGCCGGAATTCCTCGGCGATCATACCGGCCGGCTCGCCGGGGATGATGCACCCGGCGTTGCGCAACGCATCGAGGTCTATCGATGCGAAGCGAGACGGCGTGCTGATCGGCCGCCCTGCGGGGCGCGGATCGGTGGCAGGCCGCGTGAAGCTGGCGAAATCGTGGATGTCCGCCGCGCGCTCGAGCAGGGAACGCGCCGGAAGCGGCGAGGCGCGACGGGCGTTCATGCCAGCCAGCACAGCGCGACCGCCAGCCCATAGACGCATATCAGCCCCAGCACCCCGGCGAAGAAGCGCCGGCGCCGCGCGGCCGCCCGCAAGTGGTCCGCAGTGGAAAGGATGGGGCCGATGGTGCCGATCACCGGCAGCGCAAAGGCCCGCTCCAGCTGCCCGGCTGTCGCGAAACCGCGCCGCGCGCGGCTCGCGATAAGGGCGCTGAGCAGGCCAAGCATGATCCCGGTCAGCAACACGATGCCCAGCGCCGCGGGACGGCGATCCGCGATCAGCACCGCCACCGCCGTCCAGCCGGAAAGGCACACACCCCAGGCGACGCGCAGCCCCAGATCGCGCTGCAGCGCCATGCCGTGCAGGGCCAGTCGCGCCGCTTGCCGAAAGCCGGTCATCGCGCCCCTTGTCAGGCCGCGCCCGGCACGCGGCCAGACGGCATCCCGCCCCCGCGCGCGCAGCGGGGGTTCAGCGGCCGGAGCGGGAACAAACGCACGTAACGCCACCTTTTTCACCATGGGCGCTGTGCAGGATGTGCACAGTATCGCCCCGGAATATGCGGGCAACGGTGAAGATAGCGTTATGAAAAGGTGAATTTCGCCGTTCAGCCGACCAGCAGTTCCAACGCCGCCGGATGCCCCAGAAAGGCAGCCGGACTGGCGCTCGCCCCATAGGCGCCGGCCATGAAAATGGCGATCACATCCCCCGCCTCGGCATGGGGCAAGGCCACCTTGTCGCCCAGCCGGTCGAGCGGCGTGCACAGGCAGCCGACGACACTCGCCTCCTCGTCCGCGGGCGCGAAAAAGCGGCCGGCGAGCGCAATCGGATAGTTGCGCCGCACGACGGTGCCGAAATTGCCGCTGGCGGCCAGCTGATGATGCAGCCCACCGTCGACGACAAGGAAGGTCTCGCCATGGCTGGTCTTGCGGTCCACGATCCGGGTCAGATAGACGCCCGCCTCGCCCACCAGCCAGCGGCCAAGCTCGATTGCGAACCCCGTGTCGCGCAGGGCCGACGGCCGCCGGGACAGGCAATCGCCAAGCGCCGCGCCGACCCGCGCGATATCCAGCGGCGCGTCGCCGGAAAAATAGGGAATGCCAAAGCCGCCACCCAGGTTGACCGTTGGCGGCGGCACGCCCACCGCATCGGCTATCCCGGCCGCCAGCGCCACCGTCGCCGCCTGCGCCTCGATGATGGCATCGGCGTCCAGCGTCTGGGATCCGGCGTAGATGTGCAGCCCGCGCCAGTCCGCGCCCGCGCCAATCAACCGCTTCACCAGCGCGGGCGCGCGGTCCGCATCCACGCCGAACGGCTTGGCCCCGCCGCCCATACGCATCCCCGATCCGCGCAGGTCAAACGGCGGGTTCACCCGCACCGCCAGCCGGGGGACGCGGCCTATCCGCTCCGCGATCGCCAGTGCGCGTTCGACCTCGCCATCCGATTCGAGGTTCAGGGTGACGCCGGCGGCAATCGCGGCCTCCAGCTCGCGGTCGCGCTTGCCCGGCCCGGCAAAGGACAGCGCCCCCGCCGCGACGCCGCTCTCCAGCGCCAGCGCCATCTCCCCCGCCGATGCGACGTCCATGCCGTCGACCAGCCCGGCCATGGCGGCCAGCAGCGGCGGATAGGGATTGGCCTTCAGCGCGTAATGCACGGCCACGCCATCCGGCAGGGCGGCGCGCAGCCGCGCCACCCGGTCCCGCACCACGGCCATGTCATAGACGAACAGCGGCGTGTCGCCCGCGCGCGCGATCAGCGCCTCGGCGGTCTCGCCGCCGATCAGCAACTGGCCGTCGCGCGCCTGATAGTCGGGGGGGATCGGGCCGCTGGGCTTCATCCCGCCATCTCGCGCCGGATCGCCGCGCGATCAAGCTTTCCGTTGGGATTGCGCGGCAGTTCCGCGCGCCAGACGATGGTTCCCGGCTGCATGAACCCCGGCAGTTCCTGCTTCAGATGCGCGCGCAGCCGCGCCTCGTCACCCGCCTGCCCGCGCGCCACCAGCAGGATCGCCTGCCCCAGCCGCTCGTCGGGCACGCCCAGCGCCACCGCCTCGGCCACCGCCCCGCTCGACACGGCGGCATCCTCGATCTCGCTCGGGCTGATCCGGTTGCCGGACGATTTGATCATCTCGTCGTCCCGCCCGACGAAGCGGAGCAGCCCTTCGCCATCGCGCACCACCGTGTCGCCGGACCATACCGCCACCCCGCCATAACGCGACGCGGGCGGGGCCGGGCGGAAACGCAGCGCCGTCCGCTCCGCATCCCGCCAATAGCCCTTTGCGACCAGCGGCCCGGCATGGACCAGCTCGCCCGGCTCGCCGTCCGCCGCGATGGTCCCGTCCTTGCGCACCACCAGCACCTCGGCAAAGGGAATCTCGCTGCCGATGGAGGTCGGGTGGCTGTCGATCAGCGCCGGGTCGAGATAGGTCGAACGGAACGCCTCGGTCAGCCCGTACATGGCGTAAAGCTCCGCATTCGGGAACAGCGCCCGCAGCCCGCGCACCAGCGGAACGGTGAGCGCCCCGCCGGTATTGCTGATCCGCTTCAGCCGGGCGGCAATGTCCGCCGGCCAGTGCGCCTCGGCCAGCTGCACCCAGAGCGGCGGCACCCCGCACAGCGTGGTGACGTCATGACGCTCCACCGCGCGCACCACGTCGCGCGGCGTCAGATAATCCAGCGGGATCGCGCACCCGCCCGCCGCCCAGGTGGAGAGCAGCTGGTTCTGCCCGGCGTCAAAGCTGAGCGGCAGCACGCACAGCGTCCGGTCGGACGGCGCGAGCTTCAGATAATGCGCCACGGAAACCGCGCCCAGCCAAAGGTTGGCATGGCTCAGCATCACGCCCTTGGGCCGTCCGGTCGATCCCGATGTGTAGAGAATGGCGCACAGCGCGTCGGGGTCGGCGGTGGAAGGCTCCAGCCCCGCCTCGGGCAGCGCCAGCGCATCGTCCAGCACCAGCGCGCACGCCCCGGGCACATCGCCCGGTTCCAGCGTCGCCGCCCGCCCGGCCCCGGTGACGAGCAGCCGCGCCCCGCTGTCGGCGAGAATATGGGCAACCTGCCCATGCTTCAGCAGCGCGTTCACCGGAGCATGGATCATCCCGGCCCGCGCCGCCGCCAGCGGCATCGCGCAGGCGATCAGCGTCTTCGGCAACCAGCTGGCAATCCGGTCGCCCGGCTCCAGCCCCTGCGCTCTCATCCATCCCGCCAGCCGGCCGACCAGCCTGTCCAGCGCGGCAAAGTCCAGCGATCCGGCACGGCCGTCCAGGGCCGGCGCATCGGCGCGACCCATGCGGGTGAGGTGGTCGAGCGGCCGGGGGTGCGCCTCCATCGTCTGCACTGGCCCCTCCCTTCGTCCGAAAACGCCTCGTCCCCGGCGCCGAATAGCGCCTTACCCGCCGCCGGGGAATCGCCATGCCACCGCTTTGGCGGCACGAGCCGCCCTGGATATTGCGCTGCGACATGACGGAACGCCATGGAAATTTCGGCACTTGTCCGCGCGGCCCGCGTCAATTAGGGCGCGACCACTTGCCGCAGGTGCGAAAGGGCGACGCGTGGACCGCAAGGAAGGCACAGAAATCGAGGAGACCGTCCGCGCCGTCCTGCGCGACGTGCTCGGCCTGTCGGATGCGCGCGCGCAGGGCTTCCGCGCGGAGACGCCGCTGTTCGGCGCGGTGCCGGAACTCGATTCGATGGCCGTCGCCGGCCTGCTGACCGAGATCGAGGACCGGCTGGGCATCGTCATCGAGGATGACGAGGTGGACGGCGAAATGCTTGAAAGCTTCGGCAGCCTGGTTCGCTTCGCCCAAATGAAGGCGCTCGGCTGACCCCGCTGTTCAGGCGTCCAACGTCTCCTTCTGCTTCGCCTCGAACTCCGCCTCCGCAAGGAATTTCTCGGCATCCAGTGCGGCCATGCAGCCCGTACCGGCGGCGGTGACCGCCTGGCGATAGACCTTGTCCATCACGTCGCCGCAGGCGAACACCCCGGGCACTGCGGTGCGCGTCGATCCGGTCTCGACCCGGATATAACCGTCCGCGTCCAGCTCCAGATGGCCGACGAACAATTCCGTTGCCGGATGGTGGCCGATGGCGACGAAGCCGCCCTCGGTGTCCAGCCGTGAGATCTCGCCGGTCACGGTGTCGCGCAGGTTGAGCGCAACCAGCCCCTCCGGCGCGCCGCCGCCGACGAACTCGGCCACTTCCTTGTTCCACAGCACGGTGATGTTGGGGTGGGCGAACAGCCTTTCCTGCAGGATGCGCTCGGCCCTCAGCGTGTCACGCCGGTGGATCAGCGTCACGTCGTCGCTATGGTTGGTCAGGTACAGCGCCTCCTCGACCGCGGTGTTGCCGCCGCCGATCACCGCCACCTTCTTGCCGCGATAGAAAAAGCCGTCGCACGTCGCGCAGGCGGAAACGCCCTTGCCCTTCAGCGCGTCCTCGCTGCCCAGCCCCAGCCACTTGGCCTGCGCCCCGGTGGCGATGACCAGCGTATCGCACTCGTACACGTCGCCGCCGTCGCCGGTCAGGCGGAACGGCCGGCGAGACAGGTCAACGCCGACGATCATGTCGTACATCATCCGGGTGCCGACATGCTCGGCCTGCGCCTGCATCTGCTCCATCAGCCACGGCCCCTGGATGACGTCCTTGAAGCCCGGGTAATTCTCCACGTCGGTGGTGGTGGTCAGCTGTCCGCCCGGCTGGATGCCCTGGACCACGATCGGCTTCATGCCCGCGCGCGCCGCATAAATGGCGGCGGACAGGCCGGCCGGCCCGGAACCGAGGATGAGCATGCGGGTGGAGTGGGTGGCGGTCATTCGGGCTCCGTTTCGAAACGCGGGAGGTGAAGCCCGGAGATAGGCGCTCACCCCCCCTGTTCGCAACCGATCAGAACCGGATACTCGCGCCGACGCGGATATCGCGCCCGGCCAGCGGCGCATAATCCTTCAGGAAGGATGCGTGCCGCCGCGCGGTGACGTCGAAGATGTTGTTGGCGGCCAGCCGGAAGGAGACGATTCCGTCGCGCCCCATCGGCCGCCATTCGATGCGCGCATTGGCAAGGGTGTAGGCGGCCGTCGGCGTCTCGAAATCGGCGATCCGGTCCTGCCCGGTCACATGCTCCACCTCGGCCCGCGCGTCGATCCGGTCGGACTGATACTCCAGCCCGCCCAGCACGCGCAGCGGCGGAATGAAGGGCGCCGGCCCCACGCCGTCTATGGTGACGCGCACATAGTCGCCCAGCACATCGGCCACCAGCCGCCCTGCGCCCAGCGTCGCCAGCGTCACCGTCGCCTCGCCCTCTATGCCCCACTGGCGCGCGCCGGCGGAGGCATATTGATAGACGGGCAGATCATCCTCGATGTCGCTGGTCGGCGATTGATAGATGAACCGCCCGAAATCATTATAATAGCCCGAAATTTCTATGGAATAGCCGTCGCCCCGGCCGCGCAGGGTCAATTCCCCGCCATTGCTGCGTTCCTTGGCGAACAACGGATTGCCAACCTCGAACGACTGGGTGGCCAGATGCGGACCGTTGGCGAACAGCTCCTCGGCGGTCGGCGCGCGCTCGCTATGGCTGATGTTCGCGCCGATCCGCCATCCGTCGATCAGCGCAATGCTGCCGCCCAGCGACGCGCTGACCGCGCTGAAGCTGCGCTCGGCATCCGGCGTGCCCAGCGCGTCGGATGCGCTGGCGGCAACCCGGCTATGCTCGTAGCGCGCGCCCGCCTCCAGTTTCACCGCGCCCAGATCCAGATTCTGCACGAGGAAAAGCCCGCCCTGCTCCGTGCTCGTCGGCGGCAGGAACGCCTCCTCGCCGATCACGGTAAAGTCCCGCGTCAGATATTGCGCGCCGAAGGATCCGCTCCACGCCCCGCTGCGCCGCTGGACGAAATCCAGCCGGGCCTCCATCCCCTTGTTGAGGAATGTCGTCGCGATCTCGCCCGTGTCCTCGATCTCGAAATGCCGATAATCGCCATAACCGGCGCGGAACCGCACCGCCTCGAACGGCCCGGCGACCGGCGTGATTTCAGCCCGCATGTCGGCGCGGTTCTGGCGGACGTCCAGCGTCGGCGCTTCCGCCTCCACATCGGGGTCCAGCGAAAAACGCACCGGCACGCCATAACGGTTGTCCAGCCGCGAGACCGAAAAACCCAGCGATCCGCCATTGCCGATATAGGCCAGCCCGCCCGCAATCTCGCTGGACCGGGAATGGGTGTTGGGCAGCTTGCCGCGCAGCCCGGCCAGTTCCTGCGTCTCCGCATCCGGTGCCGCCGCCGCCTCGGCGCGAAGTGCCGGCGACAACAGGAAACCGCCGGTGCGCAGCGCGCCCGTCCGGGAATAGCTGCCGTCGATATGGGCGACGAACCCGCCGCCCAGCGGCACGTCCGCCACCGCCCCGCCGCGCCGCTCGTCGGCGGCGCTGGCATAGTCGATATCGGCATCCAGGTGGATCGCCTCGTTGGGCAGCTTGCGGGGGATGCGAGTGTCGAACACGTTGACCACCCCGCCGATCGCCGAAGATCCGTACATCAGCGCAGACGGCCCGCGCAGCACCTCGATCCGTTCGGCGATCAGCGGGTTGATCGCAACCGCATGGTCCACGCTTGAACTCGACGCGTCGAAACTGCCGATCCCGTCAATCAGCACGCGAATCCGATCGCCCTGAAACCCGCGCAGCACAGGCCGCGACGCCGACGGACCGAATGATGTCGCGCTCACCCCCGGCAGGTTGGCCAGCGTCTCGCCGATGGAAGGCCGCTTGGCCGCCGCCAGATCGGCCCCTCTCAACACGGATACGCCGCCCAGAAAATCGTCGCGGTCGCGCGAGAGAGCGGTGATGACGATGGTGTCGTCGGCGGCGTTGTGATGGTCCCCTTGCGCGTCCCGGGGCGTTGCATCCTGCGCGAATGCGGGCATGGCGACTGAGGCGAGCAGGATGGCGGCGAAAAGAGAATGAGGGGTCATCGAGCACTCCGGGGAAGATGTCGACGCGCTAGACAATGTTACTATATAACATGTCAAGCCCCGATTGCGACGGACCACAGGCACGGCACGGCGCGGCGATTTTCTTCCGCCCGGGCGCAGCCAGCCCCACAGCCACGCATCAAACCCCTGTTCAAATTGCTCGGACTTGATCAAATTCGGCGCGACGGGAAGCAGGCAAACGCCTCGCCTTGCAGGAGCATGTCGGCGATGAACGATCACAGCATTACCGATCATCGCCACCGCCACGTCTATCTGGCGGCCGGCCATGAAACGAGCGAGCGCCGCACGCTGATGGTGGTGGCGCTCACCCTGGTGATGATGGTGGGCGAGATCGTCTTCGGCTTCCTCACCGGGTCGATGGCGCTGCTGGCGGACGGTTTCCACATGGCCACCCATGCGGGCGCGCTCGCCATCGCGGCTGCCGCCTATGCCTATGCGCGGCGGCACATGGGCGATCCCCGCTTCACCTTCGGCACCGGCAAGGTCGGCGATCTCGCCGGTTTCGCGTCCGCCCTTGCGCTTGGGGCCTTCTCCATCGGCATCGCCTATGAATCTGTGACGAGGCTTATCACCCCCGGCCCCGTGGCCTTCGGGGAAGCCGCGCTGGTCGCCGTGCTCGGCCTGATCGTGAACCTCGTCAGCGCCTGGCTGCTTTCGGGCCACGGCCACGATCATCATCACGGGCATGACGATGACGATCATGACCACGGCCATGACCACGATCACGACCGCCACCATGACCATGCGCGCGAAAGCGCCCATCCGCACGCCCACGACAATAATCTGCGCTCGGCCTATCTCCATGTGCTGGCGGACGCGCTCACCTCCGTCCTCGCCATCGTCGCCCTGCTCGCCGGCCGCTATCTGGGCTGGGTCTGGCTCGATCCGGCGGTCGGCATCGTCGGCGCGCTCGTCATCGCCCGCTGGTCCTGGGGCCTGATGCGCGACACCGGGGCCGTCCTGGTCGACGCCGCCGATCCCGCCCGCATAGAAGCGATCCGCAGCGCGATAGAAGCGGACGGCGACGCCGAGGTGAGCGACCTGCATGTCTGGCAGATCGGCCCCGGCGCACACGCGGCAATCGTCGCCCTCGTCGCCAGTAACCCGCTCTCTCCCGCGACCTACCGGGCTCGGCTCTCCGGCCTCAAGGGCCTCAGCCACGTCACGCTCGAAATCGCGCAATGCGCGACACCGCATCGGAACAGTATTGCCTCCTGAGCCGGTCGAACGGCCGCGCGTGCGGACAAATAGAGCTACGCTCACCCGCGGGGTTTGATTTTCAGCAAGACATGAACGTCTCGCCCCGGCGACATTGCTCACGCCGCGACAGGCTTAATTAATTAACAGGTTAATGGATTGCTAAGTCCTTTGACTAAGCGTATAATCTTCGCTGTCAGTACAGGAGAGACAAGATGAGGCCAATTCACATGGTCCTTGCCTTCGCAACCGTCCTTGCTACCAGCGATGCGCAAGCCGCAATCTACAACTTCTCGGTCACCGGCGATTACACGGCCAGCTGGCAACTGGATTCCAGCCCGCTGCCCGATATTTTCGGCAGCATGGCATTCACATTGGAAGATGTGGCCAGCCCCGCATGGGCAAATGCCGGCCACCTGTCCTTCTTTCTGGGCGAAGCGGGGGGCGGCATCGGCATTCTCGACAACCAGTTCGGCAGCCTCATCCTGTTCGCCCGGGGCGACCAGCTGTTCACCGGTCCCACCTCCGCTCCCACCTTCAAGACGGGCACGTTCGCGCTGACCGGCGTCAACTCCACGCCCGGAAATTTCTCGCTGGCGATCAGCGAAGCGACCAATGCGGTGCCTGAACCCGCCACATGGGCGCTGCTCCTCGCCGGCTTCGGCCTCACGGGCAGCGCGCTGCGCCGCCGCCGCAAGATGACCGTCACCTACGGTTGACCGCCCCCACCACCCGCAATGGCCGCCCCCGGTCCTTGCGGGTGAAAGGGTTGCCGCCGGGTCGCAGGCGCGGTGGAGCCATAGTGTATTGCTAATATAATACAGTTGGCCTAACGCAGCCCTCCACAGTCTCTGGAGGTGTTTCGATGATCCGTCTTGCCGGTCGCTCGCCGCTCTCGTTCATCGGCCTCATAATGGGCGGCCTGCTGCTCGCCACCGGCGGCGCGCAGGCGCAGGATTATCGCCCGCCCTTCCATCCGGATACGCTCAAGGGTCCGCCGTCCGGCGCGCCCAATGAAGTGCTCGTGCTCGGCACGCCCCATCTTTCCGGCCTGGCCGACAGCTTTGCCCCCGAAATGCTGGCGCCACTGCTCGACCGGCTGGCGTCGTGGCGGCCCGCGGCCATCGCGACCGAAGACCTGTCCGGCCTGCAATGCGACAGCCTGCGCCGTTATCCCTCGCGCTATGCCGAAACCGTGCGCGATTACTGCCCGGATCCGGCGCCCGCCGCACGTGCAACGGGGCTGGATGTGCCCGCCGCCAATGCCGAGGCCGAAAGGCTGCTCGCGGCGCTGCCGGACGATCCGACGCCGGCGGAGCGGCGGCATCTCGCAGCGATCTTCCTCGCGGCCGGCGAGCGCGGATCGGCGCTGGTGCAATGGCTGCAGCTCCCGCTTGCCGAGCGGCGCGCGGGCGACGGGCTGAACGACGAGCTGGCCGCCGCGCTGGACAAGCTCAAGGGCCGCCGCAACGAAACCGGCCTGGTCGCCGCCGCCCTCGCCGCGCGGCTGGGGCTGGAGCGGCTGTGGAGCGTCGACGATCACTCGGCCGACACGCCGGAGGGCGCCGATCCCGCCGAACGGAAAGCCTATGCCGACGCCATCGGCCGGGCATGGGACAACCCGGCGACCGCGGCCCGCCGCGCGGAAGACCAGCGGCTCGACGAGGGCCTGGCACGGCCGGGCGGCTTGCTCGACATGTACCGCGCGCTCAACGCCCCGGACGCGCCGATGCTGGCCTATCGGTCGGATTTCGGCGCCGCGCTCGCCGAACCGTCGCCGCAACAGTTCGGGCGCGGCTATGTCGGCTATTGGGAGACGCGCAACCTGCGCATGGTGGCCAATATCCGCGACGTGCTGGCCCGCCGCCCCGGCACCCGCCTGCTCGCCATCGTCGGCGCGTCGCACAAGGGATATTATGAAGCCTATCTGAACCAGATGCACGACGTGCGCCTGGTCGATGCCGCCAAGCTCCTGCGATAATGTGGACAGGTTGGTAGCGGAGGAGGGACTTGAACCCCCGACACGCGGATTATGATTCCGCTGCTCTAACCAGCTGAGCTACTCCGCCCCATGGGCCTCGCGATCGTTCGCGGTGGGCGGCCTATAAGCATAGGCAGGATTTCGGTCAACCAAGGCACGCTAGCTTGCCAACGCCCCCCCTCTCCTGCCAGAGCGGATCCGAAATGCGGGGACGGGAATGACAGACAGGTACGATGTTTTGATCGTGGGCGCCGGCCATGCCGGTGCGCAGGCGGCCATCATGCTGCGGCAGTTGAAGTTCGAGGGAACGATCGGCCTGCTCGGCGCCGAGCCCGAGGCGCCCTATGAGCGCCCGCCCCTTTCCAAGGATTATCTGGCCGGCGAGAAGGCGTTCGAGCGCCTGCTCATCCGCCCCCTTGCCTTCTGGGATGAGCGCAACGTCACCCTGCTGCTCGGCAAGCGGGTGAGCGCGGTCGACCCCGCCGGCCACAGCGTCACGCTGGGCGATGGCGAGACGATTGGATACGGTCGGCTGGTCTGGGCCACCGGCGGCACGCCGCGCCTGCTGCCCTGCCCCGGCGCGGAATGCGCGGACGTCCATGCCGTCAGGACGCGCGCGGACGTGGACCGGATGATGGCCACGCTGGACAAGGTGACCAACGTCGCCGTCGTCGGCGGCGGCTATATCGGGCTTGAAGCGGCCGCGGTGCTGACCAAGCTGGGCAAGAAAGTCACCGTGTTCGAGGCGCTGGACCGGGTGCTCGCGCGAGTCGCCGGCGAGCCGCTGTCGCGCTTCTACGAACAGGAACATCGCGATCATGGGGTGGACGTGCGCCTGTCCGTCGGCGTCGACTGCTTCACGGTCGAGAGCAACCGGCTCACCGGCGTGCAACTGGCGGATGGCAGCCATGTCCCGGCGGATCTCGCCATCGTCGGCATCGGCATCATCCCGGAAATCGCGCCTTTGCTGGCGGCGGGCGCCGCGGGCGGCAACGGGGTGGACGTGGACGCGCATTGCCGCACCAGCCTGCCGGACGTCTTCGCCATCGGCGATTGCGCCGCGCATGAAAACCGCTTCGCCGGCGGCGCGCATATCCGCCTCGAATCGGTCCAGAACGCCAATGATCAGGCCAATGTCGCGGCCAAGGCGATCCTGGGGGATCTGACGGCTTATGATGCAGTGCCCTGGTTCTGGTCCAACCAATATGATCTGCGCCTGCAGACGGTCGGCCTCTCCATGGGCTACGACGCCACCGTGCTGCGCGGCGATGTCGCCAATCGCTCCTTCTCGCTCATCTACCTGAAGGGCGGCAGGGTGATCGCGCTGGATTGCGTCAACGCCACCAAGGATTATGTCCAGGGCCGCGCGCTGGTGCTGGCGGGCGCCACCATCGCACCGGAGGCGCTGGCGGACGCGGCAACCCCGCTGAAGGAACTTCTCGCCGCAAACGCTTGAGAAAACATGCGATCGGTGGCGTAATCGGGCAACAACCGAAAAGCACAGGCCGGAGCGCCCCCATGATCGATTTCTACACCGCCGCCACGCCCAATGGCTACAAGGTCGCCATCCTGCTGGAAGAAGCGGGCATCCCCTATACGCCGCATATCCTGAACCTTGCCGATCAGGCGCAGAAGCGACCGGAATTCCTGGCGATCAACCCCAACGGCCGCATCCCCGCCATCGTCGACCGCGACGCCGACGATTTCGCGGTGTTCGAATCGGGCGCCATCCTGCTCTATCTGGCGGAGAAATATGGCCGCTTCCTGCCCGGCGAGGCAAAGGCGCGCAGCGTCGCCGTCCAGTGGCTAATGTGGCAGATGGGCGGCCTCGGCCCGATGATGGGTCAGTTGAACGTCTTCACCCGCTATTTCCCGGAACGCCTGCCCGCCGCCATCGAGCGCTACCAGCGGGAAAGCTATCGCCTGTTCGGCGTGCTCGAACAGCGGCTGGGCGAGGCGCCGTGGCTGGCCGGGGACGATTACAGCATTGCGGACATGGCAAGCTGGCCGTGGGTGGCTGCCCACGCCTGGCCCGGGCTCAGCCTCAACGCCTATCCGCGCCTTGCCGAATGGCATGCCCGCATCGGGGATCGCCCCGCCGTGCAGCGCGCCATGCAGGTGCCGCCCCGCGCCGACGGCGATGAGGAAAGCCGCAGGAAACTGATCGAAACCGCCCGGACCATGCTGGCCTGACCGGCCGGCCGCGCCGCCCTATATCTCCACCTGGCTGCCCAGCTCGACCACGCGGTTGGTGGGCAGGCGGAAAAACTCCATCGCGCTTTCCGCGTTGCGCAGCATCCACGCGAACAGCTTTTCCCGCCACACCGCCATGCCCGGCCGGGCGGCGGTGAGCAGCGTCTGGCGCGCCAGGAAGAAGCTGGTGTCCATCATCCTGAACTGCGGGCCGCACCCGGTGAGGCGGACCAGCGCCGCCGGCACGTCCGGTTCCTGCATGAAGCCGTATCGGATAACGAGCCGGTGGAATCCGCGCCCCAGATCCTCCAGCGCGCAGCGCGTCTCCTGCTCCACGAACGGCTCGTCGGCAATCTTCACGGTCAGCAGGATCACCCGCTCGTGCAGCACCTTGTTATGCTTCAGATTGTGGAGCAGCGCATGGGGCACCCCGTCCGGCGTCGATGTCATGAACACCGCCGTGCCGGGCACGCGGGTGGCGGATGTGGCGGCGGATTCGATGAAGATCGACACCGGCATCGCCGCCTCGCGCATCCGCTCGATCATCAGCGTGCGGCCCTTCGACCATGTCGTCAGCAACGTGAAGGCGATGATCCCCACCATCAGCGGAAACCAGCCGCCGTCCGGCACCTTGGTCAGGTTGGCGGCAAAATAAGCGAAATCGACCGCGAAGAAGATGAACAGCAGCAGCCCGGCCAGATAACGGTTCCAGCGCCACAGGCTGAACAGCACCACCGCCAGCAGGCAGGTGTCGATCAGCATCGCCCCCGTCACCGCAATGCCATATGCCGCCGCCAGGTTGGACGATGTCTGGAAAGTGAGCACCAGCAGCATCACCATCACCATCAGCGTCCAGTTGATGACGGGAATGTAGATCTGCCCGGCCGCCCGCGCGCTGGTGTGGGTGATGGCGAGGCGCGGGATGAAGCCCAGCTGGATCGCCTGCTGGGTCACCGAGAACGCGCCGGAGATCACCGCCTGGCTGGCGATCACCGTCGCCATGGTGGCAAGGATGACGAGCGGCAGGCGGATCGCCTCCGGCGCCAGCATGAAGAACGGGTTCTTGATCGTCTCCATCGCCATTTCGGGCGTCTGGGCAAGGATCATCGCGCCCTGCCCCAGATAGTTGAGCATCAGCGCCGGCAACACGAAGAACAGCCAGGATATGCGGATGGGATTGCGGCCGAAATGGCCCATATCGGCATAAAGCGCCTCGGCCCCGGTCACCGCCAGCACCACCGATCCCATCGCCAGGAAGGCGGCGATATCGTCGACCAGGAAGAACTGGATCGCATACCAGGGGTTCAACGCCACCAATATGCCGGGATGGGCGACGATATGGACCATGCCCAGCGCGCCGATGGCGACGAAATAGGTCAGCATGATCGGCCCGAACAACAGGCCCACCTTGGCCGTCCCGCGCGACTGGATGGCGAACAGGCCGACGAGGATGCCGATGGCCAGCGGCAGCACCAGCGGCGCGAAGCTCGCCTCCACCACGGTCAGCCCCTCCACCGCCGACAGCACGGAAATGGCGGGCGTGATCATGCTGTCGCCATAGAAAAGCGCGGTCGCGAACACGCCCAGCAGCACGATGCCGCGGGTCCACCCCTTGCCCTCGCTCTTGCGGTTGATCAGCGCCAGCAGGGCCAGGCTGCCGCCCTCGCCCTTATTGTCGGCCCGCATGATGATGCCGACATATTTAATCGTCACCACCAGCATCATCGACCAGAAGACCAGGCTCAGCACGCCATAGATGTGCAGGGTGTCCGGGGTCAGCGGGTGGTGGCCGGCAAATGTCTCGCGAAAGGCATAGATCGGGCTGGTGCCGATATCGCCGAAGACGACGCCGACCGCGCCGACGATCAGCTTGGCGATCGCCTGATCGCCATGGCCGCGCTGATGGACGTCCTCCGCAGGGCGCGCTTCAGCCGAACCGGGTTGCTCTGGTTCGGTCACTGAAACCGTAGCCCGCTCTTCAGCAGGAAAACACACATAACGGACGAACCGCCTTTACCCCGGAGCAAACCGGCGGCGCACTATCACGACCTGTCAGGCGCGGCAACAGCGACAGCAATCCGCGCCGGGCGTATAGCCGGCGGCGGAAAATATGGAGCAACCCATGCGAGTCGGCGTCCCCCGGGAGATCAAGAATCACGAATATCGCGTCGGCCTGACCCCACCTTCGGTGGCGGAGCTGACCGCCGCCGGCCATGCGGTGACGGTGGAGACGCGGGCTGGCGCTGGAATCGACTTCGACGATGCGGAATATGTCGCGGCGGGCGCGCGGATCGCCCCCAGCGCGGCAGATGTGTTCGCCGCGTCGGACATGATCGTGAAGGTGAAGGAGCCCCAGCCCTCCGAAATCGCCCTGCTGGAGCCGCAGCACATCCTTTTCACATACCTCCACCTCGCGCCGGACAAGGCGCAGGCGGAGGGGCTGATGAAATCCGGCGCCACCTGCATCGCCTATGAAACGGTCACGGCGCGCGATGGCTCGCTGCCGCTGCTCCGGCCGATGTCGGAAGTGGCGGGTCGCATGGCGGTGCAGGTCGGCGCGCATTATCTGGAAAAGGAACAGGGCGGGCGCGGCATCCTGCTGGGCGGCGTGCCCGGCGTCGCCCCGGCCCGCATCGCCATATTGGGCGGCGGCGTCGCGGGCGCTAACGCGGCGCAGATCGCGGTGGGGATGCGCGCGGACGTCACCGTCTACGACATCAACAACGCCCGGCTGGCGGAACTCGACATGCTGTTCGGCAACCAGATCAAGACCGCCTATGCCTCGCGCGCCGCCATCGCGGCGGCGGTCGCCCGCGCCCACCTCGTCATCGGCGCTGTGCTGGTGCCGGGCGCCGCCGCGCCGAAACTCGTCACCCGGCCGATGCTGGCCACCATGAAGCGCGGCGCGGTGCTGGTCGATATCGCGATCGATCAGGGTGGCTGCTTCGAAACCTCACGCGCCACCACCCATGACGATCCGGTTTTCAAGGTGGACGGCGTCACCCATTATTGCGTCGCCAACATGCCGGGCGCGGTCGCCCGCACCTCCGCCTTTGCGCTCAACAACGCGACCCTGCCCTTCGTGCTCAAACTGGCCCGGCTGGGCGCCGAGGCGGCGATGGCGGCCGATCCCTATCTGGCGACCGGCCTGAACGTCGCGGCGGGCAAGATCCGCCATGCCGCCGTCGCCGAGGCGCTGGGCCTGCCGCTCGGCTGATCCGCCTCCAGCAGGAACTTGCGCCCACAGTCCGAAAGCGCAGCGCACCCGCCGGGCAGTCGCACTGAAACGAAAATGGCGATTGTCTGCGACCCGACGTGCGGCGTCCTGCACCGGAACCGCTTAAGGGCCCCGCTCACAGCCCGCCAAAATTGAACCGCCACCCCAGCTAGGGCGCGACAGCGCCGATCTGCGCCAGTCGCGCCTCCAGGTCCGCGCGCCACGGCGCATCGGGCGGGGTCCGCGCCAGCAACGCGCTCCAGATCGCCCGGGCCTGATCGATCTGGCCCGACTGGGCATAGGCAAGGCCGGTGAAAAAGGGTGGTCCGGGGTGGTCGGGCGACAGTTCCGCCGCCTTGCCGAACGCATATTGCGCGGCGGGGCTCATCATGCCGTCGGCATGGACGACCAGCGCATTGCCAAGGCCAACCCACAGGTCCGCATTGTCGGGGTTCTCGCGCAGCCCGCTCTTGATGAAGGTCACCGCGCTGCGCGACATGCCGGCCCGCATCGCGCCGTCGGCGGCAATCAGCCAGGCCTGCGCGCTGCCGAACCGTTCGCCCATCCCCTTGCGCTGGGCGATCGCTTCCTCATCCACCGCGCCGGGGTCCACCCGCGCCGCGCGCGGACTGTCGGGCAGCGTGGGCCTGCCCTGCAGCGCATAGCCGGCAATGCCCAGCAGCAGCGTGGCCGCCACCGCCTCGAACGCGGACCGCGGCAAGCCGCCCAGCCGCCAGAGCAGCAGCGCGCTCAGCCCCGCCAGCACCAGAATGATCAGCCAGCCCATCAGCCGCGCCTCCGCCGGAACCGTCCCCGCGCCAGCAACCAGCCAAAGCCGACAAGCGCGACGGGCGCGGCCCATAACGGCCATGTCACCGGCTCCACCGGCGGCGCATAGCTCACCCAATTGCCATAGCGTTCGATCAGCCAGGCGCGGATATGCTCGGGCTTCTCGCCCGCCGCGATCCGCGTCCGCACCAGCGCGCGCATGTCCCCCGCCATCTCCGCATCGCTATCGGCGATCGACTGGCCCTGGCACACCAGGCAGCGCAGCGTGTGCATCAGCGCGCTCGCCTCCGCTTCCTGCGCGGCATCGGGCAGCTGCGTGTTGGCATATTCCGCCGCCGGCATCATCGAATCCGCCAGCGCCGGGGCCGCCAGCGCCATCGCCAGCAGGATCGGCAGGCTCCTCCCCCTCATCGCGCCGCCTCGATCGCCGCCAATATGCCGGGAATATGCTCCGGCCGGATGTCGCCGATATGCTGGTGGCGGATGATCCCCTTGCCGTCGACGACGAAGCTTTCGGGCACCCCGGACGATCCCAGCGCGAACTGCACGCTCGACTGCGGATCCGCGCCGATGGACGCATAGGGGTTGCCGTTGCGCTTCAGGAATTGCTGCAGGTCCTGCGGCCGGTCGCGGATCGCCACGCCCTCGATCACCACGCCGCGCCGCTTCAGCTCCATCAGCACCGGCGCCTCGGCGATGCAGGGGATGCACCAGCTAGCAAAGACGTTCAGCAGGCGCGGTTTCCCCTGCGCCAGCGCCGCGCTGCTCAGCCCGGGCCGCTCCGGCACGGCGGCGGCCAGGGTAAAGGCCGGCACCGGCTTGCCGATCATCTTCGACGTGATCTGCGTGTCCGTGGGCGAGATCAGCCCGCTCGCCACCACCCCGAAAAACAGCAGGAACAGCCCCAGCGGCGCCCAGAGGATCCAGTGCCTCATGCGTAAACCGCCTTGTCGCGCGCAATCCGCTCACGCCGCAAATGCCCGATCAGCGACAGCAGCCCGCCGAAAGCGATCAGCGCCGCCCCGCCCCAGATCAGCGTGACGAAGGGCTTCCACCACAGCCTCAGCTGCCAGCGCCCCTGCTCGTCGGACCGGCCGAGCACCACATAGAGCTGCCCGTCCAGCCGGGTGACGATGGACGCTTCGGACGTCTCGGTGGGCGGCGACGAGAATGTCCGCGCCTGCGGGTGCAGGGTGAACGGCTTGCCGTCGCCCCGCCGCGCGACCAGCGTGCCCTCCAGCGCGGTCCAGTTCGGCCCGGCAATCGGCTCCACCCCGTCGAAACGGATGTTGAACGGCCCCACCGAATGCACCTCGCCGGGCCGCGCCGCGACCAGCGATTCCTTGATGAAGGCGCTCTCGCTCGCCATGCCGGCCAGGCTTACCGCCACGCCGAAATGAGCGATCACCATGCCCCATGTGAACATCGGCGTGCGGCGCAGGTTGCGCTTCCACAGCGGCGCCACGCTCGCCGCGCCGACGCCGAAGGCCAGCACCAGCCCCAGCAGCGGCAACAGCCCGATCGGCGGCGCGAACAGCACGACCGCCAGCAGCGCAACCGCCGCGATCAGGATCGGCAGCGCAATGCGCCGCGACACCTCGGCCACCTTGTCCCGCCGCCAGCGCATCAGCGGCCCCGCCGCCATGATCGCCACCATCACCAGCGCCACCGGCCCGGCGGCGGCGTTGAAATAGGGCGGGCCGACCGACAATTTCTCGCCGCTCACCGCCTCCACCGCCAGCGGATAGAGCGTGCCCACCAGCACGATGCCCAAAATCGCGGAAAGCAGCAGGTTGTTGACCACCAGCGCGCCCTCGCGGCTCACCGGCTCGAACTGCGAACCCTCCCGCACCGTGCCGACGCGCAGTCCGAACAGCGCCAACGCCCCGCCGATGTAAAGGGCGAGCAACGCCAGGATGAAGCTGCCACGCTGCGGATCGACGGCAAAGCTGTGCACGCTGGTCAAGATGCCGGAGCGGACGAGGAAGGTGCCGACCATCGACATGGAGAAAGCGACCACCGCCAGCATCACCGTCCATGCGCGCAGCCCGTCGCGCGTCGCCAGCACGGTCACGGAATGGAGCAGCGCGGTCGCCGCCAGCCAGGGCATCAGCGATGCATTTTCCACCGGGTCCCAGAACCACCAGCCGCCCCAACCCAGCTCATAATAGGCCCAATAGCTGCCCGCCGCGATGCCGATGGTCAGGAATATCCACGATATCAGCACCCAGGGCCGCATGGCGCGGGCAAAGGCCGCCCCCACGTCGCGCGTCACCAGCGCGCCGACCGCGAAGGAAAAGGCGATGGAAAGGCCGACATATCCGAAATAAAGCGTCGGCGGATGAAAGGCGAGGCCGGGGTCCTGCAACAGCGGGTTCAGCCCGTTCCCTTCCATCGGCGCCGGGTTCAGCCGCTCGAACGGGTTGGACGAAAAAAGCAGGAAGGCGAAGAAGCCGAGGCCGATGGCCGCCTGCGCCGCCAGCGTGGCGATCAGCGTGCGCTCCGCGATCCGCCGTTCAAAAATCGCCACCAGCGCGCCGGCAACGCCCAATGTCGTCACCCACAGCAGCATCGACCCTTCATGGTTTCCCCATGTGCCGGCGAATTTGTAGAGCAGCGGCTTTGCAGTGTGGCTGTTCGCCGCCACCAGCTTCACCGACATGTCGGACGTGACGAACAGGCCGACCAGCAAGGCAAAGGCCAGCGCGGTCAGCAACCCCTGCACGATCGCCAGCGGACGGACGGGAACCGCCATGCCCCAGCGCCCCGGGGTGAGCGCAATGCCGCCCAGGATCAGCTGCAATGCGGAAAGTGCGGCGGCCAGCCACAATGCGGCAAGGCCGGCTTCAGCCATCATCGGGCAAGCGACTCCGTCTTATGTTCCGCGCCCGCGAGTTGAGGAGGCATATAGCGTTCGTCATGCTTGGCAAGGATATTATCCGCCACGAACACCCCGTCCGTCGCAAAACGGCCCTCCGCGACAACGCCGGAATTTTCCTTGAACAGGTCCGGCACGATGCCCTTGAACCGCACCGGCGTGGTCGCCGGGCCGTCCTCGACGATGAAATGGATCGTCACCCCGTCCGCGTCGCGGGTGATCGACTTATCCTGCACCATCCCGCCCAGGCGGATCGCCTTGCCCGGCGGCACCGCCGTCTTCTGCAGGTCGGCCGGCGAATAGAAATAGGCCGCCTGGTCCTTCAGGGCGGACATCGCCAGCAAACCCGCGCCGATCAGCGCGACGAGGGCGGCCAGGCTCAGCGCCAGTCTTTGATGCTTGGCCTTCATTTCTCGCGCCGCAGCGCCTCCGAAGCGGCCTCCGCCCGGCGCATCTCGCGCAGGCTCCACACCAGCAGGCCCAGCGTGCCGGAAATGGTCACCGCATAGGCGGCGATGATGAAGGGCCAATGGTTCATGCGGATGCCATCCTCTTCAGCCGCGCCTCGACGCGCGCATCGGCCAGTATCGCCCGCATCCGCATCAGCACGATGGCGGCGAACAGCAGGGTGAAGCCGATGGCAGTGAAACCCAGCGGCCACAGGATCGATCCGTCGATGGTCGATCCCTGCAGGGTGATGCTCGGCCCCTGGTGCAGCGATTTCCACCACACCACCGAACGGTTGATGATCGGCACGTTGACCGCGCCGATCAGCCCGAAGATCGCGGTCGCACGGCTCACGCTGGTGCGCTCGTCGCTGGCGTTGGCAAGCGCGATATAGCCGAAATAAAGGAACAGCAGCACCAGCATGGACGTCATCCGCCCGTCCCACTCCCACCAGGTGCCCCAGGTCGGCCGCCCCCAGATCGATCCGGTCATCAGGCAGATGGCGGTAAACAGCGCACCGGGCACGGCAATGCCGCGCGCCGCCACCCCGGCCAGCGGGTGCCGCCACACCAGTTGCGTCAGGCTGGCGATGGCAAGCCCCGTCCACCCCGCCATGCCCAGCCAGGCGGCGGGCACATGGACGTAGAGGATGCGCACGCTCTCGCCCTGCAGATAATCGGCGGGGGTATAGAACAGCCCGGCCACCATGCCGATCGCGATCAAGGCCAGCCCGCCTATGCCGAGCCAGGGCGTCACCGGCCGCGCGATGGAGAGAAAACGAGTCGGGTTGGCGAAAACATGCATCGTTGATGCGGCTCTTACCCCAGCCACCCCGTTTGGCAACGCCCTTCCCGCCGCCGCCTCAGCCCCGGCCGATCAGCCGTTGCGCGATCCGGTCTGCGACATGCGCCGCCGGATCGCCGGTTTCCGCGCTTTCGCGCCACACCTGCTCCAGCCGCTCGGGAATGCGCCGGATGCGGCGCTCCACCTCGTCCCGGTCCCCCTGGCCGATATATTCCAGCGCGACGTTGATGATGCCGCCCGCGTTGATCACATAATCGGGGGCAAACAAAATGCCCCGCGCGTGCAACCGGCTGCCGTCCTCGTCGGTCGCCAGCTGGTTGTTGGCCGCCCCGGCGACGATCGGCGCCTTGAGCATGGGAATGGTCTGCGCGTTCAGCACCGCGCCCAGCGCGCAGGGGCTGATCACGTCCGCCTCGACGGAAAGGATCCCGTCCGTCGCCACGCATGTCGCGCCCAGCTCGTCGGCCAGCGCCTGCGCGCGTGCGCCGTTGACGTCCGCCAGCGTCAGCAGCGCGCCGTCCCCAGCCAGCAACCGCGCCAGCCCGCCGCCGACGCTGCCGGTGCCCTGCACGGCCACATGGACGCCCTTCAGCGCGTCCTTGCCCAGCGCGCGCTTCACCGCCGCCTTGATGCCCAGATAGATGCCCATCGCCGTATAGGGGCTGGGGTCGCCGCCCACCCCGGCGCCGACGGCGGGCAGGCCGGATACGAAACGGGTCTGCTGCGCGATGACCACCATGTCCGCCACCGACATGCCGACATCTTCCGCCGTCACATAATGGCCGCCGAGCGAATCGACCGCGCGACCGAACGCCTGCAGCATGGCCGGCGTCTTGGTGCGCCCGGCATCGGCCAGGATCACCGCCTTGCCACCGCCCAGCGGCAGGTCCGCCATCGCATTCTTGTAGCTCATCCCGCGCGAAAGGCGCAGCGCATCGGTGATCGCGTCGCTCTTGTCGGCATAATGCCAGAAACGGGTTCCACCCGCGGCGGGGCCGAGCTTGGTCGAATGCAGGGCGATGACGGCGGTCAGCCCGCTTGCGGCATCGCGATACAGGTGAACGCCCTCATGGTCGTCGAAATCGGGATAATCCCAGGCGGCACTCACGCGATGATTCCTTGGCGGCACTAAAAAAATGGGGCGATCGACGGGACTTGAACCCGCAACTTCCGGCATCACAAGCCGGCGCTCTAACCAATTGAACTACGATCGCCATGACGGCCTTTGGAACCGCGGGCGCACATAAGGTCGGCATGTGCCCAGCGTCAAGCAAAGGAACGCGAATGGCCTCAAATCCGCCCGGACAGCGTCAGCCTGTGCCCGTCGGGGCCAGCCGCGAAACCCGCCGAAACCAGTCGCCGCTCCAGCGCCGGGTCGGCCGAACGCACGTTGAGTTCCGCCCGGTAGCGCCCGTCCGCCGTCAGGCGCAGGTCCAGCCGTTCCATGCCGGACTGGCCGACCAGCGGCAGCAGCAGCGCCGCACCGTCGCACCGCGCGACGCCGCCAAGCCCTTGAGCCAGCGCCAGTCCGGCGACGGAGCCGGACAGGGTGGCCCGCACCGCGCCCTCGCCGCTGACGCAGCGCCCGCCGGAAAAGCGCACGCTGAAATCGTCCAGCGCGACGGTGGAAATCGGCAACGGCGAAAAACGGTCGCCTACCGGCAGGGTGGCGGTCAGATCGTCGATGCCGAAACTGTCGCGGGTGACGCCCAGCGCGCCCTTGAAGCCGTCGCCGCCGCCCCCGGCCCGCGAGAAATCGATTCGCACCCGGCCGATCAGCAGCTGAACCGGCGACAATCCGGCATCCAGATCGCCCAGCGCCACGCCGCCCATCCGGGCATCGTGCAGCCGCCCGGTCCACAGGCTCCCCGTCACCGCCCGCGCCGCCAGCCCGCGCCCGGCCAGCCCCGCGCCGTCCACGACCAGCCGCAACGGCAGCAACAACAGCGCCGCCAGCAGCACCCCGCCCGCCAGAACCGCCGCCAGCCGCGCCCGCGTCACTCCCCGCGCTCCGCCAACGTCACCTCGACCGTCAGGGTCGGGTCGCTATTGGCCCGGCTGCTCAGCCGCTCGATGACGATGCCCCGCCGCGTCAGCGCGTCGATCCACGCAAAAAAGGCAATCGGGCGCACCGACGCGATGGTGACGACCACACGCCCGGTCCCCTGCGGAACTACGCCGGCGGCGGTGAACCCCGCCTCGCCCGCACTGTCGCCGACTATGGAAGCCAGCGGCGCGCCCAGCGGCGGCGGCGGCGCACGCTTCAACGCGCGCACGGCGGCGACCTGCGCTTCCACCCGCGCCAGCGCGGTCATGGCGGCGTCATGGCGGTCCCGCGCGGCGCTCAACGCTCCGCCCACCGGCCGCCACACGCCCAGCCACAGCATCACCGCCGCCAGCAGCGCGATCATCACCCCCAGCAGCCATTGCTCGCGCCGGCTGCGCCCGGTCCACCAGTTGCCCAGCCGCTCCATCATCGCGCGCTCACCCGGAATTCCCCGCGAATCCGCCCCGCCTCGCTCTGGAACGGGCTGGCCTCCACATCGAGGCCGGATTGGACGATGCGGGCGCGCAATGCCTCCGCCTCGGGCGCGCCGGGGGCCAGCACGGTCACGCGCAGCACCCCGTCCGGCGCGAAATCCACCGATCCAAGCTCGACATTGGGCACCGCCTGCACCGCCGCGAACACGCTGCCCGCCATCGCTGAGAAGCCAAGCCCCCCGCCCCGCAACCCGGCAAGGCGGATATCCAGCTGGCGCTGCGGATCGGGCGCCGCCACGCCGCGCGGCAGCCCCGTCCGCGCCAGCGCATCGGCCCGCTGCTCCAGCGCATCCGCGGCCAGGTTGGTACGGACGATCTGGGTCAAAAGGATCAGCAGGGTGACGGCCAGCAAGGCAAGCAGGATCAGCCCCAGCCGCCGCAACACGGCGCGGTCGGGCCGCCAGTGCCGTTTCCGCGCAAAGCGGCCCTGACGCAGGTCGAGCGGCGGCGCATCGCACGCGGCCTGCATCGCCGCGATCAGGCTCTCGCCCTGCACCACGGCCACCGCCTGCTCGCCGATCAGCGCATCGGCAAGGCCCGGCTCATCGGCAAAGCCGCTTTCCACCCCGCGCACCACCGCCCGGCCGCCAATGTCTCCCCGCACAAAACCCTGCTCCGGCTGCGGCAACAGCAGCGGTGCGGGGATGATCGCATCGGGGTCATGGCCCGCCTCGGCCAGCGCCGTCATCCACGCCGCCATCCGCCCGGCGGCGACCGCGCCGATCATCCGGCGTTGCCCGTCCGCCGCCGCACCCAGCGCGACATGCAGCTGCTCCGCCGGGGTCAGGCTATGCTCGGCCGCGATCAGCCGGGCCGCGCCGCGCGCCTGCGCCGGCGCCAGTGCGCCGATCTCGGCCCGGCGCAGCGCAACCGCCTCGGCGGGGGCAATCGCCACCACCCGGTCGCCCGCAACCCCCTCCGTCCCATCGACGATCCGTCCCTCCGCCAGCCGCTGACTGCGGATCTCGCCCGGCCCGTCCGGCAGATGGAGGATCAGCACCCCGCCGCTCATCCCGCCTCTCCCCAGCTTCGCCGCACCAGCCGCGCGGGCGCGATCCCGGCGTCGACCAGCGCGCTCTCGTCCAGATCGGCACCCCCAAGTTCCACCCGCATCTCCATCGCGAACCAGCGCGTCCTGATCGTCGTCTGTTCGCTCACCTCGGGCGGCGCGCCAAGCCCGTCCAGCGCCGGCAGCTTCCAGAATTCGTAAAGGCTGGCATAGCCGTCCACCGGCCGTTCGGACAGCAGCCGGCGCGCGCGGTCAAGGGTCAGCCGGTCCGGCATCAGCATCACGAACAGCGGTGCCTGTTCCGGCAGCAGCGTGTTGACGTTGATCGGTGACAGATCCGTGACAGGCAGGGCGCACGTCCACGGGCGGATCAGCTTGTAGATATCGGCCGTCACCCCCGCCACCGCCCGCAATTCGCTCACGTCCGCCAGCAAGGTCCCGCCGGTGCGATAAGGCGTCGGCAGGTCGCGATAGGCGGCATCCTCCGCGCCCAGCGGCCCCGGCACGTCGTCGCTGTCGATCCAGTCGGCCAGCGACGCCGCGATCCGCGCCGCATCCCCCCGGCCGATGCCGATCGCCTCCATCAGCGCGGCGAACTGCGCCACCCCCATGGGCCGGGTTTCCAGCACGCCGCCCGACTGGCCGGAAACCACGCTGTTCAGGTTGAAGCAATTGCCCCCGTCCGTCACCCGCACCGTCGCGATGCCGCCGGGCAGCGGCAGGCGGGTCTGGCGGCCGTTCCATCCGCCGGCCAGGGTGGTCCGCCCCGGATCGGCGTCGATCAGCGTGTCGATCCGCCCCAGCGCAACGGTTTCCGCCGCCATCGCAAAGGCGCGCGCCTGATCAAGCGCCAGCGCATTGCCCGCCAGCCGCGTCGACATCCTCAATTTCTCCAGCGCCGTGGCGGAAAGGATCGCCATCACCGCCACCAGCAGCAGCACCGTCAGCAGCGCCGCGCCCCGTTCGCTCCGGCGCGGCCTCATCGCGGCGTCCCCACCAGGAACAGCAGGCGCAATTCCGGCATCGCGGCGCGCTTCACGATCATCTCTGCCGCAATCGGCATGGCGTCCGGCCGGGCCGGGTCCCAGCGATCGCGCCAGCCGTCCTTGTCGCGATAACGCATCGCGATCCGCTCGACATCGTCAAACAACACCGCCGGGTCCCCCGCCGCCGCGCCGTCCAGCATCGCGTGTCCGCGCCGTTCCAGCCGCCGCCCGTCCAGCCGATATTCCACCTTCTGCAGGCTGGCGCGCGGCTGCTCGTCCAGATTGGCCCAGCCGCCCCGCACAAAAGCCAGCATCGGCTCACCCGCCGCGCCCGCACCGCCGATGAAGGCCGGTGTCGCATCGCCCGCCTCGTTGCGCGTGATGCGCGGCACCGCCTGCGCCAGATCGGCGGTCAACAGAGCCGACATCCGCCGCACCGTCGCCATCTCGCCCAGCCGCTCGCTCGCCGCCGCCTGCGCCGTGACACTGAACCCCAGCAAGGAAACCCCCGCCGCCGCGATTATCCCGAAGATCAGCAGGGACACGAGCAGTTCGACCAGCGTGAAGCCGCGTTCGGAGGAACGCCTGGAAGACCCGAAGCCGTGTTCGGCGAAACGCTTCGACGACTCAAAGCCATGTCCAACACCACCCCGCCTCATGATGCAGGCCTGACAATGGTCAGCGCCGCCACCGGCTGACGGGCATCGTCGGTCACCGCGATGTCCACCCGGATGATCGCACCCTCGCCCGCCGCCGTGCTGGATCGGGTCCAATGCCAGGTCCGGCCCGCATTCTCGCTGTCCCCCTCGCTCACGCCCAGCGTGGGCGCGAGCGGATCGGTCAGCGTCTCCACCGCAAGGTTCCGCGCCACGATCTGCCCGACCAGCTTGTCGTCGAGCGCCGCCGTGCTGGCCAGCGTCGCCCCCTCCAGCCGCAACAGCGCCAGCGCGGCAAGACTGAACACCGCCAGCGCAACCAGCATCTCGATCAGCGTGAAGCCGTGTTCGGCCGAACGTCTTAGAAACACGAAGCCGTGTTCGGCGGAACGCCCCAAACCCGCGAAGCCGCGTTCGGCGGATCGCGCGCCTATGTCTATCAAGGCGGCGCGCTCACCCACCGACCCGGATCTCCCCGTCGAGGCCGATCGTCACCGCCAGCGTCTCGCCGGATCGCACCAGCGTCACGGTCAGCGGCTGACTGGCCAGCCCGGTCGTGTCGAAAGACACCCGGTCCACGCCCGCACGCCCCACCAGCGCGGCGGTGCCCTCGCTCCAAACATCGGCAAGGAAAGGCTTGACGTCGATCGGGGTCCACGCCCCGGCCCTGCGCGTATCGAAGGCATAGCCGGTCGCGGTCACGCGGATGCTGGTCGGCCGCGCATCGATGATCGCCATGTCGCGCGCGGCATGGGCGCGCGCCGCAAAACGCTCCGCCTCGTCGATCAGCCGGCCGCGCGGATCGGGCATGGCCAGCATCACCACGGCCGCCATCAACCCGATGATCGTCACCACGATCATGAGTTCGATCAGCGTGAAGCCGTGTTCGGCGGAACGCCTAGAGGAGTCGAAGCCGTGTTCGGCGGAACGCTTCAAGGACATGAAGCCGCGCTCGGCAGGACGCCTGTGAAGCACGCGACCCTGAGGCTCAGCGCCAGTTGCCGATATCCGCATTTTCGGCCTCGCCGCCTTCCCTGCCGTCCGCGCCCAGCGTGTAGACGTCGAACGGCCCGCTGCGCCCAGGCGCGGCGTAAAGATAAGCCCGCCCCCACGGATCGTCGGGCAGACGCTTGATATAGCCGCCACGGCGGTAACGCTGCGGCTGCGCCAGTGACGCGGGCGGTGAAACCAGCGCGGCCAGCCCGTCGGTGGTGCTCGGATAGGTCAGGTTGTCGAGCCGGTACATCTCCAGCGCCTGCTCGATCAGCGAGACATCCGCCTTCGCCTTCTCGATATTGGCCTTGTCCCCGGCCGGAATGACGTTGATCGCCACGATGGTCGCCAGCAGCCCGATGATGACGATGACCACCATCAGCTCGACCAGCGTGAAGCCGTTTTCGGCGGAACGCTTGTTGGGCACGAAGCCGTTTTCGGCGGAACGCCTCGGGCGCGGGCGGCGGATCGATGCCGGATATGTCATGGAAAACCTCATTGGCCGGCCAGCGTCTGGAGCTGGAGGATGGGAAGCAGGATGGAGAGCACGATGGTGGCGACGATGCCGCCCATCACCACGATGATCGCGGGCTCCAGCAGCGAAAGCGCCGTGGCGGTGAAACCGTCGAACTCGCGCTCCAGATAATCGGCCGCGCGCTCCAGCATCATGTCGAGCCGCCCGGATGCCTCGCCGCTCGCCGCCAGATAGACGAGCAGCGGCGGAAACACGCCCGCCCGCCGCAACGCGCCGGATATGCTGCCGCCGCCGCGCACCGTATCGACGATATTTTCGGACGCCGCGCGCAACGCGCGGTTGTGGATGGTCTGGGTGGTAAGGGTCAGCCCCTCCACCAGCGGCAGCCGCGCGCCGACCATGGTGGAAAGCGTCCGCGCCATGCGTGCGGCGTGGAGGTCGCGGATCAGCCGCCCGATCAGCGGCAGCCGCAGCAGCGCCCGGTCGAAACGCAGCCTGATCGCGGGGTCGCGCAGCGCCCGCCAGCCGATCAGCGCCGCCACCGCCAGGCCGATCAGCAGCGCCCACCACCATCCGGTCAGGAAGGCGGACAGGCCGATCACCATGCGCGTCAGCAGCGGCAGTTGCTGCCCCACCGTGTCGAACTGCTCCACCACCTTGGGGACCACGAAGATCATCAGCGCCGCGACCACGAACAGCGCCACCACCGCCAGCACCACCGGATAGGCGACGGCGGTGGTCACCTTGCCGCGCACCTGCGCCTGCCGTTCCAGCAGGTCGGCCAGCCGCGCCAATATGGCGGGCAATGTGCCGGAACTCTCACCCGCGCTCACCATGGCGCGGTAAAGGGCGGGGAAGCTGCGCGGCTCGCGCGCCATCGCCTCGGACATACGCCGCCCCTCGACCACGCCGGAATGCACTACGCCCACTATGGCGCGGACATGGTCCTGCTCGCTCTGCCGGGCCGCCGTGCGGAGCGATTCCTCCAGCGGACTGACCTCGATCAGCGTGGCGAGCTGGCGGGTGAACAACGTCAGCTGCTTGGCGTTCAGCCGCCGCGCGCCAAGCGAGAGCAGCGGCCGCCCCTTGGGCGCGGCCCGCGCGCCCGTGCCCGGCGCGACGCTGACGACATAGAAACTGCGCCGCTCCAGCAGCGCCCGCGCCGCGGACTGGTCTGGCGCGGGGATGCTGCCGCGCTTCTCCCGCCCGGCGGTGTCCAGCGCGACATAATCGAAATCAGGCATCGGCGGACTCGCGCCGCGAGATGCGGACCGCCTCCTCCGCCGTGGTCACGCCGCCGCGCACCAGCGCGCGGGCGGACTGGGCCAGGCTGGGCGCATGGGCAAACGCCTGCTCGGCAATCCGCGCCTCGTCCGCGCCCTCGTTGATCATCGCACGGATCGCCTCGTCGATGCGCACCGCTTCGAACACGCCGATCCGCCCGCGATAGCCGGTATTGCCGCACGCCTCGCAACCCACCGCCTCATGGATCGTCGCGCCGGGCGTCAACCCCATCAGCGCCGCCACGGCCGCATCGGCGG